>CAVVXG010000056.1:0-229249 GCA_963752125.1 uncultured Pseudomonadota bacterium | reverse complement strand
GCATCTCCGCCGAGGATCGCGCGCATGAGGCCGACCATCCGAGTTCGCCGGTCGCCAAATTCGGCGCCGACCAGCCGCTAAAACTCGATTCGGCATCGACCTCTCACCGTTCCAGATCGCCTACCAGACCTATGGCACGCTCAATGCCGATCGATCGAACGCCATCCTGGTTTGCCATGCGCTGACCGGCGATCAGCATGTCGCCAACACCCATCCAGTGACCGGCAAGCCCGGCTGGTGGGATACGATGGTCGGCCCCGGCAGACCGCTCGACACCGACCGTTACTTCGTCATCTGCTCGACGTCATCGGCGGCTGCATGGGTCGACTGGGCCGGCCTCGACCAATCCGGCCACCGGCAAATTGTGGGGACTGGATTTCCCGATGAAGGACATTGTAGCGACGCTCGAGGTCCGGATGCGGTTGTATCAGCGAGCCTTGCCCCATAGCGCGCCGTGGCGCCGCCTGGGCGAATACGCTGGCGGGGGACTCTGTGCCGGCTGCGGCAAGCGAATCACTTCCGCGCAAGCGTCCTATGCGGTGGACTATGCGCCAGGTGTCAGCCCTGAATTGGCCAGATTCCATCGCCACTGCTTCGAAATCTGGGAATGCGAGTGCCAGCGGCCGCCTGAGGATGTTTGAATAAACACTCGATTCAGCCGGCCCTTGGCCGGTGCTCAATAGCGGCGTTGTCCGCCGCGATCGTTGCCGTTAGAACGATCCTTGCTCTGGGCCTCGCTGATCCGTAAGGGACGGCCGTCGAAATCGGCACCATTGAGGGCTTCCGTGGCGCGCCTAGCATCCGCATTCGCCATCTCTACAAATCCAAACCCACGCGGCCTGCCGGTATCGCGGTCGCTGACCAACGACAGGCTTTCGACCGTGCCGTGAGCCGCGAACAACGCGCGTACGGAATCCTCCGTCGCTGTGAAAGGAAGATTTCCAACATATAGTTTAGTCATTCAGGGATTACTCACGAAAAGATATAGCGGCAGGAAAGTCCTGCGTTCTGGCTCGAAAGGTGATGAGGGCGGCGTCATTGCAGGAACGCTTGCAGAAGCGCTGCGCCAACGGCAGACAAGCCGAAAGATATGCGATCCGCAGCCCACTCTACAGCAAGACGGGCGCCTGTGCCGGCAATTCGCATCGCGGCCGCTCCCGCGTGGATTGCGCTAGAATCTGCTGCCGAAGCCAAGTTCGAGTGCGGCGACGTCAGCCATGTCCCGGATTCGGTCCCTCGAGCAAAACCACATCCTGCGCTCATTGCCGCCCGAGGTGCGCGCCATGCTTCTCCCATATTTGAAGCTGGTGAGCTTGCCGCTGGGTGCCGTGCTGTACGAGTCCGGCAGCCTCATGCCTCACATCTATTTCCCGACCGACGCAATTGTCTCGCTGTTGTACGTCCTCTACAGCGGCGCCTCCGCTGAAATTGCCGTTGTCGGCAACGATGGCGCGGTGGGCGTCTCGCTCTTCATGGGCGGAGAAACCACCACCAGTCGCGCGGTCGTACAGAGCGCGGGTTATGCCTATCGCATGACTGGGGCTCGCCTGAAACGGGAGTTCGGTCTGCACGGCGACCTGATGTATGTACTGCTGCGCTACACGCAATCGTTGCTCACTCAAATGGCGCAGACCGCGGTGTGCAATCGCCATCACAGCGTCGACCAGCAACTATGCCGATGGCTGCTGCTCTCGCTCGATCGGCTTTCGTCCTCCGAAATCGTCATGACGCACGAGCTCATTGCCAACATGCTGGGAGTGCGGCGCGAAGGGGTTACTGATGCGGTCGGCAAGCTCCAGAGCTCGGAGTGATCCGTTACAGTCGCGGGCGGATCGCCGTGTTGAACCGCCCCGAACTCGAGCGGCTCTGTTGCGAGTGCTACGCTGTGGTGAAGAGGGAGACCGAGAGGCTGTTGCCGAGCCCGATACGCACGGAGCCTGTCTGACTAATGCCCGCCTACCGCGGCCGCCTGTCAGCGGCATCTTTCGCCCCGAGCATTAGTCAGCACAGGCTCCTAGGCCAGGTGCGGTCGCAGCAGCTGCCGCAGAGCAACGGCTCAGACCGGTTTTGCCAGATAGACGAGAGGCCCGGTCGTACAGGCGTCGTCTACGATCAGAACTCCCGTCGGCTGACTACCGGTTGCAAGCAGCGGCCAGCTCAAGGGCTGCCGTGCTTCGATTCCATGGTCGGAACCAGCGAGCCAGGTTGCACCTCGGCTGGACCCAAGCGTATGGGTGTCCTCGCCGGATAGACGGCGTAGGGCGCTGCAACGAGACGATTTGGGTGCTCACGCACCGAATCTGGGCCGTTTGGCTTGGCTTTGTCAGTGCCGTCTCACACATAAGCAAACGCAAATACCGGGACGGTCTAGCCGCCAGTACCGTCCCGCCCCGGGCTCAATGTACGCTGCCGCACAGACGCAGCTTTGATTCTGACGTAGATTCGGGGATGAACCGCGGGTGGGCCGCAGGGGAGGAGCTTCGTAAGATGCATCTGAGTTTGGTTGACGCTTTCGGGAAGTTCGGCTCCAAACCGGGCGATCGGCTGCGCGCGCTTTCCGCGATGGCGGCTGATGGAGCCATGGTGCTCAACTGCTCGCCCGCGTATTTCGGCCATCCAACACAAGGCGTGCTTCGTTATGAAGACCGGCTCTCCCGAGAGGAGGCTGGTGCCAAATGCATCGAGCTTCTCGGTCAGCATTTGACGCTTGCGCGTGACGCCGCCCTTCCCGTGCGGATGGTAGTGACGTCAGTCGTGAGCGAAAAAGAACGCAGCGTGAAACGCCACGTGCGTTCCGACTTGATCGGCAAGGTGGTCAAGTTCGATGGAGACCATTTCATTGTCGATTTCACGCGACGGGATGAGCTTCGCCAAGCTACACCTGTCGCTCGGGCTAAGTGGCCAAGGCGCACCTGAGCTACCCGATGAACGTGTCGGATAACAGCGCTATTTCGCGCCATACGTCCGCCGAGATGGTCTCTTCTTTGTGTGATGCGTGCAGGCCAAGGCAGCTATCGGCAGTGAAAATCCCGCCGTCAGCTGCTTTGATGAAAGTGTAAGGACCCAGTTGACTGCGGCTACCGTTGCTGTTCGTCACGCGCAGATAGACCGGTCCACTGGACTCGAATGCTCGATGTGGCCGAGATCCGAGTAGCCAGGCTCGCTTGGAGTAATGTGCGGCGATTGCATTGTCTGGGCCGCGAAGCGTTGCGTCCGCGCATATCCTGAAGTGCATGCCGCGCACCAGTATCGGTGAATCACCGTGCATGGGCCGAAAAGTAAGAGTGATCAACTCCCGAGCTCAACGGCGCTTGCGAACGAAGTTCTGATTCCTGTCATGGCTATGATGTCCACGGCGCGCGCGGGCGCGCACCGGATTTCAGTTCGGGGGTGTCAGGGAGGCGTTGCGCGGCAAGTGGGGATGGATATCGAACGCGATCGTCAGCCGAAGACGTCCGAGCAACGCAGAAGCTTCCGGCGACAGGCTCAGCCGGAAGACTCCGCGAGCGAACAGACTGACAGTCAACTCGGCAGTGCCGCCGTCCGTACTGAGCTGCTGCAGAAAGTCTTCCGATCGGCGTAACTGAGCCAGTATTTTCAGAAGCACGCTCTCCACTGTCGTCTGCTCGGACGAGAGTTGCGGCCCCTCCATCACAGGTCCGGTCCAATAGCTTTGGTGATAGCCCCGCTCGAGCTCCTCGCCGGCAGGGCCTCGCCTCGCCTGGCCCGCTTTCCAGGTGTGCTGCGGCTCGATGCCGAGCGACTGGGTGATCGAGGATGGATCTATAGTTGGGTGACGAATGCACAGAGAAATCGTGAACTCGTAGTCGTTCATGGGCAATCCGTCACCTGAGGGTCCCGGTGGCGACAGGCGCGCGCACCGAACATGACCCGCTTGTACCGGGACGACCGACGGATCGCCGCTGTGTTTGCGGCGACGTCGCTTCCGAATTGGTCGCGGCCAAGGCCACGGAAGCGTTCTTCAGTAGCGCCGCGAACCGTCGCGGTTGCCGAAAGTGCACCAACCGAAAGACTAGACTACAGAAGTTCCACGAACCCTGCCCGGCTTTCGTCTGGAGGGGTAACGCGCTTTCGTAACCGCGGACACACATTGAGACTGGCGCCGTACCGCAGGACTCCTTGCGAGCAGGCCTGCGCGAGTGCGGTGATGTGGAGTCAACACCTGACATGTGCAGGTGATATTGCACAGCTCGCGGCGCGCCTGTTGAATGCGAGCTGCCGCAGCGGCCGCTTCTGGCGGCCCGCGGGTAGCGGCGTCCGCTGGCCCCCTACTGGTATGTTACGGTGAATTCGTAGTTGAGATGCAGCTGGCAAGACATCTGCGTGACCCGCCGGTCGGGCCGGTGGCCCTGGCATTTCAGCGTCCCTTCGACCTTCGCCAGCCGATCCGTCAGAAGGAGGTTCACGATGGCGGTGAGATCGAACTGTCCGTCGCAGTCCGCGTAGGGGCAAGGGAGCTCAAAAAAAGCCCGCGCCGGCGGATGCAGCACGTGTGACTGGGATGCCGGAATGGTTGTCGCCGTACCGTCGAATTTCAGCTCGAGCCGAAGTTGTTGGACACTGGGAAAGGCGACCCGCAGTTGTGGCGCGGCTGCCCGGTCACGACGCAGCCTGTCGATATACTCCTGCCGCAAAGCGGCTGGACTGGATGTGGGCAACTTCACGTTCCGCTCTCAGTGCTCGGCACGCGGGGATCTGTGAGCTTCTGCGCGGCGGCGTCCCCGATACGTTCGCCGTCGGTGGCCGGGCGGGCTGAGCGACGTTGCTGCTGATAGTTGAATTTCGGCATGGACTCTCCGCAACTGCCGAAGTGGGATCCTTGACCGTGGCAATGCCCGGGCAGGCTGCCGCCTGGCGGGATGTTGGGATGATCCTCGAAGACGAGGCAGTCAAGGGTTTGCAGCAGGTGGCGAGTGTACACTAGAACGAGTCCCCAGTACCGCTGGGCGAGCCCACTCTCCTGTCGGGACCTCGGCCTGAAGTCCACAATCTAGTCCATTCCAGCTTCGTAAACTGGAATAAACCTGTTCAATCAATAGCTTAGGCGCTGAGTGCTGTTCCCATCACCCGCTCACCCCAGGGTCGGCTGAGTTCCCTGAGTTTCCGCAAGCCATTGCCCGATCATCGAACGAGCGTAGCCACCGACGAGGCTCCGAGCAGCATCAACGCCGCCAGGCAAAACGTCAGCGACAACAGCATCTCTGGCCATTCGAGCTCCGGCGGCAGCAACATACTATCAACGCGGCCTTGGGTCAGGCGATGAAGCACGATGTATAGGACACGTCTCCACGTGGCTTTGTACCAATTGGCGGTACGCGTAAGGGCGTAGTCAAAGCGATAATACTCGTCATCCGGATAGCCCGCGGGCCTGGTGCAAGGGCTATTGGCATAACGAGCCGTTCCAACACCGAACGGTTCGATGACAGGTTGCACGCCAGAGCGCAGCGCCAGAAGGTCGATCGCGCCGCCCCGCGAGTCTGTATACCACACGCCATAGTCAACATCGATGAGCAGATTTTCAGTGCCGGCTGTTACTTGTGCGAGGCAGTGAGCAGCGCCCGGATCAGACTGTCGAAAGACAGTGACCTGCGCTGCGCGAATTCCGATCGCATCCAGAGCGGTGATGAAGAGCCGATGCGTGCCGGAGCAGCAGCCGCCTCTTTGAAGAACCGCCACAGGTGATGCGCCCAGCACGGACAGCAGCGGTGAGATAAACACCGGATCTGGGTCTGTGCGCCAGACTTCGCTGAATATCACGCGCGCCAGTGCAAAGGCGGCGTGACGTTGCGATTGGCAATCTTGAGTGACCCTGCGGGCAAATTTCGCGATGTGCCTCTTGCCCAGCCAATAGCAGCTGAGGGATGCGGTGGCGCCCAGGCACAGTACGATGGCGCCAACACTAGTCAAGCCATGCATCGACGCAAAGACCTCCGATGTCGGTTCAGCGCGTTGGAATTTTCTTTGCCGGCCATCTCGCCGGGGGGCAGCGCCGTGCACTAGGTAACCCGAGCGGTCACGCTTCGTCAATAGATGACGGTCACACTGGCGCGGATCAGGTTTTTCGCAATGCGCTCAAGTAATCCCGCCTAATTTATTGATCTTTTAGTATTTTCGAGAGGAAATCAGCGCAGACTCGCGCAGCTCGAATCTCAGCCGTCGAATTCCAATGATCACGCTGAGGGTAGAAAGCGCGACTCCCCCGAGGGACGCCCCTATGACCGTGATGTCCCAGACAGGACGATGAGCCCACCCACAGCCCCCTCGCCATACATCAACGAGGCCGGTCCCTTCAGGCCCTCGATCCGGTCGAGGCAACGGCATCCATGGGCCGTGCCTCCTGGGAGGCTGGGTTCTGGCGGACGCCAATGTATCGTCAATAACCGATACTGACGATACATTGCCTTTGCGCGATAACGGCCTTCAATAGAAATGGAGATCGGCACCGGATCTTCCCATCCAGGCGCGATGGTAACGAGTCCCCCACTGGCTTGGAGCTCCAAGCCTGAGGCGATCAAGAGGCCGCTGACGAAGCTGTTTGAATTATAGCCGCTGAACAATTCAGGAAACAGGGAATACTTGACCTCATTGTGGTTATAGTTATTCGTTAATCCGAGTAGTTGCTCGATGATCAGGTCTTCGCCGGCCGCGCCTCCCGGTATATCAAACACATACTTGTGTTCCTGTGTAGAGCCGTAGTCCCTTTCGCCGACTCCAGCCACGAGATTGCCGAAATTGAACGTGGGATTGCCGGCAGAATCGGTGAACCAGTACGTATTCTGCGGCCCGGCGCCGATGGTGGTAGACCAACATCCACTACTATAATGAAAACCAGGTTGGTACGCCCCAAGAAGGCTGGTCAATTCCACGCCCAATGTAACCTTCACATATGACGCCTATTTCCCAAGGATGACGGCGATGAAGGACGGCGTTGGGGCGACGACCTTCCAGTATCAGCCTATCGGCTCCTTGGGTGCGCTCAAACTCGCCGTCGAAACCGGGCCCTATACCAATAATGGCGTTGCCTATCAGTATGAGGTGCTGGGCCGCGTCGTAACGCGAACGGTGGATACGAGCGCCGAGACGTTTGGCTACGACGCTCTGGGACGGGTAGTGTCGCACATCAATCCGCTGGGGAGCTTCTCTGGTAGTCACCCCTATAGACCAGGCCTTCTGGGCGTACCAACCTGGTTTTCATTATAGTAGTGGATGTTGGTCTACCACCATCGGCGCCGGGCCGCAGAATACGTACTGGTTCACCGATTCTGCCGGCAATCCCACGTTCAATTTCGGCAATCTCGTGGCTGGAGTCGGCGAAAGGGACTACGGCTCTACACAGGAACACAAGTATGTGTTTGATATACCGGGAGGCGCGGCCGGCGAAGACCTGATCATCGAGCAACTACTCGGATTAACGAATAACTATAACCACAATGAGGTCAAGTATTCCCTGTTTCCTGAATTGTTCAGCGGCTATAATTCAAACAGCTTCGTCAGCGGCCTCTTGATCGCCTCAGGCTTGGAGCTCCAAGCCATAGGGGGACTCTTTACCATCGCGCCTGGATGGGAAGATCCGGTGCCGATCTCGCATTTCTATTGAAGGCCGTTATCGCGCAAAGGCAATGTATCGTCAGTATCGGTTATTGACGATACATTGGCGTCCGCCAGAACACGGCCTCCCAGGAGGCACGGCCCATGGATGCCGTTGCCTTCGACCGGATCGAGGGCCTGAAGGGACCGGCCTCGTTGATGTATGGCGAGGGGGCTGTGGGTGGGCTCATCGTCCTGTCTGGGACATCACGGTCATAGGGGCGTCCCTCGGGGGAGTCGCGCTTTCTACCCTCAGCGTGATCATTGGAATTCGACGGCTGAGATTCGAGCTGCGCGAGTCTGCGCTGATTTCCTCTCGAAAATACTAAAAGATCAATAAATTAGGCGGGATTACTTGAGCGCATTGCGAAAAACCTGATCCGCGCCAGTGTGACCGTCATCTATTGACGAAGCGTGACCGCTCGGGTTACCTAGTGCACGGCGCTGCCCCCCGGCGAGATGGCCGGCAAAGAAAATTCCAACGCGCTGAACCGACATCGGAGGTCTTTGCGTCGATGCATGGCTTGACTAGTGTTGGCGCCATCGTACTGTGCCTGGGCGCCACCGCATCCCTCAGCTGCTATTGGCTGGGCAAGAGGCACATCGCGAAATTTGCCCGCAGGGTCACTCAAGATTGCCAATCGCAACGTCACGCCGCCTTTGCACTGGCGCGCGTGATATTCAGCGAAGTCTGGCGCACAGACCCAGATCCGGTGTTTATCTCACCGCTGCTGTCCGTGCTGGGCGCATCACCTGTGGCGGTTCTTCAAAGAGGCGGCTGCTGCTCCGGCACGCATCGGCTCTTCATCACCGCTCTGGATGCGATCGGAATTCGCGCAGCGCAGGTCACTGTCTTTCGACAGTCTGATCTGGGCGCTGCTCACTGCCTCGCACAAGTAACAGCCGGCACTGAAAATCTGCTCATCGATGTTGACTATGGCGTGTGGTATACAGACTCGCGGGGCGGCGCGATCGACCTTCTGGCGCTGCGCTCTGGCGTGCAACCTGTCATCGAACCGTTCGGTGTTGGAACGGCTCGTTATGCCAATAGCCCTTGCACCAGGCCCGCGGGCTATCCGGATGACGAGTATTATCGCTTTGACTACGCCCTTACGCGTACCGCCAATTGGTACAAAGCCACGTGGAGACGTGTCCTATACATCGTGCTTCATCGCCTGACCCAAGGCCGCGTTGATAGTATGTTGCTGCCGCCGGAGCTCGAATGGCCAGAGATGCTGTTGTCGCTGACGTTTTGCCTGGCGGCGTTGATGCTGCTCGGAGCCTCGTCGGTGGCTACGCTCGTTCGATGATCGGGCAATGGCTTGCGGAAACTCAGGGAACTCAGCCGACCCTGGGGTGAGCGGGTGATGGGAACAGCACTCAGCGCCTAAGCTATTGATTGAACAGGTTTATTCCAGTTTACGAAGCTGGAATGGACTAGATTGTGGACTTCAGGCCGAGGTCCCGACAGGAGAGTGGGCTTGCCCAGCGGTACTGGGGACTCGTTCTAGTGTACACTCGCCACCTGCTGCAAACCCTTGACTGCCTCGTCTTCGAGGATCATCCCAACATCCCGCCAGGCGGCAGCCTGCCCGGGCATTGCCACGGTCAAGGATCCCACTTCGGCAGTTGCGGAGAGTCCATGCCGAAATTACTATCAGCAGCAACGTCGCTCAGCCCGCCCGGCCACCGACGGCGAACGTATCGGGGACGCTGCCGCGCAGAAGCTGACAGATCCCCGCGTGCCGAGCACTGAGAGCGGAACGTGAAGTTGCCCACATCCAGTCCAGCCGCTTTGCGGCAGGAGTATATCGACAGGCTGCGTCGTGACCGGGCAGCCGCGCCACAACTGCGGGTCGCCTTTCCCAGTGTCCAACAACTTCGGCTCGAGCTGAAATTCGACGGTACGGCGACAACCATTCCGGCATCCCAGTCAGCGCGCCGCATCCGCCGGCGTGGGCTTTTTTTGAGCTCCCTTGCCCCTACGCGGACTGCGACGGACAGTTCGATCTCACCGCCATCGTGAACCTCCTTCTGACGGATCGGCTGGCGAAGGTCGAAGGGACGCTGAAATGCCAGGGCCACCGGCCCGACCGGCGGGTCACGCAGATGTCTTGCCAGCTGCATCTCAACTACGAATTCACCGTAACATACCAGTAGGGGGCCAGCGGACGCCGCTACCCGCGGGCCGCCAGAAGCGGCCGCTGCGGGCAGCTCGCATTCAACAGGCGCGCCGCGAGCTGTGCAATATCACCTGCACATGTCAGGTGTTGACTCCACATCACCGCACTCGCGCAGGCCTGCTCGCAGGAGTCCTGCGGTACGGCGCCAGTCTCAATGTGTGTCCGCGGTTACGAAAGCGCGTTACCCCTCCAGACGAAAGCCGGGCAGGGTTCGTGGAACTTCTGTAGTCTAGTCTTTCGGTTGGTGCACTTTCGGCAACCGCGACGGTTCGCGGCGCTACTGAAGAACGCTTCCGTGGCCTTGGCCGCGACCAATTCGGAAGCGATGTCGCCGCAAACACAGCGGCGATCCGTCGGTCGTCCCGGTACAAGCGGGTCATGTTCGGTGCGCGCGCCTGTCGCCACCGGGACCCTCAGGTGACGGATTGCCCATGAACGACTACGAGTTCACGATTTCTCTGTGCATTCGTCACCCAACTATAGATCCATCCCCGATCACCCAGTCGCTCGGCATCGAGCCGCAGCACACCTGGAAAGCGGGCCAGGCGAGGCGAGGCCCTGCCGGCGAGGAGCTCGAGCGGGGCTATCACCAAAGCTATTGGACCGGACCTGTGATGGAGGGGCCGCAACTCTCGTCCGAGCAGACGACAGTGGAGAGCGTGCTTCTGAAAATACTGGCTCAGTTACGCCGATCGGAAGACTTTCTGCAGCAGCTCAGTACGGACGGCGGCACTGCCGAGTTGACTGTCAGTCTGTTCGCTCGCGGAGTCTTCCGGCTGAGCCTGTCGCCGGAAGCTTCTGCGTTGCTCGGACGTCTTCGGCTGACGATCGCGTTCGATATCCATCCCCACTTGCCGCGCAACGCCTCCCTGACACCCCCGAACTGAAATCCGGTGCGCGCCCGCGCGCGCCGTGGACATCATAGCCATGACAGGAATCAGAACTTCGTCCGCAAGCGCCGTTGAGCTCGGGAGTTGATCACTCTTACTTTTCGGCCCATGCACGGTGATTCACCGATACTGGTGCGCGGCATGCACTTCAGGATATGCGCGGACGCAACGCTTCGCGGCCCAGACAATGCAATCGCCGCACATTACTCCAAGCGAGCCTGGCTACTCGGATCTCGGCCACATCGAGCATTCGAGTCCAGTGGACCGGTCTATCTGCGCGTGACGAACAGCAACGGTAGCCGCAGTCAACTGGGTCCTTACACTTTCATCAAAGCAGCTGACGGCGGGATTTTCACTGCCGATAGCTGCCTTGGCCTGCACGCATCACACAAAGAAGAGACCATCTCGGCGGACGTATGGCGCGAAATAGCGCTGTTATCCGACACGTTCATCGGGTAGCTCAGGTGCGCCTTGGCCACTAGCCCGAGCGACAGGTGTAGCTTGGCGAAGCTCATCCCGTCGCGTGAAATCGACAATGAAATGGTCTCCATCGAACTTGACCACCTTGCCGATCAAGTCGGAACGCACGTGGCGTTTCACGCTGCGTTTCTTTTCGCTCACGACTGACGTCACTACCATCCGCACGGGAAGGGCGGCATCACGCGCAAGCGTCAAATGCTGACCGAGAAGCTCGATGCATTTGGCACGAGCCTCCTCTCGGGAGAGCCGGTCTTCATAACGAAGCACGCCTTGTGTTGGATGGCCGAAATACGCGGGCGAGCAGTTGAGCACCATGGCTCCATCAGCCGCCATCGCGGAAAGCGCGCGCAGCCGATCGCCCGGTTTGGAGCCGAACTTCCCGAAAGCGTCAACCAAACTCAGATGCATCTTACGAAGCTCCTCCCCTGCGGCCCACCCGCGGTTCATCCCCGAATCTACGTCAGAATCAAAGCTGCGTCTGTGCGGCAGCGTACATTGAGCCCGGGGCGGGACGGTACTGGCGGCTAGACCGTCCCGGTATTTGCGTTTGCTTATGTGTGAGACGGCACTGACAAAGCCAAGCCAAACGGCCCAGATTCGGTGCGTGAGCACCCAAATCGTCTCGTTGCAGCGCCCTACGCCGTCTATCCGGCGAGGACACCCATACGCTTGGGTCCAGCCGAGGTGCAACCTCCCTGCGCTCGTACGACCATGGAATCGAAGCACGGCAGCCCTTGAGCTGGCCGCTGCTTGCAACCGGTAGTCAGCCGACGGGAGTTCTGATCGTAGACGACGCCTGTACGACCGGGCCTCTCGTCTATCTGGCAAAACCGGTCGGAGCCGTTGCTCTGCGGCAGCTGCTGCGACCGCACCTGGCCTAGGAGCCTGTGCTGACGAATGCTCGGGGCGAAAGATGCCGCTGACAGGCGGCCGCGGTAGGCGGGCATTAGTCAGACAGGCTCCGTGCGTATCGGGCTCGGCAACAGCCTCTCGGTCTCCCTCTTCACCACAGCGTAGCACTCGCAACAGAGCCGCTCGAGTTCGGGGCGGTTCAACACGGCGATCCGCCCGCGACTGTAACGGATCACTCCGAGCTTCTGGAGCTTGCCGACCGCATCAGTAACCCCTTCGCGCCGCACTCCCAGCATGTTGGCAATGAGCTCGTGCGTCATGACGATTTCGGAGGACGAAAGCCGATCGAGCGAGAGCAGCAGCCATCGGCATAGTTGCTGGTCGACGCTGTGATGGCGATTGCACACCGCGGTCTGCGCCATTTGAGTGAGCAACGATTGCGTGTAGCGCAGCAGTACATACATCAGGTCGCCGTGCAGACCGAACTCCCGTTTCAGGCGAGCCCCAGTCATGCGATAGGCATAACCCGCGCTCTGTACGACCGCGCGACTGGTGGTGGTTTCTCCGCCCATGAAGAGCGAGACGCCCACCGCGCCATCGTTGCCGACAACGGCAATTTCAGCGGAGGCGCCGCTGTCAAGGACGTACAACAGCGAGACAATTGCGTCGGTCGGGAAATAGATGTGAGGCATGAGGCTGCCGGACTCGTACAGCACGGCACCCAGCGGCAAGCTCACCAGCTTCAAATATGGGAGAAGCATGGCGCGCACCTCGGGCGGCAATGAGCGCAGGATGTGGTTTTGCTCGAGGGACCGAATCCGGGACATGGCTGACGTCGCCGCACTCGAACTTGGCTTCGGCAGCAGATTCTAGCGCAATCCACGCGGGAGCGGCCGCGATGCGAATTGCCGGCACAGGCGCCCGTCTTGCTGTAGAGTCGGCTGCGGATCGCATATCTTTCGGCTTGTCTGCCGTTGGCGCAGCGCTTCTGCAGCGCGTTTCCTTGCCGATGACCGCCACCCTCGTAAGCCTTTCGAGCCAGAACGCAGGACTTTCCTGCCGCTATATCTTTTCGTGAGTAATCCCTGAATGACTAAACTATATGTTGGAAATCTTCCTTTCACAGCGACGGAGGATTCCGTACGCGCGTTGTTCGCGGCTCACGGCACGGTCGAAAGCCTGTCGTTGGTCAGCGACCGCGATACCGGCAGGCCGCGTGGGTTTGGATTTGTAGAGATGGCGAATGCGGATGCTGCGCGCGCCACGGAAGCCCTCAATGGTGCCGATTTCGACGGCCGTCCCTTACGGATCAGCGAGGCCCAGAGCAAGGATCGTTCTAACGGCAACGATCGCGGCGGACAACGCCGCTATTGAGCACCGGCCAAGGGCCGGCTGAATCGAGTGTTTATTCAAACATCCTCAGGCGGCCGCTGGCACTCGCATTCCCAGATTTCGAAGCAGTGGCGATGGAATCTGGCCGATTCAGGGCTGACACCTGGCGCATAGTCCACCGCATAGGACGCTTGCGCGGAAGTGATTCGCTTGCCGCAGCCGGCACAGAGTCCCCCGCCAGCGTATTCGCCCAGGCGGCGCCACGGCGCGCTATGGGGCAAGGCTCGCTGATACAACCGCATCCGGACCTCGAGCGTCGCTACAATGTCCTTCATGTCCGCGTACCTCCGCAATGCCACCTGCTCAACGTTGCTCCTTGTCGTGGAATAACACAAGTTCCAGGCTGCGAATTGACACGTACAGAAGGTGTATCGGAGAGCTTATGACGATCCATGAGACCAGGATTTCAGCGGCACGAGCGCTTGCCGCCGACCCGGCGGCGCTGCGTCGACTGTTGGACGAAGTACCGGATGCGGATGAAATATCCACCGAGCTCTGCAAGCCCTACTTCACGCGCCGCTGGCAACAGTCCATGAAGCGCAGTTTCTGGATCAGCAGCGACGGGACCACAGTGGTGTGCCTGACCCTCACCGGACTCGACGTGGATGAGATGGTGGCTGTCTGGGTCAGTTTCGATGACTATCGGCGGCGCCCCGGCTTCGCCCTCTCGGCGCGCAGCTTGGGCGAAATCATCGAGACGGAGGTCGGAGTCGCGGCCGAGATCGACCCGTGATCGTCCCCGGCCAAATGACTTCCGGCCGGCGGGTTCTGCGCGATCAAACGTAGCTTGCGAAAGCGAGTCGATCACCAACCGGCGCAGTTGGTTCCAATGGGCGGCAAGAAACGCTCCTGGCCAATGCTCGAAAACTTCGGATCCGCACCTCCTGCACTGCTGGTTTTTCCGACTCAGCCGTGCGTCGCTAGGTGCGGCAGCGCACCGACAGCAATGCTGCTGAGGTGCATGCTTCATCGGGGAAACACATCATGGATTCGAAAATGCTTTTAACCTTCGTACGCGACTATCCGGCAGGCACGAACGCTGCGGACATCATTCGAGATCATCGTGCCCGCGTGGCCATCGAAGCGGACGAACGTATGGAGAAGCGGCGCACGGAACAGGCCGAGCAGTGCGCAAGCGACAGCACCCCGCAAATGCGCATTCGCGCATGGGAGAAGGTGCATGGGTTGCGCCTTCCTTTGGATGCTGCCCACGCGATTGTTGCCCTGGTCGCAAACGAAACCCATCTCACAGTTGCTGAAGTGTGGGAAGAGCAAAGCGCCCGCAGGGCGGCGCGCCGCAGTGATGTCAGGTGCGAGTGACTTCACTACGCCGCCTGGCATTCATCGGCAATTCGCTGCCACGCCGCTGTGGAATTGCGACCTTTACGACTGATCTGAGCCAAGTTGTCGCCCGCGTGCGAGCCGATCTCGACACCTGCATCGTGGCGATGACAGACCACGGTCAGGCTTACGACTATCCCGCGGCCGTGCGGTTTGAGATCAAAGATGACATGGCGGACGACTACGTGCGGGCTGCAAACTTCCTGAACACGGGAAAGTTCGACGTCGTCTGCCTGCAGCACGAGTTCGGTATTTTCGGCGGCGTGGCTGGCAGCCTCATCAATACCCTCCTTTCCCGGCTGGTCGTGCCCATCGTCACGACACTGCATACCGTTCTGGCCGATCCGCAGCCGGCGGAGCGCGCCGCGCTGACCAACATCGTCAACGCTTCCGATAGGGTCATTGTCATGGCCGAGAAGGGCAAGGAGCTCCTCCAGACCGTGTACGGGGTGTCGACAGGGAAGATCGAGGTCATTCCGCACGGCATTCCCGACGCTCAGTTCACCGAGCCCGATGCGGCCAAGGCCAGACTTGGCTTCGGCATCGGGCCCGTCATTCTCACGTTCGGACTGCTCTCACCCAACAAAGGCATCGAGGTCATGATCGATGCGATGCCGGCGATCCTAGAACGATGCCCTAACGCGGTGTACGTGGTGCTGGGCGCCACGCATCCGACACTCGTCCGCCACGAAGGCGAACGATACCGCGAGAGCTTGATCGCACGATCGCAAGCACTCGGCATTGAGAATCGCGTGTTGTTTCTCAATCAATTCGTTGATCGTGCAACGCTCCTCGAATACATCTCGATGTGTGACGTATATGTGACACCTTATCTGCAGGAAGACCAGATGACCTCCGGTAGTCTTGCGTACAGCTTCGGAATGGGGAAGGCGGTGGTCTCCACACCGTACTGGCACGCGCGAGAACTGCTGGCGGATGGACGCGGAGTACTAGTCCCGTTTGGCGACGCGAACGCCACCGCGTCCGAGATCGGAAGCCTGCTGATCGACGACGGCCGCCGCGAGGCCATGCGCAGGCGCGCTTACGCGAGCAGTCGCTCGATGACATGGGAACGGACCGCGCGCCGCTATCTCTCCGCATTCGAACGCGCGCGGATTGGTCATTCGTTGCGGGTGATTTCGCGTGAGGATACGGCAGCGACGATCGCGCCCGTGCCGCAGATGCAACTTGGCCATCTGTTGCAAATGTGCGATGACACCGGCCTTCTTCAGCATGCGGTTCACTCGGTTCCGGATCGGTCGCATGGCTACTGTGTGGACGACAATGCTCGTGCTCTATTGGTCGCTTGCGCCCTCGCCTCGACAGATGAGCCGCGCTTGCCCGAAGCGCTGACGGCAAGGCTGGCAGCCTTCTTACAACATGCCTGGAATCCGGATGTCGGGCGGTTCCGCAATTTCATGAGCTTCGAGCGGCGCTGGCTCGAGAGCTCGGGCTCGGAGGACTCCCACGGGCGGGCTCTGTGGGCCTTGGGCGAGTGCGCTGCCAGCGATAGCAGTGCCTCACGCAGACGGTGGGCGGCGAGTTTGTTTTCTGATGCCCTGCCGGCCGTGGAGCATTTCAGCTCACCGCGGGCATGGGCTTTCACTCTGCTCGGACTAAACGCTCACTGCCGTGTGGCAACACGGCATTCCAGGGACCACGAGTTCCAAGTTCTCCTGGCGGACAGACTCATGTCCATCCTGTCTCGCGTCGGGACGGACGATTGGATGTGGTTCGAAGAGCGGCTTACCTACGATAATGCCCGGCTGTCGCAGGCGCTGATCGCGACAGGCACAGCGTTACGCGTACCCGCATATTGTGCGGCGGGCCTGCGGACCTTGCGTTGGCTCATGTTACAACAGGTTTCCAACGCCGGCATTTTTCGGCCCGTGGGCTCGGATAGTTTTCACCAGGCGCGCAAGCCCCCTCGGGCATTTGATCAGCAACCCGTCGAGGCGACCGCAACTATCTCCGCCGCGCTGGAAGCCTGGCGCGCGGATGGCGATAAGCGGTGGCAGGACGACGCCGCGCGAGCCTTCGCTTGGTTTCTCGGCAGCAACGACCTTTCGACGCCGCTCGTCGATCTCGAAACGGGAAGCTGCTGCGACGGACTGCATCCGGACCGTGCGAACGAAAACCGCGGCGGTGAATCGGTTGTGTCCTACCTTCTCTCTCTTGCGGAGATGCGGCAACTCGCCCGGATCAACGGCGAACGGGTGCGCCCTGCACAGCTACAGATCCGGGCACCACTCGCTTAACTGCACCTTTCTCTCCCCAATCACCGGAAAAGATGCCCTTGTCACCGACCCAACTTCTGCAACGGCAGAACCTGTTTCTGCGCCCGAATCCTGCGAGAGTTGTCGTGCGTCAATTCAGGCCCGCCACGGAGCCGCGCGACCTCAATCCGACCGACAAATCGCGTGCGAACCATATCGTCGAGCGCGTGCTCGGACTGGACTCGGCGTCAGTCGCCGCCCAGCTGGACGAGGTCCTCACGAACTTCCAGGGAAGGCACAGAAACCTCCTCGAGTTGTTCGACGCGCGTGCCAATGAGATGGAGGACGCTATCAGGGCGCATGTCAAGTTCACTCCGGAACAACGACGGCTCATCGGTGCCTACTTTCTCCATGAGTATTCCTTCGAGGCGGCAGCATTATTCAACCCGAGTATCGTGGCGCATTTCGACCAGACCGGGGCGCCCGCGCAAGGCCGGCGCTTCATCCTGAGCGTGCGTGCCGTCGGTGAAGGGCATGTTTCCTCTGTGACATTTCGATCAGGCTCGATCGCGGCCGACGGCAGTGTGGCGCTCGACCCCACAGCCAGCCTTGCATCCATTCCGAGAGTGATCCGGCGTGTCCCGTGCGCGGCTGGAGAAGAAGTTGACTTGGCATTCGAGTCTCACGAAGACGTGAGCGAGCGGGTGATCTTTCCCGTGACTGACGCACAATCGAACGGCTTGGAGGATGCGCGCTTCGTGACGTTCGACACGGGAAGCGAGCAGATCTTCTACGCGACGTACACCGCATACAACGGCAGAGCGATTCGCTCAGAATTGCTGGAGACGCGCGACTTCATCTCGTTCAGGATGTCGCCGCTGCGAGGATCAGCTGCCAGTAACAAGGGGATGGCGCTGTTTCCCCGTCGGATCGACGGCCGGTATGCCATGATCGGGCGGCAGGACAATGAGAATCTATACCTCATCTATTCGGATGACTTGTATACCTGGGACGGCGGCACCCCCATCCTGACACCACGATTTCCATGGGAATTCGTGCAGATCGGCACCTGCGGCTCGCCGATCGAGCTTGACGAGGGCTGGCTGTTACTGACCCATGGGGTCGGGCCGATTCGTAAGTACTGTATCGGCGCGGTCTTGCTCGACAAGACTGATCCGTCGCGGGTGCTTGCTCGCACGCGTGAGCCGCTGGTGCGTCCTGAGCCTCGTGAGCGGGGTGGCTACGTCCCCAACGTCGTCTACACATGCGGAGGGATGCGGCATGGCGACCGGCTTATCCTGCCCTATGCGATCTCCGACACTTTCTGCACTTTCGCCTCCGTCGAGATTCCCGCGCTGCTGGAGGTCATGGCGGGCTGACCTCTCGTTGCCAAACTCGAGCCACCTCGATCTTCGAGCGATACATGGCAGCGTCCGCCGCGTTGATGAGGTCATTGCAGCTCACACCCCCGCCTCTGAAGAGAGCCGCGCCGATACTCGCACCGATCACGACTACTTTGGAGCCCAGCCGATACGGCCTGGACAGCCACGTGTGGATCTTCTTGACCACTGAACGTACATCTTCCGCGTTGACAATTTCAGGCAGGAGGATGACGAACTCATCTCCACCGTACCTGCACGCGGTGTCACACCCACGAATGCACCTCGATAAGCGCAACGCAACATGCTGGAGGATAACGTCTCCCGCACTGTGTCCGAGCTCGTCATTGACGCGTTTGAACCCGTCGAGGTCGAGCAGCAACAACCCTACTGCCTTGTACTGGCGAGTCGCCTGCGACATCGCCTGGCTGAGTCGATCTAAAAGAAGCGCGCGATTGGGCAATCCCGTGAGCGAATCGTGGTAGGCGAGGCGACGTACCCGAACAATTTCCTGCTCGAGCTCCGCCACTCTCCGCCGCAATCGCATGTTGCCCTCGGTAACCGATTCCTCCTCGGAATCGCTCTGCGAGGGGGCGTTCTTGTGCGCTCCCATCCCCACACGATAGCCAACCATCTCGATACTTCTGTTCGGTGGCGAACACTAATATGCTGCCAGGCTTAGGCTCTGCGCTCGCACAGCAGCACGCGGCCCCTCGAGACTCCAATCAATTCATGTACGCTCGGTAGACTCGCTCGGCTGTCGCATAACACTCGCAGCTGGCGGCTTCCAGCTCTTGTCCGTTCACAATGTCGAGCTCGCCGCGCTGGTACTCGATCAAATTCCGCTTCTGCAGCAATGTCGCCGCTTCCGTCACTCCCACCCGGCGTACGCCCAACATGAAAGCCATGTACTCCTGGGTCATGTGAAAGGTATTCGATTGCGCACGATCCCGGGTCATCAGTAACCACCGCGCCAGCCGCTCCTCGACAGTGTGGAAGCGAGTGCACGCGACCATCTGTCCCACCTGGCTCATCCGGACATACAGATAGCGGCTCATTGTTGCGCGCAACGCAGGACTGCGGGCCAGCTCGCTGATGAACCGGGAGGACCTGATGCGTAACGCATTCCCTGCGCCTTGAACAATGGTATGTAACGCCGCAATTTGAACCCCAAGGAACAAAGAAGACCCGATCATTCCCTCCGCTCCCACGAGGCCCACCTCGATGCGCGGGAAGCCGCCCAGGGAGGCAATCTCCGAAACATAGGCATCGGTCGGGAAGTATACGTAGCGCTTCACTTGCCCCGGCTCCTGAAGGACTTGTCCAAAAGAGAGGCTCACCGCGTCGGCGCCGGACAATAGATGACGCAATTCAGTATCCGGGAGCGCCGCCAGTATATGGTTGCGCCGCCCCGGCTCATCGGCTGTATCTCGACGCTTGTGCGGCCCCGCCGGTCTTTTTGTGCTCATCCTCGAGCATCACGCCGAGAGCGCGTCGTTGTCAGTTCGTTCACGCACAGACGCAGGTGTTGCGGCCGCACTTGCAGCTCAGTTAGCCCCCAGGCGACGGCCGCGCTTGCCTGCGGCCCATTCGTCGGATGTCGCCGCTGCCCGTCCGGCCAAGCGCCACCGACAACGTGTAGTCGAGCATCTCTCCAACTTGTACGCCTCATTGCGCTCATTGTCCTACAGCGGCGACGGTTCCAAGCGGGCTGAATGTCTGTCCAACCGAGGAGGCTCGTAATGAGTGCAACTAAATCCAATCCACATGTCCCTCACGCCAAGACTGCTCAGGACGATGACGCGATCTCCCTGCTGACCGCGGACCATGCGAAGGTAAAAAAGCTCTTCAAAGAATTCGAGGACCGCAAGGAAGATGGCTCGAAGGAGAAGTCCGCTTTGGTCGCGAAGATCTGCAGCCAGCTCAAGGTCCACACCCAGATCGAGGAGGAAATATTTTACCCGGCCGTTCGTAAGGCGATCGACGACGGCGACCTCATGGACGAGGCACTCGTCGAGCACGCCGGCGCCAAAGAGTTGATTGCCGAGCTCGAGGATATGCATCCGGGCGACGATCTCTACGACGCCAAAGTCACCGTTCTGGGTGAGCAGATTCAGCATCACGTCAAGGAGGAAGAAGGCGAGATGTTTCCCAAAGCCAGGAAGGCCAAGATCGATGGCGCGGCGCTGGGCGCCCGAATGGCACAGCGGAAAGCTGAATTGATTGCAGCAACGGAGTCCGACGAGGAGGCGCCGAAGATCAAACATGTCGGCGCCAGAAATAGTACCACTGGGGCGAAGGTGCCTAGCTCGCGCTAGTCACACGAGGCACCAAGGGACGACCGGCGCCGGAGCGCCGGTCCGCCTCGAGTGGCGACACATTTTAGCTTGCGTGCGCTGCCGTACCGAGCGCGGCATGCCATCTTAAGTAGCCTCAACGCTGTTGAGCCTGGATGTGGTTGCTCTTTCGTATGTGCCCATATGAAGTTTCATAGCTCCAGGATAGTGTTGCTTTTGATCGCACTGACGCCGGTGCTCACTGCCCGCCTCGCCCTGGCTTCCCCTCTAACTGCCCAGCAGGCGTTCTGGGTAGCGCACGATCTCAGGGTCGACCTACATAACTTGCCGCGACGCTATTCCTGCGACGACCTCCAACATAAATTCCGTGACGTGCTGCTGGCACTCGGTGCGCGACCGGACCTGAGGGTCCTGACCGAACGCTGCGAGCTGGGCTCGCGCTCGCCCAGCGTGCGCCTGCAGTTCTCGTCGCCTGAGCTCGTCGACCGCGTACCGAAGCGCGGAATGGCTGTCGACGCCGCAGCGGTAGTCGTGCGACTGGAACCCGGGCATCCGGCTTCGTTGTATGCAGCCGACTGCGAGCTGGTGCGTCAGATCAAAGATAGATTGGTGGCTTCAATGTCGCAGCGCGCCATGAGCTTCAACCTGGCTTGTTCGGCGCCACCCTCGGGAAGAGCACGTTTCAACTTATCCGTGCAGACGTTGCAGGTGCTCGGCGGCGCCCGCGTGGCTGCCGAGCGCGAATTCCCCCTAAAATAACTTTCCGGGGTGCTCAGATAGCCGCATCAGACGATCCGTTTCCTTTTTGACCACGGCATAACACTCGCAAGACAGCATCTCCAGCTTGGCTCGATCCATCACCGTGATCCGCCCTCGATTGTTGCAGATGACACCCGCCTTTTGCAGCTTCCCCGCCGCCTCCGTCACTCCTTCGCGGCGCACGCCCAGCATATTGGCGATCAGCTCCTGAGTCATAGTCAGTTGATTGGAAGGCAGGCGATCGAGGGACAGCAGCAGCCATCTGCATAGTTGCTGATCGACCGAGTGATGCCGGTTGCAAACGGCGGTCTGCGCCATTTGCGTAATCAGTGCCTGCACATACCTCAGCGATAGGACGCGGAGCTCTCCGTTGCGGTCGAATTCCTCCTTGATGCGCGCACTACTCACGCGAAGTGCGCCGGCGGCGCTCTGCACGACTGCGCGGCTGGACGTGGACTCGCCTCCCATGAGTAAAGAGACGCCGATGAGACCCTCGTTGCCCACCACGCTGATCTCGGCCGACGCGCCATCCTCCATGACGTACAACAAAGATATGATGCCTTCCGTGGGGAAATACACGTAAGGCAACACGTCTCCCGGCTCGTACAACACGTACCCGAGCGGCAGGCGCGTGAATTTCAGGTGAGGCTGAATTCGTTCGAGCTCACTGGGCGAGAGCGTTCCGAGAATGAGATTCTGTTGGGGGCTGGCCCTCTGGTCCCGGCCTATCAGCATTGAGAACTCCGGAGCGGGCCTTCGGGGGATTCCGGAAATCTCTCAGTCCGGTACTGGACATGGAGGTCAGCAAGTACCGTTCCGGTGACTTGGGCTCACGCAGCATTCACCGCTGCAGAGGCTTCGCCCGTCGAGGCGATGTCCTCCGCGCCAGTGGACTTCAACAGGTCCTTGGCGCGCTCGAAGCGAAAGGAAGTTTGCTCGCGCTTGCCGGCACGCAATCTGATTTTCCGGACAAGACCTTAGTGGTGCAACGCACAGACCGGACCACGACGAAAGCGCAAGGTCTGCCCGCTATGAGACGAAAAGCCCCTCGACCCGAGCAACCGCCACGCCACGCGGCGAGCGCTGACGATTCCGCGCCCGTGCCGCTCGAGGTCTTCTACGTCATGCAGACCGAGGGCGGAGTCATTGGCAGGCGGCATCACCGAATTTGCCCGCCCTTGTATGAAACCCCGCATCAGGCACAGGTAGAACTGCTGCGCCTGCGGGCGACGGGCTGTGGCAGCGGCACCTACAGCGTGTGGAAAGCCGCGACGTATATCGAACCCGCCGAGTGGCTCTATGACGTCGTGACAGCCGACGGCTCCACAATCCGGCTCGGAGACCGCCACACCAGGGGCGGCGCGCCGAACTGCAGCTGAGGGAAGAACCAACCTGTGCAACGAGGGTCGCTTGCGGACACTCTTCAGCGCGAGCTGACGGAGGCAAAGTATTGATTGCGCGCTTCGAAGTAACAAATCTGCCGCTCCGCCTCCTCGGCCGTGACTCCGTAGCTGGAGCGAATCTGCTCGCCTAGACGGGCTCGCACTCCAGACACGGCGTCAAGCTGCGCGTCTGTGAGCTGCTTCCATTCAGCGCGCACGTCGTGCTTGAAATGTCGCCATTCAGCAGTGGCTGCTATCCAATCCATCGCGTGAGCATGTCAGAAGGGGGGTGTACGGTCTGTGCGTCGGCGTACCGATCCGACACACGCATCCGTGTAGGCTCCCGTACCGCGGTACCGCCGCGGGCTTTCCAAGGAAATCGCCATGAATATCGATTGGTTTGAAAATGGCTGGCGACGCTTTCTCGACCGGCTGAAGGAACTCTGGGGGAAGCCGGATCCAGACCCGACAACGGCCTGAGCGCCTCAGAAGATCAAGCTCATTCGGGCAAGCACTCTTTCCCGCGTCGCCGAAATCCCTCAATACAACGCCACTCACTGCCGCTGTAGTCGATGTAAGCGTTTGGCGGGAGGATCAACGATACACAAGCTGAGCCTTGGCGCTGAAATCCACGTTCGCACAGCCAACTCGCCCCGCTGCTTTCCAGATACCCGTTAACCGGTACGAGCACGGCCGCACAGCCCTCCCCTTGTTTGGCGAAGCTCCACTCGCACTTCCAATCATCGCCGGCAGCCGTCAGGTAACCGTTGGCTGGAACTTTCACAGCTACGCAGTGCTCCGCGACAACTCGAAAGCCGCGCTCGCACTCCCATTCACGACCGTAGGTTGAATCACCCAGATAGGCGTTAGCCGGCAGGACAATTCGCGCGCAAGCGTCACTCACCTTGCGGAATCCGCGGTTGCATCGCCAGCCGCGATTGAACCACGACTCATCCAGATGGGCGTTGGCAGGCATGTTGACCTTGATACATTGCTGCTGGGCCTTCACGAACCCCCGATTGCACTCCCATCCGGTGCCCGAGGACTCAACATACCCGTTGGCCGGCGCCGTTACGGCCTCGCAATGCCCCTCTACGTGACGGTAACCCCATGTGCAATCCCAACCTGTCCCGAACGCGCTCGCGCGAGCGTTGCTCGGCATCGCATCCCCTGCCATCGCAGGCATGATGATCTCGCAGCCGGCGAGCAAGAGTGCGCCAAGGAGCAGTCGCGCAGTCAAGGTGCGAGTCGGCGATCGTGTTCGTATAGTCATGTGCTTCTCACGCCAATCCTTAGTTTGCGAGTGATGCTCGGAATTGGCACGCCGAGCATCCATAAGAAAATTCCGCGGCCCATATAACCTCCACGAGTGACGCCTCCACCTCCGGCTAGCACTAAAGCGATGATAGAGGGACTGTCCACGAGGTCCGTTCGCCAGCGAACAGACCGCGAGGCGGTCTTGCCTTAGGGTTTTATGCTTGGGTACCGCGGGTTGGCCGCGGGCAATCAATGCTCCAAGGGATGCCTGACAATCATGAACCCGTTCTACGGCCTGATTCAGCTTCCGGTTTGGGGTTACGTCGCCGTAACCGTCACTTCGATCCAACTGATGCTGCTCGGAATTACGCTCTACCTTCACCGCGATCAGTCGCATGGCGGCCTGGAGCTTCAGCCGGCTTTGCGACACTTCTTTCGCTTTTGGCTGTGGTTCAGCTCAGGGACAGTAACCAAGGAGTGGGTGGCCGTTCACCGTCGTCATCACGTGTTGGCGGACCGTCCCGGGGATCCGCATAGCCCGGTGATTTTCGGCTTGCGGCGGGTGCTCGAGCAGGGGTATGAGCTATACGCCGCCGCAGCCGCCGACCCGCACACGCTGGCCAATTTTGGGCGGGGAACGCCTGACGACTGGCTGGAACGCAATCTCTACGGCCGTTTTTCGCGAGCGGGGATCATCCTGTTCATTGTCATCCAGTCGGTACTGTTCGGGGTGCCGGCGATCACCATGCTCGGTGTGCAGCTCATTGCGCAACCGCTGTTAGCCGCAGGCGTCATCAACGGGCTGGGCCATCACCTGGGTTACCGAAACTTCGAGCTGCCGACAGCCGCCACCAACCTTCTGCCGTGGGGTCTATTGATCGGCGGCGAGGAGCTGCACAACAACCATCACGCATTTCCCGCCTCGCCGCGTTTTGCGGTAGACCCGTGGGAAATCGACGTGGGCTGGCTTGTCATCTGTGGGTTGCGGGCACTCGGTTTGGCGCGTGTGAGCCATCTCGCACCCAGGCCGCGCATCGTGCACGAGCGGGCCGTCATGGATGCCAACACCGTGCGTGCGCTTTTTACCCATCGCTTGCACGTCCTGCGCGACTATCGCCGCCACGTTATCGAGCCCGTCGTTCGTGAGCTGATTCGAGCTGGACAGGCGTCGACCCTGTCGCGCAAGGTTTCGCGCTTGCTCATCCGGCATCCGAAGCTGCTCGATGCGCCCGCGCGCCGCCGCCTGGACGATCTGCTCGAGCGGCATGTCATGCTACGCACTGTCATCGACTTTCGGGATCGTCTGCAACAACTGTGGGACCAGACCGCCGCAGTCCATGAAAGCGCGCTCGAGCAGTGGCGTGCGCAGGCCGCGAGCAGCCCTATTCAGGCACTCCGGGAATTCGCGACCCGGTTGCCGAAGTATGTCGCTTCCAGGCGGCAGGTTAGCCAATGACGCCCACGGCGCGCGCCGAGCATGAGCGCCGGTAGCCGCCTACGGACCTTGTAATCAGGCGCGCGAGCCGATCCGTCCCCGCGCCAACAGGTAGCGCAGTTCCTCGATTCGAGCCGGCTTGGTCAGATGAACATCGAAGCCTGCGCCGCGGCTCTCCCTCTATAGACGCCAAACGCGTGGTTTCGGATTGGAGAGACGATCGCGTGCCGTGGCTGGCGCCCGGACGGCAGCCACGCCGCGAGCGGGGTACTCCCCGCTCGGCGGCGTGGCGTCTAACCGTTGCGCCGCTCAGGGGCGGTCTAAAGACTTCTTGACCTGCTCTTTGACATCGCCCACCGCGGCCTGACCTTTACCCACGTTCTTGTTCAGATTGCCCTTGAGCTCTTCCTTGGTGCTTCCGATTGCGCGCCCCGTGACTTCCTGCACCTTACCTGCTGCCTCCTTGATACGCCCTTCCACCTGATCTTTGTTGATGCCCATGTCGATGGCTCCTATGGCACTAACGTCGCAAGTCGACGTGATGTGACATTACCGTGGCGGTTGGAGCGTGAATGTCAGCGGAGCACCCGTCACTTGTAGGACAAGGCGCGGTTCGTGCCTCTATGATCGGATTCCACGGTAGCGTGACCGCAACGCCGTGTACGCAGCGGGGATTCATCACAAGTATGAGAATCAAGGCAAGCCTCATCATTTTCCTTCTTCTGCGGAGCGTGGACTCCAGCGCCGCGCAGGCACCCGACGAGCGCTGCAAAGCACCACCTTATGGCGCCTCGATGGAGGCGTACAACGTGTTCGTCGCAGAGACAGGCCCATCTGACAGGGCCGACAACCCTTCCGCGGGCAAGCATCCGTTGGGAGCCATGGATTTGTGAGGGTGCAGGACTTTGCCACCGTTGGATCCACGCTGGCGGCGGGAAACGCCAAAGTAACTCTTAGCGGCGCTTACATTCTCCAGGGCGAGCGTGGCATGCTTTATGCGGATATACCGGCCATCATCAAGACGAAATACGGTCCACACACGGTGACTCAACCGAGTGTGCCGTTGCTGATTGATGTGGCCTCGAGCAAATTTCGGCGCAGAATACTCTCGTGTCAGACGGATCCTAGCGCCTCGCAGGTGGGCTGCAATATCACGCTGCGGGGTCACGTCACGCTATGCACACCAACTCCTGGAGGGAGCGAAGCGCCCTGCGCGAACGTAGAGGACGGTAAGTAGGCGAAGCCGATGTTGGCGGGAGCTATCTACCCCTGCTCGATAAACCATTTTAGATAGCCGGTCGTGGTGGATGGATCGCCATCTACCTTCGGAAGGCCGCTAACAAATTTCTAACAAATCTCTAGCAACTTTCTCGCACCTTTCGCCGATCGGAAGATGCCGCAGTCTTCGCTTCCGAGGCGGCGGTGAATTCCTGGCCGCGGCTCGGACAACGCTGCATCCGCGCATGCCCGCCGCCATGAAACGGTAAAGGCCGCCACCTATTGTGTGAGCGTCAAAAAAACGCCTAATCCCGTCCCGGAGGTGCTCCATGTCAAGGTCCATCCATCTTAAGCTCGTGGCGCTGGCTGTAGCCGCCTCGGTGTGCGCTGCGTCCGCGGCGCTTGCCGACAATCAAGAAGACCATCGAGGCGATCGCGGTCGCAGTCGCCATGTCCTCCTGATCAGCATAGACGGCATGCATGCGTTGGATTTCCAGAATTGCGTCGCCGCCAAGACATGTCCGAGCATGGCGGCACTAGGTTTGGTCGGCGTGAACTACACCCGTACCTCGACCTCCAAACCATCCGACTCGTTTCCCGGCCTGATGGCGCTCGCCACCGGGGGCACCCCGAAGCTGGTCGGCGCTTACTACGACGTCGCTTACGACCGGGTGCTTGCGCCGCCCGCAGCAGATACCGGCAATGGGCTGTTGCACGGCAACTGTGTCACCGGTCAGCCGAATGGAACGCGCACCGAGTACGAGGAAGGCGACGACATCGATCAGAAACAGCTCAACGGTGGCTCGCCGGCTTACGGCAAGTATGATGGCGGCCCCAAATCCCTTGACCCGGCGAAGCTGGTCCGTGACCCGTACAACGCCTGTCTGCCGGTGTATCCGTGGAACTTCATCCGGGCCAACACCATATTCGGTGTCATTCATCGTGCGGGCGGCTTCACCGCCTGGTCGGACAAACACGCCGCCTATGCCGCGGTCTCCGGACCGACCGGGACGGCGCTGCCGAGCAATCTGGACGACTACTACTCGCCCGATATCAACTCCAACCTGATCCCGCTGCCGGGGGTGAAGACCGCCGGTGGCCTCGATTGCAGCACTGTCCCGAACAACAACGGCGGCGACTGGACAGGCGACTTCGATAACGTCAAGTGCAATGACCAGCTCAAGGTCAATGCCGTACTGAACTGGATCGATGGCAAGACCCACCTGGGCAACGCGACCGCCGTGGTCCCGCAGGTGTTCGGCATGGACTTCCAGGCCGTGAGCGTTGGACAGAAGCTGATCGAGAACGGTGTCAAGGGCGGCTATACGGACGCGGCTGGCACTCCGACACCCAGCATGCTCGGGGAGATCGAGTTCGTTGACGGTGCGATTGGACAATTCGTGAGCGAGATCAAGAAGAATCATCTCTACGATTCAACAACCATCATCATCACCGCGAAGCATGGCCAGTCGCCGGTCGATCCCCATCGGTTCTTCCCGATTCCCGGCCACAGCGGTGCGAACGGGACGCCACCGTCCGGCATACTGGGCGCGGCGTTCCTGCCGGATTCGGAGTTGAATCAGATTGGACCGACAGAGGATGACATTTCGCTCCTGTGGCTGAGCGCGGGCACGAGCACTCTCGATGCCGTCAGCCTTCTGGAGAGCAACGCAAGCGCCGCCGGCATCGGTCAGATCCTCTATGGTGCGTCGCTGGAAACCCTGTTCAACGCGCCGGGACTGCCGTCCGCAGGCGGCGACCCACGCACGCCTGACATCATCGTCGTGCCGAATGTCGGCGTGGTCTACACGGGTAGCACCAAGAAACAAGCGGAGCACGGTGGCTTCGCGCTCGATGACACGAACGTGATGTTACTAGTATCCAATCCGTCGCTCGAGGCGCGTTCCATCACCACCTTCGTCGAGACGACACAGGTCGCTCCGACGATCCTCAAGGTTCTCGGACTGGATCCGTCGAGGTTGGATGCTGTGCGCAAAGAAGGCACGGCCGTACTGCCCGGTTTCGAGGACTGACGCGCGGACGACTTGCGCACAGCGGGCCTCGAAAGGGGCCCGCTCGCGAGAGGACGATGTCTCGCCGCATCCGGGATGCGAGACCCTCGGCCGGTCAGCTTCACGCAAGAGGTGCGGCGCCACGACTCCGTGAGCTCGGCTGTGAAACGCCCCAGGGAGGAAGCTCTAGATAAGGGGCCCTTGATTTTATTAAGATTTTCACCCTAGAGGCCGCGCGCCCCGCGACCGTTTATTATAAATTATTGAAAGACTATAATTATAGCGAATCAATAATTCGGTATAAGACCCTATGTCCGAGATCTTCCATCGTCGACAGCTTGCCGAAGAGATGGCCACCCAACTTCTGCGGCCCGGTGTGCTCGATCAGGCGCTGCGCTCCGGACTGTTCCTCTCCGGGGTACGGCGCATTGGCAAGACGACATTCCTGAAGCAGGACCTGATCCCGGCACTCGAGACTGACAAGGCGATCGTGATCTACGTGGATCTGTGGTCGGACACCTCCGTCTCGCCCAGTGTCCTACTGCAACGTGCCGTCCGCGCCAAACTCACAGACCTCGAAGATCCGCTGTCCGCGGCGTTCTCCGTGTTGAAGAAGGTGGTAAGCGCCGAGGTGGCGTCTCGAGGTTTCAAGTTCAAGTTCGATTTGTCCAAGCTCGGCGAGCCGAGCGGGGCGACACTTGCCGAGGCATTTACCGAAGTCGTCGAGCAGGCTCGCACGGACCTGGTCCTCATTGTTGATGAGGTCCAACAATGCCTCGCCAGCGAGGATGGGCTGTCGATGATGCTCGCACTAAAGGCGGCGCGTGACGCCATCAACTTGCGCCCGAATCCACCCGGACATTTCGTCTTCATCGGCACGGGCTCAAATCGCGCGCTCGTGCAGGAGCTCTCCGCACGGCGCAACATGGCCTTTCAGGGCGCCCAGAGCTTGCCCTATCCAGTGCTGGGCGATGACTTCGTCGGGCACGTGCTCACTCGGTTAAGGCTCCAAGGCAACAAGGCATCGCCCTCGCATGCAGTGGCCGCTCAAGCCTTCAAAGACCTTGGCTCGCGACCGGAGGAACTGCTCAACGCGCTTCGAGTGCTCGCGTATTCCTTGCCCGCTGGCGCAAGCCCTGACGCCACCCTGCAGATCATCGTGGCCACGGTGCGTGCCGGAATCGCTAACGCGGAGCTCATGCGGATCCAGGAGATCGGGCCGCTCGCTGAAGTGATCTTCGATCGCATCGCCTCGAGCCAAGAGACTCAAACACGCGGCATCTACTCCACCGATGCGGTGGATGAATACTCGAAAGAAATCGGGCGACGCGTGCGCAGCGAGGAAATCCAAAACGTCGTGCAGCAATTGCAAGGCGCTAACATCATCATGCGCCTGGGCCACGGCACCTACACAGCGGTGGACCCGTTCGTGCGCGAGATGTGGCTGGAGAGAAAGGCGCAGCTCGCGGCATCTGATTCAGGCTGACCCCGCGCGGGGGCCTCTGCTACCGCTTGCGCGAACGGCGACGCGCGACAATTGGCGTCTTGCTGCCGCGCGACAATCGCCATATGCTTCGATATATAACATTGAAACCGCATCATCCACGATGCGGATCGCATTCGTCCACGAGCCGGTCAGTCGAAACATAACAACGAACGGATTTACCTGTTTGCCGCACCAAACGGGAAGAGCGAGGATAGCAGGATGCCCAAGGAATTTTCGCTGCTCGCGGCGCCGGATGCCGCTTGCGACATTTCTGATCGATGCTGCGCGCACACGGACCAACGACCCGATCGTGGCTGGCGCGGTGTCACAGCGACAACCAAGTCCGTCGCCCAAAGACGCTTGACTGGCGCTCGCTTGTAATCCGCACATCGGCCCGCGCGGATGAGCAACTCAAGTTCCACGTAAAACCGCTTCCGCTGCTTTAGCCGGCATGTTCGCATGCGTCAGACGACGCTCGTCAACATGCCAACACGCACTCAAGGAGAGACCATGCGCCGACGCGATATCACTACAGCTCTTGTTTCATCTGCCACGGCAGCCTCCCTGTTGCCTCGGGCGACTCAGGCACAAACATGCACTGCGCCTTGTTACCCCGTTACTGCCGCCGAGACCGCCGCCAAAGTTACTCCAGTAAACACCACATATGTACCGGGGCACGTCTATCGGTACGGCACGAATACTGGACTTGACATGGCGGACGTGATCATTGCCGCCGCAGCCGCGTGCCGCCAGGGCGGCTACACACTGCAGGTGCCGATGACCGATATCTTGCTGGTCACCAAGTCCTTGGATTTCAGCGGCATTCATGTGGTAGGTCTGGGAAATGCCTTCAATACTCCCAAGGGCTTCCCGAACGGGTCGGGCTACATTCAGGCGAGCGCAGCTCAGTTCGATGTCATCACTTCCTCCGGAAAGACAATTATCGAAAATCTCTCCGTCGATGGTGGCTGGGATGGGCACGCGACGGGCTTAAGTGGCGATATCGTGTCGCTGAAGCCCGGGGCTTCAGGCGCGCCGCCCTATGGGAATACTTTCATCAATTGTACTTTTGCCAATGCGAAGCAACGCGGTATCTATATCGAGGGCGGTGGCTATACGAGCTTTTTCAACGTACACGTGCTTGCGTGCGGTCTGCACGCACTCGAGTGCAGATACGGCACGAATTCGTCGGGTGGCACATATCCGTGCACGACCATCCGCGACTACGGTGGCTCGCAGTTTGGCACCACTCCCAATGGCTACGGAATCGTGCTTACGGATTGCACATCCTGCGCTTTCCGCGACTCGATTCTCGAAGAGACGAAAGGTATCCAACTGAATGGAGCCAGCAATGAAGCCCTCACTTTCGACGGAGTCTATCAAGAAGTCACCGCCGGAGGTCTGTTCATTACCGACGGCAACCCCTCAATCCCCAACAACACGTCCCACGGAGTGGGACTGGTTGTTCGTGGCTGCTTCGGTGGCAACACCTCGATCCCCTCCCTGCCGAACTGGCAGCAGGTGTACTTCGAAGGCAATTCCAACTTAACGGTTCCCAGTGACAATCGGATTCTTCAAAACGACGGCGGCGTGCAGCTTGTCAGCGCCACGAGCGATGTAACGGCAGCGTCGCTAACCTTGAATCCTGGAACATATCTTGTTTTCGGAACCGTGCAGTCAATCATCAACGCGGGCACGGGCAATATCACCCAACTGGCCTGTAACGTGAGTACGAGCTCTACGGCGTCGGGTCTGGCGAATACCATTGGCGACCCGTCTTTCTCCGCGGGAGCTGATCAGCAAACCTATAATTCAACCGGCGGGATCTCGGATCTGCGTGTGAATTGCTTCACCTGGATACAGCTCACAGCCGCAACGACGATCTACCTCAGAACCCACATTGCACTCAACGGGACGGTGACAATGGGCTATCGGGGCAGGCTCAACGCTGTATTGATCCAATAGGACGCAACGCGGTTAGTCGAGCGCGGGCCAGGAAAGAGGCGACCAGAGTACTGGACATCCAAGGTTGGCTGGCGCGCGCAAGCAATCAATCTGCGCAACGCGGCGGTGCTTTCCGGCGGCAATGTGGCCGCCGGGAGGATCCGATGCACTTTTCCGCAGATCGCAACCCGCCATGGCATTTGCCTTGCTGCATACGGCGACTTGGGAGGGCTCCAGTAGCTGTGACTGCGGGCGAGAGATCCTCGCCATCGCTAAAGGGTGTAGTCCTTGCCGACCCTGCCCGCGCTCCCCCTTTGGACAGTCCGTAGTCCGCCACACCGCAAAAGATGGACTGAAAAGCAATGGCTGTGTAGGCCGCTTTCGGTGGACGTCTTCCGGACGATGAAAAGTGATAAACTCTTCAAGCTCAACGGCTTGCAGAACTCAGTGGAACTCAGCAGACCATCGATGGAGCGGGTGAAGGGAATCGAACCCTCGTCACTTGGTTGGGAACCAAGAGCTCTACCATTGAGCTACACCCGCCGCAATGTAAGCGCAACGAAACGGCGCCTATCCCAGAACGCGTAATGGTACATGCCTCGCGAGTGCTCGACAATCGCCGACCCCGTTCTTTACGTAACAGTTGCCCGGCCGGAAGAGCCGCCCGTTGTCACGTGGGGATTGCGATTTGGGCTTAAACTGTGGCGGAGAAGCCCAAGGCTTTACGAATACACAACTACCAACAACCACGGGAGGTAACTCATATGGTCTCCAAGACGAGACTAATCGTTCTCACATCATTGGCCGTAGCGGGGGTGTCGGGGCTTGCAACCGCTTTTGCGGCGGATGCGCCGGAGCCGGAAATTCCCACGTGCGACAAGAAGATAGGGACCCTGGCGGTCACTGAGCCGGAAAACAAATGGTGGCTGCAATACAACCTCGAGTCGCCTGAGGCACTCATCAAGGTGTACGTGTCCAAGTCGAAGTGCTTCACCCTGGTCGATCGGGGCAAGGGCCTCGCCGCCGCCGAAACGGAACGGGCCCTCGCCGGCAGCGGTGAGATGCGCGGCGGCTCGAACATCGGCAAGGGCCAGATGAAGGCCGCCGACTATGTGCTCGTGCCCGATGTCGCAATGAAAAACAACAACTCGGGCGGCAAGCGCTTCGGTGGCGCATTGGCCGGCATGATTCCGGGCGTCGCCGGGATTATCGCCGGGGGCGTGAGCATGAAGAGCAAGACCGCCGATGTCGTTTTGACACTGACGGACGTGCGCTCCACCGAACAGCTGGCACTCGAGCAAGGGCATTACAAGAAGACGGACATCGGCTGGGCTGGCGGCGGCGCCGGGTTCTTCGGCGCGTTCGCGGCCGCCGGCGCGAGCAGTTACGCCAACACGGAAATCGGCCAGGTCGTGGCGATCGCCTACCTGGACGCCTACACCAAGATGGTCAATGAGGTCAAAGGCATGACCCTGAACGCCAAGGAGGATAACGTTCAGCAGTCGGTGACCATGGCCAAGCCCGGCAAGCTGTATGAGCAGCCCAACAACAAATCCAAGGTGGTCCGCGACCTCGACCCGGGCATGACCCTGTACCCGACCGGCGAGAAGCAACAGATCTGGTGGAAGGTGAGCGACGAGCTCGGCAACGAGGGATGGGTGCCTTCGCCGCTGTTCCAACTGGCGAAGTAGCCTCATCGCGGGTGCCACGGACGGCGCCTCCTGCTTGCGTAAGGTACCGCAGGGGATCGAACCGGATGTTGCGACTCACGAAAACGGCGGGCCTCGGGGGCCTAATCGTATTCCAGCGGTGAAATACGACATGCGGCACCGGTTATCCCCCGGGGCGTTGATTTGAGTTGTCACCCGTGGCGCGATTGTGCATCCTCCCTTAGGAAGAAGGCGTACGGGGAGCCCGGCATGCTTCCGGAGCAGCTGGCGGAATTGGTTCAATCGGCGGAGCGCGGCGATGCGGTCTCGCGAGAGGAGCTATTCGCCATGCTGTATCAGGAGTTGCACCGCCTCGCGCGGCGCGAGCTGCGTCGCAATGCGCTCATGACCTTGAGCCCGACGACCTTGTTGCACGAGACCTATCTGAGTCTCTCCAGCGGCCGGGTCGGCACATTTCCGGACCGGGCCCGTTTTCTCGCCTATGCCTGCCGCGCCATGCGCGGCCTCTTAGTGGACTATCTGCGCCGCCGGCAAGCACAAAAGCGCGGTGGCGCCTATCAGATCACCTCGCTCCCCACGGAGTTACCCGAGGCCCCCGTCACGGATGAGATCGATATCGAGGGCATCGGTGAGGCGCTCAACAGACTAGGAGAGATGGAGCCGCGCCTGGCGCAGATCGTCGACCTGAAGTTCTTCTGCGGCTTTTCCTTCGATGAGATCGCCGAGCTGCTGGGGATCTCGGCACGCACTGCCCAACGTGATTGGGACAAGGCGCGCATCCTCCTGCAGCGCCACCTCGGCCAACACGACGCTTAGAACGGGCGCAACAGTACCGAGGCGCGCAACACGACGCTCACCGGCAAGTCGATGACACAGTTGGACAGCAAGTTGTGGCGGCAGGTGTCACCGTATCTGGACGAGGCCCTGGAGCTCGAGCCGGAAGCGCGCGCACCGTGGCTGGCCGCATTGGAGAAGGCCCAGCCTCAGGTCGCGCGGGAGCTTCGTGAGTTACTCACCCTCCACGCGGCAAACCGGGCCTCGGGCTTCATGGAGCGCTCGCCGCTCTCCGACGAAGTCTCCCTCATCGGCCAGAAGATGGGCGCCTATACCATCGAGCGCCTGCTTGGGCGCGGCGGCATGGGCAGCGTGTGGCTGGGACGGCGCAGCGACGACAAATTTGAGGGACAGGCAGCCATCAAACTGCTCGAGCGACGCGGACTTGGCAAACATGCCGCGACGCAGATCCGACACGAAGCCAACCTGCTGGCCCGCCTGTCGCATGCGCATATCGCGCGACTCTTCGATGCCGGTGTGCGCGAGAACGGCCAACCGTACCTGATCCTGGAGTACGTCGAAGGCGAGCCCATCGATCACTACTGCCAGTCGCGTCAGTTATCGTTGAACACCCGTTTGCGACTGTTTCTGGACGTCCTCAACGCGGTCGCGCACGCTCAAGCCCAGCTGATCGTGCACGGCGACCTGAAGCCCTCCAACGTTCTGGTGACTCACGACGGAGTCGCCAAACTTCTCGACTTCGGTGTGGCGGCACTGCGCACAGAGGGCTTTTCCTACGCCGATGCCATCAGCCCGCAGGGAGGGCCACGGGCGTTGACGCCTGGCTTTGCGGCCCCCGAGCAGTTGCGCGGCGAGCCCATTGCCACAGCAGCGGACGTCTACGCCTTGGGTATCTTGCTGCATACATTGGTTACCGGACAGCATCCATTCGGCGCGAAAGGCTCGACGAGCACTCACCTGGTACGGGCAACACTGGCGGATGATCCTCCCACCGCCTCGACGCAAGTCTCCAACCCAGTGGAGCGTCGGCGCGTGCGAGGCGACCTGGATGCAATCATCGCCCGTGCGCTGGATCGCGAGCCCTCGCGTCGCTATGCGATGGCTGCGGACCTGGCCGCCGACATCCGCCTCTTTCTTGGCAACTTCCCGGTGCAGGCACGACGTGCGACACGCGCGTACGTGGGACAGAAGTTTGTCCAGCGGCACTGGGCCGTAGCCCTCGCTGTTCTGTTGACACTGTTCGTTCTGTTCGGGGCGATCGGAGTCACGACCAGGCAAATGCTCGACGCGCGCCGGCAGCGTGATTTCGCTCGCACACAACTGGCGGGTGCCGAGGCGTTGAATGAGATCACTAGTTATGTATTGACGGAGGCCGCGCCCGCGGGCAAACCGGTCACCGTCAACGAACTGCTGGACAGGTCAGCACACCTACTGGAACGACAACGGCCCGACGCTGCCAACCGGGCGGCGCTGCTGACATCGATCGGGCGGCAATACGCAATCCAGGACGAGGACGGCGCGGCACTGAAGTATCTGAGCGAGGCATACCAACTCTCGAGCGGTGTTGCAGACCCTTCGGTGCGTGCGCGTGCCGCGTGCACCCTCGCGAATGCGCTCGCCAAGGCAGGGAACTCCCCTCGTCCCGAAGCCCTCTTCGCCGAAGGGCTACGCGAGCTACCGTCCGAGCCGGAGTTCGCCATCGACCGCTCGTTCTGCCTGTTGCGCGGCAGTGAGATCGCCATGGACCACGGCGACCCGGCGTTGGCGATTCAGCGCACGCAAGCTGCTATCCACGTATTGTCACAGACGCCTTTCGAGCACCATCTGGCGGCTCTGCACGCCGAAGCCGATCTGGCCGAAGCCTATCGCGAGGCCGGGCGGTACCGCGAAGCCATTGCGATGTTTGAGCGGGTCCGGTCGCAGCTCGTGGCGCAAGGGCGTGACGACACGGCCACCGCCGACACCTGGCTCAACAATTGGGCGATGGCCCTCGGGCAGTTAGGCAGGCCGCTGGAGGCGGAGAAGCTGTTGCGCAAGTCAATGGAGATGCATCGCGCCGACGCTTCCGACGCCGCGCCATCGCCGATGCTTTTGAGCAACTATGCACAACAGCTTCTGGACCTCGGGCGCCTCCAGGAAGCTCAAAGCTACGCTGAGCGTGCCTTGCAAATTGCGGCGCGAGCCGGGGATGAGGTCATCATCAATCAGACCTTGCTGCGCCTGGCGCGAATTTATCGGGCGCAGCACGACTATGCCCGTTCGCTCTCGGTGCTCGATCGGGTCGAGCCGCGGCTTCGCAAGGCTCTGCCGCCGGGACACTACGCTTTCGCCTCGCTGGCTTCGGAGCGCTCTCAAACGCTCCAACAGGAGGGTGATCTCGCTCGCGCGCTGGAGCTAGCCAACGCTGCGGTCCACATCGTCGATGATGCTTCCACACAGCGAAAGTCAGGCGCGCAGTATCTGCCCAATCTGCTCCGGTATCGGGCGGCAATCGAGACCGCTGCCGGCCAACTGGCACCCGCCGAGAGCGACGCACGCCGCGCGCTGGCGTTATTATTAGCTCAGCCGCGGCCTGGAGACTTCTCACTGTCCGCCGGAGAGGCATATCTGACCCTGGCCCGTTGTCTCAATACACTGGGCCGCACTACCGAAGCCAGCGATATGGCCGCGCACGCCGCGGATCAGTTGGAAAAATCGGTCGGGGCGGATCATCCGGATACGCGCGCCGCCCGGGAGCTTGCCGGCTTGCGCGTAAGGTCGGGCGAGCTGGGGAGCGGCAGCCTATCCACCGGAACGGGAAAGGTCGGGCAGCGATTGTTTAGACTTACCCGCTTGGACAGCGACCAGAGAGATCCGCCATGACTGACAGCATTGCCATCATCGGAACGACGGGAACCAACTCCCGGGTGTGGACTGAAGCCTTTCTGAAAGGCGGCTGGTCCGTCAGAAACCTGGTTCGCGATCCGGCACGCCTGGTACCCCGACCCAAGCAGGAAGCGGTGGCGTTCGACCTGGATGATTTCAGCACCTTCGAAAGGCAATCTCGTAAGGCATGAGTCAACAGATTCTCGTAACTGGCAGTGCGGGCCATCTGGGTGAAGCGCTGGTGCGCCAGCTGCACGCGGCGCATCAGCAGGTGTTGGGAGTAGATATCAAAGCCTCGCCTTTCACCGATCGCGTCGGCACTATCTGCGATCGGGAATTCATCAGGGGGTGCATGCGCGGCACGCGGACCGTCATCCACTCGGCGACGCTTCACAAACCTCACGTCGCCACTCACGCGATGCAGGAGTTCATCGACACGAACGTTACCGGCACGCTGATCCTTCTCGAGGAAGCCGTCGCCGCGGGGGTCGACTCCTTCATCTATACGAGCACAACCAGCGCCTTTGGCGCAGCGCTCACTCCGGCCGCGGGAGAGCCGGCGGCCTGGGTGACCGAGGACGTCGTGCCCGTTGCGAAGAACATTTACGGCGTCACCAAATTGGCGGCAGAGAGCCTCTGCGAGCTGTTCAGCCGCAAGCAGCGTCTCCCCGTCCTAGTGTTGCGCACCTCGCGATTCTTCCCGGAAGACGACGACGACGCTGCGACACGCTCCCGATACACAACAGCCAACTCACAGGCCAATGAGCTGCTCTATCGTCGAGCCGACATCGCGGACATCGTTGATGCCCATATGTTGGCCGTGAGTAAAGCGCGCGCGAACGGTTTTCGCCGTTACATCATTTCCGCTACGACGCCCTTTGTCCGGGACGATCTCGCCGCACTCCGCGAGGACGCTCCCGCGGTCGTCCATCGCTTGTTTCCCGATTGCCGAGAGCTCTACACGGCGCGCGGTTGGAGCCTTTTTCCGCAGATCGACCGGGTGTATGTCAATGACCTCGCTGTCAGGGAGCTTGAATGGCGACCGCGTTATGACTTTCGGCATGTGCTCGACTGCCTGCGAGCCGGCACGGACTTTCGCAGTCCGTTGGCGCGGGAGGTCGGAGCCAAGGGCTACCACTCCAAGATTTTCAGCGAAGGACCCTACCCCGTTCAGTCCTGACCCCTCCCGCCTGGACGGCACAGCCAGCCCGACAGGCTCCTAGGCCGGCGACTTCGCCTTACTGTCATGCCAGGCGCGCAGCGTCTCGCTTTCTTTCTGGGGATCGAGACCGGCATGCAACTTTGCCTGCCGCTCGGCGGGCAGCGTCTTGAACCATTCGAGCGTGTCGCGCACGGTGTCCTGCAAGGGCCTGGAGCGCAGCCCGGTGCCGATCGCCGGCTTCGCGGACGTCAGTGCTGCTCCCGCCATTTCTCCCTTCGTGGGCGCCCACGGCGGTAGATCGAGCTCTTCGGGCTTCCAATGCGCGGCCAGAAATTCTTCCGGTACCCAGGTCGCCGTGGCGCCGGACTTCGGCGAGGCGTGTTGGCAGGCCTTGATGAGATCGCCCATGGTGAACGCGCCCGGCGGCGACACTGCGTTGAAATAGCCGTTGGAGCGCGCCTCCACGAGGCTCATCATCCAAGCCGAGAGGTCGCGTACGTCGATGATCTGTATAGGGTCACGCGGCGTCCCCGGCGCCAGAATCTCTCCGCCCTTGGAAGCGCGCACGGGCCAGTAGGTAAAGCGGTCAGTAGGATCCAGCGGTCCCACGATATAGCCGGGCCTGACGACCGCGATGCGCCCCTTGAACGCCTCTTCCGAGTACTGCTCGCACAGCGCCTTCATCGGGCCATAGGTGTCGCCGGTGATTTCCTCGGCGTTGAGATCGGCCAGCTTGCCGGTCGCGGAACGCTCGTCGTTGGGCTTGGCGAAACTGGCGTAGGCGGAAATGCTGGAGATGAACAGGCAGTAGCGGACATTCGGCGCCAAAAGCTCGGCTGACATCTTCACGTATTTCGGGACATAGCCGGTGTCGTCAATCACCACATCCCAGGTGTGGCCGCGCAGCGCATCCAGCTGGCCCTTGCGGTCACCGATCAGCGTTTCGACGCCCTCGACACCGCCTGCGGAGCGTTTCCCCCTGTTGAAGTGCGTCACCTTCCAACCGCGCCGCTGTGCCTCCTGCGTGAGGTGCGGGCCGATGAAACCCGTGCCGCCGAGAATCAGTAGGGTCTTCGGCTTGCTTTCGATGGCCCTGGCCGCCGAGAACACGGCACCGGCTGCCGCAGCTGCGGCCATCTGCAACACATCGCGACGGGTCGTCATGAGGCCTCCCGGCGTGAATCACGCCAACTGGAATACATGCGCTCGATCGTAAACGATATCCCTGGCTGCGGGCCTGCGAACAGCTCCAATGCGACCACCCGACGTCAATAACAGACGAGCGCGGGTGCCGGTTGGCCGTCGACGCGCTCCAGCGGCCGCGTGAGGTCAAGCCGCCCCGGCTTTCTTCGCGTGCACATTCCAACCCAAGAACTGGTAGACATAGTAGCGCAGCACGCCCTCATACTCGTGCACTGCCAGGTCCGCGACCAGGAAGTTGTAGGATAAAGGCAGTGCGCTCGGCATCGCGCTCACGTAATCAGCACGTACCGGGTGTGCTTTGACGCCGAAGTGAGCGAAGTACAGCAGGCTGCGGCGCAGGTGGAGGCCTGAGGTCACCAGCAGCACCCGCTCGGCGGAATGCGCACTCAGTAAGGGCGCGCTGTATTGCGCGTTCTGGAAGGTATTGAGACTGCGCTCCTCCAGGATGAGGTCGCGCGGATCGACCCCGAGTCCTTGCAGGCGCGCACCGTACACGGCAGCTTCCGACGCGCCGTGGTGTTGCGGATCGCCGCCGGTCACCAGAAGGATGCAGGCGCTGTTGGCGCTGCGTCGCTTGCACGTCTGATATAACTCCAACGCCTTGAAGAGCCTGCCGTATGCGAGCGGCGCGGGCTCGATCGCGTTACCCTGCGAGCCCGCGAGGCGCTCGGTGCCATTTCCCAACAAGACGATCGCCATTGCGCCCGATCCGGGCTCTACCGTGACATCCACCACGTAGCCTGCTTGCAGACCATTGGCCAGCAGGGCTGGAAGCGGCCCGCAACCGATGGCGAGGAACGCGGCCAGCGCCACGAAAAAGATGACATAGCTGCTGCGGCGCCACTGCAACCACCGAAAAACGATGGCCGCCACAATCAGAATCGAAATAATGGGAAGCGTCACTGCAGCACTCGCCTCAAAGACCTGGCAACGAAACCATATTGCCGTCGCAGAGCCGGGGAGGTCAAAGAGGCCCGCGTCGCAACGCTATAATCTCTTGCGTTCGGCCTTTGCGGCTGCCGCCGGGCCTGCAGTTGAAGACTAAGGTTCCCCATCGGATTGAGACTTCTGTCGCGCCACCGCTGTTGTGAGGTTATCGTGCGCCCCTCAATGCTGGCTTTCCTCCTGATCGCGCTCCCGCTGGCTGCCGCCCATATCACGGTCGCCGCCGCACACACTCCGCCATTACTCCCGGAAAAGGATGTCGCCGCGCTGGCCAACGAGATCAGCGGCGAGACTGCCAAACGCAACCTGGAGGGAGTTGCTCGCTTACACCGCCAGCGAGGCTCGCAAGGTTTTCACGCCGCGGCAGAGTTGATTGCCGAGCGCGCCCGCGCCTACGGCCTGAGCAATGTTGAGATCATGCGCTTTCCGGCCGACGGAAAAATTATTTATGGCACGCAGATGGCGCGCAATGCATGGGATGCGGACGAGGGCGAGCTTTCAGAGGTTGCGAACGGCCGGGAAATCAAGCTCGCGAGCTACGCGGCAGAGCCCGTAGTCCTGGCCGAAGACAGTGAGTCCGGTGAAGCAACGGCCAACCTGGTTGATGTGGGCGCCGGAGCGGCAGACAGTGACTACGCTGGCAAAGATGTCGGCGGGAAGCTGCTGCTGGTGTCCTCACCTCCGGGGATGATTCAGGACATCGGGATCGGAAAATTTCACGCCGCGGGAATCATCAGCTATGCGCAAAACCAGGCGACAGCTTGGTCGGGCGACAACGACAATCTGATCCGTTGGGGACACCTGGACTCGTTCTCACCCAACAAGACATTCGCCTTCATGATATCGCTGCGGACGGCACGCGCCATGCAGGACCGGTTGCGCAAAGGCGAGGCCATCAGACTCCACGCCCGCGTCAAAGCGGGTCAGCACCCGGGCTTTTATGAAGTGGTGACTGCGACAATCCCGGGCGCGGACCCTAACCTTCGCGATAGCGAGATCGCCTTCTCATGCCACCTGGATCATCAGCGCCCCGGTGCAAACGACAACGCCAGCGGCTGTGTCACTATTCTCGAGGCGGCGCGGACACTGCAAAAACTGATCACTGGCAATGCCATCGCACGCCCTTCGCGCACCATTCGATTCATCTGGCCGCCGGAGATCGAGGGCACCGTAACCCTGCTCAATGCGAGGCCCGAATTCGCTCGCCGGATCCGCGCCGTGATTCACATGGACATGGTGGGCGGCGGCCCCGACACCAAGACGGTGTTTCATGTCACCCGCGGTCCGCGCAGTTTGCCCTCATTCGTACACGATGTGGCTTGGGCGTTCGCCAGCTGGGTCAATCAAGAGTCTTATCAGTTCGCAGCGACCGGGGAATCCGGCTATCCGATGATTGCACCGGCGGGCGGCAAGGAGCCACTGCGCGCGGAATACTCTGCGTTTGAAATGGGCAGCGATCATCAGGTATATCAGGATTCCTCGTTCGGAATTGCGTCCATTTATCTCAACGACTGGCCAGACCGCTATATTCATACCAACTTCGATACCGCGGCCAATATCGACCCGACCAAGCTCAAGCGCGCTGCGTTCATTGGCACCGCCAGTGCCTACTTCCTGGCTAACTTTTCAGCGCGGGACGTCGCGGCCAGCACTCGTGCCGTACAGGTCGGCAAGCTCCTGCGAACGGTGACGCTTCTCGAAAGAAGCGCGCCCGCGACCGAGAAGGACCTCGCCGCCCGAGCGGCCGAGTATGAGCGGCGGGTGCTCGAATCCATCAACACTTTCAACGCCTCGTTACCGTCGCGCCCAAGCGGCACGAGCCCGAAAATCAAAGGCGACGACACGCCCGTTTTTCGCCGCCGCGCTGAGCCGCGCGGGCCGCTGATGGTCTTTGGCTATGATTATTTCGAGGTGCACGCCAAGGCTGCCGGCGTGGCAACGCCGAAGTTGTTGAGTTACCAAGGAGAATGGGGCGAGGGAGAAGCGTATGCATATGAGGCGCTGAATTTCGCCGACGGCCGGCACTCGGCGCGACAGATTGCGGCCGAACTGTCAGCAGAGTATGGACCGATTCCGACAGAGTTGGTGATCGAGTACCTGCGAGCGCTAAAGAGCATTGGTGTCATAGAGTGAGCGAAGCGCTCGGCGGCGAGCGGGACGGCGCGATCAACTCATTGTGTTGGTGCCCGTGGACGGGACGAGAGGCTCACTCCGGACGCGCCGGACCTTTTTTCGACTCGTTGACGATCCAGCGGTATTTGTGTGCCGAGGTGCGCGCGATCTCGGCAACCTCGCGCACGACGACATGGATTCCGGGATCGACGAGGTGTTTCACGTTCTGAATGAGGCGCTTGCGCTCGGCGTCGTTGAATGAAGCTTCCGGCACCACACGAATCTCCCACGTACCTTCGCCTGTCTGCGCGACCTGCGAGTATTTGATGCCACGGAGCGACTTGAACGCAAAAGTCACAACCGAAGGACTGATCCGTTGGCCCTGCGACCCGAACAGGGTGTCCTCGTATTTGCCGGCCACGGGCTCGATCAGCGGATAGGTGCGGCCGCACGGGCAATCGGCCCGGCGCCAGCGGGTGCGATCCGACATACGATAGCGCACCAGCGGCATCAGACTGTTGTGAAAGGTTGTGCCGACCACATACCCCTCCTCGTCGGTCGGATTCCCCGCCTCGTCCACGATCTCGACGTACGAGTAGTCGCTGTTGACATGCAGGCTGCCGTGCTCGCATTCAGTGGCATAGGCGATGCGCTCGGCCATTCCGTAGTGATCCATCACCGAGGCCGCAAGTCGCGCCTTGATGAGCTCTCGCTGATGCGGATAGAGCGGCTCGGAGCCTGTAAAGACATGAGGGATGCGCAACGTGGCGTTCTGCTTTTCCAACAACAAGGCCAGCTCGTAGGCCGTGGAGGGATACGCCTCCATGATGTACGGCGCGAACTTCTCCAACATCTGGATAATGTCATCGACGCAGCCGGCGCGCAGATGGCGGGACGAGATGAGCAGCTGGTTGTTATATCGATTCAGGAACCAGTAAGGTGGGGTCGTGCGCTCAATGGGCACTATGAGGTCCCCGCGCAGGTAGGCGCGCCGCATTCCCGGCCGATAGCCGCTCCAGCGGAAGTGCCGCTCGACAATGGCGTTCTCCCACAGAACGGATTCGAGGCTGCGAAAGACATGCAGTGGGGCGCCCGAGGTGCCACTCGTTCGCCCGACGATTGTCCACGGCCGCGGTGCGCTCCCATGGGGGTAGTACTCCGCGGGGCGGTCGGTGAGATCGTGCTTGCCGATGATCGGGAAGTGCTCCGCCAGTACCTCACGGACGTTAGCAACGTCAATCCCGGTTTTGATCGCGCGATAACGGGGGATACGCCGAATCGCCGCGCGCAAAGTATCCGCCAGCAACCGGTTTGTGACCCCAGCCAGCCGCTCCCCGGGCAGGCGTTCATGCGCCAACAAGGACTGGATGCGGCGCTCGCTTTGCAGGGTGTCGCGCACCAGGAAGCGCAGGCCGTATTTGACTTCGTTACGCAGCACGGAGCGGATGGAGATGTCGGCGGAGGTGCCAATCTTCAGGGTAACGGGCGTTTTGTTCACGCACGGGCATTTGTTCGGACGCAGCAAACGATATTCCCGGGACGCATCAGCGCCTCCAGGGCGGCACCCGCAAGAAGCCGACCGACCGTAAGACAGGTAGCGTACACGAGCATCCCCACGTAGAAGCGGTTCAAGGGCGCGCCAGCTGTTTCACAGGCAGTCCGATGAGCCCCCCAGAATGACCGACCCAGGGGGTTTCGAGGGGTGGCCTGCACCTTACCGATGCTTATCTGATCACGGAATTCCGGGTGCGGACCTGCCACCATCGAGGCGGGGCCCGGCATATGGCCGATATGTCTCCAACCGGATACAAACACGGGACGCGCGAACTCAAAGGCGGCACAGCACGACGATAAAAACGCCTAAAAAGAGGCTCGGAAAGCTGTTTGAAAGCCGCCTGAAAGGTCCGAATTACAACTTGTCACCAGAGTGTTTTTCGAGCGTGCAGTTGTGACGATTCTCTAGGTATGTTGGCCACGTTCTGCTACCGTGCCAACATAAAGACGAACACCGAGACGCCGCGATTTCCCCCACCTCCCCCGCAACGCCCAGAGACACTGGCGCATCTGAGGCCTCGGTGCCGGCGATCGTTCTTTGTAACACTGTTACAGGCATCGCCACGGTCAGAGCGCTCGCTGAGTGCGGAGTGCAAGTCCACGCGTGCTTGTTTCGCGAGGACGATCCGCTCGGCGCCTCGCGCTATGCAATCAAAGTCCCTTGCTATCACCTGCAGAATGACGAGGTCGGCCTCGTCCGGTTTCTGACCCAGTACGCCGCTAAACTGGGTAACCGGCCGGTCTTGATTCCAACCGGCGACGCGCACGCCCTGCTGCTGTCGAAGTATTCGGCGGAGTTGGACCCCGTTTGCCGGATCTGGCAGTTGCCGCACAGCGATCTTGCGCGCGTGATTAACAAGACGATGCTGTACGAGGCCGCACGCGCGGCCGATGCGCCTACCATCCCGAGCCTGTCGGCGCCCACTCTGGCGGAAGTCACCGAATGGAGCCAGCAGCACCCCGGCCCTTACATTCTCAAGCCGAGCTACGAAGGCGTCAGCACATGCAAGCTGCGCGCAAAAAACCTGGTACTGGAAGGGCGCGAGCAGCTATTGAGTTATGTCAAAACTCACGGTGCCGAGTCGCTCGTCATCCAGCGGATGATCCGCGGCGGCGATGGCCATATCTTCGACTGCTACGGCCTCTGTGATCGCAACGGACGGGTCGTGTCCCTCACCTCCCATCAGCGAATTCGGCAGTATCCGCCCAACTTTGGTGCAACCTCGATGGGTGAGATTCCCGCACCGTTGCCCACCCGGGAAGAGCAGTTCCTCTTTGCCGCCACCGAGCGCCTATTCAATCGCGTGCGGTACCACGGCATCTTCGGCATCGAATGGCTCCGCGATGAGAAAACCGGCGCGTTCTATCTGATCGATTTCAACGCCCGCCCGTTCCTGACGGTTGGTCACCTGCGCGATTGCGGAGTGAATTTGCCGTTGCTGGCGTACCGCGAGTTGCTCGGCGAGTCGCTCGTCGGCGTCAACCCGCGGCCTGCGGTGAAGCGCATGCGCTGGGTGTACATGCACAAGGATCTCGACACGTTCCGGATGCTTCGCACGACAGAGCGGCGCTTGAGCACGGTGCAGTGGCTGCTGTCGGTCGCGAGTTGCCGGAGCTTTGCGTACATGACCTGGCGCGACCCCATGCCGGGCCTGCTCGTCTTCCTGCGGATGACGGGACGCGCGATCAAGTATGCACTGCGCGCGGGAAAGCCCGGGAAGGAAGGCGCTTCGGCGAGCTCTGGCGCCCCTGCGAGATCCTTGCCTCGCTAAAGCCACCTTCACAGCCACTTGAGGGCGTGGGCGATCACACCCAACAGCGAGACGGCGACTCCGTAGCAGAGCCTCATCGTCCACACTCTCAAGGACGCGATCGATTCCTTGAGTCCATCCATGTCCTTGCGCAGCTCTGACAGGGCTCCCGACGCGCCATCGATCTTGCCGTTCAACTCGGCGCGGATTGCACCGATCCTCTCGTAGAACTCGGCACGCAACTTGTCGACCTTCGTGTCGATCTTCTGATCGAGCTCCGTGCGGAAAGCGTCGATCCTCTGCTCGAGCCGCTCTCGGGTCGCATCGATCTTCTGATCGAGCCCGGTGCGGAGAGTATCGACTTTCTCCTCAACCGCGCCACGGGCGCGATCTATGTGCCCATCCAACTCCATGCGAGTGGCCGTGACGTTGCGCCCGACCTCATCGATCCGGCTACCGAGCTTGTCATCCAACTCCTTACGGACGTCATCAACCTTACTGCCCACCAGGTCAACCTTGCTGCCCAGTGCACTGAGCTCGCGGGTATGCTCGGCGCCGGTTGTGGTGATCCGATTGTTGGCATCGTCGATTCGACCGCCGAGCTTGACCTCCAATTCCTGGCGGACTTTGTCGACGTTGTCGCGCACGCCGTCGAGTTTGTCCTCGAACCGTTCGTATTGTCCCTCCACGGCGTCACCCAGCCTGGTTGACAACAGCAAAGCGCGGGCCGCGAAAGACTCGCCGGCGCGCACCACGATTTCGGTACTCATAAGTCACTGCGACCTCGCTTTGATGTCTTGATCCTTCAGTCATGGCCGGCGACATTGTAGGATATGTACTACAGAAGTCCAGCCCCGGTAGCGCGAAAGATGCCGGGCGAACCCTGCAGCTGTATGCTGGCGCACCCGCCCCGAAGAGTTTGGCCAGGAGGGATGCCATGAGCGAAGAGATCGTTCTCTATTACAACCCGATGTCGCGCGCGCGGATCGTCCATTGGATGCTGGAGGAGGTTGGCGCGCCTTATCGGTTGGAATTGTTGAGCCTCGAGAAGCGCGAGCACAAAAATCCCGCGTATCTCGCCGTGAATCCGATGGGGAAGATACCTGCGATCGTTCACCGCAATACTGTCGTCACAGAATGCGCGGCGATTTGTACGTATCTCGCAGACGCGTTTCCTGCGGCGCGCCTCGCACCGGGAAACGAGGAGCCGGCGCGAGGGACATACTTACGTTGGATTTTCTTCGGCCTGGGCTGCGTGGAACCCGCCATGACGGATCGCATGTTGGGAAGACCGGACGCGCAGAACACCAGCGTGCTCGGCTATGGAACGTATGCCGACACGTTGAGCACACTAGAAAAGGCACTCGCCCCGGGGCCTTACATTTTGGGTGATCGTTTCAGTGCCGCGGATGTCATCGTCGGCTCGCAGGTCGGTTTTGGAATGATGACAAAGGCGCTCGAGGCCCGCCCGATATTCAAGAGCTACGAGGCACGCCTGTCAGAACGGCCGGCCTACAGACGATTCAGCGAGCAGGCTGCAAAGATCGCGGCGCAAATGAAGGCGGCCAGTTAGGCCGTGACATTGGCGCTGGCACGTACACGCAACTGGCGCCGAAGGGCGCATGACCGACGTATGGGCGCCCCGTGACTGGATCACGCCTTAATGAAGGCGCGCCGATTTACGTGAAATCGGCCCCCTGCACCCCGCTGGTTTTTGCTTAGATCGTGCTCGCACGGGGTGCGCTGCTGGTAAGCGTAGCCGGCGTGCGGGGAAAGCAGGTACTGCAGGCGCAGAGAACTCACAGTGTCGTCGCGGTCGCGACAAGTCGGTCCACTAGACAGCGTTACCGGCGCGGATAGCCGGTTTCGCCTCAGCATGCGCACCAGCATGCTGAGCGAATTCAGGGACGCGAGCGGCGGACTGGGGGCCTTCGAGCTCAGTGGTCTCTATACCACCGTTGGTGCGACTTGCGCCGCCTTGGCGCGGCTTCCTGGCATTCAGTTCGACGCCGCCAGCTCCTCCGTGTGGTCAACACGATCCGGCCGCTTCACATTCAAGGAGCGCGCCTTCGAAGTCTCGCTATCGTTCGCGGATATCCGGATCGCGCCAGTGGAGGTGGAAGCCGTCTATCGCGAAACGGAGGAGTTACTTCGGATAGTCGCCGAAAATCTTCTGCCGAAGTGGCAGACCCGCGCGCGGTCGCGGCTCTTTCGGGGATGAGCGCGGTGCATCGAAGGCCGGCGGACCGGCGGCGCTCGAACGTGGCGCGCCGCGCGATCCGGCCAATCGCCCTTAGGCCTTGGCTGCAGCCGCGCGTGCTTCAGCCAGATCAAACGGAAGCTTGCGCAGCTTTATGCCCGTTGCAGCCCTCACGGCATTGGCCACGGCAGGCGCGATCGGCGGCGTTCCGGGCTCGCCAACTCCCGTCGGCGGGTTGGTCGACGGCATGATGTACACCTCGATCTGGCGCGGCATCTCGTTGATCCGCAGCACGGTGTACTGATGGAAGTTGGTCTGATCGACGTGCCCGTCGGTCAAGGTGATCTTGCCACGCAATGCCGCCCCTAGGCCGAAGCCGATGCCACTTTGCATCTGCGCCCGAATGACATCCGGGTTGACGGCTATTCCGCAGTCCACCACACACACCACCCGATCAACTGTGATCGTGTCACCGCGGACCGTAACCTCCGCCACTTGCGCCACAACGGTGTCGAAGGACTCCTGCAGGGCGATGCCACGGCCACGGCCGTTCTCCTTTGAGAACGGCTTGTCCCAACCGGCCTTCTCCGCGGCGAGCCGCAGCACGGCCGCATGCTTCGGATGTTTTTCGAGGTGCGCGAGCCGGAATGCCACTGGATCCTGGCCCGCGGCCTCGGCGAGCTCGTCCATGATGATCTCTTTCGAGACCGCCGTGTGCGTATGACCGACTGACCGCCACCACAACACCGGCAGTGGACTCTTTGCCTGACTCCAGGTCACATGCGCGTTCTCAAAGTCGTACTGCTCGGCGGCGTTGCCTTCCACGGCAGTGGGATCGAGACCGCCCTTCATCATGGCCGCGAAAGGAGTTCCCGCTATGATCGATTGCCCAACAAGGCGCTGCCTGAAACCACTGACCTTGCCGTCCTGACCTACGGCGGCGGTAATCCGGTGATAGTTCATGGGGCGGTAGCGGCCACCGGTGACATCATCCTCGCGCGTCCAGATGAGACGCACGGGGTACTTTCCATCCACGGCCTTCGCAATCGAAGCCACTTCCGCGATGTAATCCGACTCCGCGTTCGCACGTCGTCCGAAAGTGCCACCCGCGGCAAGCGTGGTGATAAACACCTGATCCGGCTTCAGTCCGGTCGCCTGCGCGGCGTTCGCCTGGTCGATCGTCTGGAATTGGCAACCCGCCCAAATCTCGCACTTGTCCGGGCTGAGCCGCGCCACAGCGGTCAATGGCTCCATCGGCGCGTGGGCGAGATACGGAAATTCGAATTCCGCATCGATGGTGTGGGCAGCGCTCTTCAAGCCCACATCCACATCCCCTTTCTTCACCACGTCAACGGCATCCGAGCCCTGACCCAGCTGTTTGTATTCCGCCATGATGGCCTGGGTACTGCGCTTTTCCGCACCCGACTCGTCCCAGGTGACCTGCAGGACTTCACGGCCTTTCTTCGCCGACCACATGTCGCGGCCGATGACCGCCACGCCACGCGGAATCTGCACGACATCCACCACGCCCGGCACGGCCTTCGCTTGCGTAGCATCGAAAGATGCCACTTTTCCGCCGAAACGCGGCGGCCGCATCACGACCGCCGTCATCATTCCCGGCAACATGACATCAATCGCAAATTGCTGCCGGCCCGAGGACTTCGCTCGGGTATCGAGACGCGGCAACTTATCGCGACCGATGAGTTTGAACTGGCTCGGGTCCTTGAGCTTCACATCGCTCGGAACCGGCACCTTCGCCGCGCGTGCGGCCAATTCGCCAAACTTGGCCTTCTTGCCCGACTTGGCATGCGCGACCACACCATCGCTGACGGTGATCTCGGCCGCAGGCACCTTCCACTGCGCCGCCGCCGCTTGCACCAACATCGCACGCGCGGTGGCGCCCGCCTGGCGAAGCTGCATCCACGAGTTAGCTATCGCGGTCGAGCCTCCAGTGCCCTGCACGCTGCCCTTCGGATCGAACCCGAGATTGCCATACATCGGTACTTTCGCGGGCGCGCCTTCCACGCGCATTTGGTCCCACGAAGCATCCAACTCCTCCGCAACAATCGTAGGCAGGCCCGTCCAAACACCCTGCCCCGCCTCGACATGCTTGGCGAGCACCGTCACTGTGTTGTCAGGATCGATATGCACGAAAGGCATGGCGAACGGCGCACCCGCCCCGGCTGCCGCGGCGGCCTCGCCTCGAACAGGCAACAGAGCACCGAGCGTGAGCCCGGTGCCCGCGATCGCGGTGAACTTGAGGAAGCCGCGCCGCGTCAGCTCCGCCGCAGGCGCGTCGGACGACAGCGACCCAGGATCTTTGAGATGGCGAAAATACATGATGGGTCCTTCGTCGGTTGCGGACTTCAGCCCTTCGCTTCGGCGGGCAGGGTGCCCGCTGCCTGGTGAATCGCATTGCGGATGCGCACGTAAGTCGCGCAACGACAGATGTTGCCGGCCATGGCGGCATCGATGTCCGCATCGTTCGGCTTCGTATTCCCCGCAAGCAGCGCGGCCGCCGACATGATCTGCCCACTTTGGCAATAGCCGCATTGGGGAACGTCGAGACTCACCCAAGCATCCTGAACGGCTTTACCCGCGGGTGTGCCCAAACCTTCGATGGTAGTCACGCTCCTGCCCTCCACCGCCGACACCGGGGTCACGCAGGACCGCACCGCCTGGCCGTCGATGTGCACGGTGCAGGCGCCGCACAACGCCATGCCACAGCCGAACTTCGTGCCGGTGAGCTGCAAATAATCCCGAATCGCCCATAACAAGGGCATGTTCGGATCGACGTCGAGCTCATGGCTCTGATTGTTGACAGTCAACTTGACAGGCATCGGAGCGCCTCCACTGGAGGAAAGCAAGATTGAACAGGCGGGGAGCCGCGGCAGCCGGCTCCCCGTCATTGTTTTCGGATGGCGCTAGACTACGCCATCTCCCGTAAGGGAGAGTAGCGTTCGTCAGGGATTGTCAGCGGTGCGTGTGACAGTGGAAGCCGATCCATAGCGTTGGTACCAAGCGAGAATAGCGCTCGCCTTCGCCGCCGACTGTGACGGTCGCGCGGCCAATCCTCCATGCGAAGCGCCAGGCACTTTCACGAGTGCCGTCGGAACGCCGCGCAACTTGAGCGCCTCGTAGTACTGCTCCGAATCGCTCACCGGGGTGCGAAAGTCCTGGTCGCCAACAATAACCAGCGTGGGCGTTGACACATTGCCGACCAGAGACAGCGGCGAGCGCTGCCAGTACCCCTGCGGGTCTTCCCATGGCAGCTTGCCGAACCAATATTTCGGAACCACGGTGGCGATGTCAGTCGTCAGCGCGAAGCTCGCCCAGTTGATCACCGGCTTTTGCGCCACCGCGGCACGGAACCGGTGCGTCTTCCCGACAATCCACGCCGTCAATACGCCCCCCCCGGAGCCACCCGTCACAAACAGCTCATCGGGGTTTACGTACCCGGTGGCGATCGCCGCATCCACCACGCTCATGAGGTCGTCATAGTCGTGACTGGGATAGTCGTGGTGAATGAGGTTGGCGAACTCCTCGCCGTAGGAGGTGGAGCCGCGAGGGTTTGCATAGACGACCGCGTATCCCGCCGCGGCATATAGCTGGTCGTCGCTCGAGAACACCGAGCCGTAGCTTGCGAAGGGTCCACCGTGGATCTCCAGGATCAAGGGATACTTCTTGCCGGCGGTAAAATCCGGCGGCGTCACCATCCAGGCGTCGATGGACCGCTTGTCGAAAGAGGACGTGACCGCCAGCGGCTTGACTTCGCCCAGCTTCTTGTTCGTGAAGAGCCCGTCATTCAAATGCGTGAGCCGGATAACCTTACCGCCGCGCATCACAGCCAGATCAGACGGATGTGTCGGATCGCCGCTGGTGAATGCGACCACGCCATTGCCGGCGACGCTGAATTGCGCGCCGTCGGTGTAAGGCCGATCGAGCTCGCCGCCTGTCAGCCCGGCGGCAATTGGCTCCAGATGCCCGTTCAGCGACAGGCGCGCGACCTTCACGACGGCCCGATCAACATAACGGATGTAAAGACTGCGGCTGTCGGCGGACCACTGGATGTCTTCGACCGCGCGATCCAGATCGTCGGTGAGCGAGCGGGCATTGCGACCGTCCCGATCCATCACGTACACGCGTACGTTCTGGTAGCCGAGCTGGCGGTCGTCGAAGCCCAAATAGGCGATTCTGGATCCGTCGGGAGAGACTTTCGGATGTTGGAACGGGCCCGCGCGGGTCGTCAGCGCGGTGAGAGTTGCATCAGCAACCGACACCCGATAAATCTGCGAGCTGACCGAGTCGAGGCGCCAGTTCACGTTATGATTGCCGCTCAACAGCAGGAAGCGACTATCGGGCGTCCAGGAAATCGGACCGTCCTCGTTATACGCGCCAAAGGTAAGTTGCCTCGGTGAGCCACCGTCGGCCGACACGACGAACGCGTGGGAATAGCCCGGTGTCAGGTAACCCTCGCCGTCCGCGCGATAAGTCACGTCGGTAATGACGGTGAGTGGCTCGGCCCAGGTCGCACCCTCCGGCTTCTCAGGCGCGGCGCCGAGCCTCGGTTTGTCATCTGGAATGAGCATGATGAATGCGATCGAGCGACCATCCGGCGACCAGGCGAGACCGCTCGGCGCCTCCGTCAGATCCGTGATCCGCGCGACCTCACCAGTCTGCATCCAGCGGACAAAGAGTTGTGGATGTCCCCCTTCGGACGTTGAAACGTACGCGAGGCGCTTACCATCGGGCGACCAGCGCGGCGAGGCATGCGAACCGGGGCCGCCTGCTATGGGCGTCTGCACTCCAGTATCGACATCCATAAGCCACAGGGTGGATCTCGGCCGATCGGACATGATGTCGTAAGACATCCGGACGTAAGCGACCGCCCGCCCGTCGGAACGGATCTGGGGGTCCTCGACCCACTGCAGTCCAAAGATGTCCCGACCTTCGAAAACGTGTGACGGAGCCGCTTCCGGTACCGCAGCGACCGCACGGACGGCCGCGACCAGAACGACGCATCCCAGGATGAGCCTGCGCATCAAGTTTCCCTCCCCTTTTTTGAAACAGTAATCCTAGTCGCCAGCATGCCCGGGCGACCAGCTGAAGCGACGAAAGGTGCGATACGTCGAAAAGGCGCCCTCAATCGTTGCACAATGTCACCCAGAGGGACCCCTGTGCGTTTCCTTTACCGTATGTGGAAACACGTACTGCTTGCCGCGACTGCGGCTTCTGCTCTGACCGAGGCGGTTGCAAGTGATGCCCCGTCCCGGCAGGCCCTGTCCCGAGAAGAAATACTCTGGCTCGATCGGATCACGTACGGACCGTCGACGGCCACGATGGATCGGTACCTCAAGCTCGGACGCCGCCGCTTTCTGGACGAGCAGCTCCACCCCAAGGACGTGCGTTTCCCCCCGACCGTAACCACAGAAATCGACGCGCTGGAGATATCACATCGCGACGCAGCCGAGCTGCTCGTGTACGTTTCAAAGGAAAATCAACGCATCAACGCGTTAACGGACGACACACAGAAGCAAGTAGACCGGAAGGCACTCAACGACAAAGGCAACAAACTTGCGTATGAGGCCGCGCGGCGGGAAATCCTACGGGCATTGTACTCGCCGGCCCAACTGCAAGAACAACTGACGTGGCTATGGTTGGACCATTTCAGCGTCTTTCAGTATAAGGCGAATGATCCCTGGCTTGTAGGCGACTACGCAGAACGTGCGATTCGGCCGCACGCTCTAGGTAAATTTCGCGATCTCGTCATGGCGACGCTGACTCATCCGGCGATGTTGCAATACTTGGATAATGCTCAGAACGCGGCTGGCCACATCAATGAGAACTATGCCCGCGAGTTGATGGAGCTGCACACACTCGGAGTAAGCTCAGGTTATACACAACAGGACATTCAAGAGCTGGCGAGAGTGTTGACAGGGGTCGGCGTCAACGGATCAGGCAACGAGCCGAAGCTCAAACCGGAATGGCAGAAGTTATACCGGCACCAGGAAGCGTTCGAGTTCAATCCCGCAAGACACGACTTCGGTTCCAAGACGTTGCTGGGCCAGCGCATCGACGGGAGCGGATTTGACGAAGTCGAGAAGGCGGTCGATGTAATTATCTCTCAGCCGGCATGTGGCCAGTTCGTCGCGCGCAAGCTGGCGATTTACTTCGTTTCTGACAATCCGCCCCGCTCACTCACCGATCGCATGGCAAAGACCTTCCAGAAAACGCACGGCGACATAGCCGGCGTGCTGGAGACCATGTTCAAGTCGCGGGAGTTCGAAGCATCGCTCGGCGGGAAATTCAAAGACCCGATGCATTTTGTGATTTCCACGGTGCGGCTGGCCTATGACGGCAAGCCGATCGTCAACACGCACCCGGTCATTAACTGGCTCAATGCCCTAGGTGAAGCACCTTTTGGACGGCAGACGCCGGATGGCTACCCACTTACCGAGAGCGGCTGGGCCAGCTCGGGGCAAATCAGTCGCCGCTTCGAAATCGCTCGCAACATCGGCAGCGGCAATGGCGGGCTCTTCGATCCCGAGGACGGCACTCCTGCGACGACCAGCGGTTTTCCACAGCTCTCCACCCGGTTGTATTTCTCGGCTGTAGAGCCGTTCTTGTCCGCGAACGCCCGCACGGCGTTGGATCACGCGGGCTCGCAACTCGAGTGGAATACATTCCTGTTGGCCTCCCCCGATTTCAACTATCGATGACTCGATGGGGCGATTGCATAAAAGGACTCGAGTTCATGAAGCGACGCGACTTTCTGCAAATGATGGCCATTGCGGCTCCGGCGCTCACCGTCACGGGCAGAGTGTTCGCCGCCCCACCTGGCTCGCCACGATTTCTGTTGGTCTTCCTGCGCGGCGGCTACGATTGCGCGAACGTCGTCATACCCTACTCCAGCCAGTACTACTACGAGGCCCGGCCCAGCATTGCCATTGCGAAGCCCACCGGGCAGCCGGGCGATGGTGCCGTTGCGCTGGATTCAGATTGGGCGCTAACGCCCGTGCTTCGCCCGTCGATTGGCCCGCTGTATGCCCAGCGTCAGGCCCTTTTCATTCCGTTCGCCGGCACCGAGGACCTGTCACGCAGCCACTTCGAGACCCAGGATAGTATCGAGTTGGGTCAGCCCCTGCAGGGATCGCACGACTTAAATTCCGGGTTTCTCTCTCGTCTTGCTGGCGTGGTCAACGGAGCCCAACCGATTGCCTTCACAGACTCTTTACCGGTTTGCTTTCGTGGTACCGCGGATATACCTAACATCTCTCTGAAGGGTGTCGCCAAACCCGCGTTTGACGCTCGCCAAGCGTCCATCCTCGCCGACATGTACACCGGCCATCATCTGCAACCGGAGGTCCGGGACGGTCTGGAATTGCGACAGGAGGTGAGCATGGTCATCGAGCAGGAAATGAAGGCGGCCAATCGCGATTCAATCACGCCCAAGGGATTCGAGCTGGAGGCTCGGCGGATTGGGCGACTGATGCGCGACCAGTACCGCATTGGCTTCGTCGATGTCGGTGGCTGGGATACACACGTGAACGAGGGCTCGGCTCAGGGTGTGCTCGCCAACAATGTCGACAGTCTCGGCAAGGGCCTCGCAGCACTGGCGCAGGAACTGGGTAGTGAATGGCGCAACACCGTGGTCGTCGTGGTCTCCGAATTCGGCCGCACGTTCCGCGAAAACGGTAACAAGGGAACCGACCACGGTCACGGCTCGGTCTACTGGGTTCTCGGTGGAAGTATCAGGGGCGGAAGGATCGCCGGCGAGCAGACGAAAATCGAGCGCGCCAGTCTGTTTCAGGATCGCGACTATCCAGTGCTCAACGAATATCGCTCGGTGCTCGGCGGACTGTTTGCTACCTTGTGGGGACTACCGCTCGATCAGGTACAGAAGGTATTTCCAGATACCTCGCCGGTCGATCTGAAGCTGGTGTAAGACCAGGTTGTAGCATCGACGGGGAGATCGACGTTGAACGGCGCATTCCTCACCGGCTCAACTTCGGTCTGGAGCATTACACCTCCGTTGAAGCGAATGCGGACGGTACCCGCCTCGTGGCGACCGCTGCCAATGTCCGGTCGACGCTCTCGCGATTGGAGACTTTGGCGTGTCCCGCAGCGGGGACGAGATCGTGTTTGATCGCGAGGAGCAGAGTTCGGAAATCGCCCTGATAGAGCGAGCGCGCTGATGAAAACGTCAGCATTTCCTGCTTGTGCATCCGAGGGTTTCATTAGGTCCTCTACAAGGCGGTTCGATACAAGCGCGAAATTTTTCTCATCGAACACGGCCTCGCCGAAAAACGCGGTCAGCGCGTGGTCCTCAAGCGGGGCCTGCTCGCAACCCGTCGAGACCGCGGCGTCGACCAAGCCGCTCGCGTGAGCGAAACCGACAGATCTACAAGCGCCATTCGAGGTTACATTCTCTTAGTCCCTTGCTACCGGCAGCAGTGAAGCCTGTTCCGCTGCCGTTCCAAACCAACGTCATCGTGCCGCCTGCCGCCACTACAATCGTCTGGGGCAAGTCCGTGCCATTGTTCTCAACCGCCGCGATCACAAAGATCGTATTTGCAGGTGCGTATTTCGCGGGTAATCCTGTGATCGTGCAGGTGGTCGTGTCGCTCGTGCCCAGCAAATCAGTGAACACCACTCGAATAACATCTCCTTGTTGAAGGATCTTGACCATCTGGGTGACTGTCTCGCTCACGCCAGTGAGTGTCAGCGTTGCAGTGTCCATGCGCCCATAGGCGAAAGAGCCGCTGCCGGTTGTGACATTGATATACGTCGGTGTGGTGATACCGCCGTCACTGAGTGTACCGACCAGCACGTTTTGTAAAATCGCCGCGCCCGCCGTCAGATTCCACGTGTCTCCCGGAGTCGCACAGCGTAACTGCCTAATCGCCAGCTGAGTTGCCCCATTGACCGTAATTGAACGACCAGCCTCCTGGTTAAGGACATTTCCGCCAATAATCTCTATGTTTGTCGCGACACTTCCATGCGGAGCATCCACGAGGATGCCCGTGCCGAGATTGTTTTCCAGCCAGTTGTATTCCAGTAGTACACCCGCAACCAGGGAATCGGGTGCGAGATTGCCGAGAATGCGGATTGCTCCCGTGTTGACATCGCCTGGCGTGCCATTCCTCTCGAGATCGCAGCTGCGTATATGCAGTTGCGATCCATTCCCATAGTTCAGGCCCCAGTTGGAGTTTAGATTGAACTTGCATTCCTCAAAGACGATCAGATTGCACGTCGAGCCGCCCACGCCATTACTTTCAATGAGGCAGCCGTTGACGCTGTCGGTGAACTGGCATCCGTCGTTACCTGTAACAATGAGCGCCGACTTCAGATGCAACGCCGTATTGAATCCGCGGCTGATTACATTGGATAGACGCACATTGGCCACGCTGTCGAGCGTGATGCCATCGGCTGTCTTGGTGGACGAAGCTTGCGAGATCGTAAAATCTCTGAGCACTAGCTGGGCTTCGTTTGCCGCGCCCGTGGGGGTCGCGCCAATGAAAGTAAAAACAGATGTCGGCGTTCCAGTCTGCAGGATCGAAGTCATATTCGCCCCCGCGCCGAATATTTGCATTCCCGAAGTCCCGCGATCGCCCGAGAAGGTCACCGTCACAAAGGAGGCAACGGCATACTTTGCCGCCAAAAACTGCACGACTCCACCACCTGCCAAGGCGACTGCAACCGCGTGGTTGATCGCTGTGGTCATATCCGTCGTGCCCGGTGTGGTATTCGTACCATAGCGATCGACGATACCTGGCGCATATGCGTAGTTGACCGGTGTCACATTCGCTGTGATTTCAGCGTTGGTCTGCGTGTAACACGGCGCGATGCAGCTTTGCGCCTCGCCTCGCCGCGAAATTACGGTCGATCCTGCGGCGGTAGCGAACAGCGCTTTTGAAATGTCGCGGCGGTGCATGGCCTTGTCTCTCCCTATGATGTGGGCTCTCTCTAAGTTCGTCGCGCATCGGCATCCGTATCCGTGCTACCCGAGGCAGCGGATTAGCGCTGAGCTCGTGTCAGATAAGGCACCTTTGTAGGGAGTGTTCTGGGAGGAGAGACCGAATTATCTCAGCCTCCCTCAATCTCTGGCACACGAATGTGGCAACGCGCTACTCGTGAATTTGATGTCCGCGCGACACCTTTGGCGCACTCCTTGGCTGCCTTACGAAATACTCGTCGACGCCGGATTCCTGAAAGGCAAGCTCGCGTCCCCGCGCCTCGTGGCGTCTACCGGAAATCTACCGGAAGGGACGGCGGTAGATAGTCCACCGCGAAGCGCGTCGGTGCCCACGTATTGATCTGGCCCGGTGGGTCATGCGTGGGTCAGTGCGTTTTCGCTCACGAAGAGATTGCGAGATCGAAACGCGGCTTGGTGTGGCACGTCCGATGAGCCCGTAGGCGAGAGACATGACGCCCGAGTCCCGAGAGCATCTTCCAGGCTCGGCACCCGCTGATCTGAAGCTCGTTTGAAAGCGCCGCGAGCCTCAAAGCTCGCGGCGCCTGATCAACCGGCGCTCAGTGGTCTCACAGTGAGCGCAGGAAATTCAACAGATCCTGCTGATCGCTCGCAGACAAGTTCGAGTAGTTGGCGATGACGGCGTTCGCTTCCGAGCAGTCACCCGACTGGTTAGCGCTGGAGTGCGCCAGAATCGCGGTGATCAGGTTCGACGTGCGGCCGTCGTGAAGCAGAAAGATCCGCTGTCCCAGACCCCAGAGCGGGGCGGTCCGGAAGTCTTCGCCTCCGGCGGCTCCCTGCGAGACCGCCTCGGCCAAGCCCGGTCCCATGTGATGGAGCGCGATATCAGAGTAGAGGTTGACCTGCTGGTTGCTGAGCGCAGCGACGGTCGCACTGCCAGTCGTCAGTTGCGGCGTGTGACACTGCGAGCAGCCGACTGAGGAGAAGAGCGACTTGCCGTGCGTGAGCGAGGTGGCGCCCCCTGGAAGCGTCGTCGACGGTGCGGGCGGGGCAAGGAAGCGCATGAAGGCGCTGAATCGCTCGATGTCGCTCAGCGCGTCATCGGGAGCAGCCTGCGTGGTATCAGTCACACTGTTAGGGGTGGTGCTGAATTGGCAGCCTGCCGTCTCGTCGCGCTCCACCGGGAACAGCTCGCTTGTGATGCCCATCTCGACATTGTAGGCCTCGCCGGCGAACAACAGACCCGACATGTTCTGCGCTTTCCAGCCGAATCGGGTGATTCGCCCATCGTTTGGGTTATGGTTGAAGAAGCCGGAGATGCCTAGTGCGTACTTGGCGGAGGCATTGGCGGCCAGGTTCGCCATCAGGGTGGCCTCCGGGATCTCTTCGATCAAGCCCATCCCAAATACGGGGGTCGGAATGCGCAGCGCGATATTGCCACTGCTATCGTAGGTCTGCTGCGCAAAGTTTTCCTGCGCGATGTTACAGTTGTTGGCTGTCCCGGAGGGCAAGGAGCCGTCATTTCGGCCGGTGATGACGAACAGCGAGTGCACGCTGCCGTCGGGAGCCCCCGCGCTGTTCAATTTGAAACGGGCTTCGCGAATGGGACCGTTGGAAGTAATAAAGGAAGGCAGCTTGTTGGTCGCGCCGAACGCCGTAGCGATCGCGACCTGCGGATTGGTCGCAGGCGAGGTGCCACCGATGGTCGGTTGCGAATGACAGCCGGCACAACTGTCTAAATTGAAACGCGGACCGAGACCATCGGTGAGCCGCTCCACCTCGGAAAAGATCTCCTTGGATTTGCTGAAAAGAGCGCTCTGTGCGGCGGTTAGATTGGGGATCGGCCCGCCCTCTGTTCCCGTCGGCGCACGCACACCCGGGTCAGTAGGAGCGGCTCCTCCATAGGTAGGGGCGGCTTCTCCATTGGACGCCGCAAGCACAAATATTCCAGCAAGAACAGTCGCAAATCGTAAGGCAGCCGTCATACCAAGTCCTCCGTGACAGATGGTCCCGAACGGGAAGAAGAAAATGACCCAACCGATGTTACAAGAGAACAGCCGCCGCGGTGCGCCACTTAAGTTGCGTTGGCCACTGGGCGGTGATCCGGATCAACCAACCGCGTGAGTCCGGAACACCCGTTTGGATCAAAACGACGGAGTTTCTCGAAGCCGGTGACCAGTCTGCATTATTTGGGTTTTATTCAGCAGCGAACACCCGGAACCAACACCGAATCTGTTTTGGCTCGAGCCAAGCCAGGTCCGCGGAAGCGCGAGGCCGGCGACCGACACGCCGGCACCGCGCCTGAGTTTTCGACGCGCCCGTTCGTCAGAACTTCAAGAACGCCCCGATGTTAACATTGCGGCTGGTGTTCTTCTGGCCTGCCTGGTTCTGCGACTCCAGTCGGCTGAACTCCGTGAGTAACAGGAGATTGGCCGTCAGGTTGTGGTACACCCCGAAGGTCACCTTGTCGTTCTTCTCGACGAGGTCGGCTCGCGCAATACCCGTGTCGCCGCTGGCCGCTTTCAAAACGCTCTGGCCATAGTTGATGCCGAACTTGGTGTCCACGAACTTGTAGGTCAACTGCGCGAGGAATCCGTCCGAGTTGCGCGGGTGCCCGTCGCCGTCGTCGGAGTTGACGAACAAGCCGGTGGTCCCGACACCCTTGCCGACGTAGTACCACCCGGCGACCTCGAAGCCCATGAAGTCGTACTTGCCGCCGAAATCGACGGCCCAGCTGTTGTAGTCGCCGTTGACGCCGGCGATGTCCGAAGTACTGCGCTGTTGCTGGAACAGGCCGCTCGAGGACAGATACAGGGAACCCAACGTGTACGCGACCTTGGCATGAATGCCGGGCGCCTTCTTCGAGGTCGGGATCTGACTCAAGGTGTTGAGAGGATCGAAGATGCCGATGGTGGCCTTGAGGCCGCTCAAGTCCGGCGTGGTGTAGTCGATCTGCGAGAGCCAATCGGTGTAGATATAGCCCAAGCCGATGGAGCCGAGCGAGGTGTTGGCGGGCGCGGCATACGAACCGTTGCCGGCACCGACACCGAGCAATGTCATGTCGTTGAGAATGGCATCCCCGCCAAACAGGCCGATATTCCGGCCCGCCATCACTGTGCCCATGTCCTTGTTGCCGAACGTCAGGAAGACCTGGCGGATGTCGAGACCGGCGGTGCCGAGCGCCGTGTGTGTCGCGCCGGACTGAAGATTCGGACTACCGCCATCATTAGTGCTGATGCCGGGATAGAGGCCGAAGGTAAACCCGATGTCATACCCGCCCTGCGTGGTCGCGCCACTTACCGAAAGCGAGGCTGGCAGCAAGCCGTTGCTGACGGACGATGAGGATGAGTCGGTATCGACACACGCTAGGCCGCCCGCGATGACGTTTGGGTTGGTATCGCATCTGGAGTAGATGTAATGAGCGTTGACGTTGCCGGTGAATGACAGTGTCCAGTCGCCCGCGGTGACATCGATGGCCCGGGCGGCTGGCGCGAAAGCCGCGGCACTGACGAGCGCGGCAGGAATAACCAGGAAATGGAGACGTTGATGTTTCATGGGAGCGTTCCTTCGAGTAGTCCGCGGTGCGCGCTCACCTAAGATCCGCGTCGCGTTACGCGCTGTTTCTCTGCGCGACGACGGCGTGCTCGTGAGTGCAACGCTCATGCCAACATCGACGCGCCGTATCAACGTCTGTAGCGCAAACACCACAAGATCGACAGGACTCCCCCGCGCTGCTCCATTTGCGTCAATGTTTGATACAGAGTTGTCACGCGGATGGAACGCGTGATGCTGCGGGCGCGTTCTGACCCAACATTTCAGCAGCTCCCACAGCGGGAAAAATCGCGGTTGCAGGGCTTGCAGTCACCGGGCCGACGTGTTTCCCTACCGAGACACTGTCACGCGTCGCCGTGGCACTCGTGGTGCAGACAGCAATCCTACGAGGGGGGAATCGTATGGCAAACGCAACGACATTCCAGCGCTCGCCGGACCCGCCTGCGGGTGAGCAGAATCACGCGATACGCGATCTATCGCCTCAAGATGGAGCGGAAGGAGTAGCCGATGCCGGGCGGCACGCGACACTCATCGCGCTTCTGTATCCGGAGCTGGATCGGGTGTACGAAAGAATGCAAGGCTACGGCTACTCGTTGACGCTGATGGACGCGAACGGACTGGTGGTATACGAGCGCCGCGAGCCGCTGTTGCAAGAGGCCCGTCACCCGGAGGCGGCGGACATCTCGCCGGCAACTGACAATACCAACGCCGCGGTCACCGTGATGCCGGCGCCTGCCAGGAACCCACACGAGGCCCTGACATTGGAGGAGCTTGCAGGCCAGGATCCACAGATGTTGCGCACCGTGCGCAGCGCCTATCGCATCGCGGATTCCAACGTCGCGGTACTCATACAAGGTCCGACAGGCTCCGGCAAGGAAGCTTTCGCCCACGCCATGCACCTGGCCAGCTACCGCGCGGGCCGACCGTTCGTCGCCGTCAATTGCGCGGCCATTCCGGAGACGCTCATCGAGAGCGAGCTCTTTGGCTACAAAGCGGGGGCATTCACGGGCGCGCGCAAGGACGGGATGCGCGGCAAGATACTGCAGTCATCGGGCGGGACGCTGTTCCTCGACGAAATCGGCGACATGCCATTGATGCTGCAAACACGGCTGCTGCGCGTACTGGAAGAGCAGGAGATCGTGCCGCTGGGCAGCGAGATCCCAATCAAGGTGGACTTGCATGTGCTGGCGGCGTCCCACCGCAACCTGCGCGAAATGATTGGGCGCGGCGCATTCCGCGATGACTTGTACTACCGCCTGAATGGCATCACGCTGGAGTTACCCGCTCTTCGTGAGCGAGTGGACAAGGAACGCGTGATTCGCCATGCCCTTGCCGCGGAAACTGGCAACGGCCGGCCCGCGGCAATCGAGCGCGATGCCCTGCAACGGCTGTTGGCTTATCCGTGGCCCGGTAACATCCGGGAGCTGCGCAATGTCATACGAACCGCGCTTGCGATCTGCGACGGCGGAGTGATCCGCCGCATCGACTTGCCTAGAGAGATCCGCGAGGCGGAGACCATCCAAGCCTTGACCGCATCCACGGACGTGCGCAGCCTCCCGACTAAAGGACCCACCGCCACCAATCCCCTGCAGGTGGCGGAACGGGCCGCTCTGCTGAGCGTCATCGAGGATTGCCACGGCAACATGACCCGCGTGGCGATGCAGCTCGGCATGAGCCGCAACACTCTCTATCGCCGCATCAAGCGCCACGGGATTCCGTTAGCACATAGCGTTGCCTAGGTAGGAAGGGAGCCGCGTGGCGGATGCCTCGCGGTCGATGCTTGGCCCGCCGCTTGCACACCCGATGTGAGGTAAGCGGGCAATCTACCGAGCGCACAAGCAACCACAGCGGCGCGCCGGAGCCAGGGCATGATGGGCAAGACAGCGTCCCTCCGGCGCACCTTCCGGTTGGCGGCGGGATATCAGTTACAGACGGACCCCTCAGGGAGCGGCCATATCCTGATCTCCCTAAAAGGCTCGATTCAGTTGAATGAGAGCGCGGCCGTGATTCTGGCGTTGTGCAACGGCCAGTACACGGGGGAGGAGATTGTTGCCCGCATTCTGCTCAGCCGGGATGACAGCCTCGCCAGTGACGTCCGAGCCTTCCTCGATGCGGCCGAGCGTCGCGGGTGGGTCGTCGTAGCAAGCTGACAACTCACCGGATCGTCAGGCCGGGGCTAGGCCGTGAGCCTATACACCTCAACACCTCGCGTCTTGATGATGCGATGTACGAGAATAAAGATGTAGTACGTGCTGATGAACCAGATCCCCCGCAGCAACCCGGGGGTCATGCTCACATCGGACCCTAGCAGGCGGCCGAGCGGCGCGGCCGCGGGCCAACCCAACACCAACACAGCCGCCAGCGCGGCGAAATAAATCCGCCCGGCCGGTTGCAGCTGCAACGTCCCCGGCGAGCCGCGGCGAACGTACTGCATGCGCGTTCGCAGCCAGATCATGCCGATGATGAACAACACCGTAGCGGCGCAGATAATGTCTTGGGCATTCATGAGTGATGCGCAATCTACCCTTGCCTGCCGAGGCACGACAAGCCAAGTCTGACAAGAATGGTCCCCTGGCCGGCGCGCGCGCGTAGCTGCCGAGTATTCGTCGAAGCGGTAGAATCGCGCCTCCGCTAAGAGGAAAACTCATGAGCCATATCACCCCCGACAATGTGACCGAATACGAGCCCGAGGAAGTGCGGGCCCTGCTAGCCGAAGGCAAGATCCTGCTGGTGGATGTGCGGGAACCCATGGAATACGCGGCCGAGCGCATCCCGGGTGCGCTGCTCTATCCCCTCTCGAGCTTCGATGCCTCGCAGTTGCCGCCCGATGGCCCCCGCCAGGTCGTATTTTCATGTGCCGCGGGAGGACGTTCGCTCACGGCCGCCCGGCAGCGTCTGGCGCTCGGTCAGCCAGCCGCGCATTTGGCCGGCGGCATTTCGGAGTGGAAAGCGGAGGGGCTCCCCGTGGTGCGTATTGATCCGCGAACCGGGCGTCCCATTTAGAGCCAGCGCAGCCCCTGATGAATCATCCCGACCCCGAACATCCGCGCAGTATCCGCTCCTTCGTCACCCGCACGGGGCGTATCACCGAAGCGCAAGAACGCGCTCTGCGGATGTTGTGGCCAAAGTACGGCATCGAGCCCAACGCAACGTCCGCGGCGGATCTCGGCTCCCTCTTCGGCCGGCAGGTGCCGCGCACCGTCGAGATTGGGTTCGGCAACGGTGACAATCTGGTGAAAATGGCCGCCGCTCACTCCGAGCGCGACTATCTTGGGATCGAAGTGCACCGTCCCGGCGTCGGCCGCCTGCTTCTGGCGGTCGAGACATTGGGACTCACCAACGTCCGCGTGATCTGCCACGATGCAGTTGAAGTGTTGACTCATCAGATCCCGCCGGAAAGCCTGGACGAGGTAGTCATCCTTTTCCCCGATCCGTGGCCGAAAAAACGACATCACAAGCGCCGCCTCATCCAGGCTGCCTTCGTCGAGTTGGTCGCCGGGCGCCTGCATCCAGGAGGGGTGCTGCGCATGGCCACCGACTGGCAGCCTTATGCGCAGGAAATGCTCGCCACCGCGCAGGGTAATCCGCGACTGCGCAACCTGGCCGCCGACGGAACCTACATTCCACGACCGGCCGAGCGCATCCCCACCCGTTTCGAGAAAAGAGGCGAACGGCTCGGGCATGACGTTTGGGACCTCGCGTTCCAGCGCACGTAGCCGCGGCAGCAATGGCCGGGACAAAACCTGACTCACCGGTGACCTCGGGAGTATTGGTGCCCTGCGGAAATTTCCCTCAGGAAACCCCCTCCGGAAACTTTAACAATAAACGCTTGAAAGCCTCACCCTCCAGGAGCAACATCGATCTTCGATCGCGCTTGAAGGAGGCTTGCAAGATGACGACTCCTCATCCGGGTATTGGCGACTGGTACCGGTTGAACCGCGGCGAATCATTCGAGATCGTCGCCGTCGACGAAGATGACGGCACCATTGACATCCAATACTTCGACGGCACGCTCGAGGAGATGGACCTCGAGGACTGGGAATCACAATGGTCCGACGGTGCGTTGGAGACCGCTGAAGCGCCGGAGGACTGGAGTGGCTCGGTCGACATCGAGCGCAGCGACGTGGAGGGTCGCGGCTCGGAGCCTTTTGGTGAGGATCGTGAGCTGCGCGCGAACTCCCTCGACGGAATCGACCTGTTCGAGTAGGAGGCTCCCCAGCCCCGTACGCGAGTCAATCGGCGTAGCTGAGCGAGTTGGCGTCGACGCCTTCGGCGAGCATGACGAATCCTGCCTCCACCGTGAGCGGTACCGGACGTAGAGAGTGGCCGGCGCAAGGCCCCGCCACACAATAGCCTGTTTGCTTTTCAAACACCGCGCCGTGCGAAGAGCACAGAATCAGTGCGCCGTCGGGTGTCAGGAATTTGTGCGGCCGCAGGTTAAGCGGATGCCCCGCATGCGGACAGTGATTGACGTAACCGCGCACATCGGCGCCGACGCGAACAACGAAGCCGCGTAGCGGCCAGTCGCCCCTACCCATGGTGAATGCCCGGGCGCCGTGCTCGTCGATATCCGACAAGCGGCACACCACTCGCTCGACATCCACGTCATGCGTCGGGGGCATCGGCATTCCTCTCAAACGCGCGCTCGGCCTCGACCGCTGCAGTGGGCCGCGCAACGGCGCCGGGTAAGCCGCGGCGGCGCGCCAAGAAATATAACAGCAACAACCCTGGCAGGCTCAACGAGGCGGTGTACACGAAGAATGCCGGATAGCCGATGTGCTCGACGACAAAACCCGACATGCCTTCCAGGACCTTTCCCGGTAGCGCGTAGAGCGAGCTGAACAATGCATACTGGGTCGCAGTATATTTCGGACTGGTGAGCCCGGACAGAAATGTGAGCAACGAGGTGCCCTGCATCGCGATCGCCAGGTTGTCGAAGCCATTGACCAGCCCCAGCGCCAGAAGCGAAGGCTTGTGCTCCATCGCGAGCAGCGAGAACCCCAGATTCGACATCAACAGCATGACGTTGCCTAGCACGAGGCAGCGAATCAGCCCGATTCTCGCAATCAGCAAGCCGGCGATGAACACCCCGAAGATCGACGCCACCAGCCCGTAGATCTTCACCACCGCCGCGATCTGGTCCAACGTGTAGCCGAGGTCGATGTAGAGCGGATTCACCATCGAGCCCATGGTGAATTCGGTCAGACGATAGCTGGCAATGAATAACAGTGTCAGCCCCGCCACCGCCGGACCCAGGCGCGCGAAGAAATCCAACAGCGGGCAGACCACGGCGGCGATGAACCACTCGCCGGCATTCAACAGCGGCCGCGGCCAATGCGCCCGGTCTTCGACCCAGGCGACGACACGGACCTCGCGCTCGACCGACTCCCTGGCGGCAGTGGGTTTTGGCTCGCGCACCAGCAATGTAGTGACAATCCCGATACCCATCAGGACAGCCATCGTCATGTAGCTGGTATGCCAGCCGAAGCGCGCGGCGATGGCGAACGCCCCGGCACTGCCGGTGATCAACGCAATCCGATAGCCAACCTGATAGACCGCGAGCATCGCCCCCTGATGCTCCGGAGCCACGGACTCGATGCGCCAGGCGTCCATGGCGATATCCTGGGTCGCGGCGAAGAAAGCCGTGCTCAGCGCTCCCAGTGCGACGGGCAGCACCGCCTGCGCCGGGTCACCCAGGCTGACCTTGAACAAACTCGCGGCGAGTCCGAGCTGCGCGAACAGCATCCAGGCACGCCTGCGACCCAAGATGCGATGGAGGATGGGCAACGGCATCCGATCGACCACCGGAGCCCACAGGAACTTGATTGAATAGAGAATGCCGACCCACGCCAACATGCCGATGGTCGAGCGCACCACCCCCACCTGTCGCAGCCACGCAGACAACGTCGAGAACACCAGGAAGAAAGGCAAGCCCGAAGAAAAGCCGAGAAACAGCATCGCCGCCACGCGTGGCTGCAGGTAGGCGCTTAGAGCCGCGAGCCAGCTATTTCGAGGAGGTGAGGCGTGTCCACCATTGACGTTGAGGATGCGCATCTGGCAATCATATGACATGCAGCAATATCAGCTCACGTTCGTGGATCTCGCTCTGGCCCGGGACGCTCTACGCTTCGGTCACTTCAAGCTCAAGTCGGGTCGCGAAAGTCCGTACTTTTTCAACGCCGGCTCTTTCAGTGACGGGAAGTCAATGGCGGTGCTCGGACAGTGCTACGCGGCGGCGATCACTCGCTCCGGTATCGGCTTCGACATGGTGTTCGGTCCGGCTTACAAAGGCATTCCGTTGGCGACGGCCACCACGATCGCCCTGTCGGAGCATCACGACGTCAATGTGCCCTACGCCTACAACCGCAAGGAATCAAAGGACCATGGCGAGGGCGGAAAAGTCGTGGGCACCGCGCTACACGGTCGCGTGCTCATCATCGATGACGTGATCACAGCCGGAACCGCCGTCCGCGAATCACTCGACATCATTCGCGCGGCCGGCGCGCAGGCGGTTGGCGTAGCCCTCGCGCTCGATCGGCAGGAGCGCGGCCAAAACGCTCTCACCGCGGTGCAAGAAGTTGAGAAGGAGCACGGGTTGAAGTGTGTGAGCATCGTCACACTTGACAACCTCATCGAGGGACTCGCACGGCCGGCGGATGGGCGAGCACGCATTTCTGCCGAGCAGCTCACATCGCTGCGGGCCTACAGAGAGCGATATGGTGCGGGCTGACGCTTGCCTCGCACATCAAGTAGGTCAAAATGCAGTGTCGTGCGCAAGCACGCGTGCAGCAACAGTTTCGCAAATGAGAAGGAAACGGGGTCACATGTCGACGCCTGGGCCGCGCATAGCCTTAGGTCTGCTGTTCGTGTTGGCCGGCGTACTGCCGCCGGGCGCGAACGCCGGCGACGCAAGAGCTACCACCTATCGCTGGGTAGACGACCAGGGGGTGGTCCATTACGGCGACAGCATCCCGCCGCAATACGCGGAAAAAGCGCATGAGATCCTGAACAAACAGGGTGTCACGGTCGGCCATGCGGATGCGCAGAAAACGCCCGAGGAACAGGCCATCGAAGCGCGCCAGCAGGAGCAGGCGCTCAAGCAACAGCAGCACGACAACTTCCTGGTCACCACTTACACGTCCGTGAAGGACATTGAAGCACTGCGCGACGTCCGGCTGGATCAGCTGCAGGGACAGCGCGTCGCCGCCGAGCAGTACGTCGACAATCTGCAATCACGCTTGGTCGCGCTGCAAGAGCGCGCCCGGCACTTCCGGCCCTATAACAGCCGCGTGGACGCCCACCGCCTGCCCGATGACCTGGCGGAAGATCTGGTGCGGACAGTCAACGAGCTGCGCATCCAGAGCAACGCTTTGCTCGCCAAAAACGATGAAGTGTCGGCGACGAAGGCGCAGTTTCAGACGGACATCGAGCGTTATCGCGAGCTGCGCGACACACGCCCGAAGCGCTGAGCGCGCACAACTTTAGTGTCGCCCCGAATGTCCGAAACCACCGGCGCCGCGCGCGCTAGTGGCAAAGTCCTCGACCACCTGAAGCTCCACCTGTACAACCGGCACCACGACCAGCTGCGCGATGCGCTCGCCCGGCTGCACGGTAAAGGGCTCGCTGCCTCGGTTCCACACGGACACCATCAGCTGGCCTTGATAGTCGGAGTCGATCAAACCCACCAGGTTGCCCAATACGATCCCGTGTTTGTGCCCGAGGCCTGAGCGGGGCAGGATGACAGCCGCCAGACTCGGGTCCTCCACGTGAATGGCCAGCCCGGTCGGAATGAGCTCCGCTTTACCCGGATTGAGCACTAACGGTGCATCAAGGCAGGCACGCAGGTCCAGACCCGCCGAGCCTCCGGTGGCGTAGGCCGGGAGGGGAAATTCTTTGCCGATGCGCGCGTCGAGAACCCGCACCTTGAGTGGGCGGCGAGCCGATTGATCCATGAGATTACACCTTGAGACTTAAGCTAACGCAGAGCCGCGCTGCGCGACGCTCGACTTGGAGGCCGCGAAAGACTCGGTGATGAGAGCAACCAGCTCGCGTGCCAGCTGCAGCTTCGAGGCCTTGCCGAGCTCGTGCCGCCGATTGCGCCAAAGCACGATCAGCTGGTTGTCCTCACAGTCGAAGGCCTTGTCGTGGCCGACCTCGTTGGCGGCAATCATGTCGAGGTTCTTCTTCAAGAGTTTGAGCCGGGCATTTTGCTCCACCGACTCGGTCTCGGCGGCGAAGCCGACCACGAACGGACGATCGGGACGCGCGGCGACGGTGGCCAGCACGTCCGACGTCCGCTCCATACACAGGTCGAGCGTGTCGGTGGTTTTCTTGATCTTCTGGTCCGCCGGCCGCGCCGGCCGGTAGTCGGCGACGGCTGCCGTGGAAATGAAAATGTCCGTGCCCTCGACCTCGCGTAAAACGGCCGCCAGCATGTCAGCGGCGCTTTCGACGTCGACTCGCCTTACCCCGGGTGGGGTCGGCAGGTTTACCGGGCCGCTGACGAGGATAACTTCGGCCCCCGCCTCGCGGGCGGCTTGCGCGACAGCAAAGCCCATCTTTCCCGAACTGCGGTTGCTGATGAAGCGGACCGGATCGATCCGCTCCCGCGTGGGGCCCGCTGAAATCAGTACTGTACGGCCACGCAGTGGGCCGTCGCTGACATGCACGGAGGCAACCCGATCGACGAGATCCAGCGGCTCGAGCATGCGGCCTTCACCGATTTCGCCACACGCTTGGTCGCCGGAGCCGGGCCCGAAGACGTGAATACCCCGCTGGCGCAGCGTAGCCATGTTCGCCTGGGTGGCCGCGTTCGACCACATGACGTGATTCATGGCGGGCGCGACCGCCACCTGGGCTTCGGTGGCCAGACACAGGGTCGTCAGCAGGTCATTGGCCTGCCCAGTGGCCAGTCGGGCCAGGAAGTCAGCGGTGGCCGGAGCGATCAGTACCACTTCCGCCCAGCGCGCCAGCTCAATATGTCCCATCGCCGCTTCGGCGGCGGCATCCCAGAGGTCGGTGCGGACGGGACGCCCGGAAACGGCCTGGAAAGTCGTCGCGGTCACGAATTCCCGTGCCGCATTGGTCATCACGACCTGAACTTCCGCTCCGCGCTCCCGGAGCCGCCGGACCAGGTCCGGGCTCTTGTAGGCGGCGATGCCGCCGGTCACGCCGAGCAGGATACGTTTACCTTGCATGGAGGCTCTCGTTCCACGATTGCTTAATTATCGTGCCGCGCTCCCGGGACACGCAAACCATAGATAGGAATAAGGGGATAGCCAGCACGCACAATGGCGAGAAAGACGCGCGCGGACGTACGCGACCCGGTTCCGGCTTATGTCGAAGCGTGAGGGGCCAGCCCTGCGCGGCGGCGCGCGAGTGGCGATAGACACCAGGAGACATAACCAGATTGTGACGGAGTCACTCGGGGAGCGCATAGCCATAACGGACGTGCGTCCCAGGCTTTGACGGCAACTCAATCGGCTGAGGATTTCGTCACAACATTCCGTGACATGGCGTGCTTTGCTACACTTGTCGTCACAACTTTGTGACCGTTAGTTAGTTCGGGAAGGCGCGGGGATTCAATGATTCGGGGTAAAACGTCACTGCTGGCAGCGAGCTGCCTGCTCTTCACCAGCATGGTAGCCCAGGCCGCGGCGTCGACGAGCACGACGTCCACTTCGGTCCACCACCGCCATCACTCCCGTGCGCACGCGCATACCAGTCACACGTCGCTCTCGCTGGACGGACCGGGCCTTCGATCGAGCGCTGCTCTGGTATTCGACGAAACGCACTCCTCCGTTCTCTACTCGCGCAATGCGGACGTCGCGATGCCCATTGCGTCGATTTCGAAGCTCGTCACCACGCTGACCGTGGCCGACGCGAAGCAGCCGATGGATGAGGTGATCGAGATCACCGAAGCCGATCGTGCCATCGGCCGTGGTGCCTTCTCGCGCCTGACGGTGGGCACTCGACTCACGCGTGGCGATCTGTTCCACCTGGCTCTCATGGCCTCGGAGAATCGAGCCGCTCACGCCCTGGCGCGTAACTACCCGGGCGGTATGGCGGCCTTCATGCCTGCCATGAACGCGAAGGCGAAAGAGCTCGGCATGACGAGCGCGCACTTCGTCGAGCCGACCGGCCTGTCGAGCGAGAACGTTGCCAGCCCCGAGGACCTCTCGAAGCTGGTGATGGCGGCCTCGAAAAACCCCACCATCCGTGAATACTCCACCGATCCCGGCTACGAGGTGCGGATCGGACGGCGCATGGTCGGTTTCCACAATACCAACTCACTGGTCTCGAACCCGACCTGGGACATCGTCGTGCAGAAGACCGGCTACATCGAAGAAGCCGGCCGCTGCCTGGTGATGCAGACCATCATCGATGGCCGCACGGTCGTGATCGTGCTGCTGAATTCGTTCGGTAAGCAGACCCGCGTGGCCGATGCCACGCGCATCCGTAGATGGATGGAAGCGAAGCTGCTGGCGAGCGGCGCCACCGCGGCCAACAAGACCTGAGCCTGTCGCTCGCGCTAGCGGCGGATCACCACAATATCGATCGTCTCCGAGGCCGGATCGAAGACGATCTGCGCCTCGCCGCGGCGTAATTGCCTGCTCACGTGCGCCACTTTCTGTTCGAGCGAGAAGTCACGCTCGCCGTATTCCGTTCCCTCGCGTAACACGAACGCCTCGAGCACTCCACGCAGGGCCTCGTCCGAGAGCTCCGTGTAGGGAATGATGACGGGCCGGCCCATCTCGGGCTCGATCGGCGCCCCGTCGTCGGAAGTTTGATCGCTTTCGGCCAGGGTGGATCTCCGGGGAGCCTGTCTGAGCAATGATCGCCGAAAGATGCCGCTGACGGGCGGCCGCAGTAGGCGATCATTGGTCAGACAGGCTCCTAGGCGCGGGGCTCGATGCTGCGCAGGTGACGAGCGGCTGAAATCCAGGCACCGAGCCAACCGAGCACAAGGCCGGCGGCCAGCACTATGCAGATATCGTCATTGCTTGGACCCTGCAGGGTATAGCGGCTGCCGTAGAGCTGAGCGAGAGTCGCCACCGGCTGGCCCAGTATCGCGACCGCCGCCTCCACAATGAGCCACGCCAGCACCGCGCCACCCAAGCCGTAGAGCATACCGGTATAGAGGAACGGCCGGCGCACGAAGCGATTGGTGCCACCGACAAGCTTGGTGACCTCGATCTCGGCGCGGCGATTGAGGATCTCGAGACGAATCGTGTTGCCAATGACCGCGAGCACGCCGGCCCCAAGCAATACTGAGGCGATCACGAGCAGCTTGCGCAGGACCTCCAGAATGGCGTTGAAGCGCATGACCCACGCCGAGTCGATCTGCACGATGTCGACTTCGGGCCAGGCCGAGAAATAGTGGCGCAGGGACTCCAATGCGGCGGCGGAAGTGGCCTCCGGACGCGGCCGGACGTGCAACACATGCGGCAGCGGATTTTCCTTCAAGGCCTCGAGCGCCGTCCCGAAACCGGAGTAAGTGCGGAACTCCTCCAGAGCCTTGTCGGCGGAAATGACTGTGACTTCGGCCACCGCTGAGCGTTGCCGCGCATCCGCGGCCAGCTGCTGCGCTTTGGCGAGTGGCACGTCGGTTTTGAAGTAAACGGACATGTCGACGGCGTTGGTAAAACCGCCAGTCGCCACCTGCGCGTTCGTGACGAACAAGCTCAAAGCCATGGGCAATGCCAATGCCAGCCCGATGACCAACAGTGTGAGCACGGTGGCAAAAGGATGGCGCACCAGGCGTCCGATCGAGCCGAGGAGCGCCTGGGTGTGCCGGGCGGTGGCAACACTCAGGCTCATCGGGTGGCCACCACACTCGGCAGGGAATCGGCCGCGCCGCCCTGGACCTGGCCATTGTCGAGCACGATCTCGCGCTGGCCGAATTCGCGCACGATGTGCAGATCGTGGGTGGCCACGACCACTGTCACACCAACGTCCTGGAAGCGCCGGAACAGGCGCATGACCTCCAACGCCAGATCCGGATCGAGGTTGCCCGTCGGCTCATCGGCAATGAGGAGCGGCGGCTTGCTGATGACCGCACGAGCGATACCCACTCGCTGTTGCTCTCCCACGGAGAGCTCATAGGGATGCATGCGCTCCTTGCCAAGTAAGCCGACCTGGTCGAGCGCGGCCCGGACGCGTTTGTCGATTTCCTTTAGCGGTGTCGCCGCGACAATCAGGGGCAAAGCGACGTTGTCATACACAGGACGATCGGCCAGTAGCTTGTGGTCCTGGAACACCACACCGATTCCACGGCGGAACGCTGGAATATGGCGCGTCCGCAAGGTGCTTGTGTTCTTGCCGTTGACCAGCACACTGCCGCGCGTCGGCCGCTCGAGCAATGCTATGTGCTTCAGCACGGTACTCTTGCCCGCACCGGAGCGGCCGGTGAGAAACACCATCTCACCCGTATTGATGTTGAAGGTTACGTTGGAGAGCGCCTCTCGCCCGTTGGGATAGCGCTTACTGACCCGGTCGAACGCAATCATCGCGCCACTATCCGCCCGCGGGCTCGCCGGCGCCCGCTCGCGCCGGTCCCTGAACCAGCGCTGTAGCGAAGGCCTGCGCGTCGAATTCGCCGAAGTCCTCGAGTTGCTCGCCAATTCCAATGAACCGAATGGGGATACCGAGCTTGCGCGCGATCGCCACCACGATGCCGCCCTTCGCGGTGCCGTCGAGTTTCGTCAACACCAGACCCGTCACACCCACCGCCTCGTGGAACTGCACTGCCTGGGAAAGCGCGTTCTGTCCCTGGTTGGCGTCCAGCACGAGGAGTACCTCGTGGGGCGCGGAGGGGTCCACTCGTTGGATCACACGCTTCACTTTCTTCAGCTCTTCCATCAAGTGCGACTGGCTGTGCAGACGCCCGGCTGTGTCGGCCAGCAGAACGTCGGCATTCCGCGAGCGTGCGGACTGGAGCGCGTCGAAAATCACCGCCCCCGGGTCCGCGCCAGCTTGCTGGGCAACGAAGGTTGCCCCCGAGCGGTCGGCCCAAATGTTGAGCTGCTCGATGGCGGCTGCCCGGAAGGTATCCCCCGCGGCGAGCGTGACGTCGCGGCCGTCCTCCGTAAGCCGGCGCGCCAATTTACCGATGCTTGTGGTCTTACCCGAGCCGTTCACGCCCACGACCAGAATCACGAACGGCTTACGCTGGTCATCGATCTCCAGCGCACGCGCACACGGCTGCAGAATTTCAGCTATAGCCGATTGCAACGCGATGATCAGCGCCTCGACGTCCGCCAATTCGTTGCGCGCCACTCGTTTCTGCAAGCCGGACAGGATGTGCTCGGTCGCTTCCACCCCCACATCCGCGCTCAGGAGGCGAGTCTCGAGCTCCTCCAGCGCCTGCGCATCGATCTTGCGCCCCCGAAACAGGTTGGCGAGATCGTAAGTGAGCCAGGAGTTCCCGCGATTTAATCGCGCGCGCAGGCGTTTGAAGAAGCCTTGGCGCTCTTGGGGCTGCTGAGGCTGGGTAGTGTCTTTGGGGGCTCGTTTGAAAAACATAGGTATTCCGCTGGCCGCGTATTGTAGCGGGCGGCTGCGGTACCCTACAGCAAGAACGCGACCAGCAGATCTGCCTCATTGGACAATCCTCCCGGAAAGAAACGTCGCCGCCCGAGCAGCCCCGCGGGCGCTGCCGGACCTGCACGCCCCGCTGGCAAGGAGCGGGTGCTGCGGATCATTGGTGGCAGCTGGCGCGGGCGAAAATTGCGCTTCCCACCGTCACCCGAAATCCGTCCCACGCCAGATCGCGTACGCGAAACGCTCTTCAACTGGCTTGCCCCACGGATGACGGGGGCGCGTTGCCTCGATCTATTTGCTGGCAGTGGGGCCCTCGGTCTGGAGTCGCTATCCCGAGGTGCGGCTCACGTTACGTTTGTCGAGCGAGACGCGGCCGCCGTACGAGAGCTCAGAGCACGGCTTTCAGAATGGGGGGCCAGCGGGGCGCAAGTGGAGCAGGAGGACGCCTTGCGGTTTCTCGAGCGCGGGGCTGGCGGCGGCGGTCCATTCGACATCGCATTCCTAGATCCGCCGTTCGACTCCGGTTTGCTGACGACGGTGGCCGGAGTGCTCGAGCAGGGCCACTGGCTCCACCGCGGCGCTCTGATCTACCTGGAATGCGCCGCGCGCGGCGGGCTGCCTACCCTCCCGTCCGGCTGGGTGACCACGAAGGCCAAGCAGGCGGGTGAGGTCGGGTATCATCTGCTTACGCGAGCTTAAGAGGCGACGGGGGACGGGGGAGAATGAAGCATCGTGCGCTATATCCAGGCACTTTCGATCCGATCACGAATGGCCATCATGACCTAGTACGGCGGGCGGCCAGCCTCTTCGATCACGTCATCGTGGCGATTGCCGCCAACCCCAACAAGGCGCCCCTGTTTTCGCTCGAGGAGCGGGTCGACCTGGCACGTCGTGTGCTCCGTGATCTCAGCAATGTCGAAGTACTGGGGTACTCAGGCCTGACCGTCGACTTTGCACGCCAGCACAAAGCCGGCGTCGTCGTCCGTGGCTTGCGCGCGATCTCCGACTTCGAGTTCGAGTTTCAGCTCGCGAACATGAACCGCCATGTGGCGCGGGAGATCGAGACCGTGTTCCTCACACCGCAGGAGCAATTCACGTTTATTTCATCGTCGCTGGTGCGCGAGATCGCGATACTGGGTGGTGACGTGCATGAATTCGTCGATCCCCTCGTCGAAACTGAGCTGAAGAAACACCGACGCACCTGAAATCGTAGGGGCGGAGCCATTACAGCCGAACCACAACGAGGACTCGAGGGCGCCTGGGTACCGGTGGCAGCTAACGTAGCCGGGCAGAGTCTCCTCGTGAACGAGTTACGAGTGAAATACCTCGTGCTCGACAGTGGTGCCTACAGCATCGTCGACCGCACCCATCACATCGTCGACCGGGGCGACTACCTCGTCGACGATGGTGCATCGCCACAGACCATGGATATTGTCGGGCGTGAGGGACCGAACGCGGGGCGGACCATGCTGGCAATTTACGAGCTCGATGCCGACCGGCTTACGGTGTGTTACGACTTGGATGGCAAGGAACGGCCGAGTGATATGGAGCCGCAGGAGGATCAGCTCCTGTTGAGTATCACTTATACGCGCGCGTTGACGTTGCTTTCCTAGTTGCTTTGCGGGCTGGCGTCTTCCCGGAGCGCTTCGCACTCGCTTTGGCGCGAGGCTTGGACCCAGCGCTTGATTTAGCGCGCCGCGCCGGTTTGGCGCCCGTCACCTTCCTGGCGGTGGCATTGTTGGCGGTGCTGGCTGGCCGCCGGCGCAGCTTCAACACGCGTGGCAGCCGTATCTGCTCCAGCGGCTGCGGCAATTTGCCGGCGCGCTTCAACTCACACGCGCGCCACAAATACCAGGCGGCGGCCGAACGATATGGCCCCCACCGCTCTCCGTAGAGCGCCAGGGCTTTCGGGGCCGGCATCTTGCGCAAGCCGTAGGTGAACTGGAACCCCGCTCGCACGCCGAAATCGTCCACCGGCAGAATGTCGGGGCGGCCGAGATGAAACATCAGCAACATCTCGACTGTCCATCGGCCGATGCCGCGAACCTCGGTGAGGCGCGTGATGATTTCCGCGTCGTCCAGGTGCTCCAAGGTTTGCCGGTCGGGCACCACACCTTCGAGCGTCTTTGTCGCCAGATCCCTGAGCGCGGCAATCTTCGAGTATGAGAAACCCACTGCGCGCAATGCCGCTTCCGGCGCCGCGACTACCACCTGCGGTGTTGGAAAGACACCGTTACCCACGTTGCCGATGAACCGCGCCAGAATATTCCGAGCCGCGGCGGCGTGCAGCTGTTGGTGCGCGATCGCCTGCGCAAGCGCCTCAAATGGGTGAGACTCACTCTCGAGCACGAGGCCATAGGGACCGACGGCCCGAATCAACCCGCCCATGTTGCGATCGATACCAGACAGGTGGCTGACAATGTGCTCGCTCATGAGCAACTCACTTCTGGCACGTCGGACAATAGTAGGTTGAGCGCTGTCCTTGCGTCAGTTGACGCACCAAGGTACCGCATTTGCGGCAGGGCTGTTTGGCACGCTCATAAACAAAAAGCTTCTGGCTGAAATAGCCAGGAACTCCGTCGGCGCCAACATAGTCGCGCAGTGTGGTGCCTCCGACTCGGATCGCCATAGTCAGCACAGTACGCACCGCTCGCGCGAGCCTTGCGACTTCGGCCCGTGAAAGGCTGCGCGCCTCGCGCCGCGGGCGCACCTTCGCCCGGAACAGCGCTTCGCTCGCGTAGATGTTACCGACACCGACAACCAGCTTGCTGTTCATCAGCAGCTGCTTGATGGTGACCCGCCGGCCTCGTGTGGTTTGCCACAGGTAGTCGGTGTTGAAGGCCGCATCGAGCGGCTCCGGGGCGAGGTCTGCCAGCAGCGGGTGCTCGTTGGGATCGCCGGTGGTGTAGTGAAGGCTGCCGAAACGCCTCGGATCGTTGAAACGCAGTGTGTTACCGGAGTCGAGGACGAGATCGATGTGATCGTGCGTCAAGCGCGGCGTGTCGGCAGGCAACACGCGCAAGCTGCCAGACATGCCCAGATGCAGCAGCAGCGTGCCGGACTCGAGCTGCAGCAAAAGGTACTTGGCCCGCCGCTTCGCATGCAGGACGCGCTGTCCTGCCACTAACGCCGGCAGGCCGCTTTGCACGGGCCAGCGCAGCCGCGGCTCATGCACGGCAAGCTCGACGATCCGCCGCCCTACTGCGTGCGGCTCGATCCCCCGGCGCGTGGTCTCAACTTCGGGAAGCTCAGGCATTGGGGTGGGAAGGCTACAGGGTCGCGCGCGGAAGCTACAGAGGCGGGACGTCATGAGGACGGGGACGTACCCCGACAAGACTTGATCACCCCAATATGGGCGATTAATTGATTTAAGAGCCCGCAGCGGATCGATTAACCTCGCCAAGGATTGGCAATCGATCAGCCCGCAGCCCGCGCGGAGCGCGACGTATCGGGGAGCTGGGATCTGAGTCGGGAGCTACAGACGTCGGGCCCTGCAACGCAAAAGGCCCCGGGGGTACCGGGGCCTTGCGATTTCTGACAATCCGCACAGCCGGGGCGCTCGATGCGCGCACCGCCGCGGCGGGGAGACCTAAGCCTTACTTGATCTTCGTCTCTTTGTAGCCGACGTGCTTGCGCACGAACGGGTCGTATTTCTTCACTTCCAGCTTATCGGGATGCAGGCGCTTGTTCTTCGTGGTGACGTAGAAGTGCCCGGTTCCGGCCGAAGACAGCAGCTTGATCTTTTCGCGCATGGGAATTCCTCTTCAGGCGCCGCGGGCTTAAATCTTCACGCCCTGCGTGCGCAACTCGGCAACGACCTTGTCGATGCCCTTCTTTTCGATCGTACGCAGGCCATTCGCGGAGATCCGCAGGGATACCCAGCGCTTCTCGGTTTCCACCCAGAACCGCTGTGTGTGCAGGTTCGGCAGGAAGCGGCGGCGCTTCTTGTTGTTGGCGTGCGAGACGCGGTTACCGACGCCTGGTTTCTTGCCGGTGATTTCGCAAACGCGGGACATACGAACAACCTTGAGAATTCAGTAACTTGGGGGTGAGGGCTCAGGGCCCCTCGCCGGGGCCGAACTTTATACCAGCGCCGCCGGCCGATCTCAAGGCCGGCGGCGCTTTGAGGACAGATTCCGCGAGCGGATCCTCTCTAAATCAGGCCATGTTCCGAAAAAGAATAGCACCTACCATCCCCGACAATGAGGTGGTCGAGCACACGCACGTCCATCAGGCCCAATGCGTCCCGCAGCCTTCGGGTAATGAGCTCGTCCGCGGCGCTGGGCTCCATCACGCCGGAAGGGTGATTGTGGGCAAAGATGAGCGCGGTAGCGTTGTGCGCCAGCGCCTGCCGGACGACTTCTTTTGTATGCACCTGGGCGTTGTCGGTGGTGCCTCTGAAGAGCTCTTCGAACGCGATCAGCCGATGGTGGCAGTCTAGATAGAGGCAGCAGAAAACCTCATATGGGCGGTCGCGCAGCTGTGCCAGCAGGAATCGCCGGGTCGCTTCCGGCGCGGTCAGCGCGCAGCCGATCTTCAAAGACTCGCGGAGGTGGCGCCGGGCGAGCTCCAGCGCGGCCTGAAGCGTGGTGTAGCGCGCTACTCCGACGCCCTCCCTGCCCGTCCACTCACTCCATTTCGCCGTGAGTAGCTGGCGCAGGGACCCGAACGCCACGATGTGCGCTTGCGCGAGCTCTATGGCATTTCGACCTCGCGTTCCCGACCGCAGCAGCACCGCGAGTAATTCAGCATCTGATAGAGCGTGCGCGCCCAAGTTGAGTAGCTTCTCCCGTGGCCGCTCAGTTTCCGGCCAATCGCAAATAGGTATTCTTCGATTGGCCGATGTTTCGGCGTCGGCGCGCAGCGGCTTGCGGACGAGCCGCAATTGCCTCGCGCCGCTGCTGGTGGATAACGTCCTGACTCCTGGTGAGTTGGCGCTGACTGTCGTGACTTCCTGTGCGTTCATTGCGTTCATTGCGTTCATGGCACTCATGGCATTCATTGCGTTCATCGTTGGGTCCATCGCGATCTTCCGCAGTTGGACGGCCTCCCGTCCGCTGCCGTCATTCTCACGACGCGAGCTGAACGGGGCCAGGGGGAATAACGGGGGTGAATCTCTAGATATTCGCGGTCGGGTGGCCTGCGGCCGTGCCGGGCGCGGGGCCGGCGCATAATGGTGACTCCCGGGCACTCACCCGCCAAAGAGTACCGCCATGGAGCTCGCCTCAACCACGGATCCGAAACTCCTCGACGTGCTGAGCCAGCTGCGGCAGCGGGAGCCGATTTTTCATCGGCCGGAGCTCGGCACGACGCGGGCGGATTTCGAGAACATGACCTGCGTCGATTTTTGGGAAGTCGGCGCCTCGGGACAGCGCTACGGCCGCAAGCATGTGTTGGATGTGCTCGAGGAGCGGCACACGGACACGGGCGCGGAGGGTTGGGAGACCAGCGAGTTCCGCTGCCAGGAGCTGGCGCCGGAACTATATCTCCTGACCTATACGTTGCGACAAGGTGAGCGCATCACTCGCCGCTCCACAATCTGGCGCCGCGCGACGGATGGATGGAGGATCGTCTTCCACCAGGGGACGATCGTCGCAGACCCCTGACGCCTTGCGACGGAGCCACTCAGGAAGCCGCTAGTGGTAGCCCTCGCCGGGGCGGATCTTGCCCCGGAAGGTGTGATACACAAAAACCGTATACCCGAGAATCACCGGGACCATCACGGACATGCCCACTAAAATGAAGCCCTGCGACTTAGGCGCGGCGGCAGCCTGCCATACCGTGATAGCGGGCGGCACGAGATAGGGCACGTTGGAAATGATCAGCCCGATGTAGGCAACCACAAACAATCCTACGGCACTATAAAACGCAACCGTGGGGTGCTTGCCTGAGATGCCGCGCCAACACGACACCGCGAGCACCACTGTCAGAATCGGCACGGGCGCGAGGTATAGCATGTTCGGCATGCTGAACCAGCGCGTGGCGATTCGCTGCAACTCGAGCGGCGTCCAAACACTTACGATGAGGATGAAAGCCAGGAAAGCCACGCACAACGGGCGGGCGCAGCGGCGTGCGATCTGCTCGACGCCGCCGGAGGTTTTCATGACCAGCCAGCATGCGCCGAGGAAGGCGTAACCCACCAGGAGGCCGAGGCCGCACATGAGGCTGAACGGACTCAGCCAGTCGAAGGCTCCGCCGGCGAAATGATCACCTTCGACCCGAATGCCATTCAACAGACCTCCCAACATGAGCCCCTGGCAAAAGGCCGCGACGGTGGAGCCCGCGGCGAACGCGATATCCCACTTGCGGTGGTGCGGTTTCGCTACCCAGCGAAACTCAAACGCGACACCGCGAAACACCAAGGCGAGCAACATCGCGATCAGGGGCACGTACAACGCGGGCATGATCACGGCGTAGGCAAACGGAAAGGCCACCAGCAGGCCTGTGCCGCCTAGAACCAGCCAGGTTTCGTTGCCATCCCAGAAGGGCGCTACGGAATTCATGGCCTGGTCGCGTTGGATTTCCTCGGGGAAATAGGGGAATAGGATACCTACCCCCAAATCAAAGCCGTCGAGGACGACGTACATCGCGACCGCGAGCCCGATGACGCCCGCGCAGATGACCGGCAGCCAGTAGTAGACCCCAGTCAGGTGATCTGGATTCATGGCCGCGGCTCCTGCTCGGATGACGGAGACTGCGGCTGTGACCTCTGGTCCGATGGCGGGGCTTGCTGTCCGCTGTTCCGCGGCTGCAACCCCGGTGGCTGCACCGCCCGACCGCTCGCCTCACGGGTCGACCTGTCCGCGACCGACAGCGGCCTGTTGGGTAGGCCTTCGGGCAGCGTGACCGGTTTCACGGCCTCGCCCTTCGGGCCATTCCAGATCAACCGGTGGATATAGTAGATGCCGATCGAGAACAGTACGCAATAAACCAACACAAAGAGCGTCAGCGAGGTCGCCACAGTTGCGGCGCTCACGGGAGACAACGCCTCCTCGGTACGCAGGATGCCGTACGCGACATAGGGCTGGCGGCCGCTCTCGGTGGTGAGCCAACCCGCCAGGATTGCGATGAATCCCAACCACCAGGCACGCGCAACAATGTGCAGATACCAACTGGTGGTGAAGAGTTTTTTGCGCCACCACAGCACGACGCCTACCAGGCCGATAGCGATGAGCGCCGTACCTATCGCCACCATGACCCGGAACGCGAAAAAGATCGACACGACGGGCGGCCGCTGGTCACGCGGGAAGTCCTTGATACCGGCGAACCGGCCGTCCCATTTGTGGGTGAGGATGAGACTACCCAGATGCGGAATGGCGATTTCGGCGCGATTCCTTTGCGCGCGCTCGTCGGGGAGGGCGAACAGCACGAGGTCGGCGGGACCGTCGTCATCCCAATGTGCCTCGATGGCGGCGATTTTCGCGGGCTGATGCTGCAAGGTGTTCAGACCGTGCTGGTCACCCAGCAGCAGTTGAATCGGCCCGAGGATGGCCAGCATACCGACCCCCATCCGCATCATGGTGCGCCCCTCGATCTCGAACTCGCTGCGAATCAGATAGCGCGCGCCGGCGGCCAGCACCACAACGGACGTGGTCAGGTAGGCGGCTGTCATCATGTGCGCGAAACGGTAGGGGAAACTCGGATTGAAGATCACTCTGATCCAACTCACCGGATACGCGATACCTTCGCGCAGCTCGTAGCCGTCCGGCGTATGCATCCAGCTGTTGGCCGCGAGAATCCAGAATCCCGAGATGGCGGTGCCGACGGCGACCAAGATGGCCGAGGTCACGTGCAACGACGGCCTCACCCGCTGCCACCCGAACAACATGACGCCGAGGAAGGTTGCCTCGAGAAAGAAGGCCGTCAGCACTTCATAGCCGATCAACGGCCCGATGATGTTGCCGGTCACCTCGGAGAAGCGCGCCCAGTTGGTTCCGAACTGGTAGGTGAGCGGGATCCCCGAAACCACGCCCATGGCGAAGGACACGGCGAAGATCTTCGTCCAGAAACGCGCCAGCCGGTGGAAGTGCTCGCTGCCGGTGCGCTTCCAAAGCACGAGCAGCGTGGCGACGTATGCGGACAGGCCTATGGAGAAGGCAGGAAAGATGATGTGGAAACTGATCGTGAACGCGAACTGGAGTCGGGCGAGCAGCAGTGCGTGTGAGTCCACTTAATAGCTCCTGCCGGGTGGGGCGGCGCGCTCGACGGCCGGGCGGGCACATTGTACAAATTGGGCGGAACCGGGCGGATGGACTTTATGTCCAATTGGGCACAGCGGGGCGGATGAGCCCGCTTGGGGTTGCCGCGAGCGCTAGCGAGGCCTTTTGTGCGCGGCATTGCGTGGACCTCGGCGCTTCAGGCGCCGGCTTGGCGTTGGGGCCGTGTTGCGTGAGGCGCCCTCGTTTGGGCGTTCCTGAGACTCTCCGCTTTGTCCCTTCGCTAAGGGCCGAAGCGCCCCCTTCAGCTTGAACCCGACAGCAAGGCCAGCAGAGGCGTAGTCGCCCAGCAAGCGCTTAGCTAGAGCTTAAGACGGCCTGGCTAAGGGCCTTGCGGCGAGGGGCTCGGAACTTCCTCTAACGCGGGCCGTTGCCCCTCTCGTAAGAGGGATGCGCGTAGGCGTGGACAGGCACAAGCTATTGTCCAATAAGGCAAATTGGAGTCTTGAGCGGAACAGGTGCGAGGGAACTTTTGTAGCCCTTAGCACTCTAATCCCGCGAGTGCTAAAATGACCGCACAAAAGATAGGCCCAAACAATTTGGGAGAGTTCATGACCGCAAGTACCGCATTGATCGCCCGTAATGGCGACCTCGCGCTGGCCGGTCCGCTGGGAAGCCTGGACGCTTACTTGGACCGAGTTGGCCGAATTCCAGTCCTGAGCCGTGAAGAAGAGCGTGAGCTCGCGGAGCGCCTCCGCTTTCGTGGCGACTTGAGTGCCGCCCGGGAGCTGGTGCTGTCGCATCTGCGCTTTGTCGTCCACATCGCCCGTGGCTATAGCGGGTACGGATTGCCTGTGGGCGATCTGATCCAGGAAGGCAACGTCGGCCTGATGAAGGCTGTGAAGCGTTTTGACCCTGCGCAAAACGTCCGCTTGGTTTCGTTCGCGGTTCATTGGATCCGCGCCGAGATCCATGAGTACGTGTTGCGCAACTGGCGATTGGTCAAGATCGCCACCACCAAGGCGCAGCGGAAGCTGTTCTTCAATCTTCGTCGGATGAAGAAGAACCTCACCTGGCTGTCGGCTGAAGAGACCGCCGCGGTGGCGCACGATCTGGGCGTGAGCCCGAGCGAAGTCACCGAGATGGAAAAGCGGCTCGCCGCACGCGACATGTCGTTCGATCCGACGCCTGAGTCCGATGACGAGGAGGTCTACAGCCCCGCATCCTACCTGCCCGCTTCGGATGCTGATCCGGCGGAGAAGGTGGAAGCCGCGGAGTGGGAAGACGACTCGTCGGAGCGCCTGCAAGGAGCGTTGGCCCGGTTGGATGACCGCAGCCGCGACATTCTGCAACGCCGCTGGATGACTGACGACAAGGCTACGCTGCACGACCTCGCCGACAAGTATGGCGTGTCAGCTGAGCGCATCCGCCAGATCGAGTCGAACGCGTTGGGCAAGCTGCGTGGGATGATGAGCGCCGAGGCTGCCGCGTAGAGCAAGGATTGGTGCTCGATTACGCGAACGTGGTCGACGAGGCGAGGCGGGGCGCCCTGATGTGGTTAACCCTCTGAAGTGATCGCCCGCCCGCGCAGAGCAGTCTCGAGCGACGCAACAGCAAACTGAGCCCGGGGACACCGGGCTTTCCTTTTGCGTCTCCGTGGAATCTGGGCTGCCGCCGGCCGGCTGCGCTGCCGCCGAGCTGGAAGATGGCGCGTAGGCGATGACCTCGCAACCTGTGCCGCGTTTTCGCGGAGACCGCCGACTGTTAAATTCATTGCGCCGTCCGAGTTGGACGTGATGCGCGGCTTTGTATCCGCTCGAGATCACGAGCTCAAGGCTGCACGACATTTCCGCGGAAACGCAAACTGGATTGAATCTTAATGCAACGATAGTCCCACAAGATCTTGGGCTTATATCGCGTTCCCTGACACAAATCACATATCTAAGTATATGATTTTAAAGAAGCAAGAGAACTCTCGCCCGAATTCGAGAGATGGTCGGCTACGTAGTATTGCTCTTGTATATACGATGTGCATGTCCCATTATTGAGTCATGCCGATATGGATCTCGCAAAGGAGACAGAGAAAACTAGCCGAGAAGCATCGCGTCATGGAGGACGAGATTCGTCAATGCTTCATGAACATCGAGGGCGATTATCTTCGGGATACGAGAGAAGACCATGATACTGATCCTCCCAGCTACTGGTTTATTTCGGAAACCAATCGACGCCGCAAACTGAAAGTCGTTTTTGTTGCGAGCAAGATTGAAACACCGAATGGTGCCCAAACGCGTATTGCTATAAAAACCGCGTACGAGCCCGCCCCTGAAGAACTCGAGTTGTACGAACGTCGGGGCAAGTGCTAGTCGCAGGCACGCATAGAGTCAGGAGACAGCATTATGAACGAATTGAAAGCAGTCCCGGATGAGAAAGACCCGTGGGACAGTGGTGAACTTGGACGAGACGAAAAATACATCGCCTGCGCTCCGGAAGAGTTGAAGAAGGAAATCGACGCTGCATTGGAATTGCAGATGATTTCCATCCGCCTTCAAAAGGAGTTGATCACCGAGTTAAAGCTGATTGGCGAGTACCGCGGAATTGGCTATCAACCGTTGATTCGCGACGTGTTAGGCCGGTTTGCGCGCGCGGAAATCCGTCAGCTCGCAGCGGAGCTGCGGGAACAGCAGAAAGCCCGTGAGGCGCTAGAGCTGGATAAGGAACAAAGGCGTGCCTAGCCATTGGTTTCGCGCGCGCGGAATATCTCTATCCCGCGCGTGCGAATCATCGCCGCATTCTCCGCTGCGCCCGCCTCGCATGAGGGGCGAGCTTCCGGACGATCGGTGCCCGCAGCGCATCTGTCTTCAGTGAGCTGGCAGCATCTCGCCTAAGCCTGTGTGCGAGACGAGGCGGGGACCTGAAGGCCGCAGCCCCCTGGCGCCCCAAGTCCGCTGGGCGTACTGTTGAACGCCTGACGTCGCTCGAAAGACCTCAACATGCGAACGGTCACCGACTGGCTCGGCGAATACGGGGGGAGCCACGCGAACCCGGCCAATAAGCTCATCCATTGGCTGTGTGTGCCACCGATCGTACTGTCGGTACTGGGGCTGCTGTGGTCGCTGCCGGTACCTGAAGCCTTCGCGAGCCTGTCGCCGTGGTTGAATTGGGGAACGCTTGCGGCCGCCGCCGCGCTCACGTACTACTTCGCCTTATCGCCGGCACTGGCCTTGGGAGCGCTGTTTGCCTTCCTGGGACTGCTGTTGATCACCAAGTGGCTTGGCGGCCTGCCGTGGCCCTTGAGGCTGACGTCGTTGGTGATCTTCGTGGCCGCGTGGATCGGACAATTCATCGGCCACGTGATCGAAGGAAGACGGCCGTCCTTTTTCAAAGATGTGCAGTTTCTGTTGATTGGGCCACTGTGGTTGATCGCCGCGGCTTACCGCAGGTTCAGCCTGCCTTATTAAAGCCGGTCGCGCGTGACCACGACGTCCGCCTAAATCACGAGCTCCGCCCCTACCGCGGCATCACGCACCGCCGCGGCAACTCGCTCGTGGACGGTCTTGTCGAGGGCATCGGGAACCAACTCATCGCCGCGGGCCAGCTGCGCGATCGCAGTCGCGGCGGCCATCAGCATCGGATCTGAGAAGTGGGCGGCTCGAGCGGCGAGCGCGCCTTTGAACAGTCCGGGGAATGCCAACACGTTGTTGATTCCCTTGCCGTCAGCAGCGAACGCAGCGCCCCGCTCGCGCGCCACCAGCGGCTCGATCTCGGGATCCGGATTGGAAAGCGCGAGAATGACCTGCCCGGGCCGCACCCACTCCGGCTTGATCAGGCCTTTGACGCCGGTGGTCGCCACCACGACATCCGCGCGTTGCATGATCGATTCGAGGGATGCGCCCTCGCCGCCCAGTGACTCCAACCGTTTGACGGCATCCGGATTGCGATCCGCGCCGAGGATCCGCTCAACACCGTAGGCTCGCAGCAATCTGGCGATCCCGGTACCTGCCGCTCCCAGACCGATTTGTCCCACCACGCTGTCGCGCAGGCTACGCCCCGCGTGGCGCGCGGCGTTGGTGAGGGCAGCCAAGGCCACCACCGCGGTTCCATGCTGATCGTCATGCAACACGGGCTTCTGCAATCGCGCCTGCAGTTTCTGTTCGATCTCGAAGCATTCGGGAGCCGCGAAGTCCTCGAGCTGGATCGCGCCGAATGACAATTCAATGGCCGCGACAATGTCCACTACCCGATCGGGGTGAGTCTCTTTCAACAGAATCGGCACCGCGCTGATGCCGACCAGGTCCGCAAACAGCGCCGCCTTTCCTTCCATGACCGGCATGCCCGCCAGCGCTCCGATGTTTCCCAGACCGAGCACGGCAGTGCCATTGGTCACCACAGCGACGGTGTTATCGATGCTCGTAAAGTCATGTGCGGCACGCGGGTCATCCTTGATGGCCAGACAAACACGCGCAACGCCCGGCGTGTACACGTCGCGCAACACCTGCAGCGTATTGATGGGAATGCTGGCGACCGTGCGGATTTTGCCGCCGCGGTGCCGATTGAAAACGCGATCGGACTTGCCGACGAAACGTGCGGTTGGCAGTTGGCCGATTCGGTCATAGAGGCTGCGATCGGCCTCCTCGTCCATCTCGAGCGTGATTTCCCAGAGTGTCCTGCCCTGATCGCGCCGCAGCGCGGTGATGTGCTCGATAGTGAGTCCGGCGTCGGCAATCACCTGGAGCACTTTCGCCAGACTGCCGGGCTGGTGAATGGTTTCGACAATGAGAATCTCAGGGATTTTCATGACAGAGGCACAGGCTCCAACAGCTCGATGCGGTTGCCGAACGGGTCGTCCACATAGACGCGATGAAAGCCTTCGAGTGGCTCATCTTCCCGCGGCACAAAACCCAGTTCCTCGAGCTTGCGGATCAGCTGCGGCAGGTCGGCGACCAACAGCGCGGGGTGCGCTTTGCGCGCCGGGCGGAAATCCTTTTCCACACCCAGATGTATTTTCAGCTCGCCGCGCTCGAACCAGCAGCCTCCGCGTTTCGCCAGCTCTGGCGGCTTCGGCACTTCGGGAATGCCCAGTGCATCGCGGAAAAACTCGCGCGCCCGGTCCTCGCCCCCGGCGGGCATCGCCAGCTGCACGTGATCGAGGCGGACGACTCGCATATCCATAAGCCTACTCTCTACGGCGCCGAGCCGCGAGGGCTGCGCTCGATATGAACAACGGGCTGCCAGGTTACTTCCAGACTGTGCTAACGCGACACCCTGGGAACACGTCTCCGCGGAAACATCTCTGCTTGTGACCCATGCAACAACTCGGAAGTCTCACTGATATGACCAACACAGAGCATCGCTTGAACGAAGATATTGCGCATGGAAGTGGCTCCGGACGGGTGACAGTGCCTCACAGCGGCGACCAGACGACGCCCACTGCCAACAGGGCCAGCACGGCCAGCCAGTTGAAGATCAGCTCGCGACGCGCCGCCAAACGCTCCGCCAACAGAGTTTTCAGATACATGAGTTTGCTCCGGTAACCACTCATACCGGAGTATTTCGCCAGTGTGATCTCGCTCGATCGGGCGGCTAAACGGGCAACGCCGCGATCAATTGTGGCGAAACGTGGCATGGCAGGACCGCAGCGGGCCGTTAGCCGCGATTACTTACGAAAAAGCGAATGGGGGCGCGGAGCGAAAAAGGCTCTTTCCGGGGGGCTTGCGCTGTATGGAACAGCGCCAGAGCCTACATGGATGTACTTGCGGCGTCCCCCCCGGAAAGAGCCTTTTTCGCTCCGCGCCGCGCTTGCCGCGTATAGGCATTCATGAATAACACCAGGCGGCAGCGGCCAGATTTCTGCCACTGTTTGCGAAGAGAATGCTTTTATGAGCACCGCGCACCCTGTAGCCTCGCTACTATGAAACGCCAAGTTGCCATTGTCGAAGACGAACCCGCGATCCGCGACAACTATGCGGCTGCCTTTACCCGGGAAGGCTATGTCGTGCGCACCTACGGCAACCGCAAACAAGCCATGGCTGCCTTTGCCACACGCTTACCGGATCTGGCCGTGATCGACATCTCCCTCGAGGAGGAACCGGAGGGCGGCTTCGAGCTCTGTAGACAACTACGTGGGCTCTCGTCCGAGCTGCCGATCATTTTTCTCACCGCGCGTGACAGCGAGCTCGATGCCGTGTCGGGACTGAGGTTGGGCGCTGACGACTTCCTGACGAAGGATCTGAGCCTTGCGCACCTGATCGCGCGGGTCAACGCGCTATTTCGCCGCGTTGATGCCTTGCGCAAACCGGCCGAGACCTCGCAAGTCATTCGCCGCGGGCCGCTCACGCTCGACGGCGAGCGTATGCAAGTCGAATGGGAGGGCCAGGTGGTGCTGCTCTCGTTGACGGAGTTCTGGATCGTACATGCGCTCGCCCGCAACCCGGGCCACGTCAAGAACCGGCAGCAACTGATGGACGCCGCGAACGTGGTGCTCGATGACAACACCATCACGTCACACATCAAGCGCGTCCGGCGTAAGTTTCAAAGCATCGACCCAACCTTCGACGCCGTGCAAACCGTTTATGGCATGGGCTACCGCTGGGTTGAATGACGCCGCGCAATGTCACTGCGCCTAAAGCTCCTGCTGCTCGGTCTCGCAACACTGGTCCTTCCCTGGGGTGGGTGCCGTTACGCACGGCAGATGGAAGCAGCGCTGCGCGAAGGCGAGCAGAACTCCCTACAAGCTGTCGCACAGACCATTGCCTCATCACTGCAAGGACGCACTGACCTTCTCTACAGGCAGACCAGGAGCGACGAAACGGGGCCAGCCACTGGCGCGGGCATAGAGCCGGCGCCACCCACCGAGCTGCAACCGAGCCCTTACGATCTCCAACCGATCATGCTCAGTACGCCGCCGTTTTTGGACGGCTACGGCGACGAATGGCCCCGCGCACCCGGCTCCTGGCGGTATTTCACGAAAGACGAGCACCGATTCGGAATTCTCTCGGGCGTTTATGAGCGGATGCTGTACGTGCTGCTCGCCGTCGAGGATAGCCATCTCGTGTATGACGCCCTCGGCGCGAATCCTCTGGATCCCGCGGCGATGGGTGATCGTATATGGATCGGCATACAGGACCAGTTGGGCGCTGAGCACCAGTACTTCCTCGCGACGACCGGACCCGGCACCGTGCCGGCACGCCGCATTGAGACCGGAGAATATGGACAGCAGCTTGCGGTGGAGGAGCCACGCATCCTCGGCGCGTTGCAACCCAACGCAAAGGGGTACACGGTGGAGTTGCGTGTCCCGCTATCCATGATCGGCGCTCGATTCGGTGTGCTAATCGACAATAGGGATGTCCGAGGGGCAGTACCCGTCAGCTACGGCACTCTTCGGAGCGACGATCTGCATACGGTCGGTCGTCTCATCGTGTCGGCACCAGAGCTCAGCGGTTACCTTGCGCAATTCATGCAACCAGGGCTGCGCCTTGCCGTCACTACGCCAACCGGTCGCCTCCTGGCGCAGGCCGATGCGCTAGCGCAAGTGACGGAGCTCAGCCGACAGCAACGCAGTCTTCTCGCGCGCCTCTACCGCCGCTTCGTGGATCGCCCGAAAGACCGGACTTACATCGAGGCCACGACCCCCGTCTACGATCGCGATCATCGTGAGGTTATTGGAAGCCTGCGCGCCACGGAAACGACGGACCGCTGGTTCCGTCTGCGTGATCGGGCGCTAACCGAAATGCTGAATTTCACTCTCATCAGCAGCGCAGTGGTGACCACGGCCATGTTCGCATTCGCGGCGTGGCTGGCGGTGCGCCTCTCCCGGCTGCGACGCGCGAGCGAGTCCGCTCTCACTCGTGAAGGAATCGTCACTACCTTTCCGGAAACGCAGACGCCGGATGAGCTCGGGGACGTGGCACGGGGATTCTCGACGCTCCTCGGTCGCCTGAATGAATACACCGGATATCTGCGAACCCTTGCGGGCAAGCTCGCGCACGAGATACGAACGCCGCTCACCATCGTGCGCTCCTCACTCGAGAATCTCGAATCCGAAGTGGAGGTGACCACAACCGCGCGCGTCTATCTGGATCGCGCCCGACACGGCAGCGAGCGCCTGAACGCAATTCTGGTCGCGATGGGCGCGGCTACCCGGGTCGAAGAAGCGATCGGCAACGCCGAGCGCTCGCGATTCGACCTCGTTCCCGTGATCGCCTCCGCCGCAGATGCGTACCGCGCGGCATTTCCGAGCCGCAATTTCGCAACCGAGTTGCCCACGGAACCCATCCTGATCGACGGCGCTCCCGACCTGATCGTGCAGCTCCTCGACAAACTCGTCGACAACGCCGTGGATTTCAGTCCACCAGGAGCCACTCTCACTCTGCGGCTACGCGTCGAATCCCACCAAGCCGTACTCGAAGTAGACAACCCCGGGCCGCCCATCGCGCCGGAAACACAAGCAAGGCTTTTCGAATCCTTGTGGCAATCGCGCGGCGGCAACGATAGCGACAGCCGTCCGCATTTCGGCCTTGGCCTCTACATTGTGCGCCTGATCGCCGAATTTCACGGCGGAACAGCCTCCGCCAGCAATCTACCGAACGACAGCGGCGCACGGTTCACAGTGCGGCTGACGTGCCCATGACGTTGCAATGTAGTCAAAATACTACATGGCATTTTCATAGCGACGCGGTACACTGGCCCTCGATCAGGACCCAGGCTGTCAGTCGTAAGTCCCGGTTTCTCTTGGGTTACCCAAGAACTGGCAACTGACTTGCCCGGCTCCGCGGCAAAACTCTCGCTACAACTTGATGCGTATTTGCCAAGAGTTGAAACAGGTTTGGGAGGGAGCGGAATAGCAGAAGAAACTCGGGTGATCGGCGCGGGCACGGGTAACGGCAGCCACTAACTTACTGTGACTGTCAGGAACGGGTCGACGCGTGCAGTGACACGCGGGCCTTTAGATTGGGCCGGAGCAACAGCTCCAACGTTCCAGCCGGAAAGTTAATAGACGCCCGTGATGACGCGACCCGCCGGAGGAACGTTGTATGACGCCTCACTCCGGCCGGAGCTGACAGCGGTCCACTGGGACAGTTCGATGGATGAAGATGCCCCGCCTCACGGCGGGGCTTTTTTTTTGGATGTGCAGAAAGTCTGCCTGCGGCGCTTTCTGCGTCAACGAATGGCCCCCTCGCCTCGAGGATTCTCGATGCCGAGAATTGTGCCAGTCAGGTTACCGACAGGTAGTTGAGGATTCCCTGGGCGGCCTCGCGGCCTTCAAACACAGCGGTGACGACCAGATCGGAGCCACGCACCATATCGCCGCCTGCAAACACCTTGGAATTGGTTGTCTGAAATGGCGTGTCGCGGCCCGCGGTGACGCGCACACGACCGTTGTTATGCAGCCGGATCCCGTGACGCTCGAACCACTGTGGGGGACTTGGCAGGAAGCCGAAGGCGATGATCACCGCGTCCGCCGGCACCACCTGTTCCGAGCCTGGAATCGGCTCGGGGATACGGCGACCGCGAGCATCGGGGGCACCGAGGCGGGTCTCGACGACCTTCACGCCCTCAACGCGGTCGGAGCCGATGATCTCGATCGGCTGGCGGTTGAACAGGAATTCGACGCCCTCTTCCTTGCTGTTTTTGTAGTCGCGACGCGAGCCGGGCATGTTGCTCTCGTCGCGCCGATACGTGCAGGTCACCGACTCGGCGCCCTGGCGAATGGCCGTGCGGTTGCAGTCCATGCCCGTATCACCGCCACCCAACACGACGACGCGCTTGCCGCGCATGCTGAGCAGCGCTTCGCTGCTGCCGGGAAGCCCCAGCTCATGATTGATGTTGGAAATGAGATAAGGCAGCGCCTCGTGCACACCCGGCAGATCCTCGCCGGGAAAGCCGCCCTTCACGTAGCGATAGGTTCCCATACCGAGAAACACTGCGTCGTGCTCATCCACCAGTTTCTCGAACGAGATGTCGGTGCCGACATCGACGCCGAGCCGGAACTGCACGCCCATGCCCTCCATGATCTCGCGACGCTTCTCGACGACTTCCTTCTCGAGCTTGAACGGCGGAATGCCGAATGTGAGCAGGCCGCCGATGCGGGTATAACGATCAAACACAACGGGTGTGACGCCGTTGCGAACCAGAATATCCGCACAACCCAGGCCGGCGGGACCGGCGCCGATGATGGCGACCCGCTTGCCGTTGGGCTGCACGTTCGACATGTCGGGCTTCCAGCCGCGCTTGAACGCCTCATCGGTGATGTATTTCTCGATCGAGCCGATCGTCACCGCGCCCAACCCATCATTCAGCGTACAGGCGCCCTCGCACAGTCTGTCCTGCGGACAGATGCGGCCGCACACCTCCGGCAGCGAGTTGGTCTTGTGGGACAGCTCCGCCGCCTCGAACAGGTTGCCTTCCTGGATGAGCTTCAGCCAGTTGGGGATGTAGTTATGGACCGGGCATTTCCACTCGCAGAACGGGTTACCGCAGGCGAGACAGCGGCCCGCCTGCTGCGCCGCGCCCTGCGGCTCGAAGTGCGCGTAGATCTCGTTGAAGCTCTGGATGCGCGTCTCGACCGGCATCTTGGCCGGATCGGTGCGCGGGATGTCGAGGAACTGTAGGTTTTTGTCTGCCATGGAATTGATGTCCGTCCGCTCGGCTGGGCGCTTTAAGCAGCCCGCCGCAGGTTCTCGATCAGCGAGTCGATGGAGGCCGCCTTGGGTTTCACAACCCAGAACTTGCCGATGTAGGAGCGCAGATCGTTGACGATCTCCTCCGCCCAGGCGCTACCGGTCTCCGCCACATGCTGCTCGAGGAGCCCCTCGAGATGCTGCAGGTGGGACTGCATCGACTCGGCATGGATGCGGCTGATGTCGATGAGCTCATGGTTGTAACGGTCGACGAAGTCGCGATCGAGGTCGAGCACGTAAGCGAAGCCGCCGGTAAAGCCGGCGCCGAAGTTGACACCGGTGCGACCCAGCACGCACACCACGCCGCCGGTCATATATTCGCAACAGTGATCGCCCGCTCCCTCGATGACGGCGACGGCGCCCGAATTACGCACGGCGAACCGCTCGCCGGCGACGCCAGCAGCAAACAGTTGCCCGCCGGTTGCGCCATAGAGGCAGGTGTTGCCCATGATGATGGTGTCTTTCGCGACATAACGCGAATTGCGCGGGTGCCGCAACACGATCTTGCCGGCCGCCATGCCTTTGCCGACGTAGTCGTTGGCATCGCCTTCAAGGTACAGATGCAGGCCGCCGGCATTCCAGACGCCGAAGCTCTGCCCGATGTTGCCGGTGAGGCGCACGGTCACAGGCGCGTCCTCCATTCCATAGTTGCCCCAGCGGCGCGCGATTTCTCCCGACAGCCGCGCACCAACCGAGCGGTTGAAGTTGCGAACCTCATAGCGCCATTCGCCACCGCTCTTGGCCTCGATGGCGCAGAGCATGTCGCTCACCATCCGCTCGGCGAACTCACCCTTGTCGAACGGCGCGTTCGAAGGGGTCGCGCAAAACTGCGGCGCATCGTCCGCGAGCCCGGCGGTCGAGAGCAGCGGAGCCAGATCCAACTTGCGCTGCTTCGGGGTCTCACCCTCCAGAGTCCGCAGGTATTGCGTGTGACCGATGAGGTCCTGGAGGGTGCGCACGCCCAAGCTCGCTAGAATCTCCCGGACTTCCTGCGCAACAAAGCGGAAGTAGTTCATCGCCATTTCCGGCAGGCCGGTGAAGTACTTCGAGCGCAGCACGTTGTGCTGGGTCGCCACTCCGGTGGCGCAATTGTTGAGATGACAGATGCGCAGGTACTTGCAGCCCAGGGCCACCATCGGCGCGGTGCCGAACCCGAAGCTCTCGGCGCCCATGATCGCCGCCTTGATCACATCGAGGCCCGTCTTAAGGCCCCCGTCGGTCTGCAGCCGCACCCGGTGGCGCAGATCGTTGAGACGCAGCGTCTGGTGCGTCTCCGCAAGTCCAAGCTCCCAAGGCGTGCCGGCATACTTGATGGAGGAGAGCGGGCTCGCGCCCGTGCCGCCGTCGTAGCCGGAAATCGTGATGAGGTCCGCGTACGCCTTGGCGACTCCCGCCGCGACAGTGCCAACACCCGGCTCGGCAACAAGCTTCACCGACACGAGCGCGTGCGGATTCACCTGTTTGAGGTCGAAGATCAGCTGTGACAGGTCCTCGATCGAGTAGATGTCGTGATGAGGCGGGGGCGAGATGAGGCCCACACCCGGACGCGCGAACCGCAACGAGGCGATCATGTCGTTTACTTTGTGGCCCGGCAGCTGCCCGCCCTCACCCGGCTTCGCGCCCTGCGCGATCTTGATCTGCAGCACTTCCGCGTTAATGAGGTACTCCGGCGTCACGCCAAAGCGACCCGAGGCGACCTGCTTGATCTTGGAGTTCTTTTCCGTCCGGTAGCGTGCCGGATCCTCGCCGCCCTCGCCGGAGTTGGAGCGCGCGCCGAGCCGGTTCATGGCAATCGCCAACGCCTCATGCGCCTCCGGCGACAAGGCGCCGAGCGACATGCCGGCGCTATCGAAGCGAGCGAGCACAGCCTCCATGGGCTCGACCTCGCTCAGCGGAATCGACCGCGTGCCGGGCTTCAGGCCCAACAGGTCGCGGATCGTCGCGGCGGGCCGGCTGTTCACCAGCTGCGAGAACAACTTGTAGTGCGCGTAGTCGCCCGAGATCACCGCCGCCTGCAACGCTGCGACCACATCGGGGTTGTACATGTGGTACTCCCCGCCATGCATGTACTTGAGCAGCCCACCCTGGTCCATGGGCTCACGCGGGTTCCAAGCGCGCGCCGCCAGCTGCTTCAAGTCGCCCTCGAGATCCTCGAAATCGGCGCCCTGCACACGGCTCTCGGTCCCGGTGAAGCACCTGTTCACGATGTCATCGGACAGGCCCACGATCTCGAACAGCTGCGAGCTGCGGTAACTGGCGATCGTCGAGATGCCCATCTTCGACATGATCTTGAACAGCCCCTTTCTGACACCCGCGCGGTAGCTGCGTCCGAGCTCCAGGCGGGTGGCGAAGTCGAGCTTCACCCGGCCCTTGCGCATCATCTCGAACAGGACCTGATACGCCATGTAGGGATACACAGCGGTGGCGCCATAGCCGATGAGACAGGCGAAATGATGTGGATCGCGAGCCGTACCGGTCTCGACAAGGAGGTTGCACTTGCAGCGCAGCCCTGTCTTGACGAGGTGCTGATGCACGGCGCCTGTCACAAGTAGCGCGTGGGCAGGCAACCGCCCCTTTACCAGGTAGCGGTCGGACAGCAGCAGCACGAGGTTTCCCTCGCGCACAGCGTTCTCCGCCTGCTGGCACATGCGAACAATGGCGCCCTTCAAACCCTCACTGGGGTCGTACTGGAGATCGATGAACTCGTGCGTGACTTCCTTCAGAGCCAGGATCTGCCGCAGCTTGCGTTGCGACAGGATCGGCGAGCCGAGCACGATCTGGCGGGCATGTTCAGGCGCCGGCACGAAGATGTTGCACTCGGGGCCGATCTGAGTCTGCAACGACATGACGATCGATTCGCGCAGCGGGTCGATCGGCGGGTTCGTCACCTGCGCGAACTGCTGGCGGAAATAGTCGTAAAGCGAGCGCACCTTGTGCGACAACACCGGCATGGGCGTGTCATCACCCATGGAGCCGACCGCTTCACTCTCGTCCTCGGCGAGCACGCGGATGATTTCGTCGCGCTCCTCCGAGCTGACGTTGAACATCTTCTGATAAAGAGACAGCGTGTCGCGATCCATGGGCTCGGCCGCGAGCCGCGGATCGACGAGATCGCTCTCGAGGTAGCGCACCCCTTTCTTCAGCCAGGTCTTGTACGGGTGGCGGGTCTTGAGGATCTGGTCGATATCGGTGGACTCGAGCAGAGTCCCCGTCTGCAAGTCGAGCGCGATCATGTCGCCGGGCCCGAGCTTGCCCTTGCGCACCACATCCTCCGGCGCGTAGTCCCACACGCCCGTCTCCGATGCGATGGTCAGGACCCGGTTGCGGGTAATGACAAAGCGAGCCGGCCGCAGGCCATTACGGTCGAGAGTACACGCCGCGTAGCGACCATCGGTGAGCACGATACCAGCCGGACCATCCCACGGTTCCATGTGGACGGAGTAGTACTCGTAGAATGCGCGCAGGTCGGAGTCGATCGAGTCCAGACCGTGCCATGCCGGCGGCACTAGCAGCCGCATGGCGGTCAGGGCGTCCAGGCCACCCATCAACAGCACCTCGAGCATGTTGTCGAGGCTCTGTGAGTCCGAGCCGGTCATGGAAACCAGCGGCATGGCCTCCTGCAGCTCCGGCAGCAACGGCGACCGGAACAGAGGGCCGCGGGCCAGCGCCCAGTTGCGGTTTCCCTGCACGGTGTTGATCTCACCGTTGTGGGCGAGATAGCGGTACGGATGCGCCAGCCGCCATTGCGGCAGCGTGTTTGTGGAGAACCGCTGGTGAAACACGACTACGGATGCCTCGAGACGCTCGTCCTGGAGGTCCCGATAAAACTCCGTGAGGTGCTGAGGCATCACCATGCCTTTGAAGACGATGGTGGTGGCGGACAGACTCGGGCAGTAGAACACCGGGTCGGTCGCCGCCACAGCCTTTTCAGCTAGGCGCCGCGCCATGTAGAGCTTGCGGTTGAAGGAAGCCTCATCGATGTCGGACAGGCGGCAATTCACAAACACCTGCTCGATGTGCGGCAGAGTCTTGAGCGCCAGCTCGCCGCAAGCGTCAGCATCCACCGGCACCTGGCGCCAGCCAGCGACCTCCAGCTGCTGTCGCTGCAACTGGGCTTCCAGAGCGGTGCGCGCAGCTTGCGCCAGTGCCGGATCGGGATTAAGGAAAATCAGGCCCGAGGCGAATTTCTCCGCCAGCTCGATACCCGCCTCGGCGGCGACCGCGCGTAGAAAGCCTTCCGGTCGTTTCAGCAGCAAGCCACAGCCGTCACCGGTTTTTCCGTCGCCGGCGATTGCACCACGATGGGTCAAACGGTTGAGAGATGTAATGGCCGTACGGACCAGCCAATGGCTCGGCTGATCATCGAGATTGGCAATCAGCCCAAACCCGCAGCTATCGCGTTCGTAGGCGTCTTTATAGAGTCCCTGGGTGGCAGCGCTCATCGTCATGGCCTCGGATCGAGTTTTATAACGCCTGTTTCGGAGCCTGGCCGACCGAGGAGCGCCGTAGCGAGGCCGACCCTCAGCGAGCAGCTTTCGGCGATCGTTTCCCGCGCATAGTCAACACTATGTAAGGGAAACGATCGCCGGAAGCTGCCGCTGAGGGTCGGCCGCAGTAGGCGATCCTCGGTCGGCCAGGCTCCTTAAGGCGCGCACGCGGCCGCTGGGCTGTGCAGGTCGCCACCTGAATCAGCTCGAGCGGCAATTCTTTGTGGTCAGGAACCCACGGGACTTGGATACCGTGGGATTAAGCAGCCGAGAGCCCGGGGAGGCGAGGCCTTATCGCCCGCGGGAAAGTCGCCTGTCTACACCATCACTATGGTCCCGATAATACCGGCCTGAGAGAGGCTTTCAAGAGCGGTTTTAAAGGCCGGTGGCCTGAAAGAGGTTTTTGGGCGGTGTTCGGCGGGGTGCCTAGCCATGGAGTCGGGAGCCCCGCAAAAGCCAAACGCTGTTCAGGTCGCGAGGAACTGGGCGGCGATGGTTGAAGTGTCAAGTGTTGGACTGATGGCGGCCATCGGGTGGCGACGGCCGGTATGCGTGTGCATCTGAAGTGCGACGGCGCGTGCGGGGGTCGGTCCCAGGTGCGCGGGGGCGCTGTGTAGGTTATGGCAAGTCCAACGCGCAGGTGACGATCGAGTGGCGCGACGACGGGCGCACGGACGACCTGTGCCGAGGACTCGCGCGCCGTCGAACGAAGACACGGGCAGATGTACTGATTGCGTGCGGAGCCGAGAGCCGAGCAAGCGCGCAGTGACGCGCGTCACCGCCTCGGCGACATCGCTCCGGGCTGTCGTTGCAAACGCACATCCGAGCGCGTTCCTTAACAACTTGATCACATCGCATTCAGGCGGAACGCGCAGCATCAACTCGTAATGAGAATTCACGTCGCATTTTCTTTTCCAACCTATTGCATCCTGGGGCGTGAGACCTCAACATGCGCCCGCGCGAGAGGGTGCCGTTTGAGCTTCCGCAATTGCTGACGATTGCGGTATGCGCGAGGTGTGGTACCGCTCGTGACATGGAGAGATAGTCGTCCACCGTACTGGAGGTGTTGGAACCTCAGATGAAGAAACCGCAAGCGTCGACTGACAGCGACCCTGGACCCCGCCTCGACGGCGTGACCCAGTATTTGGAGAAGAATTTCCCCGATTTCTTCGCCGAAGCCCGTTTCCAGGTCGGGGATGACGATTACTTCCTCTACGCCCGCTTCGGCCAGTACCTGGCCCGTAGCATCGAGCAGAACCGGGCCTCCCGAGAAAAAATTAACCGCGGCTTCACGGTGCTGAACAAAATGGCACGCGTCTCCGCGAGACACCCACGCATCCGGCAGATGCTGGTTTCCGGCCCGCTCGAGTACATCGTGGATGCGCCCAAAGCCCGAGCGCTCGCGCTCAAGCGACTCTCACCGGTTGCGCAGGGCTACATGGAAAGCCTCTGCGAATAAGGGCTTCCGAAGAAATAGTGCGCCGCGCGAGCCTGAGTCAAAGCTCGCGCGCCGCCACCCTCAGCGCAGCGGGCAAAAATGCCTGATCGCTGTCGCCACGCAGAGTGGCCGCGTTCGGCCGGCAAAAACCACGCTTTTTGCCGGCCCCCAAACGAAGCCATATGCCTCAGTCCGCTGAAAGCGCCGCAGGCGACTTTCAGCCAAGTGGAACAATCGCCACTTTCAAACTCCGAGTCCTGCGGACCACGTCCAGCGTAAGCGATGACCCCACCGGCCACCGGCTCAAGTGCCGGTGCAGCGCGTCGACTCCGTTCAGCGGCGTCTCGTTCACACCCACGATCAAGTCTCCGGGGCGTAAGTCGGACTCCACCGCAGGCCCAGACTCATCGCGCCCAATGACTTCGATAGCGCGTGTCACGGACAAGCCGAGCGCACGCACCAAGCGCAGATCAATCGGCCTGTCGCGCACGGAGATGCCCAGATAGGCGCGGCGCACTCGGCCCTGCGTGAGAATCTCCGTCAGCACCCACTGCGCCGTGGCGGCTGGCACCGAAAACCCGATCCCCTGCGCCATGGCGATGATTGCCGTGTTGATACCGACGACCCGACCCTGAGAGTCCACAAGCGGACCGCCCGAGTTGCCGGGATTCAGCGCCGCAGTGTGCTGCACGATGCCTTCGATCAAACGGCCCTGTCCGCTGCGCAGCGAGCGTCCGAGCGCACTGACCACGCCAGCCGATACGGTGGACTCGAAGCCAAGAGGATTGCCGACAGCGACGACAAGTTGTCCCGCACGCAGCTGCTTCGCGGTCGACAGCCGGGCATATGGGAGAGATGCCGCCTGCGCTCGCAGCACGGCCAAATCAGTTGCAGGATCGCGTCCCACGACGACTGCGGAAACACTGCGGCCGTCAACGAACGTCACTCGCGCCTCCTCGACCCTCTGGACTACGTGCTCGTTAGTCAACACATAGCCGTCTGGGGTCACGACAACGCCAGAGCCCGCCCCTCCTCGTTCCCTTCCACTGCCGCCCTCAGCAGCTCCTGTGTCTCCTCCGACATAGATACTGACAACCGCCGGCCCCACCAGCTCAACCGCGCCGATGACAGCCCGTGAATAGGCGTCCAGCGCGTCGTCAGCCACCGGGTCCATCGGCGAACCTTCCAACGGCGAAATTTCTTCCAGCATGAGCGCAGGCATGGGGCCCCATGCGGACAAACTCAAGGGTACGCAAGCAGCCTGTTGGGCTCAGGGGTGCCATCGCAAGAGCGCCCCCCATCGAGCAGGCCTCTTGCCTTGATTCCTGCCAGAATCGCGGCCACATACGGCTACCGAAGGCAGCCAGGAGCCTGTCATGATTTCACTCGCGCAAACCGCCGTCCTGCTGGCTGCCGCGGTCCTGGCCGTGTCGCTATTTCGACTGCTGAACCTGAGCTCGATTCTGGGTTACGTAGCCGCCGGACTCGTCATCGGCCCCTGGGGTCTGCGCCTCGTGCACGACATCGGCGCCGTCTCCCATATCGCCGAGTTCGGCGTGGTGCTGCTGCTGTTCATCATCGGTCTGGAGCTGCAGCCGACGCGCCTGTGGGTCATGCGGCGCGTTGTCTTCGGACTCGGTTTCGCGCAAGTGCTCGTCTGCTCAGTCCTACTGGCCGCAGCGGCCAGTGTGCTCGGCCTTCCCCCCATCACCGCCGGGATCGTCGGGTTCGGTCTTTCACTCTCCTCGACACCATTGGTCCTGCAGATTCTGGCCGAGCGCGGTCAACTCAAGAGCCAGCAAGGCCGCTCGGCCTTCGGGATCCTGTTGTTCCAGGATCTCGCGGTCCTGCCGGTACTCGCCGTCCTCCCCTTGATTTCGCACACGGCTTCGTCCAGCCAGACCGCTAACAGCGCGTTATGGCCGATCCTTCTCAAGCTCCTCGGAGTGATCGTGATCGTCATTGTCGGCGGCCGACTCCTGCTACGCCCCGCCCTGCGCATCGTCGCGCGCGTCCGCGTCACCGAGGTGTTTACCGCCGCCGCCCTTCTGACCGTCATCGCAACTGCCCTGCTCGCCAACCTGGCGGGGCTTTCGATGTCGCTCGGGGCGTTTCTGGCGGGCGTGCTCCTGGCTGACAGCGAGTTCCGTCACGAGTTGGAAGCCGACATCGAGCCCTTCAAAGGGCTGCTGCTCGGCTTGTTTTTCATTGTGGTGGGGATGTCAGCCAATCTCGGGCTATTCGTTTCCCAACCGCTGAAGCTGCTCGCCATCACGTTCGGGCTCATGTTGATCAAGCTCCTCGCCGTCGCCCTGCTCGGGCGCCTTACGAGCCACAAGGCAGATTCGGCCTGGCGCCTGGGTTTCACGCTTCCAGCCGGCGGCGAGTTCGCGTTCGTGCTGTTCACGCTTGCGGTCCACCAGCAACTGCTCGATCAGGCGACCGCTGACCTGCTCATCCTGGCGGTCACCTTGTCCATGATGCTGGGCCCGCTGATATTGGTGGCCCACGAAACGATTTCGAGTCGCTGGCTCACCGCTCCGGCAGCGCCGTTCGATGACATCGACATCCGCGACATTCCGGTCATCATTGCCGGGTTCGGGCGCTTCGGGCAGATCGTCGCCCGTATTTTGCGCTCACGGCAAATTCCATTCACCGCGCTGGATAGCAACCAGACCCACGTCGACTTCGTGAGGAAATTCGGCAATCAGGTGTACTACGGGGATGCCTCACGCCTCGATCTGCTGCGCGCGGCTGGCGCGGAAACAGCGAAAATCTTCGTGCTGGCCATTGATGATGTGGAGGCATCCATTCGCGCCGCGGAACTGGTGCGTGCCCAGTTCCCCAAGCTCAAAATCTTCGCCCGCGTCCGTAACCGACAGCATGCCTTCGCGCTGCTGGACCTGGGGGTCACCAACATCATCCGCGAGACCTACGCCTCGAGTCTCGAGCTCGCCTCATCCGTCCTGCAGGCGCTGGGCGCTACCCAGACCGTCGCCCGTAACGCCGTGAAGACATTCCGTCAACACGACGAAGCGACGCTCATGGCGCAATACGCGGTCAAGGAAGACGAAATCAAATTCCTCGCGACCTCGCGCGAAGCCGCCCAACAGCTGGAGAAGCTGTTCGAGACGGATGCGAAAACCGAGTAGGAGCCTGCCTGACCGATGATCGCCGTAGCGAGGACGACCCCCAGCGAGCATCGGTCAGGCAGGCTCCTTGAGACGCGCTATCCTTGGGTCATGGACGAGGCACGTCAGGTTCGCGATTTCTGGTTCGGCAGGCTGCCGGCCACCGCTGAGGCGCTCAGCCAACGCCTCAAGCTGTGGTTTCCCGTAGATGAGCCCGACGAGCTGCGGCAGCAGCGCGACGCAATGATCCGCACACGTTTCGGCAGCCTCGTCGAGCGCGCCGGAAAGGGCGAGCTGGCAAGTTGGGCCGATAGCCCGCGACGCTGCCTCAGCCTCATCATTTTGCTCGATCAATTCCCGCGCAACATCTATCGAGGCACCGCGCAGGCGTTCGCCTACGATGACCAGGCGCTGGCCTTGACGCTAGCGGGTATGCAATCGGCCGCCGACGGCGCGCTCGATGTGGTTGAGCGGATCTTCTTCTATATGCCCCTGCAACACTGTGAGGCGCACGACGTTCAGGACGAGTCCGTAGCGGCCTACCGCCGCCTGCTCGTGGAGGCTCCGCAGGAGCTGCGCGGAGTGTTTGAAGACGCGCTGCAATCAGCGCAAGAACATCGTGCTCTCATCCAGAGGTTCGGGCGCTTTCCTCATCGCAATGAGGTGCTCGAGCGAGTGAGCACTCAGGACGAGGAAACGTGGCTGGAAAGCTCGGGCGAACGGATGGGGCAGCAGAGCTAGGAGCCTAGAGCGCGTTCACTCGTGGACCAGGCGCTCCAACCTACGCAGCCGCCGCTCCAGATAGTGCTGCTCCTCAAGCAGTTCCACCGCCAAAGCAGCGCCGCTCACATTCACCCCAAGATCGCGCATCAAGCGAGCCACGGTGCGTAAGCGTGGCAACTCTCTAGCGGGCAGCTGCCACTGCTCGGGGGCATAGCCCCGTGGAGAGACGACACCCAGGTCTGCCAGCTCTACCACGGCCGTGAGCTCTATTCGGCATAGCGCGCAGATTTCCGTTGCGCCAATCCAATCCTGCTCATCGAGCAAGTGGGCCTCGAGTGGATGGGTCACATCGGTCATGGCTCACCTCGCTAGATCGGCGCGCGGATCGAACGCCAACTTCTCGCGCATCTCCTCGTATAACGCCCGGGCCTGCGGGGAGTTGGCAGACGGCAGCACGACTTTCAACTGCACGTACTGATCCCCTTGAGCTTGACCCGGCAGGCCGCGGCCTCGCAGCCGCAGCTTCTGCCCCGACTGTGCGCCTGCAGGGATGTTCATTTCAACCGTGCCCGCCAACGTCGGTACCTTCACGGGGCCACCCAACGCGGCTTCCCACGGAGCAACGGGTAGCGTGAGTGTGACGTCGCGGCCCTCAACCTGGAACAGTCGATGCGGCCGAACGTGGACCTGGAGGTACAGATCACCAGCGCGTCCCCCATTGGGGCCCGGCTCTCCCTGGCCAGCTAACCGAATCAGCTGCCCTTCTGTCACGCCGGCGGGAATCGTGACCTTTACGGTATGAGGCTTTATCTCGAGCGTGCCATCTGCCTTCAGCTGGGGACGCTTGAGCTCGAGTGTTCGCGTGGTGCCAGCAAACGCCTCTTCGAGGTCTATATCGATCTCGGCGTGGTGATCGCGCCCGGCACGCCCACGCTGGCCCTTTCCTTCCGCGAATGGGCTCGCGCCACCACGTCCGCTGAACAGCGAGGAGAAGAAGTCGCTGAACCCCTCGTCCTCAAAAACCTCTTCGGATGAGCCATGCGTGCCACCACTCTGGCGGCCAGCGCCACGCGGGGCACCTCGGAATTCGAAGCCGTTCGCCCAGTCCGGCGGTGGCCGGAACTGCTCGCCGGACTTCCAATTGCTGCCAAGCTGATCATAGGCCGCGCGCTTCTCGGGGTCTTTCAGGACCTCGTACGCCTCCTGGACTTCCTTGAAGCGGGCCTCGGCGTCTTTCTCCTTACTGACGTCAGGATGGAACTTCCGGGCAAGGCGACGGTACGACTTCTTGATGTCGTCCGCGCTGGCCGTACGCTCCGCGCCAAGAATCTTGTAGTAGTCCCGGTATTCCATAGTCCTCAGCTCGTTGCGCCTCGAGCGAGCGCGCTACACGAGCGCACGGTACGCGCGCCCGCAATTGTGGTGCAAGGTGGGGATGCTTTCGCCACTGGCAAGAGCCCCCCAAAGCTGGAACGTTGAATCCTCAGGGGGTGTCCCCACTAGTGGGGATGTCACACTTTTGGCGATCCTGTCCGCAACCCGTAAGGCCCTTATGAGCACCGCCGCCGCTGAGAGTCCCATTCTCGCCGCTTGCCCGCGATGTCACGCGGTCGTGCGCGTGCCGGCTGATCGATCCGATGAGCACCCGAAGTGCCCACGATGCAAGTCAGAGCTGTTGGCGGGCGAGACGGTAGCGCTCGACAAGGCCAGCTTCGCAACGTACGTCGAGCGTACGAGCCTGCCGGTGCTGGTGGACTTCTGGGCGCCCTGGTGCGGCCCCTGTCGAATGATGGCGCCGGTGCTCGAGAGCGTCGCACACGAGCGCGCGGCAAAACTACAGGTTGCGAAGGTCAACACGGATGAGCAACAGGAGCTGGCGGCTCGCTTCAATATTCGCAGCATCCCGACATTGATCCTGTTCCGCGACGGACGTGAGCTGTCACGACAGTCAGGCGCGCTCGATGGAGGAACGCTTGCCCGCTGGCTTGACAGCGCCCTTGCGCAGTGATGCGCGGACCCGATGCCCGGACGCACTTGCGCTTATAACCGCCGCGGCATAGCTCATACCTGTTAGACAGGGCGGCCCGCGCAGGATGGCCCGGAAAGGGTCGCCGTAACAAAACTGACATGCTGCGGCGCTTCGCTGTTGGACCGGGCCCTCTCATGTGAGCCCAGGTGAGCGCGAATCATTCATCGGCGCAATTCTTTTCGTTTGTCGGCCGCTGTCAGGTTTCTTATCTTGTGGTCACCCGAACACGGAACGGGAGACGGGACGAGCCTTGACCCCCCTCGAGAACAAGTCTCGTCTCCCGTGTCCTTTCGGGATGTCGATGTGAGTTGCGGCGTCTCGTGCCGCAAAGTTGACTGGAGCGAGGGGCGTAGCGCTACTTGACCCCCTCGAGGACGCGCCTCGCCTCTCGCTGCCGGTCTTGCCTTCAGGCCTCCAATTCCTCCACGGTCCGGGGCCAGTCATCCTTCAGCAGCCGCGACAGCGAGCGATCCGCGAGAATCCGCCCTTCAGTCTGGCACCGCGGGCAGTAGTTGGTTTCATTTTCGGCATAACGGATGCGTTGCACGCTCGTGCCGCACACCGGACAGGGCTTGCCGAAGCGCCCATGAACCGCCATTTCCGGCCGAAAGGCCGTCACCTTTTCCGGAAACCCCGCGCCCGCCTCGGCACGCAATCGGTCGACCCATTCGGGCAGCACGAGACGAATGGCGTCATAGAGTCGCCGGATACCTTGCGGCGAGAGCTTCTGTGTGAGCGCTACGGGAGACAGTCCCGCGCGGTGAAGAATCTCGTCCGAGTAGGCGTTACCGATTCCGCTGAAGGTGCGCGGGTCGGTCAGAGAGCGCTTCAACGTATGATTTTCAGCCACCAGGCGCGCGCGGAACTCCTCTAAGGTTGCACCGAGAACCTCGAGGCCGCCGCTGTCCGTCCGCGTGAGTTGCTCGCTCGATGGAAAGATGTAGAGGGAGGCACGACGTTTCGTACCGGCTTCGGTCAGCGTGAGCGTGCCTGTATCGAACACGAAATAGGCCAGCGCGGCGCGGCCTTTCTGGGTCACGGACGGCTCGATCCAGTGCAGTCGGCCGGCAATCATCAGATGCAACACCAGCCAGTGATCGCCTTCGAACCCGATTGCAATGCGCTTTCCGAGGCGCCGGAACGCTACCACGCGCCTGCCATACAACGCGGTGATAGGCGGGTCGAACGTCCGCAAGAGAAAGGGATGAGCAATGCGCGTCGACTCGAGCCGGGCACCCATCAGGCGCCGCTCGAGAGCTTCGATGTAAACGGTGATGTCCGGTAGCTCAGGCACCGAATGCCGGCTGTGTGAGCGTCATCTCAGTGACCGTACCATACCTGCGAACCTGCTCCCGAATCCTGGCTGCATCGCCTACCAACACGATCGCCAGCGCATCAGGCGCTGGAAAAGCCTCATCGATCACCTGCCTGGTGTCCTGGAGCGTCACGTGGCGTAACGCCGACCCATAGTTATCGATGTACTCCGGACCCATGCCATACAACTCCACTTCGCCTAGCGCCGCGGCCCAGTCGGCCGCGGTCTCGAAGTTCAGTGGATATTGGCCGAGCACATAGGCACGCGCGGATTCGAGCATGTCGCCCGTTACCCCGTCGCGCTTCAACTGCCCGAGCGTCTGCAACGTCATGTCGAGGGCCTTCTCGGTGTTCTGCGTTTCGGCGAAGGAGTGAATCGCAAATTCACCGGCGACGCTGCCGCGCGCGAATCCCGAGCGCGCCCCATAGGAAAGGCCCGACTTGATGCGCAGCTCGGTATTGATGATGGAGGTGAATCGGCCACCGTAGAGGGTGTTGACAAGATCGAGCGCCGCACGCTGCTCATAGCGCCGGTCTACACCTACATTGCCGATCCAGAAATGGGTCTGCACCGCACCGGGGGAATCAACGAGCAACACCTCGCGCCCCTGCACGCGGGCCGGAGGTACGAGCTGCGACGCAGGCGTACCCACCTTCTTCCAGCGTCCGAAGTGTTTCCCGACCATCCGTCGCAACCAGGAGGAATCGACATCGCCCGCGAACACCAGTACGAGGCGGTCGGCGCCAAAGTTGGCCGAGTAGTAATCGAGCACATCCTGCTGCGTGATGGCCGCCAGCGAGCTCTCGCTTCCGATCACCGGCCGTCCGTACGGGTGGCCGCGAAACACGAAGGAGCGACCATAGAGACCGATGAGCTCAGACGGGTCGCTATCCTTCGCTGCCTTGATCATGTCGATGTGCCGCGCGCGCAGCGTCTCAAGCTCCTCGCTCTCGAAACGGGGGCGCAATAGCGCATCCGTCAGAAGCTCCAGCATCAGCTGCTGATCGCGCGCCAGAAATTGGCCGCGCACGCTGATGGATTCGGTGTTCGCTCCCGCCGTAAAGCTGCCGCCAACTCCTTCCACGGCATCCGCAAAGGCAAACGCATCACGCTTTCCCGCTCCCTTCTCGAGCAATCCTGCAAGGAGCGAGGCGACGCCGGGCTTCGCGGCCTGGTCCCCGAGCGAGCCGCCGCGCAGTACCGCGTTGAAAGCAACCAGCGGCACATCACGACGAGGGACGATAAGCAAAGTGACGCCGTTATCGAGCACAAAGCGCTCGTGCGTCGGAACGTGAACGCCACCCCCTGCCTTCGCCAACACGTTGGTCGGGCCTCGTGGCGCGGCTTTCCAGGTCGCCGCAGCCATTTTGAGGAAGAACCGGCCGATCATGCCTCGAGCTCCTCATGCACTTCCCCGACCTCCGCGCCCTCCTCAACTGCTTCGGCCTCAGGCACGAGCACACCGACAGTGCGCCGCCTCGGATCGAGAATCTCGCGTGCGACCGTGAGGATCTCCTCGCGTGTCACTTTCTCGAATTGCGCGGGCGCCTCGAACAGTTTCGACCAATCGCCGTGAAAGACTTCGAACTCACCGAGCAGCTGCGCCTTGCCGTCAATGGTCGCGAGCTTCTTCCAGAAGCCCGCCGAGGTGAGATTCTTTGCGCGCGACAGCTCCGCAGCCGTCACGCCATTGCGTGCCACAGCCTCCAACTGCGCATCGAGCAACATGCGCGTCTGCGCCGGATCGGCGCCTTCCGGCAAAGTCAGGTACAACCACAGGAGGCCCGGATCGAAGCCTTCCTGCCAGTGACCACTCACTTCGATGGCAGCTCTCTTGTCCTCCACCAAAGAGCGGTGCAGGCGCGATGCGTCACCGTCGACGAGAATCGATAGCAGCAGATTCACTGCCGCTGCGCGCGAATCGGCGGCGGCGGGGGCCTTGTAGGCGTACTGCAAGAGCGGTGTCTGTGCCTTGCGGCGAACCACCACGACACGCTCCTCCAGTTGATCGGGCTCGCGCGCACGCACCGGCTCCGGAGCGGCTTGGCGCGGAATCGATTCGAAGTAGTTACGGGCGAGCTCGAACACGCGCTCCGGCACCAGATCGCCCGCCAGCACCAGTGTCAGGTTGTTGGGTGCGTAGTAGGTTTTGAAGAAACTCTGCAGGTCCGACATCCGCCACGCCCGGATATCCGATGGCCAGCCTATGGTTGGAAACCGGTAGGGGTGGGCGACGAATGCAGCCGCCTGCACCTGCTCGCCGAGAAAGCCCGGGTTGTTGTCGTCCACGCGCAAGCGGCGCTCGGACGTGACGACGCCACGCTCGCTTTCGACCACCTCGCGCACGAATGCGAGATTGGCGATCCGATCCGCTTCCAGGTCGAGCACCAACTCGAGCGCGCCGCGCGGAAACCAATCCTGGTAGACGGTGACATCGTCGCTGGTGAACGCGTTGTTGGCGCCGCCTTGCGCCTCCATCAAGCGATCGAACTCGCCCGGCTGCCGGCGTGTGGTGCCGTTGAACATCATGTGCTCAAAGAAGTGCGCCAGGCCGGTGATCCCCGGGGCCTCGTTGCGGCTGCCCGCCCGGACCCAGTTGTAGAGGGCGACATTCGGAATGTCGTGCACCGGCCACACTATGATCCTCATCCCGTTCCCGAGAGTGGTCGCCCGCACGCTTTCACGCCCGGGAACGGCCGACACCACCGCCACGCCAGAGCTTCTTGGTGGGCTTAAGTGTCTGAAAAAGGAGGTGAAAGGGTTACGCATGAAGACTCAATCCGAACGGACGGTGCTTCAGACAATGGGTACACCGGCGGCTGGGTGCAAGGGCATGGTGCGGCGGCTGTCGTTTTTATGCATAGCTCGAGTCGCGGCGCTGCTCGAGTGGGCCAGTTCCAAAGTTAAAAATAAAAAAACGCCGCGAGCGGGGGAAAGCGCAGCGCGGCGTTTGAAGGAGCGAACACCGGGGAAGTTGTTCGCAGTCCGTGGCGGCGCTCAATGCGCACCGCACGATTGAAGCAGAAGCAAAGGCTGTGCCAGAGACGCACATCCTTTGAAAACAATGACTTGCGCTCGCTCTGCGGCCCGCCAGCCGGTGACGCGAATTGTCAGGTTTGGCCCGCAGCCCGTAGTGTCAGGTCACATTGCGTGTCAGTGCGGCAACACAGGAACACATACCTGGGACTGTTTTTTCAACAGCTCGCACAACGCGCGCGCCCGCGACTCATCACCCACCAGGGCCTGCAACCTGAACAAGGTGCCGGTCGCGGCGCTGACAGGCAGAACTTGCGCGGAAAGTCCGTGCAATTCCGTAGCAAAACGGGCTGTCAGTTGTTGCCAGGCGCTGTTTGCGGCGCCCGTGCTGGCGAAGGCACCTAGCTGGATGCCGTAGGTAGTTGTGTTGGTGGCCGCGACACTGTTGGCCGCAGCGGCACTGGTAGCAATGTTGTTGGCAGCAGTATTCGCGAGCGCAGCGGCGGGTTTTGCCGTGTTTGGCACCGAGACGTACGGTGTTGAGAGCGCGACGGCGGCTGGGCGCGCGGAGCCAGCGGGCTGCGCAAGCTCGCCTGGTGCCGCGAACGCCTGCGCGGCTCCAGCGGTTGACGGTGCCGCCGCGGGCACCGTGGTCGAAGGCGAATTGCTCCCCGCAGCACTTGGCGTCTGCGCCATCGGCGGGCCGGCCGGGGGTAATCCATTCAGCGCAAAGTTCTGAATGCGGATGCGCGCCTCTTGCGACCACTTTCCGTTGGGGAGCTGCGCCAGAAATTGTCGATAGGCGTCGGCCGTATCGGCGTGACTGGCCTGCTGCCATTCACGATCCTCCGCAAGTTGCGCCACGCGCGTGCGCGCTTCGGTCGCGAGCTCACTCTCCGGGTGGCGCTCGAGAAACTGCGAGTATCCCTCCATCGTGTCCGCGGCTTCCGCGGAACGCCAGTCTTGCTGCTCCCGGCTGCAGGCGGCAGCGAGACACAAAAAGACCGTGAGCGCGGCAACGTTTCCTGCGCGGAATGTGAGCATCATCGACATCCTAGGAGCCTGGGCGCGCCTATTCTATCTCGCCGCCTCGCTCATACCGTACGCGAAGCACCCCCTAAAGGACTGTCTAGATGAGTGAAACACCCAAGCGTCGCCTGATCGATCAGATCGGCGTGTCGCCCACCTTCGTGGCCGAGGGATGCCACGTCACGGGGGATATTGTGACAGTCGGGCCCCTGGTCGTCCTCGGAACCATCCGCGGCGACGGCAAAGTCGGCGGCGCGCTGAGCATGGCGGCAAAAGCGGAGTGGCAAGGCGAGATTCACGCGCAGGCAGCCGTCATCTCAGGACGCATTTCGGGAAAGCTGGTGATAGAGGAGAAGCTCGAGGTGGGCCCGACCGCGGTCATTCGTGCTGACATCGTCGCACGCAGCATTGCGGTCGCAAAGGGCGCGGTGATCGACGGCGAAGTCACCATAACGAGCGGCCAGCCCATGGTGCGATTCGAGGAAAAACGCAAAGCCGGCTAAAGCAGCGAGCTCGAGCGGACACGCCTCGAGGCCTGGCGTGATCCAGATCCGAACCAACATGGCGCGATACGGTTATGATCGCGACAGCGAAGGAGCACAAGGAGCGTGCATATGCTGTATGCATTCGGCGACGAGCGGATCCGGATGAAGGCCTTCCGACTGTTACATATGGTGGCGCACCGTGGGAACTCCCGTGATTTCCCTGAGAACACTGTGGCGGCGCTGCGCTCAGCGCTGGCGCTCGGCGCCCGTTTCATTGAAATCGATGTGCATCTCGCGGCGGACGGCGTTCCAGTCGTCGCACTCGACAGGCAACACGCGCGAGTAGCCAACTTCGAGGATCTCAACGCCGCTCAGCTCGCGCGACTGGAGGTGGGCGAGCCGGAGCGCTTCGGCCCGCGATTCAGCGAGGCCCGCATGCCATCGCTCGCAACGACGCTCGGTCTGCTCGAGGGCAGGCCGGAAATCACCGCCTTTATTGTCATCGGTCAGGCCAGCGTCCGCCGCTTCGGCCGCGAGCATGTGATTTCGCAAGTCAGCCGCGCGCTCAAACCAGTCCGATCACGATGCGTCCTGGGCTCCAGCGATCTAACGACAATCCACACCGCGCGCAACATCACGGGTTACCCGATTGCATGGGTATTGCCCGCCTACGACGCTCACACGCGACTGAAGTACGAGGCCTTACAACCAGACTACCTGTTCTGCGATCGAACCTATTTGCCGGTCGGCACTACGCTGTGGCGCGGGCCGTGGCGTTGGGTGGTGTATGAGGTCGAAACTCTGGAGACGGCGCTGGATCTCGCCGCCCGGGGCGCGCACTTCGTCGCGACCCGAAACGTGCGTGCGTTGGGCGAAGCCATGCGAACGCACGCCGCCGCGGACGCGCTGGCGCGAGACAACACAATCGCAGGCCAGGAGCCTAGGCGCTGGTGAGCGCCGACCCTAACTCGTGATGCTCCCCTTCCGGGTCGAGCTCCGCGACAATGCGCCGCTCGACCCAACTCGGGCCAACGAGCCGCTCGAGAAATCCACAGTGGCCGCCGAAGCGGGTGACCGTCAGGTTCAGGCACGACGGTCGTGCAATACGCTCCAAGCTATGTGCCGGAATGATGGGGTCGTCGAGCGAGGCGATGAGAGTCGAGGGCACCTCGAGCCGCGCCAGCCGGCCCTCGGTGATGGAGTAACCGTTCAGATAGTCATCGAGGGTCGGAAACTCGGTGAAGCGGCGAATCAGCTCCGCGGTCATGCGCCGCAGATTCGCTAGCCGCCCGATCTCATGGAAGTCATAGTCGGACGGCCACACCGCCTGTTTCTTCCACAGCGACTGCATCCACTTGCGGATGAAATACAACTGATAGCCGGGCATGCCCTGTTCCAGCGCGATGAGCGTGGCGCCAGGATCCAGTACCGGGGAGACCGCGATGACCCTGGCGACATCGAGCCCGGCATCACCCGCTTGTGCCGCGACTCGTAACGCGAAATTGCCGCCGAGCGAGAAGCCGACCAGATGCAGAGGCTTACCTGGGAACACCTGCTGCAGGTTACGGATGGCACCCACGACCTCGGGCAGGCGGCACGAATGGAACAGCTCGCGATTGAGGTGGTGGGTATCCCCATGGTCGCGAAGATGCAGGCGCACCACCTCGAAACCCCGATCAAAGAGCTGCTGCCCCAACGAGAGGACATACAGCGAGGTCGCGCTTCCCTCCCAGCCGTGCAGAATCACGGCGAGGCGTCCCGAGCTTTGCTGGGGGCTCGAATACAGGCATTGCAGCCGGACGCCATCTCCGCAATCGAGCACGATGGCTTTCTGCGCCGCTACCAGCGGCGCAGTGCGCCGCGCGATGGGCCCGCGACGCGCACCCGTGCTGGCCAGCATGGACTGGACGTGGCGGTTACGGAGCCACCGTGGTGGCTTGAAATCGTCGGCGAGCAGGTTCACGGCGACCGCACGCGGGAACGCTCAGCGCACACGAATCTCCACGCGATTGTTTGCGCTGGCGGCGCGGTTCCATTCGCCCGCCGTGAGATCGCTAGAGAGAGGGGGGTACGGGACAGCCACGCTTGCCGGATTGCCCACCGATGACTGTACCTGGAGCGTGCCGTGCGTCGCATGGCGGATGACACCCGCGATATTGGCGAGTGCGACAGGTGTGTGCTGAGCGGGTGAGAGAGCATCGTCTGCGGGGTTGCCGACCAGATCGCATTTTGCGAAAAGCATCTCGTCCGGCGCAAGCGAGAAGCCATCGACAGAGTTGCCGACGAGGCAAAATCTCGCTGCGAAGGTCTTGACGTCCACTACCCCCGTCGCATTCTCCTTGGCGAGACGGTAGGCAAGCTGGCGGACCGTATCGAGGCGGCCGCCGCTCAGGGGTTCGCCCCCATAAGGTACGAGCATGACCACGGGCTTGGGGCCAGTGCTCGCGGAAGCCCCTAGTAAGGCCCCCGTGGAGCCACGAGCGCCACCCTGGGAAGCAACCGGCGCGACCGAGAGCTCGGCAAGGGCGGCCTGCTGCTCCGCCATAGCGCCCCGCAACTGCGTAAGCTCCGCCGTGAGCTCCCGTAGCCGGCTCACATTGTTCCACCATAAGGTGGTGCTCAGTAGCGCAATACCCAAGCCTACGCTAGCTACCACCCACCCCCAGGAGACCTGGGTACGCGGTGCAGACGTTCCAGGGGCCGGAGGGGGCAGCGACTCGAGCAACAGCGCTCGCACCTCCGCAGTAATCCGGTCCGTCTGAGTATCAACACCCACCACAAGCGCGCGCCGCAACTCAGCGAATTGCTCTCGCAGCGTGGTGACGGTCAGCGCCAGAGGCGCACTCTGTTCAGCGACCGCGGCTACGGCGGCGAGACCCGGAGGTGCGGCAGCGGGCGGGGCCACGCCAGGTGCATTCACTGGTGTGAAAGTATTTTGTTCCGGATGGCGCCGGTCCGCCACCAGATGTAACTGGTACAGGATCTTCGAGACATCCGCCTGTTTGATCTGCTTCGGCAACACACCGACCGCGCCCAGGGCACGCGCCTGTCCGAGATACAGCTCCCCTTCCTGGGAGGTGTACATCATGATCGGGATGGTGGCCGTGCGCGGATTGTTCTTGATCGCCTGGACAGCCTGAAAGCCATCCATGCCCGGCATCATGTGATCCATGAAAATCACATCCGGGCGGTGGCTCGTCAAGTATTCGATCGCGGCTTCGGCATTCTCCGCGTTGTCGACGTCGAGCTCGTACTTCTCGAGAATTCGCGCCAGGAAGAGGCGTGCCGACTTCGAGTCGTCGACAATCAACGCCCGCTTCGCGCCCATGACCGCTCCCATCCCAACTCTCGTAGTGACAGTTTGGAGGAAGTGTAGCGCAGAACCTCGGTTCCACCAGCGATGTCGCCAGCCCGCGACGTCGCAGGTCCAGCTACGCCGTCGCGGAGTACGAATCAGGAGCCTGGCTGACTCATGATCGACGTAGCGAGGGCGACCCTCAGCGAGCAGCCAAGTCTTATGAAGACTAGGGGCGATCGTTTCCCGCGCATAGTCGACACTATGTAAGGGAAACGATCGCCGAAATCTGCCGCTGCGGGTCGTCCGCAGTAGGCGATCATGAGTTAGACAGGCTCCCTGGTCAGGCCGTCGCGCGCGCGTCTTTTGGCGACAAACGCAGACCGTCGTAAAGATCGGCGAGCCGCCGCGCCATCGTCGCGGAGGACCATGCCTTGGCGTAGACCCGGCCGCGCTCACCGAGCTCCTGCTGCAGTTGCGGGCTCTGGAGTACGCGTATCACGGCCGCGGCAAACTCATGCAGGTTCTCCGCAACCACCAGCGCGCCGCAATCGGGCTTGAGAATCGAGCGGGTACCGAGCTCCGCGGTCGACACTACAGCGGTGCCCTGGGCCATCGCCTCCAGAAGAACCAGCCCCTGAGTCTCGGTACGCGAGGCAAAAGCAAACACGTTCGCCGCCGCGTAACAATCGAGCAACGCCGTGTTGCGATCCAGGTAACCGGCAAAAAAGACGTCGGCTTCCAGCTTCAGGCTCGCGACCCGTTGGCGCAGTGACTCCCGCGCCGGACCCTCGCCAGCGATCACCAGCATGGCGCCCGGCACCGACTGCCGCACCTGGGCGAACACCTGGATCAGGAAATCGATGTTCTTCTCGTGCGCCACGCGCCCGATGTAGGTCATGAGCGGGCGGTCCAGAGGCAACCCGGACTGCTTGCGGAAACGGTCGCCATCACCAGCAACAAAACGGTCCGCGGGAAGACCCGTTGGCAGCACGTGAATGGGCGTGGCCACTCCATACTGCAGTAACACGTCGCGCATCGGCTCGGACGGCGCGATAAGCGTCTGCACATCGTCGCATTGCGAACGAGTAAACGCGCGTGCCAGATACCGCCCTATCCACCGCGGCATCGCCGGAACGTAGTGCTGCGCGTATTCCTCAAAGAACGTGTGGTACGTCGCTACACAAGGAATCCTGTTTCGCCTTGCGAAACGGGCACCAGCGTAATGCGCGATGAACGGCGTGTGGATATGAACTAAGTCAAATTCGTCGCGCGGCAGGCTGTCCATGGTGCGCGTGAGCGCGCCCCAACGCATACGGCGATCCTCAGGATCGCGCGGGACGGAGGCAGAGGCTATGCGTAAAACACCAGGCTCGTCGTTGGCACCGATACCTGCATACGTGGGCGCGACGAGCACAGTCTCGACGCCACAGGCGGCCAAATCCTGGCGAAACGTCCTTATCGAGGTTGAAACGCCGTTGACCCGGGGGAAGTAGACGTCCGAGACAAAGAGGACGCGCACGCGCCTAAAACCGGACCGCGTGGACTGCGGCGCTCAAACGAGAGCGCAACCCAACTCGGCCAAGGAGGCTCCTATGGCCGCGCCAGCCAACACGTCCGTTGGATAGTGCAGGCCTAATACGACACGAGAGCCGGCGATCAACGCCGCCAGAGGGACCAGGACCCAGCCCAGCTCGGGAAAGTGAGCAGTCGCCTGCCACGCGAATGACACGGCATGCAGGGTATGGCCGGATGGAAAGCTGTAGCGGTCCAAGGGCGCCATCGCCAGGTCGATACTGGAATGGGTGATGAACGGCCGCTCCCGGACGAACACGTGCTTCAAGAGCTTGTACAGCGCCACCCCCAACACACCGGTCAGTGCCATGATGATGGCGGGTTTGACCGCACTCATGCCGTAAAGGAGCGGCAGCAGCGCCAACACCACATACCAGATGACGCCATCGCCCAGGCGACTGGCGATCTGGAACACCCGCCGCGGGAAGGCAAACGACGCACCGCGATTCAGCTTCCTGCAGAGGCTGTATTCGGCCGCGTCAACCCGCGCGATGAATGTGTTGAGCCCACTTGCTTTCATGAGCTAAAGCCTGGTCCTCGGCTACGTCAACCGGGTGACGGAATTGTGAAAGTTTTTTTGCGACAGGGGTTTAGGCGTGGTTTTTGATACCGAGTGTGCGTTACGTTGGGGAAATTGAGGGCTGAACATTACGCGGACATGACGCTGAAACGCTCCCTTGCGATAGCTCGCATCCTGCAAATGCGCGAGCCCCAAACCAGTTCCCCGCCAATCGCCCGCTTCAAACAATCCGCGCGACTTCGAGCACCGCGGAAGTGAAACGCTCGGCCGAGCCGGCCGCATGTGCGAAAAACAGCGATGGCTCGGTCAGCTCGACCTCGAGCACGACAGGGGCGCCGGAGGCGTCCCGGATGAGATCGACGCGAGCGTACAGCGGCGCCTCGAAGGGCAATGCAGCGAGCACCTGCTCGGCAACATGCAACTCGTCAGGTCCAGGCACCCTCGGAGTGATCGTCTCCGAGGCAAACAGGCCGGTCGCGGGGGAGCCCGTCGATCCGGGCGGCAGCAGGGGTCCCTTACGGATGGCGTGGCTAAACCGGCCGGCAAAATAAATCAGTGCCGTCTCCCCAACCCGGTCCACGCTGTCCAGATAGGGCTGCAACAGCACACTGCGCTGCGAGTCCAGCAGGCCGCGCATCTGGCTCTCAGCGCGCACGACCCCCGCCCGGGCATGACGCTCAGTATCGCGCGAGCCGGCACCCACCGAGGGCTTCACCACAAACTCGGGACACTGGTGTTGTGCCAGGAAGGCGCTCAGCGCCTGTCCGGCATCCGCTCCAGGCTCGACAAAAACACTCGGAACCACCGGCACGCCCGCGCGCGCGAGATCGGCAAGATAGTGCTTGTCGGTATTCCAGCGCACCACCGCGGGCGGATTCAGCACCGTGGTGAGCGCGGCGGCCGAATCGACCCAGAGCAGGAACTGTCGCAGTCGATCGGTGTAATCCCAGGTTGAGCGCAATAGCGTCAGGTCGAATCGTTCCCAGCGAGCGGCCGGATCATCCCAATCGACGACCTCGGTCTTGAAGCCTGCCGCTTGCATCGCCTGTTGCAGCGGGGGCAAATCCTCATCGAGTCCGCGAGCCGCGCGGGTCGTGACCAGCGCCACCAGGGACGTCATTCGCGGATGCCGCTACCGCGGTTCATCAGAGTCACTGCAACGACGAACAGCGCCAGCGCCGCCGCGACCATCAGGGACAGAGCGAGGCGGACGTCGACATCGGACACCCCGAGAAAGCCAAAGCGGAAGGCATTCACCATGTGCAGGATGGGGTTCACGTACGACACCTTCTGCGCCCACTCCGGCAACAGGGTCACCGAGTAGAACACGCCGCCGAAGTAGGTGAGCGGCGTAAGGATGAATGTCGGAATCCAGTTCACCTGGTCGAAGTTCTTCGCGTACAGGGCATTCAGAAAACCGCCCAACGCGAAGGTGATGGACGTCAACAGCACCGCGGCCACGATGATGAGCGGGTGTTGCACGTGCAGGTGCGTGAATAGCAAAGTCACGATGGTCACGCCGCAGCCTACCAGAAGCCCGCGCACCACCCCGCCGGCCACATAACCGCAAACAATTACCCAGTTCGGCAGCGGCGAGACCAACAGCTCCTCCACGTGCTTACCGAACTTCGCGCCGAAGAACGAGGAGACCACGTTGGCGTACGAGTTGGTGATCACCGCCTGCATGATGAGCCCGGGCGCGATGTACTGCATGTAATCAAACCCGCCCATGGCGCCGACACGCTGGCCGATCAGGCTGCCGAAAATCACGAAGTACAAGGTCGCGGTGACCGCGGAGGGCACAATGGTCTGGCCCCAAATGCGGATGATCCGACCGTACTCGCGAATGACAATGGTTTTGAAGCCGATCCAACGGATGAGACCGACATTCGCGCGCGCGGGCACGGATTCGTGAGCGACGACCGAGCTCATCAGGGACGACCTCCCCGCTGCGCCAACGCTGTCGCTGGAACGCCGCCGGAGCCGGGACCAGCGAAGCTGGTACCGTTGCCACCCTTCTCGATGAGACGCATGAATATCTCCTCGAGACGATTTACCTTATTGCGCATGCTCAACACCTCGATACCGAGGGACGACAGCTGGGCGAACACATCGTTGAGATTCTGCCCCTTGGCCGTCTCGACCTCGAGCGTATGAGGGTCGACAAGGGCGACGCTGTAACCCTCGAGCTTCGGCGCGGCGGCAAGCGTATCCCGAAGGTTGAGCACGAACGTCTCGGTGTTGAGCCTGCGCAGGAGACTGCTCATGCGGTCGCGCTCAGCGATGAGGCCGCCGTTGATGATGGCGATATTGCGGCAGAGGGTCTCGGCCTCCTCGAGATAGTGGGTCGTGAGAATGATGGTCGTGCCCTGCTCATTGATCTCGCGCAGGAAGTCCCACATGGAGCGCCGGATCTCGATATCCACGCCGGCGGTCGGCTCATCGAGAATCAGCAGCCGCGGCTCGTGCACGAGCGCGCGCGCGATCATCAGCCGGCGCTTCATACCTCCAGAGAGGCCGCGCGACATCTTGTCGCGGCGATCCCAGAGCTGCAGCTGCTTGAGATATTTCTCCGCCCGCTCGCGCGCGACGGACCGGGGGATGCCGTAGAAGCCGGCCTGGTTGACGACTATGGTGTACGGCGTCTCGAATTGGTTGAAGTTGAGCTCTTGCGGCACCACGCCGATGCAAGCCTTGGCTGCTTCCAGCTCCCGGTCGATATCGTGCCCAAAGACACAGGCGGTGCCGCCCGTCTTGTTGACGAGGGAGGTGACGATGCCAATGAGCGTCGTTTTACCGGCGCCGTTGGGGCCGAGAAGCGCGAAGAAATCGCCCTGCTCAACATCAAGGTCGACGCCCTTGAGCGCCTGTACCCCGTTTTTGTAGGTCTTGGTCAGCCCGCGAACAGACAGTGCATTCATGGTGGAAAGGATCGGATGCGCGGCGTGCGGGCGCAACTATCCGCGGCACACGGCACAAGCTTTAATTTGGGGTATTTGAGCGCGACCCTGCGAGGAAAGACAATGCCTCAGCAGGGGTATTGACGCTTACGGGCGAGACCGCCCTGGATACTGTGGCGGGGGCGTCCTGGAGGATTACGCGAGGAGCGCCCCTGCCTTCGTCGGATCCAGTTCAACCCGCACACGCGTGCGCCAAACCTCGAATGGATCCCAGCCGCTGGAGGACTGAGCACGGGCCGTGAATTCTTCGTTCGCGGCGTTGGGAAATGGCTGTGGGTTGACCAGCAGACTTTCCGCTTCCGATAGTGTTTTCATTTGCGGACCCTTCATCATCAATCTTTGTTTTCTGCCCGTGGGAAGTCCCTTCCCGACATCGGGAGCCGAAGTTTAGTCCCCCTATCGTGAAAGGGAAGTGACCTTTTTTGGCTTTTTATGTTACCTGTGAGCTAGTTCGCAAAATAACGAGCCAGATATTCCTCGAAGGAACCTTCGTCACGGGTCTCAATCTTGCGCTGTTTCTCCAGGGACTCCTGCGCTTGCGAGGCGAACTCGGCTAGCCGCTCGCCGTTAGGGGGGTACAGGTCCAGGAAATAAGCCTTGTGCGTCGCGGACATGCGTAGGGCGAGGTCAAAAAACGACTCGTCAGTCGTGGTCAGCTCCTGCATCAATCGCGCCGAGGGTGTCAGGGCAACATCGCCCACTTTCGCCGCCTGCAGCGCGAGCGCCTGGGAGTAGGGTCGTGTCGGGTCCCCACGGTCCAGGATTTCACAGATTCCAGTCATCGAGTCAAGCAACTCCCGTGCCCAATCCCGCATGGGAACATCTTCCCCGTCGCGCCAGAGGGTGAGTCCGGGCTCGCGACCCCTCCTTGCCACCGTGACGTGATTGCGGTCCAGGTAGCCCTGCTCGGATTCGCCGATCGGAGGGCTTTCCTTGAGCAGACACAACGCAAGGAAGGCCTCCAGAAAGCGCAGTTTGTTCTGATTCACGCCAACCGGATCGAACGCACTCACATCGAGTGCACGCACCTCGACGTACTCCACGCCCGCGCGCTGCAGCGCCTTGGTCGGGCGCTCGCCCGAGCGCGCCACCCGCTTCGGTCGGATGAAGCTGTAGTACTCGTTCTCGATCTGCAGAATGTTGGCATTCAGCTGGCGATACTCGCCGTCGACCTTCACGCCGAGAGCCTCGTAGGGAGGATGCGGCGTCGTGATGGCATGAGTCAGGTCGCGCACGTACTCCTCGAGACTGTTGACCGACACCTCCAGGCCCGCCTGGTTGCGGTTACGATAACCGACGTCGCTCATACGCAGGCTGGTGGCGTACGGCTCGTAAGCAGTATTACTCGTGAACTCCGGCAGCTGGATGTCCCGTCCCTTCAGGAACGACTTGCAAACCACGGGCGAGACGCCGAACAGATACAACACGATCCAGCCGTAGCGGCGGTAGTTGCGCAGCAGATCGAAATAGCTGGCCGAAACGAACTGCGAGCCATGGTCGCGCGACTTGGCGCATGTCGGCGTAAGCCTCCCAGAAGGGCAGCGGAAATGAGTAGTTGAAATGGACGCCGGAGATGGCCTGCATCATGCGGCCGTAGCGCAAGCCCAGCCCACGGCGGTAGATGGTCTTCATCTGCCCGACGTGCGAGCTGCCGAACTGCGCGATCGGAATATCCTCGTCGCGCTCGATAGCGCCGGGCATGCTGGTCGCCCACAGCAGCTCATCGCCCAGGTGGCGATAAACGAACTGGTGCAGGTCGAGCAGGTACTGCAGCAGCTCCCAGCTCGTGGTGAACGCCGGCGTCACCAGCTCGATGAGACTCTCCGAGTAATCGGTGGTGATGTGCTCGTTCGTGAGCGCCGAGCCGAGCAGGCGCGGATGCGGCGTGTGGGCCAGTGCGCCGGACGGCTCGACTCGCAGCGACTCTTTTTCGACACCCTTGCGGCCGCCCTGCAAAATCTCGGGCTGGCCGCCATTGATGAGCGCAGCCAGCCGCCGCTCGAAGGTGCGATCGATGCCGAATCTGCTCATGATGTCCTAGAGACGTTCAAGGCTCCCCCTCGTTCGTTCGACTTGTTGTTCAGCCCCCGTTTAGGCATCTTGCCGCCCCGCAGGCGGGTCGCGCAATTGCCGTAAAGAGAGAGACACATGATTGGAATCATTGGTGGAACAGGCCTGTATCGGATGGAAGCCTTGCGTGTGACGCAAACCCGCGAGGTTAGCACCCCGTTTGGTCCACCCTCCTCTGCCGTGATGATGGGGGAGCTCGCCGGCCGCGAAGTCGCCTTTCTCGCCAGGCACGGGCTGCACCACGACCTGCTGCCGAGCGAGATTAATTTCCGCGCCAACATCTGGGCGCTGAAGAGCGTCGGGGCGCGGACCGTCATCGGAGTCTCGGCGGTTGGCAGCCTGCGCGAGGAGATCCGCCCGGGCGACATCTCTCTACCGTCGCAATATGTCGACTTCACCAAGGGACTGCGCGGCGCTAGTTTTTTCGGCCGCGGGATCGTTGCCCATGTCTCTACGGCGCAACCGGTGTGCCGCAAAACCTCAGAGCTCATCGCGCGCGTCGCACGCGCCCAGGGAACACCCGTCCACGAGAACAAGACCTACGCCTGCGTCGAGGGTCCTCGTTTCGGCACCCGGGCCGAGAGTTTCTTTCTACGTGGCGCCGGCGCCGACCTCGTGGGAATGACCAATGTTCCCGAGGCGTTCCTCGCTGCCGAAGCCCAGCTCGGCTACTGCACGATCTCGCTGGCTACCGACTACGACTGCTGGCTGGACGACCCCGGCCAACACGTCACCACCGAGCAGGCCATCTCCCTGTTTCACAAGAACCTGGGCCGCGTCCAACAGCTCATCGCGGGCGTCGTGGCGGAATACGTCGAGGACGAGACGCGCCCCTGCCGCAAAGCCCTGCGCAACGCAATCATCACGCCGCGGGAGCAGATGACGCAGGAGCAGAAAGCGATCGTGGACTTCCTATTGATCTAGCGAGTACGCCCGCAGACAGCCGACACCCGGCCCGCCTTCCATGGCGGGCGCGCGCCGCATGCGGCGCGCCCCGGGAAAGAGCCTTTTTTGCTCCTGTCTGCGCTTGTCGTGTGCAGTCCTTACCGGCCGTTGTTGTACGCCACGCGGTTATTCCCCACCGGCACGGTCGTGGTTACGGTGGCCATTTGCGTCACGTGCGCACGCGGTGCGTTCTTGCCAAGCAACTCGGTCAGCAGTGCTTGTGAGAAGGACCAGTAGTTCAACTCCGCGACAATCTTCACCGGACCCGCAACATTCTTCGGCAGGTCGAACATATAGGTCACGTCTCCGTACCCGTGAGGGGGGATCCGCGAGTCGGTCAGGATCCGATCCGCTTCCAGGACATTGAGCGCGACAGGGTTATTGTTCTTGTCACCGAGGGTGATCTTGAAGTTCTTGGTGCCGGGCTCCGTCGAGCCATCCTTGACGGCTCCGAGGTGGTAAACCTCCTTGTTGTGCGCATCGAGCACCTTGAAGTCGATCCACATCTCACGTCCTTCCGGAAAGCCGCTCGGCAGCTTGTGGCCCGCCCCAACGTTGGTCACGCGGACCTGCACGTGATTCTCGTGCGTCGGACTCAATGAAGGCGGGGCCATGATGTTGATGGTCGCCGCCGATTTCAACAATTCCTCGGAGCGGGTCGAATGCATCTCACTGCCCGAAAGCTGCGTTACCAAGGCATTGCCGCCAATGAAATAGTGTGTGTAGACGCGGTCGCGGTCCTTGCCTAGCGGCGAGGCGCGCCCCTTAACAGGCGCCATATGACAATCCTGGCACTGAATACCGTCGCCCGCATACGAGCTGTCCTTCCACTCGCTGTACGTGCGCTCTATCTCGAGGTGATTGTACGGGTTGCTCACGTTATGGCAATCGGAGCAGAACTCGGACTGAGTATGGAGCTGGGAGTACGCGGTATCGTGATACGGCGAGACCGCGTCCTTGTAGGGACCGAACTTCAACGGACGACCATATAACTTCGGCGTCAGGACGTACGAGCCGTTGCCGTTACCAGTTACTTTCGAAATGTTGTGGCATATCTCGCAATGGACGCCCTGCACAGCCGCCTCGCTCATTTTCGTGCCCGCGGGGGATGCCTCCTTGGTCACCACACCGGCCGGGGTGTGGCATCCCATGCAGAAGTTATCCACCTTCCCCTTGCTGTACTGGCTCATGAGACTTAAGGCTGCCCGGTACACCGGGTCGGTCCAGGAGTTCGAGTGCATCGACCCCTTCCATTGGTTGTAGATGTCCATATGGCAGCCACTGCAAACCGTGTTCGAGTCGAAGCTGTCATGGTTCACCGGATGCCCATCGGTGGTCGCGCGCGAGGGGAAGAACGGACTGTCGCTGAGGGTAGCGATGCCCTTGTCCAGGTTGGTGGTATTGTCCGGGTAGGGAATGGGCCCGTATGGCTTGTCGGCGCCCAGAGCGGGCCAGCCGACGATCAAGGCCAACGCAACCACACAAAGACCCGGTTTGTAACGAATTATCATGACCATCACCTCCCTGTGACGATGCGAGCGGCTTTGTGAGCGCGCTTTGGTAATAGCAACTGTACTCGGTCGGATGGACGGATTCAGCTGTTGGGAACAGAGTTGTTTTCCCGGCGAGACGTAAGTCGCACCAACACGCCACGCTCCGAGCGGACCTTCCAACATCGAGACACCGCAGAGTGGACAGCGGCACAGGCGCCACCGACTCAGCCCTACACAACTCGCGCTCTCAGGCCGCGGGGACAGATGACGCCGGAGCAGAAGAGGATTGCGGATTTCTTACTGCGCTGAGCGGCGAGGTGAGCGGCAGCTTCTCGAGGCGCCGTACGGCGTACTCGTAGCCAGCGGCGATCGCACGCTCGAACCCCGACCAGTTCAACATGTCGATCTGCGCCAGCGGCGGCTGCAACAGCAGGTCAGTCTTCTCGCGGTGAGTCGCGGTGATGGCGTTGCTGTTGACCATGCCGGCGCGCCACAGGATCTGAAAGATGTTGGGGCGATGCTTCTTTTCCCGCATCCAGCGCATCAGCTGCCATGGCAGCGGCACATCCACCTCGTCGCAGTCGGTAGTGAAGGCGCGGTCGGCCCCGACGTCGCAGCCGATGACTGGACCGCGGCCCAGCTCGCGCATCACATCCACCGGAAGATTGTTCATGGTCCCGCCGTCGACGAGGATCTCGCCCTTGTGAACCACGGGAGGCAGCACTCCGGGGATGGCGATGGACGCGCGCAGCCAACGCCACAGTTCGCCGCGCCGGTGCACCTCCGAATGCCCGGTGGTGAGGTTGGATGACACGCAGAAGAAATCGAGCGGCAGGTCCTCGATGGTCACCTCGCCGAAGGCGCGCTGCAGCAAACGCGTCACCTTGCGACCCGACACCAGGGAAACAAAGGGTAACGTGTAATCACGCAGCGGCTTGGCATCCACGAACGACTCGCGGAACCGGTCGGTCAGCTCCTCAATACTCCAACACTGCGCAACCCCGGCGCCGAGAATGGCGCCCATGCTCGTCCCGCCGACCAGATCGATCGGTATCTGCGCTTCGCGCAGGGCTTTGACAATACCTATATGGGCAAAGCCGCGCGCTCCCCCGCCGGAAAGCACGAGGCCGACGCCGCGACCGGTAAGCATACGCGCCACCCGCACCACATCCGACTTACTCGTAACATGGTGGTGAGCGATTCCAGCAAGCTCGGCAATCCCGAGCCAGCGGGCCGCGGCGCCGCGAGCCACCTCCCCATCGTGCATGAGAATGAGCTCGGCGCGCTGCCGCGCCAGACCGGACTCCTGGGGGCGCCCTAGAGCCGCCCAGTTCCCCGCCTCGCTGTCGGCGCGCGCGAGCAATAGGAGCGCATCCGCCTGACGCACACACAGGCTGCTCCAGCCGCTCGCGTTGGGTTCGCCGACGTAGACGACGTAATCGTTTGCGGATTCGATGCGATGAAACCAATGACTCGTATGGGAGGCCGCCCGTACGTTCCACACCAACTCCGTACGTCCATATACCGACAAGGACTTCACAAACTCGGCGGCGAAGCCGCCTACGTCAACCTCAACGCTCTGCGGAAGCAGGGTGAACGTTCGCGCGCCGTGAACATGCGTGCGCGGCCTGGATTGGGATGACTCCAGCCGGTCGACGGTGAGGCGCGCGATGCGCAGCATCCCTTCAGAGTTTTGGCCGAAGAGCCGGGTGAATTCCTCGCTTGAAAGGCGCGCGAGCTCCGTGTCACGTAGGGCGACCACGTGGGCATTGCGCGGCCGACCCGAAATCAGGCCCATCTCACCCACGGTGTCGCCCGCGGGAACGCGCCCGATGAAGCCGCGATTGCGGCGCTCGCCAGGAACGAAGACGCCAAGGCAGCCGCTCAATACAACGTATAACGCATCCGACGGATCGCCCGCCGCAAACAGCGTGGCGCCGCCCGGCAACGAAAGCCACTGCGACGCCAATGCGATCTCGCGTAGGAACGGCTGATCGAGCCCTTTGAACAGGGGTAAGTCGCCGAAGACGACGCTCAAGTCGGAGCGTCGTATTGCTGTTTCTTCGGGAACGTCGCCTTCCATTCTTTAAGTGGCCGCTGTGCGGCGGCTATGCGAGATCAGCGTTCCATGATGGCGGTGACTCCCATACCACCGGCGGTGCACGCGGAGATCAATCCGCGCTTCGCCTTTGGGTCGCCCGCGAGAATCTTCGCGAGCGTGCTAACGATGCGTGTGCCTGTCGCGGCGAAAGGATGTCCCAGCGCGATACTGCCCCCCTTCACGTTCATTTTCGAGCGATCGATACTGCCCAAAGGCTGCGACAAACCTAACGCCTCGCGGCACCACTCAGGCGACTCCCACGCCTTCAACGTGCACAGCACCTGCGCGGCAAAGGCCTCGTGAATCTCGTAGTAATCGAAGTCCTGCAGGGTCAGGCCCGCGTCCTGCAACATCGCCGGCACCGAATAGGCCGGCGCCATCAGCAAGCCGTCCTTGCCGGTCGCGAAATCGACCGCCCATGCCTTGCCGTAGCGCAAGTGAGCCAACACCGGCAGGTTGCGCTTGGCCGCCCATTCCTCTGACGCCAGCAACACCGCACTCGCTCCGTCAGTAAGCGGCGTGGCATTGCCCGCGGTGATGGTGCCGTTGGCATCGAAGCTCGGACGCAGCTTTGCCAACTTCTCGGGTGAGGTGTCGGCGCGCATGTTGTTATCGGCCTTAAGACCGAGGTACTCGATGACGAGCTCGTCGTAGAACCCCTCGCGCCAAGCCGCCGCGGCCTTGATATGGCTCTCGTAGGCCAGCTGGTCCTGATCCTGGCGCGAGATCTGCCACTTCTGCGCCATGAGCTCGGTGCTCTGCCCCATGGAAAGTCCGGTGCGCGGCTCGACGACCGCCGGCAGCACGGGCTTGAAATGTTTGGGGCGCAGCTTCAGCCAGGGCGCCAGCCTTTGTCCGAACGTGCGACCGCGAGCACTCGCCAGCAGCAACTGCTGGTAGGAGCGTGGATACATGATCGGGGCATCGCTGATCGAATCGGTGCCGCCGGCGATACCGGAGTCGATCTGACCCAGGGCGATCTTATTGCCGATGAGAATCGCCGCCTCGAGGCTCGTGCCGCAGGCGCGCTGCAGATCGACACCCGGTGTCTGCGGATCGAGCCCGGTTGAGAGCAGGGATTCGCGCGTAAGGTTATAGTCCTTGGGGTGCTTGATGACGGCACCGGCCGCAACGTCGCCGAGACGCTCTCCTTGGAGCTTGAAACGCTCCACCACGCCGCGAAACGCGGCTGTCAGCATGTCCTGGTTGGTGGCCTTGGCGTAGGCCGTATAGGACCTGGCAAACGGGATCCGGACGCCGCCGACGATGGCGACACGTCTTACTGCTGAGCCAACGAGCATGAGCCCCTCCCAATCGCTAGCCGGCTACGCGCCCCGGGCAAAAGCCGCGCCTTTTGCCCGGGGCGCGTAGCCGGCGGTAACGAAGCCGATGTCCGAAAAACGGCGGGGGCGCCTAGCCCGCAGGCCGGTCTTTCCAGTTGACAAGAATGCCACGGTCAAGTCACCGAAGCCATTGAACTGGAAGCTGGTATCCTCCACATCACCCCTTTGAGACTCTTCCCTTTACGAAAGACATCCTTTGCAACGAGCTTCCATGGGCGAATTCACAACCATCATGGCCCGCGACGGCCACGAGTTTCAGGCCTATCTCGCGGCACCCGCCGGCAAACCACGCGGCGCCGTAGTCGTGCTGCAGGAGATCTACGGCGTCAACAGCCACATCCGCTCGATCGCCGACGGCTTCGCGGCCGAAGGCTACACGGCGATCGCGCCCGCGTTGTTCGATCGTATCCGGCGCGGCATCGAGCTCGGCTACGCTGCCGAGGACCGGCAACTGGCCATCGGCTACATGCAGCAGCTCAAGCCCGAAGAGACGTTGAAGGATATCGGGGCGGCCATGGCGGTCATCAAGAACTCGGGCCGTGTTGGTGTGGTTGGATATTGTTGGGGTGGCCGGCTCGCCTACCTCGCCGCTGGCGAGCTGCCCGTGGCCTGCGCGGTCGTGTATTACGGCAAGGCCGCGGACCTGCTCGACAAGAAGCCGAAACACCCCGTGATGTATCACTACGGCACGCTCGACAAGAGCATCCCGGTGAGTGATGTTGAGAAAATCAGAGCAGCCTTCCCAGAGGCGCCGGTATTCCTCTATGAGGGCGCGGAGCACGGCTTCAACTGCGAGCCGCGCCCGGCCTACAACCCGCAAGCAGCCAGCCTGGCCCGGCAACGCACCCTTGAATTCCTCGGCCGCTACGTCGCCGGCCAACAGTCGTAAACTTGCCTTCGCTTTAGTCCGCGCAGGAACCCAACTTAAGAGCGCATGAGACCATGAAACTGACAGACAGCAGCCTGCTGCGCATGCAGGCATACATCAACGGCAAGTGGGAGAACGCTAACGGTGGCGCGACCCACGACGTCCTCAACCCGGCGACGCAGGAGAAAATCGGCACAGTGCCCGACATGGGCGCGGCCGAGACCCGCCGTGCCATCGAGGCGGCCCACGCTGCGTTTCCAGCCTGGGCGGCGAAGGCCGCCAAGGAACGCGCCGTCATCCTGCGCCGCTGGTACGACCTCATGATGGCGAATCAGGAAGACCTGGCGACCCTCATGACCGCTGAGCAGGGCAAGCCACTCGCGGAATCCAAGGGCGAAATCGCTTACGCAGCGTCCTTTATCGAGTGGTTCGCCGAGGAAGCCAAGCGCGTCTACGGCGATACCATTCCCGGCCACCAGGCCGACAAACGCATTCTGGTGCTACGTCAGCCGGTGGGCGTGGTAGCCGCCATTACCCCGTGGAACTTCCCCGCGGCGATGATCACTCGCAAGGCGGGCCCCGCGCTGGCTGCGGGCTGCACGTTCGTCTGCAAACCGGCGATCCAGACTCCTTACTCCGCGCTGGCGATGGCCGAGTTGGCTACCCGTGCCGGCATTCCCCCGGGGGTTTTCAACATCGTCACGGGAGCGGGTGCGGGCGGCATCGGCACCGAGATGACCTCCAATCCGATTGTCCGCAAGCTCACCTTCACGGGCTCCACCGGTGTCGGCAAGAAGCTGATGGCTCAATGCGCCGACACGGTGAAGAAGCTGTCGTTGGAGCTCGGTGGCAATGCCCCGTTTATTGTCTTCGAGGACGCCGACCTGGATGCGGCGGTGGCGGGAGCCATCGCCAGCAAATACCGCAACACCGGCCAGACCTGTGTTTGTGTCAACAGGCTCTATGTGCAGAGCTCCGTCTACGATGCGTTCACGCGCAAGCTGGTCGACGCGGTGGCCAAATTGCGCGTCGGCGATGGCTTGAAGGGCGCGACCGAGCAGGGGCCGCTAATCGACGCCAAGGCGCTCGCGAAAGTGGAAGAGCACGTCGCGGATGCGCTCTCCAAGGGCGGACAGGTGGCGTACGGCGGGAAACGCCACGCACTAGGCGGCACGTTCTTCCAGCCGACCGTGCTCACGGAGATCAAGCCCAACATGCTGGTCGCTCGTGAAGAGACCTTCGGTCCGGTGGCGCCCCTGTTCCGTTTCGAGACCGAGGCGGAGGTGATCCGCTTGGCGAACGACACGGAGTTCGGGCTCGCCTCGTACTTCTACACCCGCGACCTGTCGCGCTCCTGGCGGGTAGCCGAAGCGCTCGAATACGGCATGGTCGGCCTCAATACGGGGCTCATTTCCACCGAAGTCGCGCCATTTGGGGGAATCAAGGAGTCCGGGACCGGGCGGGAAGGCTCGAAGTACGGGATCCTGGATTACACGGAGCTGAAATACCTGTGCGTCGGCCTGTCCTGATTCACGCTAAAATGGAGGAGCCTGGTCCGCCAGGCTCCTTCGCCGGCTGATGCGTCATAGTACGTGTGCGGCAGCAGGCGGCTTACGAGCGATAGCCACACGGTACTTGAGCCCATGCGCTACATCAGCTCTCCCGACTTCCATCGTGACGGCGCCGAACGCATCGGCATCCTGCTCGTCAACTCGGGCACGCCGGCATCGCCGGAACCGCGTGAGGTCAGAAAGTTTCTGGCGCGGTTCCTCGGCGACCGGCGCGTCGTGGAGATACCGCGTCCTCTGTGGCTACCGATTCTTTACGGGCTCATCCTCCCCTTTCGCCCCGCGCGCTCGGCCAGGAAGTACCGCAAGATCTGGACGGCGTACGGTTCCCCGCTACTCGATCTGTCCGGGCGGCTGCGTTCGGAGCTGACGGCGACGCTGTCACAGAACATGCTCGCTCCGCTCACCGTCGAGCTTGGCATGTTGTACAGCAATCCTTCGGTCCCGGAGGCGCTCGGCCGCCTGCGTGAGTCGGGAGCGCAGCGCATTCTGGTCTTGCCAATGTTCCCGCAGTATTGCGGCGCCACCACCGGAGCTGTCTACGATCAAGTGAATGCGGAGCTGCGCCGCTGGCGTTGGCTGCCGGAGCTGCGCTTCGTGGCCGAATACCACGACGATCCCGGCTACATCGACGCCCTGCGCGCGAGCGTGATCCAACACTGGGAGAGCAACGGCAAGAGCAAGCATCTGCTCATCTCGTTCCACGGCATCCCTGAGCGTTCCTTCCACCAGGGAGACCCCTACTTCTGCAAGTGTCAGAAAACCGCTCGCCTGCTCGCGGACGAGTTGATGCTGCGTGATACGGAGTGGAGCGTGAGCTTCCAGTCACGCTTCGGCCCGGCCGGCTGGCTGCGGCCTTACACCAGCACCGTGTTGGCAGAGATGCCGGCGCGCGGCATACGGGAAGTGACTCTGGCTTGCCCGGGATTTGCCGTCGACTGCCTCGAAACTCTCGAAGAGATCGACCTCGAGAATCGCGAAATTTTCATGCGTGCGGGCGGACAACGGTATACGTACGTTCCTGCACTCAACGCGCGCAGCGAGCACGCGCGCTTTCTTTCCGAGTTGATCGCGCGACACTGCCAGGGTTGGACTCACGTGGAGTTGGGCAGGCGGCCCGCCGGCGCAGGCCGCGCGGGAACCTCCGTTTAAGCGGCCGATCAAGTTAGTCGCGGATCACGCGTGCTCGGACACTTCCACGAGATCAGCCTGCAAACGGCCGACATCCGGGCGTCGGTCGAGTTTTACGAGCACCTCGGTTTTCGCCAGGCCACCACGACGGATACCTGGCCGCACCCTTACGGCGTTCTCACCGACGGACGGCTGTTCCTGGGCTTACATCAGCGGCCCGGAGGACCCATGGGCCAGCGCTTTGCCTCACCCGCCGTGACATTCGTACATCCCGGCGTAGCGGACCTGGTATCGCTGTGCGAGGCGCGTGACATCGCGCTGACTGTGCGCCATACCGAACCGGATGTCTTCAACGAGATCGGCTTTCGCGATCCCTTCGGACAGTCCATCGCTGTCCTGGAAGCACGCACGTACTCACCCGTGGCTCCACAGGGCGCGGCAATGTCGCTGTGTGGCTATTTCGAGGAATTCAGCATGCCGGTTGCGAGCCTCGAGGCGGCATGTGCCTTTTGGGAGCCACTCGGCTTCGTCGCGACGGACGAGTCGGACGACCCCTACGTGCACCTGACACTCACCAGCGACTATCTCAACATTGCCTTCCATCGCCCGCGCACGCGCGATGTACCGATGCTGGTATTCACCGATGCCGACATGCCGGCGCGCATCGCACGCCTGCGCGAGCTCGGATTGCGCTTCTCCGAGGAGTTGCCACGCGGTCTGGACGCGCGCGCGAACGCGCTCCTGGAATCCCCCGATGGGATAGCGCTGCTGCTTTTGCAAAGCGACAGTTAAACCGCTTCATGTACGAATGACACACCAGGGACTGAAAGGCCATGACTGCAAGAAGACTGATCGCGCTCCTGTTGGGAGTCTTTCTCACCGTTGCAGCTTCCGCCGACGAAGGCATGTGGACGTTCCACGACTTCCCGCAAGCGCTCCTCAAGCAACAACACGGAGTTGATATCTCGAGCGCGTGGCTCGATCGTGTCCGCACCTCGACCGTGCGCTTGTCGAACTGCACGGCTTCGTTCGTATCGTCCGAGGGGCTCATTCTTACCAATCATCACTGCGCCGCCGCGTGTTTGGACGAGCACTCCACTGACGAAAAAAACCTGATCAAGGCTGGATTCCTGGCGCGCACGCGCGAGCAGGAATTGCGCTGCGGGACCCAGGTGGCCGACGTCCTCATGGCGATGGAGAACGTCACGGACAAAATCGAGGCCGCAACGCGCAACCTGAGCGATCAGGCGGCGAACGAGGCCCGCAAGAAGACGCTTACTCAACTGGAGCAGGCGTGCGAGCAAGGCGGCACCAAGGCCCATGCAAAGACCACGCAGACCGGCCCGCTGAAGTGCGAGTCGGTGAATCTTTACCAAGGCGCTCAATACTGGCTGTACAAATACAAGCGCTACGACGATGTACGCTTGGTGTTCGCACCCGAGGAAGACATCGCCGCCTTCGGCGGGGATCCTGATAACTTTCAGTTTCCGCGCTGGTGTCTGGACATGTCGATCCTGCGAGCTTACGACTCGCACGGCAAACCGGCCACGACGCCGTCATTTCTGCACATCAGGCCCGAGGGGCCTCGGCCAGGCGAAGTGGTGTTTGTTTCGGGTCACCCCGGCTCCACCGATCGTCTCCTCACGGTGGCCGAGCTCGAGGAACTGCGCGATGTGACTCTGCCACACTATCTGCTACGCGCCTCGGAACTACGCGGACGTTACATTCAGTTCGGCAAAACCAGCCCGGAAGCGCATCGTATCGTCGAGAACCCGTTGACGTCCCTGGAGAACGTCCTCAAGGTTCGTCGGGAAGAACTCGACGCGCTGCTCGATGACCGGTTGCTCCAGCACAAGCGCGCGGACGAAGCGGCCCTGCGGGCGAAGATGGCCGGCGGCGGCGCTGCAGCGGACCCTTGGGGCGAGATCGCCAAAGCCGTACAGCTCGAGCGTCAGCTGTCGTTGCCTTACACGTACCTGGAGGCAGGCGCTGGTTTCAACAGCCGCCTGTTCGCCTATGCACGCACGATTCTGCGCGGCGCGCGCGAGCGGCAAAAGCCCAATGCGGATCGCCTGCGGGAATTTCGTGATACGGCGCTGCCGCGCATCGAGCAACAGCTGAAGGCGCCGCTACCGATCTATCCACAGTTGGAGAATCTCACACTGTCATTCTCTCTGGAGCGCATGCGCGAGTGGCTCGGACCGGATGACGCAATCGTACGCAAGCTGCTCGCCAAAGATTCACCCGACACCCTGGCAGCCCGGGTGATCTCCGGATCGACTCTCGCCGATCCCAAGGAGCGTATGCGCTTGTGGAGTGGGGGGATGCCGGCCGTGGAGGCGTCCCAGGACCCGATGATCGAGCTCGCGCGCGCCCTGGATCCCACGACGCGCGAGCTCCGCAAACGTTACGAAGACGAGGTCGAGGCGCCGCTCGACGCAGCGGCCGAACAAATCGCTCGGGCGCGTTTCCGCGCTTACGGCACGAGCGTCCCGCCGGATGCAACATTTACCCTGCGACTGAACTTCGGGACCGTGCAGGGTTGGAAGGAAGGCGACCACGAAATCGAGCCGTTCACGTACCTTTCGCGCCTCTATACCCGCGCCACCGGCCAGGAGCCCTTCAAAGTGCCCGACAGCTGGCTGACCGCCCAAGGGCAACTCGATATGCAGACCAAGTTCGACCTGTCGACCAACAACGACATCGTCGGGGGCAACTCCGGCAGCCCGCTGTTGGATGCGCAGGGACGGCTGATCGGGCTGATGTTCGATGGCAACATCCATTCGATCGCCGGCTCGTATTGGTTCGACCCCGAGTTGAACCGCGCCGTCGCGGTACATCCGGCAATCATGCTCGAGGGGCTGCGCAAGGTGTACAAAGCTGACCAGCTGTTGGCGGAGCTAGGGCTCAAGTAAGCTAAGGGGGCTCAGACCTGGGTGAGGTACGCGTCGGCGCCGCGCGCGCGACGATGCGGAACCTCACCTTCATCTCATCCGCCACCTGCAGAGCACCCAACATTGCGCTGAAGGGCGTAAGGCCGAGGTCGGTCTGTTTCAGGGGAAAGTCACCCGAGACAATGACGTCATCCGCGCGCGCTTCGTAACGCACTGGAACGATGATCGATTTCACGCGGTCCCGAACGGTGACATCCACGTGAGCGAGCCATTGCGCGGCAGATCCGTCTTGAGCGGGCTCCAGACCCAACGACCGTAAAAAAATGTCCGGGTAGTGCTCCCCATCCAGGAGGGCCCCGCCGAGCATGTTCTTCCGGGTGCCCTCTTTAGCGGAGTCGGGAACATCCGGTGGAAAATCGGCCTCATTCTCTTTGGCGCGCAGCTCCACCTCGTCGACCGTGAGCTGCGCTACCGGGAAACTCACCACGAAGGTGGAGCGCGCCAGATCGTCAGGCACATAAAGGGTACCGTGGAGGCTATGTGAGGCGATGACGTGATTGTGGCCCGCCTTCGCCAGCGGGCCGCCGCGAAAAACCAGGAGCCTCAACAGGGACTCGCCCGAAGCGATGTCGTAGGGGCGCCCCTCGTGCGCCGGCCCCGGAGGAGTTTGCCCAGGGACCCGTCGCTGTGGGGCCGGAGAGATTTCGCTCGGCGAAATGGAGCAGCCCGCCAGACATAAGGCCAGCGCAAGGACCACCAAATGAGGTATGTTTCGCCAGATTCTCAGGCGCATAAACTCAGTAAAATGACCATCCGCAATACCACCGATCGCTGGGGCGCCTTCGCGCAGCTCCTTCATTGGGTCATCGTCGTGCTGATCATTGTGCAGGTCACACTCGCCAGCCTGGCCGACGACCTGCCGTTGGGGATGAAGAAGCTCGCGCTGTTGGCTCGACATAAGTCCTTCGGTATTACCATTCTCGCCCTGGCCGTGATCCGCCTGCTGTGGCGCTGGATGAACCCGACGCCCCCGTTACCCGACACTCTCAAACCCTACGAGCGCGCGCTCGCGAGCTTCACACACGCCGCGTTGTACATCCTGCTGTTCGCCATGCCGCTTTCAGGCTGGACGATGTCCTCAGCGCGTGGGTTCCCAGTCAGCTGGTTCGGGTTCATTCAACTTCCGGACCTCGTTCCCAAGAACAAGTCGCTTTTCGACGCCTTGTTGCTGACCCACCAGACACTGGCGTGGGTGCTCTACACCGTCGTCGCCCTGCACGTGCTCGCCGCCCTGAAGCATCATTTCATGTTGAAGGACAACGTCCTGCGACGGATGCTACCTTTCACCAAAACGCGCTGAAGGCCAAAGCCTTAAAGTCCGCTAAAGGAAAATAGTTCGATGCACGCTCTCAAACATAGCCCGCGCTGCGCTGCGGCTCTCATCACCTTGTTATCGGTGGCGGCATTCGCAGACACCCCGGCGGGTGCCACGCGCTTCGCGAGCGATCCGGCGAAGAGTTCACTCGAGTTCGCGTTCGCCCAGGCGGGCGCTCAGAACAAGGGGAAGTTCAGCAAATTCCCGGTGACGCTCGACGCCTCCGCTGGTGGCGCGACCCTGACACGACTCGAAGTCACCGTCGACATGACAACATTCGACAGTGGCGACAAGGAGCGCGATGACACCTTGCGCGGCCCTGATCTCTTCGACGTCAAGAAATTTACGCAGGCCCACTTCGTCGCTACACAGATCACGAAGACCGCCTCCGGTTTCGACGCCTTCGGGAAGCTCACCATCCGCGATGTGACACGCGACGCACATGTGCCGTTCACGTTCAGAACAGCCAGCGAGCAAGGTCATGCCGTGGGTTACCTCGCCGGCCGGACGATCCTCCATCGCCTCGACTTCGGTGTCGGTCAGGGAGAGTGGAAATCCACGGAGTGGGTTGGAAGCGATGTCACCGTTTCCTACAGCGTGAGACTCGTCGCGGCACAATGAGACCGCGACCGCGCGTCCGCGAACGGACGCGCGATTGCTCAGGACGGACGCGCGTTCAACTTAGACGTGCACAAGTCGTAAATCGAGCTCATCAACACCTGCACTGAGTGGGTCATTGCGATCTCGATTCCCTTCAAGGCCGCCTCCTTGATGGCCCCGGTCAACAACTCCAACTGTTCCGCCGACAGATTCTCGGGCATCTTCGTCGTGATCTGCACGGAGGGGACTTCCTCCACGATCTGACGCAGGATGTGATAGACGCAGTCCGCCTTGGCGCGCATCAGCGCCTCATCATCGCCGAACAACGTTCCGATCGCGACCAGCCCGTCGACAGTCTTGGCGTGAGTCTGCTCCCACTCACGCTCCGTGCCGAACGCGACATGAATAACCTGCCCCATGACTGCCTCTTTCACTTGGTCTACTGAAAAAGTTCGCAAGTTCTATGCCTACCGCCACCATGGGGTGTCGTCACGCGCAGCCGTGTCTTCAGCGTCGCGATTGCGAAGGGCCGTACGTGAAGGACCCTTGCACAGAGGTTGCAAGGCGAAGCGGATTCCCAACGCCTCGAGCAGGGTCGCGACGCTCCGCAGCTCCGGATTACCGCGGCGGCAGAGCGTCCGATACAGGCTCGGAGCGTTGATCTCCACTTTCTCTACCAACCTCTGGCCGCCGGAGACCCGCGCGATGCGTCCCAGCGCGGCGGTCAGCTCCTCCTGGTCCGCATCGTCGATCAACACATTCAGGTATGCAACGGCGAAATTCCGGGCGGCCGGCCCAGGTGGGCCCGCCTCAGGGGCGCTCGGCCTAGGGGTCTCCGGGGTGGTACCTCTGCGTGTCATGTTTCCCTCCAGTGCGTGTGCGCATCGAGCCTGTGATCCTTGAAAAGATCCTAAGTCAACGCCGCACACCAACACCAGAGCGGTTTATTGCACTAAAGGGGGCGAAACGCGCTGTTTACCCCGCGCGCCGGCGCATAGTCCGCTTTACTGCACGTTTTGCGGTTTGCTTCGCTCCACCTTTTGTCGCCGGCTTCGAGCCCACGCGTGCTGAGCGCGCGCCGGCTTGCGCCGTGGAACGCTTACCAGCCTTGGCGCGCCCGACGTTGGTTTTGGCAGGGGTCTTGCGGGCGCCCACTTTCGCAGCCGGCTTCCTGGCGGCAGGCTTCTTGGCGGCCACCTTTTTGGCGGCGGCTGACGGAGCCTTCCTCGCCGCCTTCTTGGCGGCAACCGATGAAGAATCTCCCGCCGATCTCTCTTTGGAAGATCGAGGCTGGGCCGCGGATTTCTTCGGCGCTGCCGACCTTCCCGCACCACGCGCCGCGGCACCATCAGTCCGCGCCGCACCAGCCTTCGCCTTACCAGGTTTTGCGGCCCCAGCCTTACGGGCGGGAGCTTTCCTCGCCGCCTCTGGCGCCTCTGGCGCCTCACCCGACTCCACACCCCGCAGCTGGTCCAGAATCGCAGGATTCTCCAGCGTCGACACGTCCTGAGTGATTTCCTCACCGCGAGCCACGGCTTTGAGCAGCCGCCGCATGATCTTGCCCGAGCGCGTCTTGGGAAGATTGTCGGCGAAGCGAATGTCGTCTGGCCTGGCAATCGCTCCGAGCTGCTCGGTAACCCAATTGCGCAGCTCCTTCACCAAGGCGCTGGTGTCGCCGGTTGGACGTTCGCCGCGACATACCACAAACGCAAACACCGACTCGCCCTTGATCTCGTGGGGTTTGCCGACCACGGCGGCTTCCGCGACGCGCGGATGCGCTACCAGCGCCGACTCGACCTCCATGGTACCGAGCCGATGTCCCGCCACATTGAGCACATCGTCGATGCGCCCCATGATCCAGTAATACCCGTCCTTGTCGCGGTGCGCGCTGTCACCGGCGACGTAGTAGCGGTTGTTGAATTTCTCCCAGTAGGCGGCGAGGTAGCGGTCGTTGTTGCGCCAGATGGTGCGCAGCATGGAGGGCCAGGGCTTACGGATCACGAGGTAGCCACCCGCGTCGACTCGCGAGACGGGCTTCCCGTGATCATCGACGATATCGACATCGATTCCGGGCAACGGCTGCGTGCACGAGCCCGGCTTGGTGTCCGTCACACCCGGCAGCGGGGAAATCATGATCGTGCCGGTCTCCGTCTGCCACCAGGTGTCCACGATCGGACAGCGCTCAGCGCCGATGGTCTTGTGATACCAGATCCAGGCTTCCGGATTGATCGGCTCCCCGACGCTGCCCAACAAGCGCAACCGCGACAGATCGTACTTTGCCGGCAGCTCATCGCCGAGCTTCATCAGCGCCCGTATAGCGGTCGGGGCGGTGTAGAAAATGGAGACGCCATGATCCTGGCAGATTTTCCAGAACCGTCCGCCGTCCGGAAACATCGGACCGCCCTCGTACAACAGCACGGTGGCGCCGGCCGCGAGCGGCCCGTAGGTGACATAACTGTGCCCGGTGATCCAACCGACGTCAGCCGTGCACCAATACACGTCATCGTCGCGCAGATCGAAGACCCATTGTGAGGTGAGCTTCGCGCCCAGCAGATAGCCACCGCTGCAGTGTTGGATCCCCTTCGGCTTTCCGGTCGAGCCGGAGGTGTAGAGCAGGAAGAGCGGGTGTTCGGCCTCGACCCACTCGGGCTCGCAATAAGGCGAGGCATCGGCAATGACGTCGTGCCACCAGACATCGCGCTGCGCGTCCATGGCCACCGGCTTGTCGGTGCGCCGGTAGACGATGACCCGCTTCACACTGGGGCAACCACCGGCGAGCGCCTTATCGGTTGCGGCCTTGAGCTCGATGACGTTGCCGCCGCGCCAACCGCCGTCCGCGGTAATGACAAGCTTCGCTCCCGTGTCCTCGATACGATCCTTCAGAGCAATCGCCGAGAAGCCGCCGAACACGACCGAGTGTATGGCGCCGATCCGGTTGCAGGCGTGCATTGCCACCACCACCTCAGGAACGAGGGGCATGTAAATGATCACCCGGTCGCCGCTATTGATGCCCTCCTCCTTGAGCGCGTTCGCGAAGCGGCAGACCTGCTCATGTAGCTCACGATAGCTCAGACGACGCACGTCGCCCGGCTCACCTTCGAAAATCAGCGCCGTCTTGTCGCCACGCTGTGCCAGATGCACGTCGAGGCAGTTGTACGAAACGTTGAGCCGCCCGTCGGTGAACCAGCGATAGTTCGGTGCGCTCGAGTCGTCGAGGTCTACCGTGAACGGTGTCTGCCAGTGCAGCTCGTTGCGCGCCAGCTCCGCCCAGAATCCGACGTGATCTTTCGCCGCATGCTCTCTAAGCTTCTCCACATCGGCCAGCTGGAGGCGCGCGCGCTGGGTAAAGTCCGGCGACGGCGCAAACAAGCGTTCCTCCTGAAGGACCGACACGATATTCTTGTTCGTCATAATGCTTCCTCGAAGACATGGGCGGTAACGCATCGAAGCATAGCCGAATATGCTGCGGGTGCCGCAGGGGTGGAGCGGATGAAGCGTTGGGGACGGCGCCAAAGGATGGATAACGCAAGGCGGTCGATAATCGCCTTGTGCGGGCCATTTTTGTGCGGGAGCTGGCTATCCGCCTGCACGCCGGGAGCGGCCACTCCCGTGCGTGTACAGCCCGTACTGACCCGCGACTGCCGGATGATCGACAGTTCCCACGCAACTGTCGTACAGCTCACCTCACCCGGGGATGGGATGCTGCGTGTCGCGGTGGAAGAGCTTGGTATATCAACCGTCAGCTTCCTGAATGGCGCGGTCGACAGCGCGGCGGCGTCACCCGTCGATCGACTGGGTACGATTGTATTGACCGCGAACGTGCTGCGTGCCCAGCCCGCCAAAGTCGAAGTCCATGCCGACGACTCTCATGAGATCCGTGGTGAGGTCTGCATCTCGGCGGATCTGATCAGCTCTTCAGACACTGGGCGCCAGAGCGCGGAGCGCGCGTTCGCCGCGGCTGGGCGCGCGACTCGAGCGAATGATTGGGACACCGCCTTCGGTCAATACCTGCGCGCCTCCCGCGAGTTCGACGGCCTGGGGTTGCGAAAGCAGGCTGCCATGGCGCGACACGCGATGGCTGAGCTTGCGTATCTCCGATTCGACCGCAAGCGGGACGCATACGCACTGGCCAGTGAGGCTTTGGTCGCTTACTACGGCAACGTGCGACCAGCGCTGTTCGGCGAGCTTGCAGAGCTCGCGGGCAAAGCCCTGCTCGATATGCCGGGAATCGACATCACCGTGATGGCGCCCGTTGCACGTCGCTGGCTGGCGGTCGCACGCGAGTACGAGAGCCGGGATCCGTATGGCGCTCGTGAGATACCCCGAATCGAGATCCTGAACGGCTACCTCGAATACCTGTTGAATGCGCTCGAGCCCGCGCAGGCGGACTTCGCGCTGGCTGCCGCGACTTGCCGCAATCTGCACGACTGGAATTGCTATGCGATGGGGAGCCAGAACCTGGCGCAGCTCGCCGAGGCGAGCCGCAACTACGGTTTTGCGCTCTCGGCCTACCAGGACGCGATGCGGCTCCTGCCGCCACAGCTCGATCCCAAATTGACGGCGGACATTTGGGACAACGTCGGACGGCTGCAAGGGATCGTCGGCCTGTTCAGCGCGAGCGAGCGCTCGCAGACCGCTGCCATGCAAGCCTATGCGCGCCTCGACGATTGCGAGGGCGTGCGTCGCAGCCTCCTCCGGGCGGGTGTCCTGTTGGTCCACGTTGGCAACCTTGCCGACGCGGAAAGCGATCTGACGCGAGCCGCCTCCCTCAACTGCCCGAGTCTGCTGGCCGCCACAACTGCTCCAAGCGTCGTAGAGAAGCCCGATCCCGCGCCCGCACCTGAGGTGATGCGCCGTAATTCGCGGCAGACGGGTGAGGCCGGTTTCGGCCATCCGTGCGCGCAGACGATTGATCCCGCACCTCTCAGTCGGGACAGTAAGGCTATCGTATTCAACTCTCTGCTCGCGCTCGGCACGGAAGCGCTGTTGATCGGCAATTCGACAGAGCTCTGGCGTTGCCTCGAGGGCGCCCGGATCTACGCCCTGGACGCACGCAGCGAGGTGAAATTGGCCAACGCACGAGGAACAGCGTTCCTCGAACGCAAGGATGCAATCAACGCCCGCGGCGCTTTTACCCAGGCCATACGGATCTCCGATGGAGCCGGCCTACCGGCGACCTATGGAGATCGCCGCGCGGCCCAACTGGGACTGGTGAAGTCGATGCTGCTCGCGGGCAGGCCGGGAGGCAGCGTTGCGGCCGCCGAACAGGCGCTGACAGTCAGTGCGGCAAACGGTGACATTGAGAGCACGATCACCTCGCTCGACCTCATCGCCGCCGGCTACCGTGGCTCGGGCGAAGCAACCAAAGCCGTGCGCGTACTGCAGGTGGCGGCCGACCTCATCGAGGCCGTGCCGATCGACGAGCTCAACGGCGAGCAGCGGGCCACATTCCTCGCGAGCCAACACACCGTGTTCGCACAACTCACCGACATCTTCGCGGGGCAAGCCGAGGCGGGCGACTCGCAAGCGTGGTCGGCATTCGAAGCCTCCGAGCGCGGGCGGGCGCGCAGTCTGCGTTACGCGCTGAACCAGGAAACGGGTGACGCTTCATCAACATACAAGGCGCCACCGACCGCGAAATACCAACGCTTGTTGGGCGAGGTCGCGGCCGCCGCGGCGCCGAACCCGCCCGGCAACGTATTGATCGATCAGATCGATCAACTGGCGCTGCGCGCAAGCAGCGGCGCCGACCCGTCATTCGACCGCGAGCAGCTACGCCGCACGCTTGGGCAACTCAATTCGACACTCATCGAATACGCCAGCGGCTCGACCGAAATGCTCGCTTTCGTCATCAGTGTAGGACGCGTAAACGTTGTCCATCTCGGCGACAGTCAGGAAATCGCGCGGGCAACCGCGGAACTTCGCGATCGTTTACGCGACCCGGAAACAGCGGCGAGCGAAGTGCGCGCCGCGTCGGAGACGCTCGCACGCCTGATCTGGTGGCCGCTGACTCCTTACATACCCGCGGGCCGCATCGTCGTTGTCCCCGACGACGCCTTGCATACCGTGCCCTTGGCGGTGCTTCCCTGGTCGCAGGACCCCAGCCAACAGTTGGTGTTGCAGCACGCTGAAACCACTGTCGTGCCTTCCGCCCTGTTTCTGCTGCATGTGCCTCCCGCGGCCTCCACGCACAGCGCGGCACCGAGGATGGCGCTCATCGGCGACCCGGTTTTCCGGGTCAACGACTGGCGCCGGGAATGTAACGAATCCATTACAGCCTCTGAGCCATCCGGGCCGCGCGACCGCACTCTCGCCGGCTGGACCGAGTCTTTGCCGCGCCTTCCGGGCACACGCGCGGAGATCAGCGCCATTGTCCGGCTTGCACACGATTCGCACCCAGGGAGCCACATCGAGACTCTGCTCGGCTGCGCGGCGGTGCCGAGCGCGCTGCGCAAGGCCGTGGCCAGCGACGCCGACCTGCTGCACATCGCAACTCACGCTCGCATCGATGCGCAGCGGCCTCGCCTGTCCGCTTTGGCGCTCACGCCAGAATCCCCCGCCGACGCGCCTGCTTCGACTTTCGGCCTGTTGGACATCCTCGGCCTCAAGTTGAATTCAAAGCTCGTCGTGCTGAGCGCCTGCGACACCTCACGCGGGCGCCTGTTGCCGGGCGAGGGGGTTCTCGGCCCGGCGCAGGCGTTCCTGCAAGCCGGTTCCGCCGCCGTGCTGGCGAGCTACTGGCGTGTGGACGATCAGGTTACGTCCGCATTCATGCAGCGATTCTATAAATACCTGCTTGTAGATCGCTTGAGCGCCTCGGCAGCCTTGCGCAAGACGCAACTCGAAGGCGCCGCGACCGGCAAGACATACGAGTGGGCCGCCTTTTCTCTCTACGGTTGGCCCGACAGCTCGATTTAGCTTGTTCCTTTGGACCTTAGTACGAGGCTAAGGACCGCCCGATGAGATAAGCCGGCTCCTCGAGGCAGTGTTCAAGTGCGGTTTCCCTTCCCGCACTTTTTCCCGAGGAGCACTCCATGATCCGTAAATTCCCGTTGACCGCTTTTGCCGCAGCGCAATGCCTGATCGCCGGCCTCGTGGCCTCCGTGCCCGCGAATGCCGCCGATAACGCCCCTGCTTACTTCTTGAACAAATGGACCGTTACATCGAACTGCACGGAGGCCAACGCCGGACCGGCGGCGCGCGTGCAGACGGGACTGCAGTTCAAGGTTGTCCAAGGCGGCGACGGCAGCTATCGGCTGCAGGCCATCAATAGCAGCGGCCGGCAGTGGGCGAGCCCCTGGAATGGCTTGAAACTCGTCTATCGCCCAGGTACGAAAATGACTGCGATACCCGCGGATTTCGCGTGTGCCGCCGGCGCCGAAGCGAGCTCCGCGACCGCTTCGCCACTGCTGGCCATGTCAGGTTATGTACAGACCGCAGAACCCCAGTACCAGCAAGAGCACTTGTATGGTCTAGCAAACATCCACGGTCAGTTTGAGCACGTGCTCATTTTCCCACTGCAGGATCGCAGTGGCGACACTTCGGTGGTTGTCGTGCTCGAGTCCGCCACCTCGGGCTCCGACATCGCGCTGGACGACAATGGCGTGATTCACGGCTACTGACGGCAACGAGATTGCCCGAAGGCTCTCCAGGGGGCTCGTCGGGAGACGAGCCCCGAAGAGAGCCTGTGAGGTGCGCACGGGCCGGCCGAACGCTCATTCCGGGCTGCCTGGCACGTCCGCACCGCCGGCGGCGGGAGATTCCGGCTTCCCGGGCAAGCCCTTGGTCTGCGCCAAACCGATCGATGGACGACCCCAAGACCAACGATTCTGTCTATCGGGCAGGCAACCTGTGATGGGCTGATCATGACGCCGGCGCGCAGGTCACGGTGGCCGTGTTCGGCGATTGGTTTTGGATCAACCACGAGGAAAGTGCGCTATCTCGCGTCGGGAAGAGCGCAACGAGAATGGCCCAGCTCCTCGTCCAGGTGCAGAATCCTCCCCGCACTTATCAGGGAGGGACCCATGACCCGCAAATTCCCGTTGACCGCTTTTGCCGCAGCGCAATGCCTGATCGCCGGCCTCGTGGCCACCGTGCCCGCCAATGCCGCCGATAACGCCCCTGCTTACTTCTTGAACAAATGGACCGTTACATCGAACTGCACGGAGGCCAACGCCGGACCCGCGGCGCGCGTGCAGACGGGACTGCAGTTCAAGGTTGTCCAAGGCGGCGACGGCAGCTATCGGCTGCAGGCCATCAATAGCAGCGGCCGGCAGTGGGCGAGCACCTGGAATGGCTTGAAACTCGTCTATCGCCCAGGTACGAAAATGACTGCGATACCCGCGGATTTCGCGTGTGCCGCCGGCGCCGAAGCGAGCTCCGCGAGTGCCTCACCGCTACTGGCCATGTCAGGTTATGTACAGACCGCAGAGCCCCAGTACCAGCAAGAGCACTTGTATGGTCTAGCAAACATCCACGGCGAGTTTGAGCACGTGCTCATTTTCCCGCTCCAGAATCGCGTCGGCGACACTTCGGTCATTATCGTACTCGAGTCCGCCACCTCGGGCTCCTACATCGCTCTGGACTCCGACGGCACGATTCACGGCAATTGACGACAACGAGGTTGACCGAAGCTCTCCAGGGGCTCGTCGCGAGGCGAGCCCCAAGGAGACCCGGCAAGGGCGCGCGGGGGCCGGCCGAACGCTCATTCTGGGCTGCGCGGCCCATACGCCGCTGGCGGCGGGAGACTCCGGCTTCCCCTGTAAGCCTTTGGTCTGCTCCACTCCTTACGCCAAAGCAATCGATCAACGACCCGACGACTAACGAGTCTGTCTATCGCGCGGACAACTTGTAGTGGGTTGATTATGTCGCGGCGTCGTTGCCCTGGTATGACGCCGGCGAGCAGATCACAGTGGCGGTGTTCGACGATTGGTTTTGGATCAACCACAGGAATCTGCGCCATCTCGCGTCAGGAACAGCGCAAGAGCGTGGCTCAGCTCCCTCGTCCCGGTATGCAGGTGCAGAATCGCTTCCCGGACTTACCAGGGAGAGGTTCATGATTCATAAATCCCCGTTGACCGCTTTGGCTGCAGCGCAATGCCTGATCGCCGGCCTCGTGGCCACCGCGCCGGCGAATGCCGCCGGTAACGCCCCCGCTTATTTCTTCAACCAATGGACCGTCACAGCCAACTGCACGGAGGCTAACGCCGGACCCGCGGCGCGCGTGCAGACGGGACTGCAGTTCAAGGTTGTCCAAGGCGGCGACGGCAGCTATCAGCTGCAGGCGATCAATAGCGCCGGCCAGCAGTGGGCGAGCGGCTGGAATGGCTTGAAACTCGTCTATCGTGCGGGTACCAAAATGACTTCGATACCCGCGGATTTCGCCTGCGCCGCCGGCACCGAAGCGAGCTCCGCGAACGCCTCGCCGCTGCTGGCCATGTCAGGTTATGTACAGACCGCAGAGCCCCAATACCCGCAAGAGCACTTGTACGGTCTAGCGAACATCCACGGCGAGTTTGAGCATGTGCTCATTTTCCCGCTCCAGAATCGTAGCGGCGACACTTCGGTCGTTGTCGTGCTCGAGTCCGCCACCTCGGGTTCCTACATCGCGTTGGACTCCGACGGTGTGATTCACGGCTACTGACGGCCGCGAGGTTGACCGAGGATCTCCAGGGGCTCGTCGCGAGACGAGCCCCGATAGAGAGCCAGTGAGGCGCGCGCGAGCCGGCCGAACGCTCATTCCGGACTGACTGGCACGTACACACCGCCGGCGGCGGGAGATTCCGGCTTCCCGGGCAAGCTCTTGGTCTGCGCCAAACCGATCGATGGACGACCCCAAGACCAACGATTCTGTCTATCGGGCAGGCAACCTGTGATGGGCTGATCATGACGCCGGCGCGCAGGTCACGGTGGCCGAGTTCGGCGATGGGTTTTGGATCAACCACGAGGAAACTGCGCTATCTCGCGTCGGGAAGAGCGCAACAAGAATGGCCCAGCTCCTCGTCCAGGTGCAGAATCCTCCCCGCACTGACCAGGGAGGGACCCATGATCCATAAATTCCCGTTGACCGCTTTTGCCGCAGCGCAATACCTCATCGCCGGCCTCGTGGCCACCTTGCCGGCAAGAGCCGCCGACACCGCCCCACAATATTTCTTCAACAAATGGACCGTCACGTCGAACTGCATAGAGGCAAACGCCGGACCCGCGGCGGTGGGCGTCCAGAATGGACTGCAGTTCCAGGTTGTCCGCAATGGCGACGGCAGCTATGGGCTGCAGGCCATCAATAGCGGCGGCCGGCAGTGGGTAAGCGGCTGGAATGGCCTGAAGCTCGTCTATCGCGCTGGCACGAAAATGACCTCCATACCGGCGGACTTCGCATGCGTCGCGGGCGATGAAGCGACCTCCGTAAGCGCCTCGCCGCTGCTGGCCATGGCAGGTTATGTTCAGACCGCAGAGCCTCAGTACGCGCAACAACACTTGTATGGTCTGGCGAACATCCACGGCCAGTTTGAGCACGTGCTGATTTTCCCGCTCCAGAATCGCATCGGCGACACTTCGGTCGTTGTCGTGCTCGAGTCCGCCAGCTCAAGCTCCAACATCGCACTGGATATCAACGGCACAATTCACGGCTACTGACGGCAACGAGGTTGACCGAAGCTCTCCTGGGGCCCGTCGCGAGGCGAGCCTCGAGGAGACCCGGTGAGGGGCGCGCGAGCTAAGCCGAAAGCCGCCTCTCGCGCCGCAGCCCCTCTACAATCGGCGGATGGACTGGCGCCGCGGCCGTATCACCAACCTCTGCCTGCTCATTCTAGGCTGCCTGGCACATACGCCGCCGGCGGTGGGAGATCCCGGCTTTCCGTGTAAGCCTTTGGTCTGCTCCACCCTTACGCCAAGCCAGTCGATCGACGACCCCAAGACCAACGACTGTGCCTATCGCGCGGGCAACCTATGGTGGGTTGATTATGTCGCAGGGTCGTTGGCTTGGCGCGACACCAGCGAGCAGGTCGAGCCGGTCACGGTGGCCGTATTCGACGATGGGTTTTGGATCGACCATGAGGATCTGCGCCATCAGCTCTGGACCAACGAGGCCGAGGCCCGCGGCAAAACCGGGACGGACGACGATCACAACGGCTATGTCGACGACCTTCATGGTTGGGATTTTGTCGACGACAGTCCGGATGTCGCCCCCAAAGGGGTCTGCCGCGAAGTTGCCAGCCACGGCACGCTCATGGCGAGCCTCATTGCCGCTGAGCGCAACAACCAGGTCGGCATCGCAGCCCCAGGCTCAGATGGCGCGCGACTCATGCTGCTGCGCATCACGGGGTGCGAGGGAGGGGCGGCGAGGGTGGACCCGGCGCGTCTGATGCGTGCCTTGCAATATGCGACTCGGATGGGCGCGCGGATTCTCAGCTTCAGTGCACACTGGAGCGTGACCTCGAAACAGCTGGACGAAGCGTTCCGTGAGATCGCTGACCGCCCCGGTTCCCCGGTGGCGGCCATCGTGGTGGCCAGTGTCCCCAACAAGGGTGAGCCGGCTGCGGGCTACCCGGCTGCCTACGACTTTCGTCGCATCGTTCGCGCCATTCCGATCGGGGATGACGATACCGTGTCTCCGGGCACCAGCCCCGCCCCGGCCGGCATCAACCTGGGCTCTCCAAGCGCATGCGTCATCGGCGCCGGTAAACCGCCCGCGCAATACCGGATTGTGCAGGGCAGCTCCAACTCCACGGCCATTCTGGCCGGCCTGCTCGCTGGCATCTGGTCGAGCCCGCGCTATGCTAAATTGAGCCCAGACGAGTTTCTGGCGGGGGTCATAGAAGGGCGCATGTCGAGGACGGCGCGCTATTCAAAGCCGGGATCACGGGCACCTTATCTGGAGGGTGTACCGCTGGCCGATGCTTGTCTCCTTGCGACGGAGCGCCGCTCCGCAAGTGTGTGCCGGAAGCCAGAAGCGCATCGGGAAGCACGTCCATGACCTACATCGAAGCAACTGACGAGTCAGGCGTCACTACCGCCGAAAAAGCGCTCGATCGTGACGAGGGTGGCGACTTTTCGCTAGTCGCGGCCGTTGCGGAACGCAGCGAGCTACAAAATCAACTTTACCTGAGATATCGGCGGCCCTTGCTGCAGGTATTCCACCATAGGCGAATCGATCGGCACGCGGCCGACGATTTGTTACAGCGCACATTTTTACAGGCGATCAAAAAGATCCGCACTGAGGGCTTGGACGACCCGGGCAATCTCGGAGGCTATCTGTATCGTACGGCATGCAAGCTCGCGACCGCCTACTGGCGTGGGGAACTGTCTCACCGCCATGAGAATGACCGCGAGCTCCTCACCAATCTCAAGGATGAGGCGTTGTCTTTGGAAGAGCGTCTCGAACACGAGCAACTCGCCCGGCATGTACGGAATCTCATGGATCACCTGCCTGTGCAGCGCGACCGTGAGGTCCTCGAGCGGTTTTACCTGCACGAGGAACCGCGTACGGCCATCCGCGAGTCGTTGCAACTGACCGATATGCAGTTCAACCAGGTTTTGTGGCGAGCGCGCCAGCGCTTCGGCGACATTCTACGGAAAGCCGGCTTCAACTCCGGTGAATCCTCTTCCGCACACTCGACGCATGGGTAGGGAGAACCATGGATCACGCACAATTCAAAGCAAGACAGACAGCCGCCGTCTACGTGGCGGACGGGCTGGATGAGCCAACGCTTGAAGCGTTCGAAACCCACATGATGGGTTGCCGCGAATGCGTGGAGGACGTGGAGTCCTGGCGCGCGATCAAACTCAACATGCCGCGCCACAGCGCCGTGCCGCGCCGCCCGGCACAGGTACCCGCCGTGCTCGGCCGCAGCGCTCAGCCCTCGGTGGGTTGGCGGATGGCGGCTTCGCTGCTCATGGGTGGCACTCTCGGCATCGCGGGTGGCTGGTTCGGACACGAAACCCAGACCCCCAACCTCGACTCGACCCAAACTACATTCTTCAATGTACCTGCCGCCACGCGCGGCGGCGGTGATTGCACGGCGTTGCAACTCGCTCCCGAAACGAAGTTCGCGGTGCTGCGGGTACCCGGCGTCATGCACGGCCGGAAGATCATCGCTGCGGATGCCGAGAAGCGCGAGCTTCCGACATCTCATTACACATCGCGCCTGCAGCCGGATGGCAGCCATCTGGTCCGCATCGACGCGCAGGTGTTGGATGGGAGGGAAGTGTTCCTCGAAGCGCACGCCGCGGACGGCTCGGGCGAGCCGCTCGGGTGCGTGACCGGCGAAGTGCTCCCGGGACGCTGACCGCCGCTCGGGAAAGTCAGCTCACCGGTAACTGTGCCAGGCGCTCACCCTGGCGGCGCAGAAAGGGCCCGAAACCCATCCGATCGTACATATCGGACAATGCCGGCGTGTCTGGGCGCCGGCGCCGCAAATCTTCCATCTCGACGCCGAGATTCAGGTCGCAGCTGATTTTCGTGAGCTTGCGGGCGAGAAAGACCGACTCTTTGTGCTCGCGCAATTTGTCGCTCAACGTGCGCGCTCCGCGCAGCTTCAGTCCGACCACCCGGCTGAGGTCGGAGTAGAGGTGGTCGAGTGAGTCGAATGCCTTCATGAGAGAGGCGGCGGTCTTGTGCCCTACTCCCGGCACACCGGGGATGTTGTCGGACTCGTCACCCGTGAGTGCCAGGTAGTCGGCAAAGCGCTCGGGCCGGACGCCAAAATAGCGCTCGATGTCGTGGTAGCCGAACTGCTCGCGCGCGCCGAAATCCCAATACAGGTCCCCGCTGCGCACCAGTTGCGCCAGATCCTTGTCACGGGTGATGAAAGCCGAGCGCATGCCCTCCTCGCGCATGAAGCATCCCAGCGTCCCGATGATGTCGTCAGCCTCGTACTCCGGGCTTACGAAAGCGGCGAGTCCGAGGTGCCGGCACAGCTCGCGGCAGTGCTGGAGTTGCATCACCAGATCGACAGGGGCGGGCTCGCGGTTCGCCTTGTAAGCCGGATAGAGCCGGTTGCGATAGGAGTTCGCGGCGCGCTGGTCGAAGGCGACCGCAATATAACGGGGGCGGACGCGCTCAATGAGATCGCCCAGGAAACGCGCGAAGCCAAACACCGCGTGTGCCGGATTACCGTCCCGGTCCACCATCGGCAGGCTCGAGTGATACGCGCGGAAGATGTAAACGGAAGCGTCGACAAGAAAAATCACGAGGTGGATCGTACTCGGATCGGCCTCACGCCAGCCAGCGCTGAATCCGTGCGTGCAGCGGGCTCGTGCGCGGGAAGTGCGCGAGCAGGTATTCCATCTGGTCGGCAAGCACGCGGCGCCCCTTGAGGAAAATGTACTCCGCGTAGGTCGGAGTGAAGGGCACCGCGATAAGCTGCATTTTGGCCTGTTCCGGCGTGCGTGAAGCCTTCTGGTTGTTACAACGGCGGCAAGCCGTTACGACGTTGGTCCAGATGTCGAGGCCGCCCTGGCTGAAGGGCCTGATGTGGTCGCGCGACAGCTCACGTGACGGGAAACGCACGGCGCAATACATACACAGGTACGCGTCGCGCCGGAACAGAGTCTGGTTGTTGAGCGGCGGGACATAGTCGTGCCGCGTGTTACCCGGATTTCCAGTGTGCCCGATGGTGGCGACGATCGAGTTGACTTCGAGGACGGTGCGGCAGCCCGTGTGGGCGTTTACACCGCCATAAAGCTTGTACAGCATGGAGCCACACGTATAAGCCACCTGCTGCTGATGGTAGAGTCGCGCGGCTTCCTTGTAGTCGATCCACTCGAGCGGCATGCCGGCGATATCCGTACGCAGGACGAGCTGGGAGAGCCCGCGCGCCGCCGGTGTGGAGACGATGCGCAGTTCATCCTGGTCGCCGTGGTCGGCGCGTTCGAGGTCGATGCCTAGCATGGCAGGTGTAAGATAAGGCACTTTTATGCAAGAATTCAACAACGCAACGTCTTCATTCGATTAAACATTTCTGACACCGTGGCCGCTCGGCCACGAAACCTTCCCATGAGAGGGCCCGTGCATGGCAGTTACCATAGGTGCGCTCCGCGAGGGCACGCCGCTAGAAACGCGTGTGAGCGTAGTTCCGGAAGTCGCGAGTAAGCTCGTTCAGAGTGGGGCCCACGTCCTGATTGAGCAAGGGGCCGGGACGCGCGCGCAGTTTCCTGACTCCGCCTATAAAGAGGTCTCCTGGGCCGACTCGCAGGCGGTGCTGGCGCAGTCGGATGTGCTTCTGACGGTGCAGCCGCTCACCGTAGACCAGATCCAGTACTTGAAGCCGGGGGCGGTCGTCATTGGATTCATGCAGCCCCACGGGCGGCGCGCTGAGGTAAAAGCGCTACAAGAGCGCGGAATCACCAGCTTCGCGGTGGAGCTCATCCCCCGAATCTCACGGGCGCAGTCCATGGACGCCCTGTCGTCTCAGGCCGCCATCGCCGGCTACAAGGCTGTGCTGATTGCCGCGGACAATCTGCAAAAATTCATGCCGATGCTGACCACCGCCGCAGGGACCATCCGCCCGTCGCAGGTCTTGATCATCGGCGCGGGAGTGGCGGGCTTGCAGGCTATCGCAACCGCACGCCGCCTCGGAGCAGTGGTGGAGGCGTATGACGTACGAAGCGCAACCAAGGAACAGGTGAAGTCGCTCGGCGCGAAGTTTGTCGATACCGGAGTCAGTGCCGACGGCACCGGAGGGTACGCGCGCGAGCTGACAGACGAGGAGAAACGCAAGCAGCAGGAAGTGCTCGACTCGCGCATCGCCGCAGCGGACGCGGTCGTCACCACGGCTTCCGTTCCTGGACGGCCCGCTCCGAAAATCATCTCGCGCGCGGCCGTCGAGCGCATGCGACCCGGTTCGGTGATCGTTGACATCGCCGCCGAGCAAGGCGGCAACTGCGAGCTCACCCGCACCGGTGAGATCGTCGAGCACCAGGGCGTGAAGATCATCGGACCGATCAACCTGCCGTCCGACCTCGCTTACAACGCGAGCGAGATGTACGCGCGCAATCTGCTGAACTTTCTCAAGCCGGCGCTCGACAAGGGCGAGCTGAAGATCGACTGGAACGACGAAGTGTTCGCGCAGTCGTGCCTCACGCACGCGGGGCAAATCAAACACGAACCCACACGCAAGGCGATGGAAGGCTAAACGTGAAGCTCCACGGGGAAAACACATGACCGGAATGGTTGCGCTCTATATTTTCATGCTTGCGGCCTTCACCGGCTACGAGGTCATCGCGCGGGTGCCGGTAATCCTGCACACGCCCTTGATGTCGGGGTCGAATTTCGTGCACGGCATTGTGCTCGTCGGCGCCATGGTCGCCCTCGGCGGCGCCCACACACCGCTCGAGAAGGTGATCGGGTTCATCGGCGTACTGCTCGCGGCTGGCAACGCCGTCGGCGGTTATGTGGTGACCGAGCGGATGTTGGAGATGTTCAAGTCCAGCGGGGCTCGCCAAGGCGTCCGCAAGGGAGCGCACTGATGTTCGACGCTGCCACGCGCGACCTGATCATCCAGGCGAGTTATTTCGTCACCGCGGCGCTGTTCATTCTCGGACTGAAGCGCATGAGCTCCCCCGTGACCGCTCGCAGCGGCATCACGTGGGCGGGCGCCGGCATGTTGGTAGCGACCGCCGTGACGTTCGCCTACCCGGGCATGTCCAACTACGAGTGGATCATTCCAGCCATTCTTATCGGCGGCGGCTTCGCATGGTGGAGCGGCAAACGAGTGGCGATCACGGACATGCCGCAAATGATCGCGCTCTACAACGGCATGGGTGGCGGCGCGGCCGCGGCCATCGCCGCCGTGGAGCTTTATCACGGCGAGATGGAGAGCTACGCCGGATCGGTGCTTGCCGTGGTGGGCGGAATCATTGGCGCGGTCTCCTTCAGCGGCAGCGCCATCGCCTTCGGCAAGCTGCAAGGACTCATCAAGCGCAGCATCCGCTTCGGGGGTCAGCAGATCCTCAACATACTATTCCTCGTCGCGGCGCTGGTGCTCGGCGGTCTGGTGGCGCTGCACATCAACGCCTCGCCCGGGATCGTCACGGCGTTCTTCGCGCTCGCTTTGATTCTAGGAGTCACCATGACTCTACCCATCGGTGGCGCCGACATGCCGGTGGTGATCTCTCTTTACAACGCGCTGACCGGACTGGCCGTCGCCTTCGAGGGCTTCGTGTTGAATAACGCCGCGATGATCATCGCCGGCACGGTGGTCGGCTCGGCGGGTACGCTGCTGACGCAGCTGATGGCCAAAGCGATGAACCGCTCTCTCGGCAACGTGCTGTTCTCGGGTTTCGGCGATACGGGCGCAGCCGCCACCGGTACGGTGACGGGCAGCATGAAGCCGATCGAGGCATCCGATGTCGGTGTCATGATGGCCTTTGCGCAGAAAGTGATTGTGGTCCCCGGCTACGGTATGGCGGTAGCACAAGCGCAGCACAAGATCTGGGAGCTGTGCCAGCTCCTCATCGATCGTGGTGTCACGGTGAAGTTCGCGATTCACCCGGTGGCCGGGCGCATGCCGGGCCATATGAACGTGTTGTTGGCGGAAGCGGGCGTGCCCTACGACCTTATCTCGGATCTCGAGGAGATCAACGCGGAGTTCGAGACCGCCGATGTAGCCCTCATCATTGGCGCGAACGACGTCGTGAACCCCGTGGCGCGCACGGACAAGTCGAGCCCGATCTACGGGATGCCGATCCTGAACGCTGACAAGGCGAAGAATGTCATCGTCATCAAGCGCGGACAGGGAGCAGGCTTCTCGGGCATCGAAAACGCGCTGTTTTATCTCGACAACACGCGCATGCTGTACGGGGATGCCCAGAAGGCAGGCGCAGAGTTGATACAGTCCATCAAGGCAGTCGGGTGAGGTTGAGTGGCATGAGCACGCGGATGTTGCGACAGCTGGCGTTGGCGGTCGCGGTGACGGCATGCGCGTCAGGGCCTGCGTCTTACGCAAAGGCGGCGGCTGAACAGCAGCAGGCGAAGAAGACCATGACCACCGCGGAAGTTCTCGCCGCATCGACGCCCGCGGACTGGCGGCCGATCGATCCGCAAAACACGCTCTATATGGACTTGCCGGCGGGGCGCGTGATCATCGAGCTCGCGCCGCAATTCGCTCCTCACTATGTGGCGAACGTCGAGGCGCTCACTCGCCAGGGGTATTTCAACGGACTGTGGGTCGAGCGGGTGCAGGACAACTACGTCGCGCAGTGGGGCGACCCCGAGGGCAAGAAGCCCCTGGGTAACGCGCAGAAAACGGTCGCGGCGGAATTCGAGCGCACCTCGCGCGGGCTGTCGTTCATGCCGCTTGCGGAACCGGACACCTACGCGCCCGAAGTTGGCTTCTCGGACGGATTCCCGACCGCAATCGACCCGAAGTTGGGTCGCGCCTGGTTGATTCATTGTTATGGAATGGTGGGCGCCGGGCGTGATACCGACGTCGACAGCGGCGGGGGCACGGAGCTTTACGCGGTCATCGGGCAAGCGCCCAGACACCTCGATCGGAATGTGACCTTGCTGGGTAAGGTCGTGCAGGGCATGGAGCTGCTGTCCTCGCTGCCACGCGGCACAGGTGCGTTGGGCTTCTATGAGAAGCCCGAGCAACGGGTGACGATCCGATCATTCAAGGTTGCCGCCGACGTTCCGGAGTCGCAACGGACGGCGCTGGAAGAGCTGCGCACTGATACGCAGACATTCACGGATTACATCGAAGCGCGCCGCAACCGGCATGAAGAGTGGTTCAAGGTCCCGGCGGGGCATGTTGATGTTTGTAATGCGCCGATACCCGTGCGGGCTCGCGCAGGTGCGCCAGGGCGATGAATCAGGGCCATCCGGTGTAGTCTGGCCGTAGGCCTTTAGCGCGATCGGGGGCGCGATGGTGGGGGCGTCCGCGGCAGCGGCCCCCGTTGTTGCGGGTGCTGCAGCCGCCGCTCCCGGCTTTGCTGCAGCATCTGCTGGCGTTGTGCCGGGCTAGCGTTGTGCCAACGCTCGCGTAACTCCTTACGCTGCTCGGGCGGAAGTTGCTGGAACCGGTGGTAGTTCTGGCGCACCGCCGCCTGTTCGTTTGGCGGCAGCGACTGGAATTTCTGCCAGCGCTGGCGCAGGGCCTCCCGTTGGTCGGACGGGAGTGCGTGCCACTGACTGAAACGCTGGCGCGCCAGTCCACGCTGGTCGGGCGACATTCCGAGCCACCGCTGGCTGCCGCGCGCAAGCGCCTGCTGGCGCTCGGGTGGCAACGTATTCCACTGATTTCCGAACCGCGAGAGCAGCTTCTGCTGGTCAGGCGACAGGTTGGTCCAGGGCACCCTTTCCGCGGGCGCGGCCGCACTCGGCGGTGGCTGTTGCGCGAATACGGGCGCAGCCAGAGCGAGCAGCAGAGCCAGCAGCACGGAGCGGTGTTTGTTATTCATCTTGTTTCGCTCCTTGCGCCCCGGACTTGGGCGGTGGCGGCGGCGGCGCAGGTTTCGGGCTGTCGCGCCCCGCTGCGATCACGGTCGGATTGCCGGGCTGGGCCACTTTTCCGATGTCGGTTTGCGAAAGATATTCGATCCATGTGCCGTCATCCGGCTGCACGGTATCTGAGGAAGGATCGACGCTGCCGAGAAACTCCAGCAGCTCATCGTCGAGCACGGGATCCGCAGGCTTGTGCGTATCATCAGCAACCCCGGCACCGGACCCAACCGTCAGGACGACGACGGTCAGCACCAGTCGGACATGGCGCCTCAACATCAGGTAGCCGTCTCGTTGCCGTTGCCCTCCGTCTGTTCCGCCGCCCATTCATAGAACGCACCGGAGCCGTCGCCATCCTGTATGAGATCGAGAGCCTCGCCATCCGCTAACAGATCCAGATCCTCACCAGGATGGACGGCCTCGCTTACCGTAGGGGGCAGTGGCACTTCGACCTGCGGCCCGCGGTGCCACAGAACCATTGCCACCAGAAGCGCCGCTGCCGCGGCTCCCGCAGTCGGAGCCAACGTAAAGAATCGCCAGAAAACCGGGCGGCGGCGCGCGGACGCTGCTTCGACCGCTGCATGCCTCGCCTGATTGAGGCGCGAGCGCACACGGCCGTCGATGCGCAGCACGCTCTCTTCGAGGACCACGCGCGACTGCCGCTCGAATTCCGTTATTTCTTCACCGTGCGCATTCATACGTACGATTCCCCGAGTTGCTGCCGCAACGCCTGAAGCGCGCGGAAGTAATGTGTTTTTACGCTGCCCTCCGAGCAGCCCATGGCAATAGCGGTCTCCGCTACATCGAGCCCTTCGAGCGTACGCAGCAGAAACACCTGCTGTTGTCGCCGCGGGAGTTCGCCCAACGCCTTTTCCAGAGCCCCCATTGCCTCAGCCAATTCCAGTTTCTTGACAGGAGATGGATCGTTGCTCGGAGCCTGGGCGATCGGATCCGGCTCGTCTTCCTCGTCGTCGCCGCGAAACGGCAGCCAGGCGATGACCCGCCCGCGCACTGTTCGCCGACGCTGCATGTCACGAATGCGGTTCTCGAGGATCCGATAAAAGAGTGGCTTCCACTCTTCCGCCGGCTTGTCCGCATAGGCGCGAGCAAGCTGCAGCATCGCATCCTGCACAGCATCCAGCGCGTCGTCCTCATGTCTGAGCGCCGCCTGGGCAATTTTGAATGCCTTGAGCTCGACGCCGGCCAGAAATTGGTTCAGCGTTCGGGAACGGGCATTGGTAGACGAATCCGACAGTTCCACGTCGCCGTGAGTCGAGACGGGCATGCTATAAGGCGACGCGAGCGTAGCAAACTCTGACATGTCCCGTATAACGCGCGTGCTCGCACACTGGTTGACGCACTCCCTGACGCGCAAGCTATTGATTTTATTGGACCCATGACTCCTGCCGGTGTTTTTCGCGTGGCGCTCGACACCCCGCTCAAGCGTCTGTTCGACTATTTGCCACCGGTCGAGGGCCTGTTTTCGGTGCCGATCCAGCCGGGAATGAGGGTTCGCGTACCGTTTGGGCGCCAGCGGCTGATCGGCATCGTCATGGAAGCCGCGGAATCCTCCGATCTGTCGCAAGAGCGGCTCAAGCCCATACTCGAGGCGCTCGATCAGCGACCGGTGCTCGATGCTTCCGCGCTCGCGTTGCTCCGATGGGCTGCGGACTATTACCACCATCCTATCGGGGAAGTCGTCGCCGCCGCGCTGCCTAGAGCGCTGCGATTGGGGGAGGACGCCGAGGCGCGTGAGGAAAGGTGGTCGGTGACGCCCGAAGGTAGGGAGGCGTTTGCGAAGGGAGAACCCAAGAAGGCTCCCAAGCAGAGGAAGTTGTTGGGGCACTTGGTGGCGGGGGGACCAGGCACCAACCCTGCGGAGTCCGGTAACAGCGCGACACCACGCGACCCGCGTGGAGCGGACGACGGTGCAGGAGTGTCAACGTCGGCGCTTGATGAAGCAGTACCTCACTGGAGAGAGGCCGCGCGGGCGCTCAAGGGGCGCGGGTGGATCGGGTCCGCGCACATTGTGACTCCCCTCGATCTCGACCGGCCGTTCACGGTGCGAACCGCGGGGCCGCAGCTACATGACGAACAAAAGGCTGCGGTTGATGCGATCGCAGAGGCGCTGGGACGATTTGGCGCATTCGTGCTTCACGGTGTCACGGGTAGCGGAAAGACGGAGGTCTATCTGCGGCTCGTGGAGCGTGTGATAGCGAAGGGCCAGCGCGCACTCGTGCTCGTGCCGGAGATCGGTCTCACACCGCAGCTTGTCGGACGGTTTCGGGATCGGTTCGACACGCCCATGGCGGTTTTGCATTCGGCACTGACCGAGCATGAGCGGCTGGTCGCTTGGCGCCATGCCTTTAGCGGCTACGCCCGCATTGTGCTTGGCACGCGTTCCGCGGTGTTCGCCCCCGTCCCCGACCTCGGAATCATCATTGTCGACGAAGAGCACGATGCTTCGTTCAAGCAACATGATGTTGGCTTCAGATATTCCGCGCGCGATCTTGCGGTGGTACGCGCGCAGCGCGCCGACGCGCCGGTAGTCCTCGGTTCCGCCACTCCGGCGCTGGAGTCGCTGCATAACGTCGCGCGCGGCCGATATGTACGCCTGTCATTGCCATATCGCGCCGCCAGTGCAGAACCGCCCCGTATGGCGCTCGTGGATTTGCGCGCCAACTCCAGTCATTTGGGCGTATCGACACCGGCCATCCAGGCAATCGATCGCCACCTTCGCGATGACGGCCAGGTATTGATCTTTCTGAACCGCCGCGGCTACGCGCCCACTCTGCTTTGTACCGGCTGTGGTTGGATTGCTCCTTGTCAGGAGTGTGATGCGCGATTGACCGTGCACCTTTCCACCTCGCGCCTGCGTTGTCACCACTGCGGCTTTGATGCCGAATTGCCCGCACGCTGCCCGCAATGCGGCTTCGCGGTAAAACCCGTTGGCCAGGGCACGGAGCGCATCGAAGAGACCCTGATTCGCCAATTCCCTGAGGTCACCCTCGCTCGCCTGGACCGCGACGTCGTCCGCCGGCGAGGCGATATGGAAGCCGTTGTACAACGCATGTCCTCAGGCGAGGCACGGATCCTGGTCGGCACACAGATGGTGACCAAGGGCCATGACTTCCCCAACGTCACCCTCGTTGTGGTTCTAAACGCGGATCAGGGTCTTTTCAGCAGCGACTTCCGGGCTCCAGAACGGCTCGCGCAAACCATCATCCAGGTGGCCGGTCGCGCGGGGCGCGGCAACCGCCCCGGCGAGGTGTTGATTCAAACCGAGTTTCCCGGGCATCCGCTTCTGATGAGTCTGCTCACCGAGGGCTACGACGGGTTCGCACGCACCGCGTTGATCGAGAGAGAACAGGCGTCGTGGCCACCATTCAGTCGGCTAGCCGCAGTGCGCGACTCCGCCAAAACAGCTGACGGTGCCCTGCAGTTCCTGACCGAAGCGCGCAAGCTTGCGGGTACTCCTCCGCGCGGCCTGCGCCTACTAGGCCCCGTGCCCGCTGCAATGTCGAAGCGTGCGGGACGTTATCACGCGCAGCTTCTAGTCGAAGGCTCAGGCCGCTCCGGCTTGCATCAATTTCTCGATGGGTGGCTCCCGGCGGTTGAGCAATTGCCCAGCGCCCGAAAGGTCCGGTGGGCGCTCGACGTCGACCCGATCGAATTGTTCTGACGCTCCCGCGCGCGGCAAGCCACTACGCGGTTCGCGAGTTTCGCGCTAGATGCGCGTCTCTGAACGCCCGCAGAACGGCATTCATGCGGGTCTGGTAGCCCTCGCCTTGCTCCTTAAACCACTCCAGCACGTCGACGTCGACACGCAGTGCAATCTGCTGCTTTCGCGGCGGCACCGGTAGCCCACGATGGGCCACCGCTTGCGCCCAATCCTCCGGCAATGTGCGCGGAGCGTCCTGCGTGAAACGGACGTCCCGATCGGGCATTGCCTTCAAACGCGCCCAATCCGTCTTACCTTTTTGCGCACTTCGAATGACGCCAGTACCACGCTTGCTCTTCATGCTTCACCGCCTTCCTCGCCGAAATGACATGGGGCATGTCGTCGGCACCACGAGGTGCCCACACGACAAACAACGGGACATCTTCAAAGACTCCTATACTCTGGAAGCGCGCCTCTCCATAGGCCACTCGCGTGTCTTCCAACGTGAGCAACTCACCACCGAAGAAGTCGTCCAGATCTGCCAGATCAATCCCGTGATCCAACAAATTCCTGAGGCGTTTGTGCGCGTCCCAGGTGATCATGGCGCGTACTGTATATGCGGGTGTATATACATGCAAGAAACCCTTTTTGCGACGTGGCTTGTCCTGTTTTCGCTGACCCGCACAATGCCCCTCCGGCGCCGGAAAAGGCAGAGCTTCTTTTTGCCGTTAGTGTTTGATTAGGCGGCATATTTCGGCATTTGCAGTGCGAATCCCGTGGATCGCGCCCGCGCGCCGCGCAGGCGCGCAAGCGACCGCGCATGGCGCAGGACGCGGCAGTGCCGGTTCGGGTAAACTGCGACGCCTTCCAGACGCCGGATTTGCACCCCTTTGAAGCAGCAACTCGAACAGCTCGTGCTGGCCGCCCTGAGCAATCTTCCCCAGGGCCTGCTCCCCGAACCGCCTGCCCCAGGCACGGTCGTGGTGGAGCGGACGCGCGATGCGCAGCACGGCGACTTCGCTACGAACGTCGCCATGCGCCTGGCGAAGGCGGCGCGGCGTAATCCACGGGAGCTTGCGCAGGCAGTGGTGGCAGCGCTTCCGGTCAATCCGTTTATCGCAAAGACCGAAGTCGCCGGAGCGGGCTTCATCAACTTCTTTCTGACGACGGACGCTTATGCCCGCGAGCTGGCCTCCATTCATGAGCTCGGCGAACGCTATGGGCGCAGCAACCTCGGCCGCGGCGAGCGCGTCATGGTCGAATTCGTCTCCGCGAACCCGACCGGTCCGCTGCATGTCGGGCATGGACGGCAGGCCGCGTATGGCGCGACTCTCTCCAACATATTGAGTGCTGTTGGTTTCGACGTAGCGCGCGAGTACTACATCAACGACGCGGGTCGTCAGATGGACATCCTCGCCGTGAGCACCTGGCTGCGATACCTGGAGATTTGCGGCGAGGAGCTGCCGTTCCCCGCCAACGGCTATCGTGGAGATTACGTGCGGCCGCTGGCGCAAAAGCTCCACACGAAAGTAGGAGTCGCGCTGCGACATCCGGCGGGAGCGGTGCTGCTGAACCTACCGGATGATGCTCCGGTGGGTGACAAGGAAATTTATATCGACGCCCTGATGGGTCGCGCGCGTGAGCTGATTGGCGCCGATGGGTTCCGCCAGGTGCTGGAGCTGTCTCTCGGGGAAATGCTCGCCGACATTCGCGATGACCTCGCCCAGTTCGGCGTGATCTTCGATCGGTGGTACTCAGAGCGAAAGCTGAGCGATGACGGCGAGATCGACCGCGCGCTGCAGCGACTCGAGAAACAAGGCCGTCTCTATCGGCAAGAGGGCGCCCTCTGGTTCCGCGCCACTGAGTTTGGCGACGAGAAAGACCGTGTGGTGGTTCGCGAGAACGGCCAGAAGACCTACTTCGCCTCCGACATTGCCTATCACCTGGAAAAACGCGAGCTCGGATTCCAGCGACTCATCGACGTGCTAGGCGCCGATCACCACGGGTATATCGCGCGAGTCCGCGCCGGGCTGATGGCTATGGGAGAGCCAGGCGACAGCCTGGAGGTCAATCTCATCCAGTTTGTCAGCTTGTTCCGCGGCGGTGAGAAAATCGCCATGGGCAAGCGGGAAGCCCAGTTCGTGACGTTGCGGCAGCTGCGCGAGGAAGTCGGCAACGACGCGTGCCGATTCTTCTATCTCATGCGCAGTCACGACCAACCGCTCGATTTCGATCTCGAGCTGGCGAAGTCCCGCAGCAACGATAACCCGGTCTATTACATCCAATACGCTCACGCGCGCGTGGCGAGCGTCATGAAACAACTTGGCGCCCGCGAGCTGAGCTTCGATCGTGCGCAAGGGCTCGCGAATGCCGGACTGCTGGCCGGCGGCCACGAGCAAGCGGCGCTCACCAGTCTCGCGCGCTACCCTGAGGCGCTCGAGCAGGCGGCGGTCAACCGCGCCCCTCACACTCTCGTGCACTACCTCCGCGACCTTGCGAACGCACTTCACACGTACTACAACGCAGAGCAATTCATTGTGAGCGACTCGAAGCTGCGCAACGCGCGCCTGGCGCTCGTGCTCGGCGTGCAGCAGGTCCTGCGTAACGGCTTGACACTGCTGGGGGTGTCCGCGCCGGAAAGTATGTGAGCCGCTAGCACCTTATGGCACGACAAACGCATCGCGACTATAAAACGAATCATCGCCGGGGGATGGATCTCGGGCGACTGCGGGAATTTGGATTCGGGGCTCTCGCCGGCGTGGTGTTGGCCAGTGCGGTATTCGTCTATATGGGCGGTCGGCACCAGCCGACACATGAAAGCTCCGACGTACCCCATCCCGACCCGCATCGTGTGGCCCCCACGGACGCGGATGCGACGAGCGGCACGGCACAGGCGTCGGAGAAGTATGACTTCTACCAGATGTTGCCGAACTTCGAAGTCGTCGTGCCCGAGAAGGAAAAAGACGTCAAACGTGATCTCCCCGCGACCGCGAAGATCGAGCGCCAGGGCGTCTACGTGTTACAAGCCGGCTCCTATCGCAACGAGTCCGATGCCGATCGTGTCCGCGACAAGCTATCGAAAGTCGGCATCGATGCCAAAGTACAAAGGGTCGCGGTCGACACCGACGTCTGGCACCGCGTGCGCATCGGCCCTATCACCAAACTCGACGACCTCAACAAGCTGCGCAAGCAACTGCAAGCCGCGGATGTCGACGCGATAGTCATTCGCGTGGGCGACTAGCAAGACACTCACGCGCTCCCTACACGCGAAAATCACCGGCGAGCTGAGGCTTGGCGTAGCAGTTGACTCGCCCGGGAATGACGTTTGCTTCCCAATGGGTGGATCGCGGCGGTTGGGTTCGACAATCGCGATCCGAACACATTGCACGGCTACCTGCTGATTCCGGAGCAACCGTTGCGGCCGGAGTGCCCGGCGCCCTGACGGCGGGGAGCCGCCGCGCGCCATCGCAAGAGATGGCGCGTCACTTCTCAAAGCTTCGCATGCAGCTCCACGCCGACCCAGCGGGGGTCGCCGATTCCGTCGTACCCGATCGACCCGTTACTGTTGACATTCACGCTAGTCGTATAGCGCTTGTTGAAAACGTTGCGGCCGACGAAATCGAGCTCAAAGTGCCTATTGGTGGAGACGAGCCCGACGCCGGCGTCCGTGAGACCGTAGGCGCTCTGGATGCCGTAGCGCGACAGGTTGTTATCGAAGTTCTGCTGGCTGCGATAGACATTCGCAGCCCAGAAGTGCGCCTCGTATCCGTCGGCGACAGACTGGTGGACATCGATGGTGGCGGTGGCCGTGAAACGGGGCGCACCGACGATCTGGCGCCCGGTGTTGTCGCAAGTCGTGGTACTCGATTTCACGTTCAGCTCGTTCGGGCAGGTGGCCTGATCCCAGTCCTGGTAGACGGCGTGGTTGTAGACGATGCCGTAATTGAGCGTCAGCCATTGCGCCGGTGCCCACGCGCCCTCCAACTCGACGCCGCGCGCCATGATCTCCGGGATGTTGCCCAGAATCGACTGGTAGTACAGGGTGCCGTTGTTCTTCAGTGTCGTGGTGGCGGGGTCGAAAACTGCCGTCGTCTGCTGGTAGTTGCGAACGCGCGTCTGGAACAGATCGGCATCGATCTGCAGCGTGTCGTGCAGCAGCTGGCTCTTCAGACCCAGCTCGAAATCGAGCGTCTTTTCCGGTGCGACATTGGCCGGCGCACCGCTACTGGTGAACTGCACCGATCCGGACTTCTGTCCGGCCGCGGCCGAGGCGTACAACATCACGTGATCGCTCAGCTTGTAGGAGGGGCTGAAGAGCCAGGACGTCGCATACGACTTGATCGGCACACCGGTCACGGTCCCGTAGGTCGGCCCGATTGTGGTGGTGCGGATATTGTTCGCGCTACCGATCTGCAACGCCGTGGCCCCCAGGCTCTGCCCCAAAGTCGCCAGATTGCTTAGCGGGTTACCATTGATGAAGCCAGCCGCCGCAGTCGACGTGTTTGTCTTGTCCTCATACGTCTCACGCACGCCAAAGGTCAGGGTCCCGCGATCTGTGAAGTGCCAGTTCGCTTGGCCAAAGGCTGCATAGCTCTTGGTGTCGGGCGTGATCTCGTTGGTGACCAGAACATTGGTCAGCGAGGACTGCAGCAACTGGCGGCCCGCGGCACTGCTGTACAGGAGGTTGTAGTCGCCGTTTCCGGAAGAGAAAGCGCCGGAGTCGGTGCCATAGAGTGTACGGCCGGTCGACTGGTTCCAGAAGTGCAGGAAGTACAAGCCGGCCTGGTAATCGAAGGCCGCGCTGACGGTCTGCGTCACCCGGAATTCATTCGACTGTTGCCCCGTGGTGAGGTGAGTGCCTCCCCAGCCGGTGTTGAATTGCGACTGTTGCGAGTCGTTCTTGGCATCGAAGTCGTAGCTGCGCCAGCCGCTGATGAGGGTGAGCGCGAGGTCGTGGCTGAGTTTCCAGTCGAGTGTCGCGCTCGCCCCTTCGTTGCGCGTCAGAACGGGCTGGTTGTAGAAAAGGTCTTCCGTATTCCAAGAGCCCACGACGGGCTGATAGCCGCCGAAGTAGCCGCGCTGAAAGAGACTGGTGTAGGTATTGGTGCCGGTATTCTGCAGAGTCACTTGTGCCGCTGTCGTGGGGACTACGGTTCCGCCAGGGGTAGTCACGCGAGGGGTGTTCGCCGCGTTGTTATAGTTCGTCAGCACCTCGATGACCGGCTTGGTGTTGCTGCGCTCATCCGACTGCGCATAGTCGGCGTTGATGAGCGCCGAGAAGCCCTCGAACGGCGTAAACAGAAACTTGACGCGCCCGCCGCCGCGATTCTTCTCGTTGGTCGTGCCACCGAGGGGCCCTTCGTTGCGAATGAAGCCGTCCTCCTTGTCAAAGAAGGCGGAAGCGCGATAGGCGAGAACGCCATCGATGAGGGAGTTGCTGAAGGACCCGTTGGCCAAGCGGGCGTTGCGTTCGCCGACCGCAAGATTCACGGCGCCTTGCGGAGTGAACGACGGCGCCTGCGTCACAAAGCTCAGCGCGCCGATCGTCGTATTCTTGCCCAGCAACGTGCCCTGCGGTCCGCGCAATACCTCGACGCGCTCCAGGTCAGTGAAGTCCTGATAGGTCATGCCCGGATGGGTCAGAAAGATGCCGTCCACGAGCACGCCGACAGAGGCCTCGAGCGCATCGTTACCGGCGGACTTGCCCAGACCGCGCAGAGCGACGCCGGTTCGCCTGGAGTTGGGCGTCGTCGCCTCGAGCCCGGGTGCCTTCTGTGTCAGGTCTTGAATGCTGACGGTCCCGTCGCGAACCAGGGCGTCGGACTGGATGACGGAGATCGGAATCGGAACATCCTGCGATGATTCCTCGCGATTGCGCGAGGTCACGATGACCTCGCTGATCGCGCCACCATCCGCGTTGGCGGCCGCACCGGTGCCCGCATCTGCGGCGACAGATGCGACCCGCGCCGAAGGAGCGGAAGTGCCAACGTCTGCAGCGACGCCGACAGTCGCGAAGAGCGCGCAACTGAGTATGCCACCGCCCGCGATCACGGACCCTAGACTCCCCCAACGCCACGCCCCTAGGACAGCGCCCACGACTGACTTGACACTCATCGATGCTCAATTCGCTTGAAATGGAACGAGCACCTGCAAAAGCACGGCGTATGCCAACTCGGGCTCGCCTGTTGCGCGCGGCAAGCCGTAGACGCGTTAGTCCCGGAATTGGTTGAAGATTAAGGCAGCTTGGACCCTGACGATCCTCGCTTGGCGAGGGTGCGCAACAGCCCGTTGGTACTGTTGAGCCAGCAACATCGCGCACGTGGAATGTTTCTGCCGCAACAGGCCGTTGCGGTCCATGAGCGCGGCGCCGGATGAGCCTATCTCGAAATGTTCCCCGCCTGTGTCGCGCGCGTCGTCGTACGCATCTTCTGCGCCTCCAGCATCCGCTCGATCTCCACAGCGGGTACCGGCCGGGAATGCAGGTACCCTTGCGAGTAGTTGCATCGCAGCCGGCGCAGTTGTTCGAGTTGCCCGAGTGTCTCCACGCCCTCGGCGACCACCGTCAGATTGAATGCCGAGGCGAGTCCGATGATGCTCGATACCAACGTCGCGCTTGCCCGATCCGAGGGTAGGCCGCTGATGAACGAGCGGTCGATCTTGAGAATATCCACCGGCAGCTTCGAAAGCAGGCCGAGTGAGGAATACCCCGTGCCGAAGTCATCGATGGCGATACGCATGCCCGCCACACGCAACTCGCGGAGCTTGCGGCTTGCCGACTCCATGTCGTGCAGCAAGCCGGTCTCGGTGATCTCCAGGTCTATACCGAATCCGCCCGCCGTCGATTGCGCGGCCGCCAGCACGGTATCGACGAACGTGCGCCGGCGCACCTGTTGTACCGACACGTTGACTGCAACACGCATCGGCCCCAGTCCCAGCTCATACCACCGCCGGCAATCCTTCACCGCCTCCTTCAGCGCCCACTCCCCGACACGGACGATCATGCCGGACGACTCGAGCACCGGCAGAAACAATGACGGATACATCAATCCAATGGCCGGATCGTGCCAACGAAGCAGCGCCTCGACTCCTTCGATCCGACCGGTGGCCACACTGATCTGCGGTTGGTAGTACAGCAGGAACTGCTGCTCATCGAGAGCGATACCCAGCTTGTGCTCGAGAGCCAGGCGCTCGGCGATGTCGCTGTGCATCTGGATCTGGTAATGCAGGTACTGTTCGCCGGACTCCTTGGCTCGTTTCAGAGCCGCCTCCGCCCGCTGGGTCAGGGTATTGGCGTCCTCACCGTCCACCGGGTAATGGGCCAGCCCCGACTTGAAAGAGGTCCGGATTGCCCGTCCTTCGATGTGAAAGACTTCGCGAAACACAGTGTTGTCGAGCAGCGTCGTCACATTGTCGGTCGAGATCTCCAGCTGCGGCGGCAACATGACGAAGGTCCCACCCCCAAGGTAGCCGAGCCGCTCGTCATCGCCGCTATGATGTTTGAGCCGCTCCGCGACCTGTTGCAGTAGCAGGTCACCGACGTGACGACCGAAACTGTCATTGACATTGCTCAGATTCATGATGTCGAAGGCCACCACGGCGGGCGGGCGCTCGGGTCCAACACGACTCTGCAGCAGCTTGTCGAGGCGCTCGCAGAACAAACCGCGCTTGGCAAGTCCGGTGAGGGGATCGTAGTAGGCGAGGTACTGAACCGCGGTCTCTTTCTGCCGGTACTGCAGAGCGAATGACAGATTGGCAATCATGTCCTGCAGGAGTCGCAGCTCCTCGTCGCTCAACAAATCACTTTCGCGCGAGGCGAGCACCAACACCCCGATGCGCGCACCATCCACGCTGAGCGGCAGCGCGACCACCGAGTGAAATCCGAGCTCGAGCAACTGCAGCCGACCCAAGACCGGCGGCTCCGACTGCGTCAGATCGGTGCTGATGGTGATCTGCCCGGTCCGCAACGCGCGGCCAATGAGGCTCGTATCAGGCTCGGTGCCGTCGCTGATCGGAAAATCCAGCTTCTCCAGCTCCCCGGATGCCATGCCGGTGCGGTACCAGGGCTGCGCGCGCCGACCATCGGCGGTTACAAAGGCGATCATTGCTTGCTCGTAGCCGCCGACCTGCAGAGCCAGCCGGCAGGCTTCGCGCAGCAAAGCGTCACGCTCGCGAATTCGCACCACGGCTGCGTTGATGCCGCTTTGCATTTGCAACATGCGCGTCAGGCGAGCGATGCGTTCCTGCTGTTGGTCATGCATGCGCTGCTCTTGTTCGCGCGCCGCGCGCTGCAGCGCGCGCTGCTGCTCGCGCTCACCGACCTCGCGCAATGCAGCCAGCACCGCCGGCACCAGGCGCGACGCGTTGACTTTCAACACGTAGTCGGCGGCACCCCGGCGCATGGCCTCGATCGCACGCTCTTCACCTCGCGCGCCCGACAGGAAAATGAAGGGCACATCAGGCAACTCGCACTGCGCAATCCGCAGCGCTTCGAGCCCGTCGAGCCCGGAAGCTCCCAGCCCCGACAAAATGAGTTGCGGAGCGAAGCCTTGCAGCGCCGCACGGAAGTCCTTTTCGGACGCAACTTGTAGATATGTACAGGCGATGCCGCCTTGCGCGAGTCGCTGCTTCGCGAGCTCAGAGCCCGCGCCAACGTCCTCGACGATCAGTACTCGCAGGGCGTCCGACACCGCAACCTCTGTTGGCCACAATCCACGCGTCCGTCTTCACGGTGCGCAGTACCCTGTTGCCGATCCTTAGTATTCACCGGGCGTCGCCAGTAAGTTGTTACTGACATCATACAAGAGCGGCGCGTTACTGCCACTGCTGCCCAACGTGAGGCCGACGGCCCCACCAACGCGGCCGCCAGGGGATGCGGCGCGTTCGGGTCCGCAGCAGGCAGGTATGGGTCAGGTAGGCTCGTGCTCGAGCGGCCGTTGTTTTTCGGGGCCAAGGGAATCCGATTCACCCCTTAGGGTTGTGCTTTCCCTTGATACTGCTGCAAGGATGGAAAATATCTCAGACGGGGCGAAAAGAAAGTGGCGGAACAAGGCAGACACTGAAGGACCTTCGCCTCACCCAGGCGAGCGCATTCGCCTCACCTATGCCGCTTGTGACCGCGCGCTACTGCTCGCGACGCCCTCTTTTGCGCGGTCCCTTCCCCCGCAGTCATTAACGCTCAGTCCTCGCTGATGCTGCGGAAGTCGACCCCCAGCGACCGCAGCTTCCGGTAGAGGTGGGTTCGCTCCATCCCAACGCGCTTGGCGAGCTGCCCCACCTTGCCGTTGCACAGTAGCAACTGCTGTTGCAGATACGCGCGCTCGAATTGCTCACGCGCCTCACGCAAGGGGAGCGCCAGCAGGTCCTGCTTCACCAGCGGCTCTCCCGGAGGGGCCTGCACGGCCAGCTCGCGCTCGATCTCTTCGAGGCGAATCTCCTCGGGCCCTTTCTGGATCAACAGACGGTGCACCAGGTTCTTCAGCTCGCGCACATTGTCAGGCCAGGGATAGTTGCGCAGCCGGTTTTGCGCGGCGACGCTGAAACGGCGGAAGGGCAAGCCTTCGGAGTCCACGACCCGGTCCACGTAATGACGTAACAACTCCGGAACATCTTCCGCATAGTCGCGCAGCGGCGGCGCCCGCACGATCAACATGTTGAGATGAGCGAGCAGGTCGCGACGAAAGCCTTCGGGACCGGCGCGATTTTCGATTCCCGGTTGTGCCGAGGATAGAACCCGGGCGCGAAACTCGAGCTGCTCCGCGGCGCCGACGCGCGAGAACCGTCCCGATTCGAGGACGCCTACCAGCAAGCGCTGCACTGAGGGCGGCAGGTCCTCGATCTCGTGAATGAACAACGTGCCGTCGGCCACTTCCTCCAGAACACCCGCGTGACTGCCGCTGGCGTCGCCGCGACCAAACAGGCGGCTTTCGGCGTCAGCCTCGCGCAGACTGCTGGCAACGAGCGCCACGAAAGGGGATGTCGCACGCGGGCTGCGCTCGTGCAGGTAGCGAGCAAAGGCTTCGCGGCCGGAGCCGGGCTCGCCGATCAGCAGTACCGACGACGGATTGGCGGCAATCTGCTGCAACTCCGTGCGCAGCTGCTGCATGATCTTGCTCTTACCCACGGGCGCCAGCAGCTGCGGCGCAAAGAGTTTCCCCGACTGGCGGCGGCGCTTGCCCGCATCCAGCGCACGCTCGACGGTGCGTAACAACTTCGCCAGCGACAGCGGCTTTTCGACAAAATCGAAGGCCCCCAACCGAGTCGCCTCCACGGCCGTCTCCACCGTGCCGTGTCCCGACATCATCACTACGGGACAGCCGTCGGTCGCTAACGCCGACCATTCACGTAGCAGGCTGATCCCGTCGACATCTGGCATCCAGATATCGAGCAGCACGAGGTCGGGACTCTGTCGAGCCCGCGACGCGCGGGCCTGCACCGCATTCGCTGCGACATCCACCTCATAGCCCTCTTCGGAGAGAATCTCCTTCAAGAGGCCGCGGATGTCCGCCTCGTCGTCGACCACCAGAATGTGTGGACCGCTCATGTGCTCTCTCCCTCCGCTACTGCTCTGCTTCGATCATTGAAGGTGCCCGGAGGCCCGGAATGGGCTGGCCCAGTGTGAGCCAGGCCCTTCATCTCGCGGACACGCGCGCCCCCTGTCGATGACCGTGTGCTGTCCTTCACCGGGAGCACGACGCGCACGCGTGCTCCGCCTTCCGACCGATTATCCGCATCGATCCGACCGCCGTGCTCTTCGACGATCTTCTTGACGATCGCAAGTCCCAGCCCGGTGCCTTTCGGCTTGCTCGTGACATACGGATCGAACACCCGGCCCAAGAGCTCGCGCTGGAACCCGGGACCATTGTCACATACGGAGATGACCGCATAAGCAGCATCACCGCCGCTCTCCAGCCGGGTGCCGATCTCGAGAACCGGCTTGGCAACCCCGTCGAGCGCCTCGAGCGCATTGGTGACCAGGTTGTTGAGAATCTGGCGGACGCGCCCGCGGTCGGCCTCGATCATGTCCAGCTTCTCATCGAGCGCCAGCTGGATGGCGGCGCGCGGATCCTGCGATCGGTACAGCTCGGTCACGTCGACCACCAGCTGATTGAGGCTGAAACGGGTGACACGCATCTCCGGCGCGCGCGCGTACTCGCTGAAGGCGTTCACCATCTGCTGCATGGTCTCGACCTGCTGCACGATGGTATGCGTCGCCCGGTCGAGAATCTCAGCGTCCGGGGGCTTCATGGTGGACAGCAAGCGCCGTCGCAAGCGTTCGGCGGACAGCTGTATGGGGGTGAGCGGGTTCTTGATCTCGTGAGCCAGCCGGCGCGCGACCTCGCCCCACGCCGCGTCGCGCTGTGCCTGCAGGAGCGCCGTGATGTCATCGAAAACGATGACGTAGCCCATATCGCTATCTTCACCCGGCAGTGGCGTGCAAGCGCACATGAGCGCGCGACGTCCCGATTGGCTGTCGAGATCCAATTGCTCGCGCCACTCTTCGCGGCCGCCGGCGAACCGCACGGCAATCGCCGCCACGAATTGTCCGAGCCGCTCATTGGTCGCCGCCAGCTCCGGTAATGCGCGGCCCGTGGCGGCCGACAAATCGGTGCCGAGGATGGCTCCCGCCGCTTCATTTGCCATCCGCACAGTCAACACACGGTCGACCGCCAGGACTCCTGTGGAGAGGCGCGCAAGAATGATGGCCAGGCGCTCGCGCTCGCGCTCCACAGCCTGCTGGCTGTGTGTGGCCTCTTCTCGCGCCCGCCGCAGGCGCTTGGTCATGTCGTTGAACGAGTGCACCAGAAAGCCCATTTCATCGCGCGAGGGCAGCGGCAGGCGGGTTCCGAAATCGCCTTTGCCCACGGCACGCGTCCCGGCGATCAGGTCCTGCACGGGTGCCACCAGGCGCTGCGCGGAAAAAATGGCGCCGTAGATGGCGGCGAGCATCGCCAGTAACAACACCAGGGTGAGTGTGAGCCGGAAGCTGTACTTCAGCGGCTCGCGCATGGCAGCCACATCGCCGTACTGCGAATAGGAGTGCTGCACGGCGTCGGCCAGCTCGGAAAGCTGAGCTGGAACGGGATAGATGGCGACGACGTAACGAGGGTCCGGTCCAGCTAGCGTGTCGGCGAGAGCGGCAGCCGTGCGGATGATCCACTTGCCACCCGCCTGGGAATCGAGGCTCACATACGGCCGCACCTGCCCCACTTGCCGCAGCAGGTCCGATGGCGGCCGTGACGGCAGTGTCTCAAGCGGGTTCTCGAGGCTCGAGGCTACGATGCGCTCATGCCCGGCGAACAGGACGATTTCGAGCGCTTCCGAGATGCGCCGCTCGTCATCGAGCCGCGTCTGGATATCCGCGGGCGCTACTTTGCCGAGCGTGTGAGCGAGCGACTGAGTACGTTCCGAATACTCCCGCATCCGCAGATTGAGGGCCGCGCGGGACAGATCAACGGCATCGTTCAATCCTTGCTTCACCTCGACCTGGAACCAGCTGTCGATACCCCGGTCGAGAAATTCAAGTGAGGACAGGTAAACAATGAGCAGCGGCGCAACCACCAGCGCACCGAAGATCATCACGGTGCGCGCGATGAGCCGCGAGCCGGGCACGTGATCCCGATACTCGCGGAACAGCTGCCACAGCTTGCGTGTCAGCAGCGTAACCAGCGCGATCACGCCGATCACGTTCAGCAGCAGCACAGCCGGCTGCAAGCGGCCGAACTCCGTCGAGTTCTGCACGCTCTTCAACAGCAACAGCAGCGCACCCGCGCCGATCGCGGTCCATAGTACGAGCAGCGCGGCGCTGCCCGGCCGTATCCCTGTTTTCTTTTCCTCGTTTACACCGGAAGTGACCATGAGTACCACTCGCTCACGCGGTGCCAGTCGTCAGCCCAGAACAGCAACGCCCGCAACGATGCGGGCAACCGTCCGCGGCGAACACCGGCGCGTACACTGATGACATAGTTACCACCGTTGAGTTGCGGTTCGACGAGTATCGGCCACCCGTCGACCTTCCCCAGGTACACGAGCGCCTCCTCGAGTGTTGGAAATGTCTGTTGCTCATCGCTCTTGACGTCCCGCACGACGTAACGATCGCTCACCGCGTGATACGCCAGCTCGCGCCTGAGGGTCAGCTCTACGATATTCGCGTTGAACCAGAATCGCCGCTCCCGATCGACCCGCGTGTCCAGATCAAACGTCAGGGTGACCCCATCGCGCAAGGCGTCTCGAATCTTCGGATTGACGGGGTACTCGATTCGGGCATGCAGCAGGAACACGCCGTTGTCGATGTTCACGTAAGCAGAGCGGACCTCCAGAACACCATCGAGCGCGTCCGCATAGGCGAACAGGCTCGCCATGGCGAGCAGCAGCGCGCCGGCTGTCAGGATGAGCCGGCGTAAGCCTCCCCCAGGCCGTTCGGGTGTTGAGTGGCCGCGTAGCATGAATGCAACGAGAAACTGTGCGATGGTGCTTTGAGTAATGATAAACGCTCAGGTTCCAGCCGTTGTCTTTTCGAGACACGCATAATAGAACCCATCGGTCCCGGTTTCAGCTCCAGGAACCAGCTGCAGGCCCAAACCGGGCTCGAGTGCGCCGGGAACGGTCAAGAACGGGCCGGCCTCGAGGGGCTCGGGCGAAGACGTAGCCGTGATGGAAATGGCGCGCGCGGAAGGCTCCGAGGCTAGAAATCGCGCCACCAGCTGGTGATTCTCATCGGGAAGCACGGAGCAAGTGCAATACAGCAGGCGCCCGCCCGCAGCGAGCATCCCGTAAGTCGCGCGCAGAATCTCCAGCTGCGCGGCTACGAGGGCGGGGATGTCGTCTGGACGCCGCAGGAGCTTGATGTCCGGGTGGCGGCGAATAACGCCGGTCGCGGAGCAAGGTGCGTCGAGAAGAATACGATCGAAGGGCCGGCCGTCCCAGAAGCTTGGCGGCTGGCGCACATCGGCGACGACAACCCGCGCGACCCGATTCAAGCGGCGTAGGTTCTCTTCGATGCGGCCGACTCTTTGCGCATCGACATCAACCGCCACCAGTTCCGCTAGGCCCGGGGTGTGCTCCAGCAGATGACCCGTTTTGCCTCCCGGGGCCGCGCAGGCATCCAGAACACGCATTCCAACCCGCGCGTCCAGCAAAGGGGCGGCCAGCTGCGCGCCAGCATCCTGCACAGACACCAACCCTTCAGAAAACCCCGGTAGCGCGGACAGTGCGACGGGCTCTTCCAGGTGAACGGCGCTGGAAAGCCAGGAGACGGGGCGCGCGGCAATGCCAGCTGATGCCAACTCCGATAGATAGTCGTCCCGCCTCCGGCGCGACAGATCGACGCGCAGAACCATGGGAGGATGAGCGTTGTTTGCGTCCAGCAGAGCGGCGCAGACGGGGGCGGGCCATGAACCCTCGAGGCGCTTTATCAACCACGAGGGGTGTGCGGTACGGCCGCCTGGCTTGCGATCGACGTGGCCTAACAGAACGGCGCGCTCGCTGACGAACCGGCGGAGCACGGCGTTTACCAAGCCGGTGGCACGCACTTCTTTGAGAATACGGGCGGCGTCCACTGCAGTGTGCACCGTCAGCTGGGGTGCGTTGCGCGAATATTCGATCTGGTGGGCGCTTGCAACCAGGAGCGCATGGAGCTCATCGGCAACCCCCTTGGGTCGTGTCAGGAGCGAATCCACGGCGGGCGCCAATCGCAGGTACCACCGCAGCGTCCCCAAGGCAATGGCGCGGACGGCGGCGCGGTGCGGTACGTCTTCAAATGGCGCGAGCGCCGTATCTGAAGATCGGCCGGCCGCCACCACCGAAGCGATGGCTCGCGCAGCATCGGCGAGTGCCGGTGCGCCAGGTGCCCATTTCGTAGGAGCGTGGCTGGCCGATGATCGCCGTAGCGAGGGCGACCCCCAGCGAGCAGATTTCGGCGATCGTTTACCGCGCATAGTCGACCCTATGTAAGGGAAACGATCGGCGAAAGATGCCGCTGCGGGTCGTCCGCAGTAGGCGAGCATTGGCCAGCCACGCTCCTAGCCAAGGCGCTGGCCTAGTAGGGGGGTACGCGTGCCGCCACCTCCGCGGGCAAAGTCGCCCGCCGCAACGGTGCGGCGTCCGGGTCGCTGAAGCTGTCGCACAGCCAGTTGGCCACTGCCGCATTGAACCAGCAGAGAATCGTCTCGAACTGCGATGATCGTGCCGGGATGTGCGGCGGGTTTGCCGGCAGACTGCCGGTCACCGGCGAATGGAGCGTCGCTGCTGGCGCCCAGCGCACCGCCAGCGCTGCCTTCCATCGTCGCAACGGCCTCGAACACCCTCAACTGCTCGCCTTCCAGGCGCGTTTCCGCCACTGGCCAGGGATTGAAAGCTCGCACCTTGCGCTCGATCTCGACTGCGTCGCGACTCCAATCGATGAGCGCTTCCGACTTCTCGATCTTTGCCGCATAGGTCACGCCGTCGGCGGGCTGCGGCTCCGCAGGCAATGTCCCAGTCGCATACCCTTCCAGAGCCTCCAGGATCGCTGCTGCGCCCAGGACTGAAAGCCGGTCATGTAGCGAGCCCCCAGTGTCGGTTGGCCCAATGCGATGCTCCTTCTTCAGGAGCATCGGTCCGGTGTCCAGGCCGACATCCATGAGCATGATGGTGACGCCGCTAGAAGGATCGCCCGCCAAAATGGCGCGCTGAATCGGCGCCGCTCCACGCCAGCGTGGCAGTAAGGAGGCATGAATATTGAAACAACCAAGACGTGGAATGGCGAGAACGTCTCGCGGGAGAATCAATCCGTACGCTACCACGACGAGTGCATCCGGACGCCACGAAAGCAGCTCGGCACGGCCCGACTCCGTCTTGAGCGTCTCGGGTTGCGAGACAGGGATTCCGTGCGCGAGGGCAGCCGTCTTGACTGGACTCGAGGCCATCACCCGGCCGCGCCCCTTGGGCCGGTCAGGCTGAGTGAGTACTCCCACGAGGGTGTGGCTCGACCTCCCCAGCGCTTCCAGCGCCGGCACAGCGAAGTCCGGCGTACCGGCGAAGGCTATGCGCAACCGGGCGAAGCCTGAGCGCTAGTTTGCGCGCCGGGCGCTTCCAGCACCCTGGCGTGTGCGCGCCGCTTGGTCCTTACGCTCTTTCTCGAGCTTCTTACGAATACGCTCTCGCTTGAGGTCGGAGAGGTAGTCCACGAACAATTTGCCGTCGAGGTGATCAATTTCGTGCTGAATGCAAACGGCGAGCACGTCATCGTAGTCGCGCTCAAAAACCTGGCCGTTACGGCCCTGGGCGCGAACCCGGACTTTTGCGGCGCGCTTCACCTCGGCGAAGTTCTCAGGGACGGAAAGGCAGCCTTCCTCTGAAACTTCCTCTCCCTCCCGCGAGAGCAGCTCCGGGTTGACGAACACGAGGGGCTGATCGTGGTCTTTGGACACGTCGATCACAATCACGCGCTTGTGGACATCCACTTGAGTGGCCGCCAGGCCGATACCTGGCGCGGCATACATTGTCTCGAACATGTCGTCGATGAGCTTTTCAAGCTCCGCGTCGAACTGGGTCACGGGCTGCGCACGGGTACGCAGGCGCGGATCGGGGTATTCGAGGATGGTTCTGAGGGCCATGGTCTACATTTCCGGTTTATGAATCATTGGACTGCGTCAGGGGTCCAACGTTTCCGAACGCATTCTAAAATCGCCACTGTCGCCTTCTTCCGACGTCGCGCGCACTCCCGTGACCGGCCGCACAAAGTTGACATTAAATCGTGTGCCGCCAAGCTCTGTGCCAGTATAAAGCCCCACACGGCGGGCGCAGCGGGCAAAAACGACGCTTTTTGCCGGGGGCGCCTAGCCCGTGGTCTACAAAGTAATGTCCGCCGAAATCGTCTCGACGATTTTGGCCCATTAACCACCGGTCGGAGAGAGCATGGTCTCGAATCAGGTCGTTACTGCAGCTCGCGTCACGGCGAGCCTGCTGGTCATGTCCATTACGGTTTCGGGATGCTCCTGGCGGCATGCCCGCGAGAGCGATTCCGCACCCGCTCCGGCTACCAGCACCGCACCCTCGCAAACCGATAGCAGTCAATCGGATCTGACGGCCACTGAAGCGGCTATCGCCGGGGCCCCCTCCAGCGAGGCGACCTCGACGGCAGCACCTCCAGATGCCAGCGCCATTAATCCTAGCGCACCGAAGAGCTATGTCGTAAAGCGCGGCGACACCCTGTGGGGCATCGCCTCGATGTTCCTTCGCGATCCTTGGTTATGGCCTGAAGTCTGGTATATCAACCCCCAGGTCGCCAATCCCCATCTCATCTACCCCGGCGACACCCTAGCTCTGGCCTACGGCGCCAATGGACGTCCGCAGATCATTCTTCAGCAGGGCGGTGCCGCACGCCTCGATCCACGTTTGCGCAGCAACCCGCTCGACGGATCGATTCCGACCATCCCTTATGCAGCGATCGCGGCCTTCTTGGGCCGGCCCAGCATTCTCACCCGTGATCAAGTGAAGAATGCCCCCTACGTCCTGGCATTCCGCGACCTCCATGAGGTTGCCGGAACAGGTAACGAGATCTACATCCGAAACTTGAGCAATGCCGCTGAGCGGGCTCGCTACAGTGTCGTCCACGTCGGTGATCCGGTTAGAGATCCAGATGACGGTACGGTAGTCGGCTATCAGGGCATCTACACGGGAACCGCTCTGGTCTCCAAGCCTGGAGAGGTCACGAAAGCGGTGCTGATTGACGCGGCGCGCGAGACGCTCCGCGGTGACAAGGTAATGCCGTCTGACACGGACGTACCGCTGAACTTCGCGCCCAGTGCGCCGAAACTCAAGGTAAACGGTCGCATCATCTCCGTCGTCGATGGCACGACTGTCATCGGGCAGTACCAGGTTGTAGCGATTAATCGAGGCGCCCGCCACGGCCTTGCCAATGGAACCGTTCTCGCTATCGACAGGGTCGGCGAACGCGTTCGCGACACCTACGGCAACGGAGCGAGCTTCACCCGCAAGCAAGATCTCGGCACCTCCTTCGCCCGGCGAGTCAAGCTCCCGGACGAGCGCGTGGGCACCATTCTGGTGTTCAAGACGTTCGACCGCATCAGCTACGGTCTGGTCCTTGGAGCTAGCGATACCATCGAGCTCCAGGACGCCGTACACAACCCGTAACCTGTAGCCCGTAGCCTTCCTTCTCGCGGGGTTGACCTTTCGGGGGGCAGACGCCCCCCGTCCTGTTTGTTTCTACACAATCACGTCAATTTCACCCCGGAGCCAGACGCAGCGCACCCTTCTATGCTGACCGCATGGAAGACACTCAAATCGGTGTGATGTTCGCCAGGGCCCCGGGCCTCACCGCGGAGCATGTGCGCGCCTGGTTCGCGCTGGCCGGCGACCTTTCCTCCCGCGTCCACCGCACCCCGGAATTGCTCCGCCATGTTGGAATGCCGGCCGCCGCGCGCGCATCCATCGCGGCGCCGGACGAGTCACAGTTGCGAGCTGATCTGCGGTGGGTCGAGGCGAGCGGCGCCAAAGTTCTGCTGTGTACCGATCCTGCCTATCCGCCCCTGTTGGCGCAAACAGCGGGAGCGCCGGCGGTACTGTTTGTTTTAGGGTCCGTCGAGGCGCTTCGCTCGGCGCAACTCGCCATGGTCGGCTCTCGTACGCCCACTGCGACCGGCCGCGTGATCGCACGTGAATTCGCCGCCGAGCTGGCGCGCGCCGGACTGACGATCACGAGCGGACTGGCCGTGGGCGTGGACGCGGCGAGCCACGAAGGCGCGCTCCTCGCCCAAGGAGTGACTGTTGCGGTGTTTGGAACCGGTTTAGACGCGGTCTATCCTGCGGGGAACGCGCGACTCGCGGCACTCATCCGCGAACGAGGGGCGCTCGTGTCGGAATTCCCACCTCGTACTGCACCGTCGCGACGCAACTTCCCACAGCGCAACCGCATCATCAGTGGCCTGTCACGCGCCACTCTGGTTGTTGAGGCTGCGCTGCGCAGCGGCTCCCTCGTGACGGCGCGATTGGCCGCGGAACAGGGACGCGATGTGTTCGCCATACCAGGCTCAATACGCAATTCCCGCGCGCGCGGCTGTCATAAGCTGATCCGCGACGGTGCCCTGCTCGTGGAAAGTCCTGCCGACGTTCTCTCGGAGTTGCAAATACCCCTTCCTGGACAAAGACTTACCCCACAAACAGCGACTCGGGACAGCCTCGCCGCATTGGACAAGGAGTATGAAATGCTGTTAGATGCGCTCGGCTTCGAACCTGCAACCCTCGATGAACTGGTGGCGCGCACGGGACTTCCGGACGGCTCGGTCGCCTCGATGTTGCTGATTCTCGAGCTCGAAGGCTGCGTGGCAGCTCTCCCGGGCGGTCGCTATGACCGAATTACCTGAATGATGACCGGCAGCGTTCTCGACATCCTGATTTACGTATTTGACCGCTATATGCTCGATGAGGTGCCCGAAGTGCCCGAACGCGAGCATCTGGTGCGGGATCTCGAGCGCGCCGGCTTCGCACAGGCTAACGTCGAGCGTGCCCTCGATTGGCTGGCCGACCTCGCCTGCGAACGCGACCGCCCGCCCTTGCCCCTGTCCCCGAAGGACAAGAACAAGGGCCCGACAGTGCGGATTTTCTCCGATGGCGAGCTGGCGCGACTATCGACCGAGTGCAGGGGGTTTCTGTTTACGTTGGAGCGTCTCGGCATTCTCTCGCCGCAACAGCGCGAGATCGTGATCGAGAGGATGTTGGCCCTGGATGCCGATGAGCTCGACACTGAGCAGCTCAAGTGGGTCGTGCTCATGGTGTTGTCGAGTCAACCGGGACAGGAGTTGGCTTTCGAACGGCTCGAGGATCTGGTATCCGATGCGCACCCCAACGCTCCACACTGAAGACCGGATGGCACGGGTTAGTGTGAGCTGTAGTTTCCGCGGTCCGTCCGCGGTTTTTCGTTTCTGGCGTAACGATCGCGAAATGATGCCCGAGGAAGGATTTCGGTAAGCAATGGCAGACAACCTGGTCATAGTTGAATCGCCGGCCAAGGCAAAGACCATCAAAAAGTACCTTGGCAAGGACTTCGAGGTGCTCGCCTCCTATGGACACGTGCGCGACCTCGTACCTAAGGAAGGCGCCGTGGATCCCGATCACGGCTACGCCATGAAGTATCAGGTGCTCGAGAAGAACGAGCGCCACGTGGATGCCATAGCTCGAACCCTGCGCAAGTCGAAGGCGCTCTACCTCGCCACCGACCCTGATCGCGAGGGCGAAGCAATCGCCTGGCACCTGAAAGAGATCTTGAGCTCCCGCGGGGATTTGAACGGCAAAGACGTCCATCGGGTCGTATTCTACGAAATCACCCGCAACGCGGTCCGCGAGGCAGTGGATCAGCCGCGGGGTCTCTCGCTCGACCTGGTGAATGCGCAACAGGCTCGCCGTGCGCTCGACTATCTCGTCGGCTTCAATCTCTCGCCCCTGTTGTGGAAGAAAGTCCGCCAGGGTCTGTCGGCTGGCCGGGTGCAGAGTCCGGCGCTGCGCATGATCTGCGAGCGCGAGGAGGAGATTCTCGCCTTCGTGCCGCAGGAATATTGGACCATCGATGGAGAAGGATCGCACACGGCACAAACCTTCCCGTTGAAGCTCGTCGAGTACCGCGGACAGAAGGTGGAGCAGTTCAGCTTCACCAACGAGACGCTGGCGCGGGAAGTCGAGGGCACGATCCAGGCCGCCGCGCGCACTACCGCAGGAGGCACGTTGGCGAATGACGCGCCTGGCCAACTGCGGGTCGTTGCGATCGACCGCAAGCAGCGCCGCCGCAACCCCGCGCCCCCGTTCACGACCTCGACATTGCAACAGGAAGCCGCGCGCAAGCTGGGCTTCAACGCGCGCCGGACTATGCGCCTTGCGCAGCAGTTGTACGAGGGCTTGGATATCGGCGAGGAAGGCAGCGTCGGTCTCATCACTTACATGCGCACGGACTCGGTGTCACTGGCGGCGGAAGCCATCCAGGAAATCCGTGAGGTCGCTACAAAGCTATACGGCAAGGCCGAGGTCGCGGACGAGCCGCGTGTCTATCGCACAAAATCGAAGAACGCGCAGGAGGCTCACGAGGCCATCCGTCCGACTTCCGCGGCAATCACGCCGCAAAGCCTCGAAGGCAAGATCGAGGATGATCACTATCGGCTCTATGCGCTCATCTGGAAACGCGCCGTCGCCTCTCAGATGAACCACGCGGTGTTCGACACGGTGGCTGTCGACATGGTGGCGGGCGCCGACGCAGCGCAACGACACCTGTTGCGAGCGAACGGCTCGACCTTGATCAAACCCGGCTACATCTCGGTATACCAGGAGGGCACCGATGATGCGAAAGCCGACGACAGCGATCACGTGCTGCCGCCGATGACCGAGGGCGACCTGGTCGATCTGTTGTCGCTGCGCGGCGCGCAACACTTCACCGAACCGCCGCCGCGTTATTCAGAAGCCTCGCTCGTGAAGGCGCTCGAGGAACATGGCATCGGCAGGCCGTCGACCTACGCCACGATTATTTCGACACTGCAAGATCGCGAGTATGTCGAGATGGACGCACGGCGCTTCATCCCGACCGACATCGGTAAGATTGTCGGCCGGTTCCTGACCGAACACTTTCATCGCTACGTCGAGTATGGTTTCACGGCGGCGATGGAAGATGAGCTCGATGCGGTCTCACGCGGCGAAGAAGAGTGGACCGCCCCGCTCGACAAATTCTGGAAGCCGTTCATCGACCAGGTCGAAGCCATCGAGAAGAACGTCACTCGCGAGCAAGTCGCGCAGGCGCGCGAGCTCGGCAAGGATCCGGTCACTGGCAAGCCGATCACGGTACGCATGGGCCGCTTCGGTCCGTTCGTACAGATCGGTACCAAGGACGACGAGGAAAAGCCCAAGTTCAAAGGACTGCGGCCGGGCCAGAAGATGGACCGGATCAGCTTCGCCGAAGCGCTGGACCTGTTCCAACTTCCGCGCACCCTTGGCGAGACAGCCGCTGGGGAGAAGATCGTCACCGATGTTGGCCGCTTCGGGCCGTACGTCAAATACGGCAGCAAGTACGTTTCCCTGAAAGAGGACGATCCCTACACGGTGACTCTCGAGCGTGCCCTCGAGGTGATTCGCCTCAAACAGGAGGCCGATGCGAGCCGCCTCATCCTGGATTTTCCGGACGACGGCATTCAGGTGTTGAATGGCCGCTACGGCCCCTACATCACCGACAAAAAGAAGAACGCCAAGATCCCCAAGGACCGTGATCCAAAGTCACTGACGCTGGAGGAATGTCGCACGCTGATCGAGCAGGCACCCGAGCGCGGCGGACGATTTGGACGGTTCGGTCGCGGCAAGAAGAAGGCTGCCGCGGCGGCGCCTGCCGCCGCAGCGGCTGCGGCGGCGGGAGCAGCAGCCAAAGGGGCCGGCAAAAAGAAAAAAGCCGCCAATGGCGCGAGCGCGACAGCCACCCAGCCGGGAGCCAAACCTGCCGGAGCACGCGCCGGCGCCCGTGCGAAACCAACACACGCGACGCCCGCTTCAAACGGGGCACCACACGCAGCGGCGACTGCAGCATCTCGTGTCACGGCTCGTGCCGCTTCGAAGAAAAGCGCAGCTTCATCGCACTCCGCAAAACCTGCGGTCGCGTCGAAGGCCAAAGCCGGCGCCCACGACGGCCATAAGGCCGCGGCGGGAGCTGCGAAGGCAAAGGCTACGGCAAAGACGAGTAAGATCGCGAAGACACCCGCAGCCGGCAAGTCGGCGACGACGCGCCCGCGCGGCGTGAAATAGCAGCAGCGCCGCGCGCTGGCGACAGCCGTGGCGCCACACCGAGCGCTGGACGCAAGCGCCAGCGCTGGATCCCCGCCGAACGCCGGTCGCGGGCGCTAGCGTTGGATCCGTACCGGACGCCGGGCACCACCGGCGCCGTCGTTAATTTGACACCGCAGCGCGCGTGACGAGCGCTAGCTGCACCCAAGTAACCATGAAGTACCGACACTCCTACCACGCAGGCAACTTCGCCGACGTACACAAACACGTCACACTATTGGCGTTGTTGGCAGCGCTGCAGCGCAAGGACAAGGGCTTCCTATACTTGGAAACCCATTCGGGCCGCGGCGCCTACGACCTCTCCGGCGCAACCGCGGAAGCCGAATCCGGTGTCGCGCGTTTATTAGCCCAATCCGCAAGCTCCGAGGAGTTGCAGCGCTATGCGGCCGCCCTGGCTGAATATCGTGTACAACAAGGTAACGCGCGCGCTTACCCGGGCTCTCCCCTGCTTGCCGCGCAAGCGTTGCGACCGCAGGATCGCGCGGTGCTCGTCGAGATCCTGCCGCCGGAGGCCCGAGCACTCGAGCTCGCCCTAGGCGGCCATCCGCGCATCAAAGTCGAACAGGGCGACGGCTTTGAGCGCCTGCGCGCCTGGCTGCCGCCAACCGAGCGGCGCGGTCTCACCTTTATCGACCCACCCTACGAGGAGAGCCGCGATTTCGAGCGTCTCGGCAAGGCGATCACAGAGGCGCTACGGCGATTTCACACCGGAATCATTGCCGCCTGGTACCCCATCAAGGACGAGCGCGACATCGCCGCCTGGCAAGCGAGCCTCGCACGTGGACTCGACTGCGAAATCTTGGCGGCCGAGTTATGGTTGTACCCGCGCGACTCCCGCGTGGCGCTAAACGGTTCAGGCATGCTGATTGTGAACCCGCCGTACCTCCTAGCCGAGCGCATGCGTGTATGGTTGGCGGAACTGCACGCCCAGTTGGACCTCGGAAGATCGGGCGGAACGAGCATCCGCTCGCTCGCATCGGCCACGCAGGCTCCCTAGGCCGTGCGCTACTGAGTACGCCGCATGAACGCACCTGCAGCAGAAGTCACAGATCAATACGGAGTAGTCGGCCACCCGGTCGCCCACAGCTGGTCGCCCTTCATCCACGGCATTTTCAGCCGCGAGACAGGCCAGGCCATGACCTACAGGCTATACGACTTCGCGCCGAACGAATTCCATGAAAAGGTCCGTGAATTCTTCAAACAGGGCGGCCGCGGACTCAACATCACCCTGCCTCACAAGATCGCGGCAGTGGCTATCGCCGACGACCTGACGGCTCGCGCCGCACACGCCGCGGCGGTAAACACCTTCGCCCTGCGAAACGACGGCACCATCCTCGGCGACAACACCGACGGCACCGGGCTCGTGCGCGACCTGTGCGATAACCAGGGCATCGTCATCACCCACCGCCGGGTCCTCATGATCGGCGCCGGCGGTGCCGCACGCGGCGTGCTCGCCCCATTGTTGGCTCTATCGCCCGCCGAAATCGTCATCGCAAACCGAACCTCGGAGCGCGCCGAGCAACTCGCCAAGACTTTCGAAAAGCTCGGCACCACACACGGCGTCGGATTCCGCGAGATCTCCGGCGGCGCATTCGACGTGATCATCAACGCCACCTCCGCCAGCCTGAGCGGCGACATCCCCGCCGTGCCCGCCGACGTGGCAGGACCCGACACCGTTTGTTATGACATGGCCTACGGGAAAACCGACACACCCTTCGTACGGTGGGCGCTAAAGCTCGGTTGCACCCGCGCCCTGCAAGGCTGGGGCATGTTAGTCGAGCAAGCCGCCGAATCCTTCCGCATCTGGCGTGGCGTCCGCCCCGCCACCGCCCCCGTGTTGGCCGCCCTGAAAGAACGCGCAGCGCTCCCGAGCATGACCGCGCAGTGAGCCCCTGAGCCCCATGCGGCGCTGGCGCGCCTCACGAGCCTCCGCATTTCGCGCCGGCGATGGCGATCTCGCGCGAGCGGTGGGCGCGAATTGCTAGGTGTTGCGTTGGATTGGGGGACGGGGATTGTCACGAATCTACGAGTAGGCGCGCAGACGCGAGTGAAAAAGTTTCTTTCCGCGGGCTTGCGCTGCAGGGAGCAGCGCCAGAGCCTACATGGGCGCGACGCGTGCGTCGCGCGGGTTGGCCGGGGGCGCCTAGCCCGGGGCGCGCAGCCCGCGAGGGACAACACCGGATCAGAAGCAGGCGACGGCCTGCGTCCTTGGACTTGCGGCGTCCCGCGGAAAGGAACTTTTCACTCGTGGCCGCGCATACCTCGCATCGACCTTCCGAGCCGGCCCGCACGAAGCACCCCGGTCACCGCATCGTAACCAACTCTTCCGCCACAGTCGGGTGAATCGCAACCGTGTCGTCGAAGTCTTTTTTGGTAGCACCCATCCGCACCGCCACCGCGAAGCCCTGGAGCATCTCATCCGCTCCATCCCCCACGATGTGCACCCCAACGACCCGCTTCTCCGCCCCCACAGTGACTAACTTCATGTCACATCGCGGTTTAACAGCCGTCAGCGCGTAATACATCGGAACGAAGCTCGAGGTATAGACGGCAACCCCCGCGTCACCATACTTCTCGCGCGCCTCAGCCTCCGTAAGCCCCACAGTCCCGATCGGAGGATGCCCAAACACCACAGTCGGAATGTTGGTGTAGTCGAGATACCGATCCGTCATACCCCCGAACACCCGATCTGAAAGCCGGCGCCCCGCCGCTATCGCGACCGGAGTGAGCTGCGCCTGACCGGTGATATCGCCGATGGCATAAATGCCCTCGACATTGGTCACCTGGAATTTGTCGGTAGGAATGTACCCCTTCGCATCGACCTTGACGCCCGTGGACTCAAGCCCGAGACCATCCAGAAGCGGCCCGCGCCCGATCGCCCAAATCACCGTATCGAACGGCCCGAGCCGCCGCCCATCGCGCACCACCAGTTCCAGGGATCCGTCAGACCTTCGTGACAGGGCCTCCGGCACCGCACTTGTAACGACATCGACGCCGTCATCACGAAGAATCTTCAGCGTCGACTGCCCGATCATCGCGTCGAAGCCCCTGAGTGCGCTTTCTGTGCGCAGCACCAGCGTGGTGCTCGACCCGAGCGCCGCGTGAATTCCGGTAAGCTCGATGGCTATATAGCCACTCCCCACGACCGCCACTCGTTTCGGCCGGTCCTCGAGGTCGAAAAATCCATCTGACGTGATTCCAAGATCCGCGCCGGGAATCTCCGGCACCAGCGGCTTGCTGCCGGTGGCGACAATAATGTGCTTTGCCGTAAGCCTGCGATCGGCTGCCAGCACTGTATGACTATCCAAGAAGCGCGCATGACCGCGAACCAGCTCGACTTTGTATTTCGCGAGCAAGCTCTCGTGAATGCCATTCAGACGCAGCACATAGGCATCCCGTTTCCGCTTCATCAGCGGCCAATCGTGCCCTTCGGCGCTCACCCGGAAGCCGTACTCCGGCGCGTCGTGCAGTCCCGCGGCGAGATCCGCCGCATTCCACATGACCTTCTTCGGAACGCAGCCCACGTTCACGCAGGCACCCCCGAGCCGCCCCGATTCGACCAGAACCACCCGGGCGCCGTACTCGGCCGCACGCTTTGCCGCCGCTAGCCCGCCACTGCCGCCACCTATCACAATCAGGTCAAATTGATCGGACATCTCGCTTACGTTCCATTGGAGCCTTCGGATGGCACAGAGCATATATCTGGCGACCGCACCCGTCCGAATCAACCCTAGGAGCCCGGCTGACTAGCCCATAGAATGGAGCTCATTCCCACGGAATGAGATCTCCATGGAAAACCCTCTTCTGGGGCAAGAACCTCTTCCCCCATTCGCGCTGATTCGGCCCGAGCACGTCGAGCCCGGCGTACGCGAGCTGCTGGCCCGTGGCCGGGCCCGGATAGAGCAGCTGGCCGCGCTGAAGAAACCGACCTTTGCCACGGTCATCGAGCCCCTCGAAGAGCTACAGCACCAGGTCTCGCGCGCCTGGTCGCCGGTGAGCCATCTGAACGCAGTGCTGAACTCTGATGCGCTGCGAGTCGGCTACAACGCCTGCCTTCCTCTGCTTTCCGCCTACCAGACGGATCTCGCGCAGAGCGAGTTGCTCTACCGCGCTTATCGCACGATCGCCGACGAAGGAGGCGCCGCGCTCGCTCCAGTGCAGCGCCAGGTCATCGAGCACGCGCTACGGGATTTCCGGCTCGCCGGCGTGGGTCTGTCCACGGAGCGTAAGGAACGCTTCAAGGCAGTGATGCTCGAGCTCACCCAGTTGCAAGCGAAGTTCGAAGAGAACGTGCTCGATGCAACCAACGGCTGGACCTACTCCGTCACTGATGAGACCGAGCTGCGCGGCCTCAACGAGATGCTCATTGAGCAGGCTCGGCGCCGAGCGCACGAGAAGCGTGTCGAGGGCTGGATACTCACTCTCGACCAACCGACCTACGTAGCCGTCGTGACGGACGCCGAGTCTGCGACATTGCGGCGTGCTTTCTACGAAGCGTGGACGACGCGAGCTTCGGACAAGGGTCCGAACGCCGGGCGGTGGAACAACTCGGAGGTGATGGAGAACATTCTGCGCCTGCGGCACGAAGCCGCACAGCTGCTCGATTTCCGCAGCTACGCGGAATATGCGCTTTCAACTCGCATGGCGCGCAGCATCGAGGAAGTGATGCAGTTTCTGCACGACCTCGCGCGCGCGGCGCGTCCGGCGGCGCTGCGGGAATTCGCGGAGTTGGAAGCGTTCGCCGGCCACAAGCTGGAAGCCTGGGATGTTGGTTATTACGCGGAACGGCTGCAACGCAGCCGTTACAGCGTTTCACAGGAAGAGTTGCGGCCGTTCTTCCCGTTACCGAAAGTGTTGACAGGCTTGTTCGAAGTAGCCGAGCGGCTGTTCGCGGTGCGCATCCACGAACGCAGGAATGCGCCCGTGTGGCACGCGGATGTGCGGTACTTCGAGATCGAAAACAGTGCCGGCCAGGCGGTCGGGAGTTTCTATTTAGATGCCTATGCGCGCCCGAACAAGCGCAGCGGCGCATGGATGGACGAGTGTGTCGGCCGCAAGCGCCTCGACTCCGGCTCGGCGCTGCCGGTGGCGTATCTCGTGTGCAACTTTCTGCCGCCGAGCACGAACCGGCCGGCGCTTTTGACTCATGACGATGTCCTGACACTGTTCCACGAGTTCGGCCACGGGTTGCACCACATGCTGACCCGGGTCGACTACCCGAGCATCGCCGGCATCAACGGCGTTGCCTGGGATGCGGTCGAGCTGCCGAGCCAGTTTCTCGAGAACTACGCGTGGCACCCCGACGTACTGCGGCAGATCTCCGGTCACTTCCAGAGCGGCGCCCCGTTGCCCGCTGAGACTCAGACCCGCCTCATCGCCACTCGCAGTTTCCATGCGGGACTGCAAACGATGCGGCAGCTCGAATTCGCGCTGTTTGATTTCCGCATGCATGCGGAATATTCGCCACAACGCGGCGCACGCGTCCTGGAGACGCTCAACGAGGTGCGCCGCGAGGTTGCTGTCGTCCCAGTTCCCGAGTGGAACCGCTTTCCCAACAGCTTCGGACACATTTTCGCCGGAGGTTATGCCGCCGGCTACTACAGCTACAAGTGGGCGGAAGTGCTGGCCGCGGATGCGTTCTCGGCTTTCGAAGAGACCGGCGTGTTTGACCGAACCACGGCGCAGCGCTTTCTCGACGCCATCCTGACGCGAGGCGGCAGCCGTGACGCCCTGGAGGCCTTCATCGAGTTCCGGGGCCGGCGGCCGGACGTGCGCGCCCTTCTGAAGCAGCACGGCATCGACACGTGAGGCACGGCCCGACGTTGTCACTACTGCTGGTGTTGGCAGCCGCACCCGCGGCTCACGCGGAGACGCTCTACGTCATCGAGCAGCTCGTGGTGAACGTCAACAGCGCACCGGATGCTTCCAGTGAGCGTGTTGCAACCATCAAGAGCGGCGAGGGTGTGGAGGTCCTCGAAAAGCAGGGCGAGCAGGTGCACATTCGCCTGGCGAACGGCACCCAAGGGTGGGTACGAAAGTCGTACCTCTCGGCTGACGAGCCCTTGCAACATCAACTCAACGAGCGGACCTCGGAAATCGAGAAGCTCAAACAGGATGTCGCGCGGCTGCAAGGAGAGTTGACCGCGGCACGGACAATGCCACGCGGCAAACCAGCCCCGGCCCAACCCAACACGAGCAGCGCCGCCGCTGAATCCACCGCCACGCCCGAGCCCGAGTCCGGGGAATCGGATCACCGAACCCATCCCGCCAGCGCCGGCGACCCCGCGACACCCGAGCCCTCCTACTTCATGACACCGCCGGAGGCGCCTGCGCGCCCGGTGTGGCACTGGGCGCTCGGCTCATTCGTGGTCGCGCTGGCGCTGGGATTTGTGCTCGGCTGGCAGGTGCTCGATCGGCGCATTCGCCGCAAGTACGGGGGCTTGCGGATTTACTGACCGGGCATCCCTCAACGACGGCATGCCCGGCGTGCAGGTGTCCCACGTCCGTGAGCGGGAACGAGACACGCGGGCACTCGAGTCACCCTAACCGGGTACCTTGCCGTTGCGAGGCAAGATGATACGAGAGCAAGCGCGTCATGAGCACCGGCGAAACTGTGCGCCGCTTCGCTGCTAGCGCCGGCTCGGCTGCCTACACTCCTCACGATCGAACTTCGAGCCTGAGGGGAGCGGCCGTCGAGCCGCGTAGCAGCACCCATAATGAAGAGCGTTCGGCGTAGCGATTTCGACGTAACCAATACCGTGCAGGTGAGCGCGCCGCACGCGGTGCTCGATGCGGTCGAAGCGCTGTATCGGCCGATCTGGCCCGATCTTGAATTCACCGCCTTGAGCACAGCGTTTGAGCACTTCGAACGACTCTTTGCCGGCGAGGTTCCCGGTTACTTCGGCGTCGACACGGTCTATCACGACCGGCAGCACACCCTTGACATAACGTTGGCGCTGGCGCGCCTCATCGTGGGACACGAGCGCATGCAGCCGGAGGCGGAACGTCTCGGGAGCGACCGCGCCATCGTTGGACTCATTACAGGGTTGTTCCATGACGTCGGCTATCTGCGCCGCACGGACGACCATGAATCGCGTAACGGCGCCGAGTTCACTCGGACGCACGTTTCCCGTGGCGCTCGGTTTCTCGCGGAATACCTTCCGGGGCTGGGCCTTGGGGCTTGGGTACCCGTGGCCACCGAAATCATTCACTTCACAGGCTACGAAGTGCCCTTCCCGCAGATCGAAGCAAAGGTCTCCGATCGCCGCGACGTCATGCTGGGGCATCTCCTGGGCACCGCGGACATGGTTGCCCAAATGGCCGACCGCTGTTACCTGGAGAAATGCCGGGACCGGCTCTATGCCGAGTTCGTCCTCGGTGGGGTCGCCCTACCGGTAGCCGCAAACGGTGGCCGGCAGGTCAAGTACGCGTCGGGGCTCGATCTTCTGCGCCAAACGCCGGAGTTCGTTGCAGAAGTCCGCACGAAGCGGCTTGATGGCGAATTTAAGCGCGCTTACCGGTTCCTCGAGGCCCTCTACGGAGGTCGCAACCCGTACCTCGAGGCAATCGACCGAAACATGGAATACCTCCGACAGATCCTGCGCAGCGAGAACTGGCGTTTGCTGCGGCGCAGCCCTCCCATCTTCGCCGCATCCGCGGATCCGATGACGACCATGCGGGGCCTGATGCTGGGCTATATCAAGCGCGTCTGGTCCGGGCAGTCCGCCCGAGTCCAAGCCGATGAAGAACAAGTAAAAGTCGCGCGCCGCCCCTAGGCATTTTAAGGTCCCAAAACTCAGATTTTGTCCCCTAAGGGCGATCTTTTGACGCCAATTGGCACCCCATTCGGGTGGCGTTCCCGGTCGAACGGCGGTTAAGATCGATTCTGAAGTATTACGGGGATGCTCGGGCGGGCACAAAACCGGCCGGGAAAATGATTTGTAGTGACCGCAGTCAGCCTGAAGTTGAAGTATGCGAGCGCGGCCTTCGTGGCGGTGCTGCTTGCCATGGCTGCGGTAACCGCACTACTGATATGGCGGCAGGACACTGACACGCGCCATCTTGGCGCGATGGCGGAAGATACCGCCCGACAGCGTGTCGATGTGGAGTTGCGCGCGCGCGCCGCGAGCACCGCCGCTCACGCTGCCGACACGATTACCAACGCGATCCGTACTCGTGACACTGTAACAGTGGCGAGACGTCTGCTGCCGTTCATCGAGGATCCGACGGTCGCCGCGATCACCGTCATGGATAGCACGGGGAGCGTGGTCTACACCTGGCATCGCAGCGTACAGCCACAGCAAGGCGTGTTGCAGGCGGAAGCGATCGAGCCGGTTCGCACTCTGGTTGAAAGTATTCCCGATGCCGCGACGCCCGAGACCTTCGGCACGGTGAAGGTGTTACTCGAGCAGGCCGCGCCTGTCCCGGAGACTAGCCTCACGGGTCGATTGGTCGCCGCGAGCACCTCGCAATCACACCTTGCTCTGGTGTTTGCGGGTGTGCTGGCGCTGTTGATCGGGTTGTTGGGAGCAGCCATTGCATGGCGGGCGGCGCATCGGCTCGAGCGGCCGATCGATGCTCTGATCAAAAGTGCCGATCGCATCGGGCTAGGGGACTACACCCGGCCTCTGGAGGTGCGGCGACGCGATGTGCTCGGCGACCTGCAACAAGCGCTCGAGCGAATGCGCGCGCGCCTACGCCAATACACGATTAACAAGAGTTACCTGCATAGCGTCCTGAACAGCATGGCGGACGCCGTGTTCGTGACATCGCCCGACGGTGTCGTGAAACTCGCGAATACGGCGGCATGCAAGCTCCTGGGGTACAGCGAGGAAGAGATTCTTGGCCGCGGTATCGCAGCCATGCTCGATGAGCGTGAACGCGAGACCTTCGATCTTCTGCAAGCCTCACAAGAGACCCGTGAGACCGTCGTCCGGACCCGCAGCGGCCAGACGATCCCGGTCTCCCTGACTGGCTCGCATATCGAAAGTGACGATGCGCAATTCCAGGGCAACATCTTCGTCGCGCGCAACATTACCGACCGCAAGCGTGCCGAGCGGCGGATCCGGTATCTGGCCCGCTACGATGCGCTCACCAAAATCCCGAACCGGATGCAGTTCCATCACCTGCTGCAGCAGACCATCGCCCGTGCTCTGCGTAGCGGACAGGTTGTCGCGTTGCTGTACCTCGACATGGACCGCTTCAAGGAGGTGAACGACACCTTCGGTCACGGTTCCGGCGATCGTGTGCTCGAAGTGCTCGCCGAGCGCCTCACGCGCTCACTGCCGAAAGACACCGTAGTCGGCCGACTGGCGGGCGATGAATTCGCGCTATTCGTGGATGGCCTGCCCGCGGACTCCGACAACCGCGGTCCGATCGCGCACCTGGCACGCGCCATCCTCACGGAAGTAAGCCGCGCGTTTCAGCTAAACCAACATGAAGTCTTTCTGACCGCAAGCATTGGCGTGGCGCTGTGCCCACGGGATGCGGAGAATGTCATCGACCTCATCCGCAACGCGGATGCGGCCATGTATTACTCCAAGCAGAACGGCGGCAACACTTTCGCCTTCTACTCGCCGGAAATGAACGCGGCCGCGGTCGAGCGGCTCATGTTGAAGAGCAAGTTGCGCCGCGCCCTGGAGCGCGACGAGCTTGTTATTCGCTACCAGCCGAAGGTCGACCTGCGCACCGGCCGGATCATCGGCGCCGAAGCGCTGCTGCGCTGGCGACTTCCCGGCCACGGCGACATCCCACCGTCTCAGTTCATCCCGCTCGCGGAGGAGACGAATCTCATTCTGGAGATCGGCGAGTGGGTGTTGAACAAGGTCTGCATGGACTATCGCCACATGCAGAGCGAAGGCGGCGACCCAGGCCGGGTCTCACTCAATCTCTCGCTGAAGCAATTGCGCCAAGCGAGCTTCATCCTGCGCTGCCGCTCGGTCTTCCGCCGCCACGGTGTCTCGCCGACCGCCTTCGAGCTCGAGATCACCGAGACCACTTTGATGGCGGACGCCAAGCGCACTGTACGGCTCTTGGACGAGCTGTATGCCATGGGATTGCACCTGTCGATCGATGACTTCGGCACCGGATACTCCTCTCTCTCGGCTCTGCAGCAGTTCCCCATCGGCACTTTGAAAATCGACCAGTCTTTCGTTCGCGACGTCAGCGAGGACGCCGGCGATGCGACCATCGTGCGCACCATCATTGAGATGGGACGCAGCCTTGGCATGGAGGTCATCGCAGAGGGTGTGGAGTCTCTACGACAACTCGACTTCCTGCGTCGCAACTCCTGCCATTTCGCGCAGGGTAAGTTGTTCGGTGAGCCCTGCTCCGCCGCGGACCTGCTCGCGCTCCTCACCCGGCAGGCAGCAGGCACGGCCCCGTTTGGACACCTGCTGCGCCACATCGAAGAAGACGCCTCCAGCCGCTCCGCGTAGGGAGAGCCTGACGAGCCGCCCTTCGGCGGCTGCCGCGAGCCTGATGCATGTTGACCCTTGCCAATGTTCGGCTGCGCCGCGGCCCGCAGATTCTCATCGACGACGCCAGTGTCGGCATTTTCCGCGGCGAGAAGGTTGGTATCGTCGGCCGTAACGGGGCCGGCAAGTCCACCCTGCTGGCACTCATCAAGGGCGAGCTGTTACCCGACACCGGTGAATATTCGGCGCCGCCGAACCTGACATTGGCCGCGGTCGCGCAGGAGTTGCCTGACTCGGTGGACGCAGCGCTCGTTGAGTACATTCTCGACGGCGACATCGAGTTGCGGGCCGTGGAGGCGCAGCTCGCGCTCGCGGAGCGCAGTGGCGACGGCACCCGTATCGGCGCACTGCACGCGGAGTACGAGCATCTGGCGGGTTACTCCGGAAAGAGCCGTGCCGCGGAAATGGCCGCCGGACTCGGTTTCGCGCCCGAGGAAATCGACCGGCCGGTGCGGCAGTTCTCCGGCGGCTTGAAGATGCGCGCCAATCTGGCACGCGCACTGATGCGCCGCTCGGATGTGCTGCTGCTGGACGAGCCGACCAACCACCTCGATCTCGATGCGGTGCTATGGCTCGAGCAGTGGCTGCGGAGCTATCCGGGCACGCTGCTGCTGGTCTCACACGATCGCGAGTTTCTTGACGGGGTCGCAGGCCGCATCCTGGCTCTCGAGAGCGGCAAGCTCAACTCCTACGCGGGAAACTACAGCTCGTACGAAATCCAACACGCCGCCGCAGGTGAGCGCACGCGCGCGCTCCTTGCCAGGCAAGAACGCGAGATCGCGCGAGTCTCGAGCTTCGTTGCCCGCTTCCGCGCGCAGGCGAGCAAGGCTCGCCAGGTTCAAAGCCGCATCAAGGCGCTGGCGCGACTCGGCGAAATCGCCGCCGTGCAACCCGAGTCGGAGTTCGAATGGGAGTTCGCGACACCGACAAAATTGCCCCGACCGCTGCTCACTCTGGAGCACGTTGCTGCCGGATATGGGGCGCGCCGGGTGATCGAGGATGTCTCTTTAACGATTAATCCGGGCGACCGGATCGGAATTCTTGGGCGTAACGGGGCGGGCAAATCCACGTTGATGCGGATCCTCGCCGGTCAACTCACCGCGGTCGCGGGAACGCTGACGGCCGCCCCGGATGTCATGACGGGTTTCTTCGCGCAAATCGAGCTGGAGCACCTCGACTCCGATAGCAGCGCCATCGCCGAGCTCGGCCGCCGCGGCGGCCCCGACGTTACCCTCTGGACGGAGCAGCAACGCCGTGATCACCTGGGACGTTTCGGTTTCCGTGGCGAGCGGGTGTTCGAGCCTACTGGGCGGTTTTCAGGCGGCGAGCGCGCCCGGCTGGCACTCGCGATTCTCGTCTCCCGCAAACCCAACCTGCTGCTGCTCGACGAGCCCACCAACCATCTGGACCTCCAGATGCGCCACTCCCTGTTGGTCGCATTGCAGGAGTTTCCAGGGGCAGTGGTGGTGGTATCGCACGACCGAACCCTGCTACGCGGCGCCTGCGACAGCTTCCTGTTGGTTGCCGACGGCTCGGTGGCGAATTTCGATGGCGATCTCGATGACTATGCCGCATGGCTGGCCAAGAATGGCAAAGCACGCCAGCCAAGCGACTCGAAGGCTGCCACGGGCGCCCCCTCCAGGCAGGAACAACGCCGCCTGGATGCCGAGGCGCGCAACCGGCTAACGCCACTGAGGAATGAGCAACGCCGGATCGAGAGCCAGCTCGAGAAGCTCGCCCGCGAGCGCCAGCAGCTCGAAGCCCAGCTGGCGGATCCGGCGACCTATACGAGCAAAGCGTCGGAGGATAGCAAGCAGCTCACCCAGCGCCATTCCGAGCTCACTCGGGAGATCGCGATGCTCGAGGACCGCTGGCTGGAAGTAATGTCGGAACTGGAAGAGCACTCCGGCTAATCCGAACGGCCAATCCCGCTGCAAACTCGCCCGCAAGGATACTTCGCTTCCATGGGCAAGCTTTCGATAAGCAGCTCCCTAGGCAAAGCGGTTAGAATCGCGCCATGCCGTTCGCCTCGAGGATGTCGGCTGCGCTTTCTACGCGTCGACGTCGCTATCGGCGCGTGATCTCTACGGTTGCGCTGGGGATCTGGATTGCGCTCGCGTGCTGGGAGGCGAACAAGCCGCTGCCGCACGGTGTGCGGACCACCTCTGCCTGGCATTCGGTGCCGGCGCAAGACGTCGCCTTCATAGCCGACATCACTTCCGCGGACGCATACGGCCGCTCTGTTTCTAGCCAGGCCATCTTCGATGAGACGCTGAAGATCGTGCGCACGGCGCGCGAGTTTGTAGTGCTCGACTACTTTATGTTCAACAATCGGCGAGGCGACCTCGACGCGGCGTCACCCCTCCTGCGACCCTTGTCCGAAACGCTCCGGGATGCGTTGATCGAGCGTCGCGAGCAACTTCCCGGTCTGAAGGTGCTCTTTATCACCGACCCGATCAACGAGCTCTACGGCGCCGTACCGTCTTCCGACCTGCGGCTGCTGCAAGCCGCGGGGGTGGATGTGGTCACCACCAATCTCGAGGTGCTGCGTGATTCCAACCATCTGTACTCGAGCGCCTGGCGTCTGGCGGTCAACTGGTGGAATCCCAATCCGAAGGGTGAAGGGACCCTTCCCAATCCGCTCGATGACTCAACCGATGCGCTCACCTTCGGCGCATGGGCGCGGCTGCTGAACTTCAAGGCGAACCAGCGCAAGGTCGTCATTGGCGATGACGGCCGCGGCGGCCTGATCGGGATGATCGGGTCGGCCGACCCGCACGACGCCAGCGGCGCCGACTCCAATGTCGCCGCGCGAGTCGCGGGCCCGGTATTGAGTTCTTTGTTGGAGAGTGAGATGGCGATTGCGCGCTTCTCCGGCTGGCAGGGAAGCATCACACCGCCGCCGGGCAGCGCAGGCGGGACTGAGCGCGCGCCCGACGGCGACACCGACATCAGCTCCGGCAAGTGGGCAAGAGTCCAGACCCTCACCGAGGGGGCGATTCATGCGGCGCTCCTGGAGCGCATTGCCGGCACCGTCAGAGGCGACTGCATCGACATCGCCATGTTTTATGTGGCCGATCGCAGTATCGTCGAGGCACTCCTCACGGCGAGCCGGCGCGGCGTCAATGTGCGACTCATCCTCGACCCCAACAAGGACGCGTACGGCCACACGACCTCCGGCTTGCCGAATCAACCGGCGGGCAGCGAGCTGGTTTCGGAAAGCGACGGGGCAATCCACGTGCGTTGGTATCGCACGCACGGCGAGCAGTTCAACACAAAGCTGGTCATGGTCTACGGGTCCGAGCGCCTGTGGATGACACTGGGCTCGGCGAATCTTACGCGCCGCGACCTCGGCGACTACAACCTGGAAGCCAACCTCGCCATCGAAGTTTCGCGCGGCTCAGCGCTTGCCGCGCAGAGCCTCGACTACTTTGACGCCCTGTGGGGCAACCGGGCGCCCTTAGGCATCGAGTACACCGCCGACTTCGCGGCTTATGCGGATCCGACACAGGGGCATTATTGGCTCTACCGGTTCATGGAAATGACCGGCATGTCGGACTTCTAGCGGAAGCCGTCTCACGCCGATCGCGTGTGAGCCTGGCTGCTAAGGGTGTCAGCTCTGTCGCATCAATCGTGCTGATTGAAAGTCTTCTGTGCCACAGCGATCACTTGCGAGACAGACACGATGAATACACCACCCTGCTGCTCCCTCCACTGCCTGTAGCCAGCATCGAGAGGTCACCCACTGAATCCGCCAGCGCCGACTGCTCGAACGGAACGTGAGCGATTGCCAACGCCCTAGCACCCGGAACGTGGAGACCAGATTTCCGGCCTTGGGCGCCCTACACAACGGATAGTAGTTAAAGTACTTAAATAGCAGCCTGCGCGAATTCATAGTTTTCATTGAAAACCACGTCGGCGGCCAAAGTCACGCCGATCGTGTGTGAGCCTGGCTGCTAAGGGTGTCAGGGAAGAGCCAGTGAAACACGTATGCGCCAAAAAACGTACTCGCTCCGAGTCCGAGCAGTGTCACTATGCGACGGACACGGTGTCGCCCTTGCGGCGCTACTTATACAAAACGCGACCGATTTTGTACGTAATATTAACACCGTCTACTTTGTCGAGTTTTTTGATGACGGACCCTACTGCCACGAATTCGTAACAAGGGAGGAGGCAGTGCGCATACTCAAGAACATCCTGATCGGCTTCGGCGTTCTTTTTCTCCTGATCTTGGTTCTCGTTGGATGGGTGGGCGTGCGCAGCAGCCAATTCCGCACAGAGGAGGCGCCATTCGTCCAGACATTCGTCACCGACCTGTCGAAGCGTTGGAATATCGCGGATGTATATGACCGCTCGGAAAATACCTTCATCGAACAGGCGACCACTCCGCAAGCTCAGCATCTGTTGCATCAGTTTGCAACAGCTGGGCCCGTTGAAATCAGTGCACGATCTCGAGCTGCGCAACTACATTTCGAACAACCGTGGGCGAACCGGGCTCTTTTCCTTCAAGGGCACCTTCGAGAACGGTGAGGCCGTGGTGGATGTGACTATGGTTAAGAAAGACGGACGCGTGCGTGTGTTGGGTTCCATTTGAAGGGTACACATTTGCGGGATGGGGATCGAAGGTACAGACGTGACGGTCAGTCAGTGTACCAGCCGGTTCAGCGGCTCCCTGTTATCAGCAATTTCCTTTCTTTCGAAGCTACCAGATATATCCAGCGTACACTCTGGCAGCTTCCCAGGCAATATCTGATGCCGAGCGCGAAGGTCCTCGAATCGGCCGACTCAAAATCCGGCTTCGGTACAACTCCGGCAGGCGTACGAACCGGTCCAAGGCGTATTACCCAGGTTATCGGTTGCCGAGGTGGTGCTTCCGGAACCGACCCCTTTTCAGAACTCATTGATGAGACAACACTTGAAACAATGCGATGGCGAAGAATCCTAGCAAAAAAATACACCCACCGATGGTGTCTCGAACATCTACGGGCAGACCCGCCTTGCACCTACTCCTGGCTCTCAAAAGAACATAGGAGAGCATGAAAAGGGAACCGAGCCCAAGCACAACCCACCATCCATTTCCTTGGTATGGAGCACTAAGGAGCATGTCGATTAACCTCCATCATGGGCAGATTGAGAAGGCGACACCAAAACCACCAGCAGTAAGCCCTCTGTGGCTCTCGAAATACGCGCCGAATTCATTGGGACCAAGAACAGGGCCTATCTGTACACCCGCCAGAGGTCCGGCAGAGAGCTTTCCCACCGCCAAAAACAAAGCCCGAAGTTTTCCCTGTGAGAGAACTCTGAGTAACTGCAGCTCCCTCCACTGCCGCACCTTCAGGTCCGACAGAAGCCTCGTAGAGCGGGCCGATATCAAGCCCCGGTCACGGCTTTTCTCCAACTCACTACCCCCCACCCACTCAACTCCACCAAGATCTCGCTCTCGCCCGGCAAAAGCAAAGGAGCCGAAACAGAGCTGAGGTTGCGGCACCGAAGGATCGCAGCCAATGCCAAATCTAGCGCAGGCTGCCGGATCATAGGGGTATTGCCGCTGCGCCGTGACTGTCACTTCTGAGGTCGGTTGATCCCCTTTCCAGCTGACTCTCTTGCGGCGGCTGCGTGGTTGGCTTTGATGACCCACCTGAACCACCGTTGCCAACGATAAAGAGCCCGCTGTTTCCAATCCCGCCGACGGTGCCGCCCTGAAAGCATGAGTAGAAGAAGGCATTGGTCGAACAGTCATTTCGTCCCAACACACCTGAGTAAACGAGATGCAGCCTAAAGTCCCGCAAATGGAGGAAGGCAGGTCATCTGGCTTTTGGCTCCAAGACGCGCCGATACCGCCCGAGTCGTCGCCGGGGTCAGCACCCGAGTCGCCATTCGAGTCATCATTTTCAGGGTCATCTTCAGCGTAGCCACTAGGGTCGGTGAACGTCAGCGGGTTATTCCGGACGTAGGCATAACGATTGAAACTCTGTGTGCTACCGGGATCGCTCACGAGTGGATCCGGAGACAGGAACTGCCCGGCCTGGCTGTAAATTCGGCCATTCATGTTGACCAATTGAAGGTTATCCATCATTTCGTGACCGGTAAAGCCACGGCGCGTCGTACTCGCGATTGCGGTGGTATCCGAGCTGCTGGGGGCACCCGTCCAGCTCGAGCCGCGGCGATAGCCCAGGGCGGCGAAGTTCTCGGCAACGACCTTGGCTCCGGTGGCGTCGGTGACGACGCTGCTACTGCCAATGTGATCTGTGGTGATGTAGTAGGTCGGATTGGATCCGGACTGCAAGCGCGTGTAGACCACGGTGTCGTTGCCGACGGCAATGTAGTGGCGATAGGCGATGTCCCCACTGGCCAACGCGACCCTTTCCAGCGTTCGGCCGACATAGGTTGTCGTTTCGGTGGAGCCATTCGGGTACTTCGCGATGTGCACCCATCTTTGGTGGTTGCCATCATAGGCGAACTGGCTCGAGCTGCCAGTGTAGGACGTTATGGTGCTCGGTTCGTTGTAGCTGGTCCAGATTGCAGCGCCGACCGTGGCGCCGGCGTTGATCTCCGCGACACCATTGCCGTTCGCGTCATAGCAGTAGGATGTGGTCCCGCTGGCGCCATTGGTGACCGAGCGCTGGGCGTGCGGCTGCGAGTTGGCGTAGTAGGTACACCCGGACTGTTGGGACTGATAGTCCATGGTGTTGGCGACACTCCCCTCCAGTTGTGTGGTGAGGGCGTTACCCGTGGCGTCATAGGTCATGGACAGGTTCGTGACGTTGTTCAGTGTCGCGGTCTTCAGTCGATAAAGATCATCGTACTGGAAGTTCTCGGTGAGTCCCTGGTTGTTGTCCTGGCGTTGGATGAGGTTTCCGACCTGGTCGAACAGGTAAGAATTGTTCTGTAGCGTCGTCCCACTTCCCACGCCAGCCTGCGTACTGTTGATCCAGCCGGTCACGCTGTCCCAGCTGCGGTTCACGACCACGCCGTTTCCGAGCGTGTCCTGGGTGATTTGACCGCGAGGGTTGGTGGTATTGGCCGTCCAGAAGACCGTGGTCGACGCATTGAAGTCGGAAATCTTCTGCAGGATGCCGTTCTGGTAGCCGTATTGGAGGGTCAGGCGGTAGGACCCGGTGCTGATGGGATAGGTCAGGGTATCCAGCAGCCCGGAGTTCGCATTGTAGTTGTAGTCGTAGGAGTAGGAGCGGTCCGAGGGGATTGCAATCGTGCGGTCGGCGAGGCGCGCAAGGCTGTCGTAGCTGTAATTGTCGACGTAGCTGCCGGCCGCGATGGTAGCCGCAATACTGGTCACCTTGCCGATATTGTGACTCGCCGCGCTGCTGCCCCATACCCAGGTTGTCGTGAGATCGGGCTCGGTGCGCACCAGGGGTCGCGACAGGGCGTCGTAGGTTTGCGAGAAGCTGTTGTGATTGGCATCGGACCAGCTCACGAGGTCACCGAGAGCGTCGTACGAATAGGAGCGGTTGCCGAGGTCGGCATCGTTCAGACTGCGCTGAAACGGCGCCACTCCATAGTCATAGCTCGCACTCGAGAGCACCAGGCTGTTCTTGTCGGTTGCACTGGTGAGGCTGCCGTAGGCATCGTACGCGAAGCTGACGAAGTAGCCGGCGTCGTCCTGGGTGCGCCCCAATCGACCGTTGGGCAGGATCACCTTAGTAGCCGTTTTGCCTTGCGGGTCGGTGGTGACCACCGTGTCACCCTGATAAGCGACGGTGGTGGATTGCAGTGTGCCGTTGCTGGCGCTGATCGGGCGCGCGGTGCTGGTGACACGGTTGAGGACGTCGTATGCGAGCGTGGTCATGTACGGGCACGCGCTCGCCACCGAGGACCACGCGCACGGTGCGGCCTGCTTGACTACCCGACCCAGGTTATCGTAGCGCACCTCGTTGCGATCGTAGGCGCCGCTCAACATTCTCTTGTTGGAGAGGTATGACCTTTCCAGGGGGTCGTACCAGATGCTGCCGTCGGTCTGCACGGAGTTGTCTTTGTTAAAGAACGTAACTGTGACGAGTGGTGTGTGATTGCCGATGAGGCAATTCCCTCCGGTCGTGCAGTCGGTCCAGGCCCAACTGGTGGAAGTGCCGTCGGGCCTCTTCTCCTGAATTTTTTGACCGAACGGATCGTAGACCCAGCTGGTGACGATGGGAGTTGCAGCACTGCTGTTCGGGTCCGTTGCGCTGCCACGCAACCCGAAGTCGTAGTTGTAACTCAGCTGTGTCGTCGCGCCGGAGGCATCCGTTACGCTCAGTGGAAATTGCCCCGTGGGGTAGGCCGAATTGGACCACGTCACGGCGGTTGTGCGGCTCGCCATCCCTGTGCCCGTGACTGTGTCCGAGTCGATGTTTCCGAAGCTGTCGTAGCCGAGATCCTCCGTGACCTTGTAGGTGCTGTTGTTCGGCTCCGTGACGATCTCTGTGTATCGGCAATTGGTGAGATTCGGGGTAAATTGTTTAGTGCGAGTTACCCCGGCGCCAGTGGATGCCGTGTAGGCGACCTGCGTCTCGGTCAGCAGATTGAGGCACCAGGTGCTGGTATTCGGCAGCGGTGTATTCGTCGTTACCGTCTTCCACCACTGCCCGTAATACGTGGAGTCGTTTGTATCGTTATCCGTCACCGTGGTAGTGATGCTGGTGGCGTTTCCGAAGCTATCGTACACATAGCTCGTCGCTGTCGTGGCGACCTGCCGGGTACTGGTGCTTCCCAGCTCGTATTTGTAGAGCGTGTCGCCGGAAATGTAGGGGAAGTAGATCTGTGGGTTCGAGGAGTTAGTGGTGACCGCGAGCGTGGGTGGCAGAGTGATTGACCAGCATGCCACTGCTCGCGTTGTTGCTGGTCAGGGTCTCGCCCGCGAACATCCCGGTGTAGGGGAATGCTCTCTGGTAGGCCACGGTGTCCCAGGTTCCGTTGCGAGAGTCGTTCGTTTGTACGTTATAGAACGGCGTGAAGCCGCGTCCCTGGAGGTTCAGCCAAAGACCCGAGTAATAGTAGTTCTGGGAGTAGGTGCCGCCGGAGGTGCTGCTCGGATCGCTGAAGATCGCCTGGCGGGTGAGGTAGATCGATCCGTTGTAGTTTCGGTAGGGAAATTGCGCATCGTTCGTCTCGAAGTAGGTGCCATTGACCCCTTGTGTGAGCGAAACGTAGGCCGGACTGACGGAATTGCCGTAGCCATCGGTCACGGAGCTCATCAGATCAGGTTTTTGCCCAGCTCCATTGTGCAAGTAGTAGGTCACCGGGCCTGATGCACCAACGGTCCAGCCCCCCAAGTCGTCCAGGCCATCGCCATCGGCATCGAATGAGAAGTACAGGTTCGAGGCGTTGTACGGAATGGACGTGGTCACCAGTGCGCTGAGGCCATTCTCGGTCGATAAGTAGACTCCGATCGTGGATCCGTTTTGCACCAGAATGTCGGTGCGCCCGTCGCCATTCCAATCCATCGCCCCGATGACCGGCCCGGTGGGGACAGTGAGGGTGGCAGGGATGGTCCCATTGCATCCCGACAAGTAAATGACGCTTCCCACCAGATAGTCGGTGCAGTTGTCGGAGTTGAAATTGAGCAAGGTCACCGTTGTCGCGGTGGCGCTGAGGGGAATGGTGGCGACCGGGGTCGCCGTAAAGCCCGTTCCGGTGGAGATCAGCTCCACGTAGTTGGTGGAGTACGAACAGGTCCTGCAGTTGGGGACGTTTTTAGTCTCCAGCTGCAACGACAGGTCCTGCCGGCCGTCTCCGTTGAAGTCGAAGCCGCGGAGCGTTCCGAATAGGGCGTCCGTGTTGCTCGTAATCGCCGCCTCCAGAGCTGTGTCCGAGCTGTAGGTATAGGCTTGGATCGCGGTGGTGGAGAACGTCGCGGAGGCCCCGGCGCCTGTATTGAGATACGCATTCACCGTCAGCGTCAGGGTGGTGATGGGGGGAGTGCTAACGGTCGTCACGACGCCGGAGATGAAATCCGGAAGGCCGTCGCCATTGATGTCGGCCAACATATTCTGCCCATTCACGTACGGCAGTCCGGTGCTCACGCCCGTGAAGGCGCCTCCGTTCCACGTGTAGTAGTACCAGGTACCGCCGTTATTGCTCAGAACACCATCCTTTCCCTTGCCCAGCAGGTCGCCGTATAGCTGCACGCCGGCGCAACTGATCCCGGAATTGACCGGCGTCCCATATCCGCTCGCCGTCGCGAACGCGACGTAAATGTCTGCTGCCGCTTGCAATAGGCGAGATCCGGTCGGCCGTCTCCGTCGAAATCGTAGTGCGTAACCAGGCTGGCGTTGCTACCGCTCGGGATCCGCCGTGGCCGCGGTCGTGGACACTCCCGGCTGAGCCGCCTTGATAGGCGATTGTGGTTGGGGCCAAACAATTGGCGGCGCCGGAATCGGCACACTCCTGGACCCCTGTGAGCTTGTAGCGTCCTGTCGTGGACGAGGTCTGATAGCTGAGGAAGTATTCCTTAACGACAGTTCCGCTGTACTTGATCGTAATTGTTTGCAGGAGGTTGCTGTTGGCTACTGCAGTCCCGGCGAGATACCCAAACTGTCCCTGGCCCGCCGGGGTGCCATATCCGAAAGTCATCGCATACTGATATGAGGTTGAGCTGTATCCGGCTGGGGTCCAGTAAATTGAGCTGGGAACCGCGGTCCCGGTGAGTGTCTGGTAGGTGACGATCAGCGTGTTTCCGGCGCGATCGGTGATCTTGTCGAGCATCCAGGAAGAGGGAGTCGAGGTCCCGGTAGCGAGCACTTGGGAACTGTTGCCGTTGCCGTATTCATACGTCCAGCCATTGCGGGCTTGGACCTGGAAAAAGCCGGGGCCGTTTCCCGCTGCAGCCTGCGCCGTGACGTTGGAGAAATCGGTGATCTCGGTCTGATAGGTCGAGCCGGCTTGCCCGTAGGTGCCAGAGGTCAAACGCAACCGCTTCCCGTCCAAACAAAGGCCATCAGCGGTGGTCAAGGCAACCGGCGCTGGCGCCGGATCCTGGGCGTAGGTCAGGTTGCATCGGTAGATGGAGCTCAGCCCGCTCAGACTCCAGCCGACACCGACAAAACCGTTACCTTGCTGACTGTTGTATGTCAATGCGACGTGGGGTTGTACGCCCGCAGGACCGGGAGGCGCCCAGATCGGAATGGTGTAGGTCGCCGCTCCCCCGGCGGAGACCGCGAAGGCGCCGGGCGTGCGGCCGACGACGGCGGCGGCGTAGACCTGAGTGGCGTGGAGTGCCAGCAGGCAGGAAATGGCCACGTAGTGAATTGATTTGGCAAAGGCGTGCCGCAAGACAGTCGCACGACGTGTCATCTGAAAGATCTCCCTCTTCCCATCCATCTTCCCTTTCGTTGCAAGCAGCGCGGCGAATGCGCACTGACCTTGCGAGAGGGACTGAGTTTGTTGTCAGTCTGTTCGTATTGTTAAGATAACGATGCCGCACCCGTCAACAAGAATATTTTTGCAGCTGGGGTGAGATAAAGCGCTTTGAACGAGCAGTGTTAGCACCTCTCGAACTTGGACTCCTCTAATTGCCAGCGCGGCCGTGCATTGCACTGGGGTGACATTTGTCTATAGAGCGGACAGGGCGAAAGGTAGTGTCGCTCGGCGGAGTTTTAACCTCCGTCCTGCTGCATGTCTGCTTGCTCGCGCCGGTGTTGATCGGCGGCTCTCCGCCAAAGCACCGCGCGCCGCTCCAGACCTTCGGCTCGATTGGCAGCGCCGATGAGCAATCCGCTTTAACGGCGGTGCTCATCGAAGAGCCCGAACCGGGAATTACACCCGCAAGCCCGGCGGAGGGGGTCCTCCTTCAGCCAGTCGCTGCGCCTCACGTGCCGCTGCCGACGGACATCGGGGAGCTGGAAGATTCAAAAGAGGCTGAGGGGGTAAGCGTCGAAGCGTCTCAGGGAGGTGCAGGCCATTCGATGATGGTTGGCCGCTACCTAGGTCAGATTGATGCGCGTATCGAGCGAGCCTGGATAAAGCCACGCGATCCGATCGCCTCGGGCATGTTCGCGTGCCAGGTTCGAATCGTTCAGGAAACCGACGGTGGCATTCAGGAGATCGAGCTCGTCCAGTGCAATGGCGATACCGCCTGGCAGAGGTCGCTGGTGAGTGCTATCCAAAGCGCCTCGCCCCTGCCCGCCCCGCCGACTCCCGAGGTCTTTTCCCGCAAGTTGATATTGGAATTTCATTCCGCGCCGTTTCTGCCGGGCGCGGATCCGGAAGGCTTCGAGCCCAAGCCACGAACGGCGATGAACTAAGACCTCGTCTTAAGCTCGCGAAATACCGTGACCGGTCTCGCGCGACCCATCAGGGACAAGGGCGACGGTCACCTATCGGGGTCGCTGTCCTTGCGACCGGCCGTCGCGCGAACGGCCTCGGCAGTTTGTATCGACAACGAATCGAGTGCGGCGTTTGTTGCGGTCTCGAAGGCGGCGACGACGGCGCTGAGTTTGTTGGCGGACGCGGTGGCGTTTCCTTCGGCAAGGAAGCTGGCAATCACCTCGCGCCCGGCGCGCTTGCCTACGATACAATCGAGAACCACATGCACGTCGGGGGCGGGACCACCGCCGCCGGTATGGTCGGTTTCATAGTCGGCCTCGAAGCGTCGCATCATGACCTGGATAACGTAGTCGGTCGGAAAGACGCTGGCGGAATCCGCAACCGACTGCCATAAACCTGAGCCACGCAGTTTCTCGACAGCCAGTGTCTCGACCATGTTGGGTGCGGGTGCAGGCCAACGGCTGGCGAGATAGAAACTCATGCGCCGATCCGACTGAACAAGCACGATCTGCGGCGTGTCGAGACCGGGAGCTGCCGTCGGGTGGGTGAAGCGCAGCGAGGCGGCAAGTGGAGTCGGAGCGGGTGAGTTGGCCGGCAAGGACGTGGCGCGCAACAGGTAAACCTGCTCGGGCCGCGTGCTGCTGTGGAATAGTCCGGTGCACCCGGCCAGCGCGGCAGATACCAACACCGCGAGCAGCCGGGTAGGCAAGCGGCGGCGCGGACGCGCGCCTGCAAAGCCCATCGTGATGGCGCGAGGCCTCGCCCATGCGTCTTGCGCTTCTGGCCGGTGCCCGCCGGCCAAACTCGTTCCCGGCGCCAAGATCGTTGTCGACACCAGATTCGTAGTCGACGCAAGCGTCACCGTGGAATCTCCATGCCCTTGGGTTGCTGTTGATATAGAAGCTGCGAAGGATTCTCGCGCAAGCTGGAGCTCAAGGCTCGAATTTCCGCCGCCGCCGCCCTGCCCTCGCGCAGGAAGCGCTCCAGCTCAGGTAATCCGTCGCGGGTAAACGAGCGGATGTCCTGGCGATTGTCCGCAATGATCTTGTCCACCAGATCGGTCGCCCGGGCAAGGTTGTCTGCCACAGAGTGCAGGCGCTGGATGGTCGCTTCGACATCGGGACCCGAGGTGTCGATGACACCCCGCAGGTCCTTCGCCGACAAGGCGATTTGCGATGTTGCGCTGCGCAGGTCTGACACCAAGCCGTTCAGGTCGTGGAGTGTCTGGGGCAAGCCGACGCTCGCCCTGTTGATGTTGCCCAGGGCGCTGGAGAATGCCGACAGATTGTCGTCGCTCAACAGGCGGTCGGCGCGCTCCACCAGATCCCCGGCGGCGGTGATCAGATCGGGAAGGCTCTGTAGGAACGCCTGCAGCCTCGAGGGGACGCCGCGGATGACGGGATATTTGTAACTCGGTACCAGCGGCAGCTCCGCCCGGCCAGGACGGTGCCGGAGCAGGTCGACGTACAAGAGCCCGGTGACCCCCTGCAGCGAAAGCTCAGCCACTGTCCGCTCCGAGATCGGAGTGGACGCGTCGATATCCACAATCACCATGACCCGACTTGAGTCACGGGGATCGATCCTCAACTCCGAGACGCGACCAACACCGACGCCGAGATAGCGCACCGCGGAACCGCGCTCCAGGCCGCTCACGGTCCCGTCGAAGTACACCTCGTAGCGATTGTATTCACGGTGCTCGCGACGATCCGAGTACCAATAGACGAAGAGTGCCCCGATCAGGGTCACAAAAAGCACGAACGCACCGACCGCCGCATAGTTTGCGCTACGTTCCATGTCGCTCCAGATGCAAACGCGCGCGATCGCCGTGGAAATAGGCCTGGATCCACGGGTGCGGATTGTTGACGATGCCTTCGAGCGTATCGACTTCCATATGACGGTCTACGATAACCCCCACACGATTGCAGGTGCGGAAAATCGTGTCCAGATCATGCGTGATCATGACCACAGTGAGCCGCAGCTCCTTCTGCAGGTACAGGATCAACTCATCGAACTCGGCGGCGCTGATCGGATCGAGTCCCGAAGTCGGCTCATCGAGAAAGAGCACCTTGGGATCCAGGGCCAGCGCCCGCGCCAGGGCAGCGCGTTTTACCATGCCGCCGGAGAGCTGTGAGGGATATTTGTCGGCCGCATCCGCGGGGAGACCGGCAAGCAGTATCTTGAGCATCGCCAGCTCATCGCGCGCGCACTGGCTCATGGCGACGTGCTCAATCATGGGGAGTTGCACGTTTTGCCGGACAGTGAGCGCGGAGTACAACGCGCCGTGCTGAAACGTGACACCGTAACGCGCTTTCACGTCGTTCAATTGAGCGGGGGTCATCCCGGTGATGTCCCGACCCTCGATGCGAATGATTCCGGCCACCGGACGCTGCAGCCCGAGAATGCTCCGCAGCAGCACCGACTTGCCGGTCCCGGAGCCGCCCACGATCCCGAAGACCTCGTCCTCGCGCACCTCCATGTTGAGTCCGTCGTGCACGAGTTGCGACCCGAAGCGGTTCACCAGCCCGATCACTTCCAGGATCGGGTAGATCAAATGTCCAACTCCATGAAGAGGACCGCGAACAAGGCATCCGCGAAAATCACCATGAAGATGGCCTGCACCACCGCCTGCGTGGTGAGTCGGCCGAGCTCTCGTGAGGAATCGCGTACCTGCATGCCGCGATAGCAGCCAGCCATGGCTATCAGCACGGCAAACACGGGTGCCTTGATGACGCCAACCCAGAAGGTCGTCGCTTGGATGGAGTCCTGCACACGCGTGATGTATTGCGTCAGCGGCATATCGAGCAGAAAGCGGCATAGTAATGCACCGCCCGTAAGCCCGATAAGATCCGCCAGTATCGTCAGCAGCGGCAGCGCAATGACGAGCCCGACCACGCGAGGCAACACCAGCGCCTCGAACGGATCGACACCCGTGGCATACAGAGCGTCGACCTCCTCGTTAAGCTTCATTGAGCCAATTTCGGCGGCAAAGGCGCTTCCAGAGCGCCCGGCGACAATGATGGAGGTGAGCAGAACACCCAGCTCGCGCAGCACCCCGATGGTCACCAGATCGACCACGAACACCACCGCGCCAAAGTTGCGCAGCTGTTGAGCGCTCATGTAGGCGATAATCACACTGATCAGAAACGCGATCAGGCAAACGATCGGGATCGCGGTAATCCCCGTGTCATACACGTGTCGCGCGATCGAGATCGGCCGCAGTCGTTTGAAACTCGCGAGGCCGCGTGCGGCGGTGGTTGTCATGCGCCCGAGAAAGGCGAGGTCGCGAAGCAGGTTGCGACCGTAGAACACTGCATGGCGCCCAAGGTACTCGAGCGAGCGTAATGCCGGCGCCTCGAGCTCCTCGATCGGGCTCAGGGGGACCGGACGGTTCTGTTGGGAACAGGGTGGGCTTTCACCCTTGAGGGTCTGGTCGACCAGGCGCAGCTGATCGGGCGGCGCGCCTTTGAAGGCCACTTCCGTGCCGGCGGCGCGAGCTTCCTTGATAAGCTCATGCAGACGCCAGGCGCCGGATAGATCGAGGGCTTGCAGCCGCTCGGTGGAAATGTCGATGCGGCGCACGCCCGGCAGGGTGATCGCGGCCAGCGCCGCATCAATCTCACTGAAGCGCAGGGCACGCCATTCACCGATCAGCTCGAGCTCCAGCGCTTCACCGGAGCGCCGGACCTCGAGCAGACCATGACCACGACCGTTGGTTTTGACCTGCGCGTGCAATTGCCTAGGCCTTCGCCATAAGGGCGCTACGCGCCGGTAAAAGAGGGCCTCATCTTACCTTTCCATGCAGGTGAGCCTCCAGGAACCACAGGTTCTTGTCGGTCTCCCGGGAAACACCCGTGAACAGGTCCGAGGTGCCGGCGTCGCCAAACTCCGCCGACTCCTGGATGGCTGCGCGAACCTTCTTGCCGAAGTCCGCCACCACGTTCGATAGTGCCTCAACGTGTGCCGCCCCGTCGCTGATATCTTCCGGATACGGCCTCAAGGACGTACCGCGCGTCACGAGCGCGAGCGTCCCGCCGGCAGTGCCGCCGAGAGCGGTCACTCGCTCCGCAATGATGTCGGTCTGATCCTCGACACTTTCGGCGATCTTGTCGAACAGCTCGTGCAGGGCAATGAAATTCGCACCCTTCACGTTCCAGTGGGCATGTTTAACCTGAGTGCCGAGATCGATCGCATCGGCGAGGCGCGCATTTAGCAACTCGATGGACCGCGTGCGCGTCGCCGCCGGCATGTCATTTCTGGTATCGAACATTGGGTATCTCCTTGCAGTGTGGGGGCAGTGTAGGTGTCCCCACTGTGCAGGAGCCAATTGGCTGTTCGGATCGGAGTGATAAGGACGTTCTATCGGCTTGCCCGACCGGGACCTTACATTCCAAATGCCTGGCGCAGGAATTCATCGCTCTTGCGGAGCATTTGCGCGCGAGCGCTCGAGTCTTCCAGTTGGTGATCCAGATCGTCCCAGGTGACCAGCTCGCAGCGAGCCCCGATTGCTTTTAACCGCTCGGCCATGCTCCTGGACTCGGCGATGCTGACATTCCGGTCCATCGCGCCGTGAAACATGAGGACCGGAACCTTGATTTTGTCCGCGTGCTCGAGCGGGGATCCCTCGTGAATCTGCGGGCCATCGCCCACGAACTCGCTCACCACGGCGAAGCTGGTGAAGTCGCTCACCTCCGCCTTGAGCGCCGGCAGATCCGTCACGGGCGCGATAGCGATAACAGCCCTGAACGTGTTTTGATCAACCACCGCCGATTGCAAGGCCGCGTAACCCCCGTAGGACCACCCGACGATACCTAGCTTGGAAGGGTCCGCGATGCCCTGGCTCACCAACCAATGTCCGGCGGCTAGGACGTCACCAATCGCGACCGGCCATGACTGAAAGCCATTCTTTTGAAACCAGGCGTCGCCGTAACCACTCGAGCCGCGATAGTTCGGTTGCAAGACGGCATAGCCGCGATTGGCAAAGAACTGGGACAGCCAGTTGAATCCCTGCTCGTCCCTCGCGCTGGGTCCGCCGTGAGGCAACACGATGGCGGGCAGACCCTTGGCGTCTTCGCGACCAGGTGGCAACGTGAGGTATGCGGGCACCATGACGCCATCCGCAGCTGGGTATTCGATGGGTTTCACGGTGGCGAGCTTGACGCCTTCCAGCAAGTCGCTCGTCACGAGAAAGGTATTCAGCTGCCGCGCTTTGCGGTCGAAGATGTAGTAGACGCCTGGATCACTATCACTGCCTGCGAAAATGAGCATTTTATTCTCATCGATGCTCGAGTCGGTGACCCCGATCGCTGCACCCGGAACGGCCTTGTGGAGCGCTTCCACCATCTGTTTGACATCCGCCGAAAAATATTCGGTGTGACGACTGGCAGTTGCATATGACACGCCTACTACACGCTGCCGGCGTCCGATCTGGATCAAACTATCGACATCAACGTCCGGTCTCGAGTACACGAGCGCCTCGTGGAAAGCCCCGTCCAGCGAGATCGAGTATAGGGCCATACGACCGCCCGCTTTCTTCAGGCCATACGCCAGGTTGAGGTCGTGATCGACGGCAAGAGGTCTGAAACCCTCCCGGCTCAGAATGTTGTAGTCACAGAAGTGCTGCCAATTACGCGAGTTCTGGGCACGGTATTCATAGTGTATGGTGCCGTCATCCAGACCGGCTTTGCTGCCGCGTTCTCCCATGATGCGAACTGCGCCGCGACCATCCGTGAGGTAGTCGTCCGCAACAGGGTTCGCAAGCTCCACATGCGTGACCGAAAGCGTACGCGTGTCGATCCGATCCACACCGAGCCCGTTTTCGGTGGAACCCACGTGACTTCCAGTGTGATCGTCCGGAATGTAGAGACGCGTTATCAGCACCGAGCCATTCTCATCGGGCAGCCAATCGAGGACCCAGCCGCCGTTCGACTGCCAGGCGTGACTGTACCTATTCTGCTGCGTGCTCAGCAGCTTCAGATTCGTGCCATCCGCGTTGACTGCAACGAGCCTGGTCCACGGCACGAGCCCGGTCCACGGCCGGGTCCCGTTGGTCCCGAGAGCTCGAGTCCTGGTAACTCCGTACATCTCACAGACCAGCCGATCATTGGCGACCCACGAACACGTATTGAGCCTCTCAGGCTTCCCATCGGTCCGGATGGCCGCCCTGGCGCTCGCACCTTTTTCGAGACTCCGTATGAAAAGCACCGATCCCTGGCCGGAAGCAGCGCTGATGTAGGCCACCCGCTGCCCGTCGGGCGAGAGGCTCATGTCCGAGACGCTCGGACGCGCGCCAAACGCAGCGGCCGCATCGAAAGAGTTGGTGTTTTGTGCCTGCACTGCCGCTGCAGCCAGCAGCAGCGTGATGGCTAGACTATGTCTCATTGACTGGGATCCCTGTCGGGTCAGACTTGTATTTTTTTAGATTCTGCCCGTTGGCAGAGCTGACGTCTACGCCAGGCTAGCGGCAGCGGTGCTCAGGTGTCGTCGCGATAGCGCCGGATGCGCGCGGCCGCGAAGAAGCAGGCGCCCGCGAAGAGGAGGCCGAGCCACAGATCGATGTTGGTGAAGGCGGGAGCGATGTGGACGCGATCGTAAACGGAGGGAATCGAGATGACCGCCGCCTGACCCACGCCAGTCAACGCGTCCAGGAAAGCGGACTCCAGATGCAGGCTCATCCAGATGCCGCTCGATCGGTAGACCATGAGGTCGTATATGTAGTGCGTGCGGAAAGCAATCCGCTCGGCGATGATTGCCAGCAGCGGGATGAGCGTCACCCACATGACCACATTCCGTCGCACCCACGCCGAAGCGAGCACGAAACAACCAACGAACGGTGCGTACCACAGAATCGAGACGACCAACCCGAAGAACATCAGGGTCTGGGTCTTGAAGAAGGCGATCGTGTCCCAGACCACCAGCTCCGGAGTCCGTCCGAGCACCGCACGCAGATCCCAGATGAGCGTGAACAGCAAATCAGTGGCCAGGGCGATGGCGAATGTTCCGAACGGCACGATGATGCAGCCCGTGAACACCTTCGCGGCAACCGTCATGCCGTCGGTCACCGGCAGCGATTTCCAGAACAGAATGCTGCGGTCCCGGCGCTCGCCGTACAGACAGTCCAGCACGTAAAAATTCAACACCAACACCATCGCCAGGTAGAAGGGAACGGTCAGCCCCCACTGCGCCAGTGCGAACACGATGGACTTGATCTGTGGATCGAGCCACTCCGCGCTGTCCGAGGCATCGATCTGAAACGCGCCGTGGGTCAACAACGCGCACAGCAGCAGAAGTACGCTCACTATCAGCGGCGTCACCCACAACGAGCGATGCTCCCAGAACTCGCGCCGTACCAGTGTCTGAAACATCCGCACGTGGGGATTATTGACGAGCCACGCGCCGATGGCCGGCGCAGCCTCGCCCGATGAGACCGCGGTGGGGGTACTCATGCCGACTCCATCTTCGCCACGAAAAGGTCGGCGATGGAGGGGGTACGCAGCTCTCCCAGGGGAGCCAGCTCGGACGAGGTACGCCCGTCGAAGATCATGACAATGCGGCCGAATACCTCGCGCTCGTAGAAGGGTTGCAGCGCGCGCGCCTTCTCGAGGCTCTCAGGTGCGACCGTGAGCTGCATGTAACGCTCCGCTATCCCTTCGACCGAGCTGTCAAGTACGAGCCGTCCGCGGTTGATGAAAATCACGTCGGTAAATAGATTCTCGATCTCCTCGACCTGGTGGGTCGTCACGACGATCGTGCGCTCCTTGTCGAAGTAGTCGTTCAAGAGGGTGTCGTAGAACTGCCGCCGATAAAGCAAGTCGAGCCCGAGCGTCGGCTCATCCAACACCAACAGTTTGGCGTCGATGGCGAGAATCAGGGCGAGGTGCAGCTGCGTGACCATGCCCTTGGAGAGCTCGCGCACCCGGCTGCGCGGGTTGATATCGGTCCGGTGCAGAAATTCCATGGCGCGCGCCCGATTGAAGCGCGTATGCACGCCGGCGACCAGCTCGAGCGCCTGGCCGACGCGCAGCCACCGAGGCAAGACAGCCACGTCAGCGATGAATGACACATCGCGCATCAGGGCGTCGCGTTGCGAGCGCGGGTCCAGGCCCAACACGCGCAGCTCGCCCTCGAAGCGGGTCAGGCCCAACATCGCCTTCAGCGCGGTCGTTTTACCCGCACCATTCGGGCCGATCAGACCGACGATGCGGCCCGCCCCGATGGTGAAGCTCACGTCCTCCAGCGCACAGGTCGTCCGATAAGCCTTCCGCAGTCCGCGGGCTTCAATGATTGGTGTCATCACTCTGGCCCGGTGTTGAGGGGAATGGCGTCGCTGGTGCGATCGCCCCATTGCGCAACAGATCAGCAGTGGACAGTCCCAGGCGCTGGATCGTTGCGTATACCTTCGGCCACTCTTCCTCCAGAAACCGCTGCCGCTCATCCTTCATCAGGGCATTGCGCGCCCCCACGCTCACGAACATTCCCAATCCACGGCGCTTTTCCACCAATTGCTCATCAACCAATTGCTGATATCCCTTCAACACCGTGAGCGGGTTCAAACGGAACTCCGCGGCAACGTTACGGACCGACGGCAGCGGATCACCCTCCTTCAGCACGCCTTCCAGAATCATCGCGACCACCCGGTCCCGCAGTTGCCGGTATATCGGCAGGCTGTCGTCCCACTGCGGGTCCATCAGATTTTCGTAATCCGTCGTAGTAGTAGATGAGCCGACTAATCTACCAAAACAGCGGGCTGAGGCTGGCCGAAGGTGTGGCCTGGCTGCATCGCCAGCTCGGCGGTCCAAGGTACCGGAACATAGCTGTCGTCGTTGTGGACCACCGCTGTGGACTGGACAAAGCTCAAGCTCGCCACCAGCGTGATCACCAACGCGGCCGCGCCACAGGCCACCACCTTCAACCCATTGTTTAACATCGCGTTCACGTCGCTCTCCTGTTTGCGATTCGGGCGATTTGCCCCATGCAGCTCGCCGTCGTCATGGTGTTATATATAACTACATCACTAGATGAGTGTCAAGCCAGCTCACTGGAAATTTCCGCGGGGACGGCGGCTCGCGAACCTGGGCTGCCGTTTCCGGAAACCAGATGCGCCCGGACGTCACTTCAGATGCAGTGAGGTACCGGAGGGTTTGAGTCGATCAGGGGCGGGAGCTGGGGGGCGCCTTGGGGGGTGAGGCTGCCCCAGCATGGGCGGGCTCGAGGTGCAGGGCGCGGACAGCGGGCGTAGAGTGGGTCAGCCGTTTGCGCTACGCAGCACCGAAACTGCGCCAGGCGCTCGGCAGCGCGTTGCAATCGAGCCCCACCCGAGCGGTGCCGGTGAAGATCATTTCGGAGCGCGGACCATGAGTGACTCCGAGCACGACGACGAGTTCGAGACCTATCTCAAGCAGAATCGACCCGTCCCCAAGGGCTCGAGCGCTCCAGAGCGCCTCGAGCCGCCGGCGGGGCGCGATCGCGTCGTTATTGGTGACGCGCGCAAGGCCATCCAAGACGCTCCGCCGGCGCATCTCTTCCGGGCGCCCAAATGGGCGCTCCCCGCGGCGCTTGCCACGGCGATCCTGATCTCGTTCGCGATTTTGCTCGACTTGAGCGTTCGCGCGCAGCGCGCAGAGCACGAAAGACAGGAATTGCCAGCGAAGACGGCCGAAGCGCCAACGGGCGCGCGGGCGAGCTCCACAGCAGCGCGTGCGGAGCACGCGGCAACGGCGGCCCAACCGCCCCCCATTCAGACCGCACCGTGGCCTCCCTTACCCTCACCGTCCAAGGTCGCCTCGGCGAACGAGTCTCCGCGGGCAGAAACGGTGCGGCCGCCGCTGTCGTCGGCAACGGCACGTACCCGTCTCGCGCGAGTTGAAGTCGCGACGACGCGCTCGCGGACCGGCTCGGAGTCGGCGGCTCGAGAGGCAGCGCCAGATCCTGCTGTCTGGGCTGCGCAGATCGAAAAGCTGCGCACCGAGGGCCAGGCCGCCGAGGTTGAGCAGGAAACCAAGCGCTTTCACCAGACCTACCCGGGCTACGCGCTGCCGGCCGAAGCGCCATCCACTGCCGGCCGGGCGCAATAGTCGCTAGAATTCCCGCCCTTTTCCGCGAACAAAACGGATCACCATGAAGCCTGCCTTGAACGTCGCGATCACCGGCGCCGCCGGACAGATCGGTTATGCCCTTGCCTTCCGCGTCGCCTCCGGCCAGATGCTCGGCCCGGACCAGCCGGTGAACCTGCACCTGCTCGAGATCACTCCTACGCTACCCGCCCTGCAAGGCGTGGTCATGGAACTCAACGACTGCGCGTTCCCGACCGTGAACAAGATCGTCGCCACCGACGATGCCAAGGTGGCCTTCCGCGATTGCAACTTCGCGATGCTGGTAGGCGCGCGCCCACGCGGCCCGGGCATGGAGCGTAAGGATCTGCTGCTCGCCAACGCGCAGATCTTCTCGGCTCAGGGCAAGGCGCTCAACGAAGCCGCCCACCGCCAGGTCAAGGTGCTCGTGGTCGGCAACCCGGCCAACACCAATGCGCTCATTGCCCGCGCGAATGCAAAGGACCTGAACCCGCGCAACTTCACGGCCATGACGCGCCTCGATCACAATCGCGCTGTCTCGCAGCTCGCTGAAAAAACCGGCAAGCACGTCACCGCGATCAAGCGCATGACCATCTGGGGTAACCACTCCGCCACACAGTATCCCGACATCAGCCACGCCACCGTCGACGGCAAGCCAGCCAAATCGCTGGTCGAGCAGAAGTGGATCGAAGAAACCTTCATCCCGGTCGTGCAACAGCGTGGTGCGGCGATCATCAAGGCGCGTGGCGCGTCCTCCGCCGCCTCAGCCGCATCCGCGGCGTTGGACCATATTCATACGTGGGTGCACGGCACCGCGCCTGGCGATTGGATCAGCATGGGTATCCCATCGGACGGCAGCTACGGGATCAAGGAAGGGGTGATTTATTCCTATCCCGTCACCATCAAGGACGGTGAGTATCAGATCGTGCAGGGTCTGTCGGTCGATGAGTTCAGCCGCAAGCGGATGGACGCGACGGACGCCGAGCTGCGTGAAGAGCGCGACGGTGTGAAGACACTGCTGGGTTAAGTTAGCTCGTCATCGGGCGCCTCCATGTCCGGGGGCGCCCGGACCGCAAGGGGAGTGCGCCAGTGCCGGCGCGAAGAGAAACATCTCACGGCACGGCCGGCTAGAAGTTCAGCGGGTAAGCCCGCGGGAGACACGACATGCTCGGCGCGATCATCGCTCTACTCCTCGTCGCCGCCGCGGCTTACGCCGTTACGCAAATCGGCGGTGTCATCACGCTGCTGTTCATCGCGGCGGTATTATTCCTCGCCTACAAGCGCCTCTCGCTGCTCACTTTCACGACGACATTCACCGTTTTGCTCGTCGCCTACACGCTGTTGGGCGAGCAGAGCGCGCCAGCTGGAGTCTGGAAGGGATTTCTCTGGGTGTTGCTCGCAGGCTTGTGGCTTCTCAACATCCGGCCGCTGCGCAAGGTCCTCATCACACGCCCCTTCATGAAGGGCTACCTCAAGCTTCTACCTTCGATGTCCCAGACCGAGCGCGAGGCACTGGAAGCCGGCACCGTCTGGTGGGACGGCGAGCTGTTTACCGGCGCGCCGAAGTGGTCGAAGTTGCTGTCGTCACGCCCACCCCAACTCTCCGCGGAGGAACAAGCGTTTCTTGACGGCCCTTGCGAAGAGCTCTGCCGCATGCTCAACGATTGGAACATCACGCATGAGCGGGGCGACCTGCCGCCACAGGTGTGGGACTACCTCAAATCGCGCGGTTTTTTCGCGATGATCATCCCGAAGAAGTACGGCGGTCTCGAATTCTCCGCCTATGCCCACTCGTGCGTCCTGGCGAAAATCGCGAGTCGCAGCGCCACGGCCTCCTCCACCGTCGCGGTGCCCAACTCACTCGGACCGGCCGAGCTGCTCAACCACTACGGGACGGAGGAGCAGAAAAACCACTACCTGCCGCGTTTGGCGCGCGGTGAGGAGATCCCCTGCTTCGCCCTCACGGGACCACGCGCTGGCTCGGATGCCGCCTCCATCCCCGACACGGGCATCGTCTGCCGTGGCAGCTGGCAAGGCCGGGAAGTCATTGGTCTGCGTCTGAATTTTTCCAAGCGCTACATCACGCTCGCCCCTATCGCGACCGTCGTCGGCCTCGCCTTCCGCATGTTCGATCCCGACAAGTTGTTGGGCGAAAAGACCGACATCGGCATCACCTGTGCCCTGATCCCGCGCAATACCCCAGGCATCACCATCGGGCGCCGCCACTTCCCGGTCAACATTCCGTTCCAGAACGGCCCCATCCAGGGCAAGGACGTATTCGTGCCTCTGGATGCCATCATCGGCGGGCAGAAGATGGCCGGCTCGGGCTGGCGGATGTTGGTGGAGCAGTTGTCCGTGGGGCGCTGCATCTCGCTGCCATCGAATGCGACCGGAGCCGCGAAGGCCGGCACCTGGGCCACCGGGGCGTACGCCCGCATCCGCCGGCAATTCAACATGCCGGTCGGCAAATTCGAAGGCGTCGAGGCCGTGATCGCGCGCATGGTCGGCCTTACCTACACTATGGACGCGGCGCGCTCGGTCACCGCGGGTGCCATCGATGGCGGCGAAAAGCCGTCGGTCCCGTCGGCGATGCTCAAATATCACGTCACGGAGATGGGTCGCCAGGTGGCGAACGACGCCATGGATGTCCATGGCGGCAAAGGCATCTGCCTGGGACCGAAGAACTATCTCGCGCGCGGCTACGAGGTCGTACCCGTCGCGATTACGGTCGAGGGCGCGAATCTGCTGACGCGCAGCCTCATCATCTTCGGCCAGGGCGCCATCCGCTGCCATCCCTTCGTGTTGCGTGAGATGAACGCTGCCCGCAACCCGGATCGGGCGAAAGGTGTCGATGAGTTCGACAAGGCGCTCTTCGGACACATCGGCTTTACGATCTCGAACGCGGTGCGCTCGTTCATCATGGCCGTTACACACGCCCGCTTCACACAGCGGCCGGTTGATGGCCCGACGGGACGCTACTACCAACACATCGTGCGCTTCAGCGCCTCGTTCGCATTCGCCGTCGACGTCGCGATGCTCACGCTCGGCGGGTACCTCAAGAAGAAGGAAAACCTGTCCGCCCGGCTCGGTGATGTCCTCTCCTGCATGTACCTGGCTTCAATGGTCCTCAAGCATCACGAGAACCAGGGACGGCCGCAGGAGGACCTGCCCATCGTGGAATGGGCCTGTCGCAACCTTCTTTATCACGCGCAGGAGCAACTTTATGGGTTCCTGCGCAACTTTCCGAACCGCTTCATAGGCGGCGTGATGCGCTTCTTTGTCCTCCCGCGCGGACGTGCCTACTCGGCCCCCGACGATCGGTTGGGACGTAAGGTTGCCGACCTGGTGACGAGCCCCACCGAGGCGCGTGAGCGCCTGTGCCAGTACATTTACTGGACACTGGAACCCACCAACCCGTTCGGGCTGCTGCAGGAAGCGCTGCTGCTGGCGCAAACTACCGAGCCACTCGAGAAACGCATCCGGGTTGAAGGCGTGAAAACCGGACGGATCACGGCACTGGACTTTCCCAGCCAGATTCAACAGGCGCAGACCGCCGGCATCATCACCGAGGCCGAAGCGGCTAGCTTGCGGGACTACGATCGCAAGGTGCTGGAAATCATCAACGTCGACGACTTTGCCCCGCACGAGTTAGGGACACAAGCCGAGCCGGTACCGCAAACCGCGCCAGTCCGATCGAGTGTGCATGTAGCTTGACGCCCAATCCCCGACGTCGACAAGATTACTGACGGAGAACGGACAACATGAGCGCGGACAGGGAGGCAGGCGCACTGGCTCGCCCTAGCCTGGCAGCCACGCCAACAGTTGCTCCAGCAACTGCGCCAACAGCTGCGCAACCCAGCACGCCGACAGATGCGGCGCCCTCGACACGTGGCGCCACCTGTGCCAATTGCGGTGCGTCCGTCACCCGCCACTACTGCGCTGAATGCGGCCAACGCGTCGAGCATTCGCTGCACTCCCTCTGGCACTTCATCGGCGAAGTCACTGAGGATCTCACACACGCCGACTCACGCCTCTGGTGCACCATGGCGGCGCTGCTCCTCAAACCCGGCTTCCTGACCCGCGAATTTCTCGACGGGCGGCGCGTGAGCTATCTCCCGCCCCTGCGGCTCTACCTCGTATTGAGTGTGCTGTACTTTCTCATCGCAGCAGCCTTCCATCCACACATCAACCTCCGAATGGCCGATGGCCACGGCAACATCATCGCCGCGGCGCCTCCCACGGGGCTGCCGCAGAAACAGGGTGAGAGCCCTCGCCAACACGCCGAGAGAGTGTGTGCCACCCTGAACTACAATGGCCCCTTGCATGCCTACCTCTTGCCGACCCTCCGCGCGAACTGCCAGAAAACGGCGGAAGACCACGGCCGTGCGATCAGCGAGGCGTTCATGCACACCCTTCCGCGCGCCATCTTCCTCGCCTTGCCGCTCCTCGCCATAGTGATGAAGCCCCTGTATCGGCGACCGCGGCGTTATTACGTGCAGCACCTGTTATTTCTACTGCACAACCATGCTTTCCTGTTCCTGTCGCTAGGATTGTATTCACTACTTACGGCGCTGTTGCCAATCGCCATGCTGGCCGTATTGTTGGGCTTCGCGATCGCCTTCTACGTCCCTTACTACTATTACCTTGCGATGCGGCGCGTATACGGCCAAGGCATCGGCGTGACGGTCGGCAAAATGACCGTGTTAGCGCTAGCGTATTCAATAACAGCGATTTTAGTGCTGGCTGCCACCAGTGTTTATAGCTTGCTAGCCCAGTAGCTGCCGAAGCTGGGGCACGTGGTGGCTAATCTGACCATAAGTGTCTAATTTTATTTGTTATTTTTGTCACTCACGTCCCCTCATACGAATGTGGAGTATGATGTGGATAGTGAACCTCATTACTCTCCACAGTCATGAAAACCATCCAGATGACGATCGATGAGCGGCTGCTCAAGCTTGTCGACAAAATGAGTCGAGCCAGGAATACGACTCGCTCGGGATTCATTCGCGATGCGTTGGAAGCCGAGATTCGCCGCACCCGGATTCGAGAGGAAGAAACGCGCCATGCCGAAGGCTATGCGCGCGAGCCAGTGAAGCGCGACGAGTTTGACGTTTGGCTGAATGAGCAGGAGTGGGGCGCGCCGTGAATCGCGGCGACATCTGCTGGTACACATTCAAGACGCCCGATAAAAAACGACCGGTGCTGATTCTTACACGCGATTCGGCAATACCTGTTCTCAATTCGGTAACGGTAGCGCCGATCACATCGACCATCCGCAGCATCCCTACCGAGGTCGTCCTGACCGAGGAAGACGGACTGCCCGGCACTTGCGCGGCAAACTTCGATAACCTGCAAACAGTACCCAAGGCCAACATCGGCGGTCGCATCGCGAGGTTGCCTTCGAGAAGGATGCAGGAGGCAACGGCTGCTGCTGCTTTCGCCTTAGGGTTCGACTCCGAGCCGCCTGACGCCAGTTACGTACACGATCGTATTTAGGGAACGGAGCGACTAAGCTTCCGGCGCGGCGCTGAAGGCCGCATTACTCAATGATCGTAGGGAGAGTGTCGTCATGCGTATGTTTGCAATCACCGCCGCGTTGGTCCTTGCCGCGTCCGTCGCCGCTGCCCAGGCACCGGAGCGCACGCCCTCGCCCGCCGGAGCGAAGGTCTTTATTGTCAGCCCTAAGAATGGGGAGACGGTCACGAGCCCAGTGACGGTGAAGTTCGGAATCAAGGGCATGACTCTCGCGCCGGCCGGGACGAAGGATCCGAACACGGGTCACCACCACTTGCTGATCGATACCGATGCGCCCGCGGATCTCAGCCAGCCCCTGCCGGCGACGGACAAGATCGTGCACTTCGGCAAGGCCCAGACCGAAACCACCGTTAACCTGACGCCAGGTAAGCACACGCTGCAGTTGTTGCTCGGGGACGCGAACCACATCCCGCACAACCCGGCGGTGATGTCGAAGAAGATCACGATTACCGTGAAGTAGTTTCCGCGGAAACTGCGAACCCCGCACGCGGGCGGGCGCGCGCCAAAAGCTCGTCGCATGCGAGGAGGCGGCCACGGATGGCCACCCTGGGGCTGCGCGAGGCACGGAATGCGCAGCGCAATGGTGGGTGGGCCGAGTTTCGGCGCGCGAGTGCGGCCGCACCGGCACGGCTTGCGCTTAGCGCGGGACCTCTCACTCGCTCCGTGCTAGCGTCTCATCCGACTCATCTCAGGGGCCCGTCATCGCATGACCCGTGCGGTTCTCCATGTGGACATGGATGCGTTCTATGCGTCGGTCGAACAGCGCGACAATCCCGCCTTGGCGGGTAAGCCCCTGATCGTCGGTGGAGTAGCCGGCCGAGGAGTGGTGGCGGCCGCCAGCTACGAGGTCCGCAAGTACGGCGTGCACTCGGCCATGCCAATGAGCACGGCGCTGCGCTTGTGCCCTCACGCCATCTGCGTGCGGCCGCGCATGGATCGTTACAAAGCCGTCTCGGACCAGGTATTCGGGGTCTTCCACGAGGTCACTCCGCTCGTCCAGGGGTTATCCCTCGACGAGGCGTTCCTGGACGTCACGGCCAGCCTGGAACTCTTCGGAGATGCAGTCGCTATCGCGCGCCGTATCAAGAGCCGCATTCGGGAAATCACCCACCTCAGCGCCTCAGTCGGGGTCGCCTCGAACAAGCTGGTCGCCAAGATCGCTTCGGACCTCGATAAGCCCGATGGCCTCACCATCGTGCCCGCGGATCGCATTCATGAGACGCTCGATCCGCTTTCCGTGCGGCGCCTTCCCGGGCTGGGTCGCAAGAGCGGGGCGAGAGTCGAGGCGGTGGGGATCCGGACCCTTGGTGAGCTTCGCAAGGCACCGGACGCGGTGCTCAGGCCGTTGTTCGGCCGATACACCCAGCGCGTCCGGGAGCGTGCGGCAGGGATCGACGACCGCCCGGTCCTCCCCGATCGCGACGAAAAGTCCCTGAGCTCGGAAGATACATTCGCCCAGGACATCGGCGACCCGCGCGTTTTGCAGGCCGAATTGACGCGACTCGCGGGCCTGGCCTGCGAACGCCTGCGGCGCAAACAGCTCACGGCGGCCTGCATCGGAGTAAAAATCCGCCGCGAAGACTTCGTTACATTCACACGCCAGCGTGCCGTCGCGCCCCCGACACATGATGGGCGTACCATCGCGAACGTAGCCCGCGAGTTGCTGGCCGGCTGGCTCAAGAGCGCGCCCGGTGCGAAACTTCGGCTCTTGGGGGTGGTCTTGACTGACCTGAGCCCGGCGTCTCAACTCGGTCTTTTCGAAGACACCCCGCCGCACACATCGCGCCTCGACGCGGCGCTGGACGAAGCCCGCGCGCGGTTTGGCAGCGGTGCCCTGCGGCGGGGAAACACGATCAAGTAACTGCTTACAAATGTATCTTTCGTTCTTCGGCCTCAACGAAAAGCCTTTCGCGATCACTCCGGATCCGCGCTATCTCTATTTGAGCGAGCGCCACGCCGAAGCTTTGGCTCATTTGCTGTACGGCATCAACGAGGCCGGCGGCTTCATTCAGCTCACCGGCGAGGTGGGAACGGGCAAGACCACCATTGTTCGCTCGCTCCTGTCGCAAACGCCGAAGAACGCCGAGATCGCCCTGATCTTGAATCCGCGCATGACCGCGCCGGAATTCCTGCTCACCATCTGCGAGGAAATCGGCATCGGTGTACCCGATGCCTCCACCGAAAGTTTGAAGGACCTGGTCGATGTGCTGAGCCACTACCTGCTGCGCGCGCATGGTGGCGGTAGGCGCGTAGTGCTCGTGGTGGATGAGGCTCAGAATCTCGCGCCGGCGGTACTGGAACAGGTGCGCCTGCTCACCAACCTCGAAACCAACACACAGAAGCTGCTGCAAATCATCCTCATCGGACAGCCGGAGTTGCGCGAGCTGCTCGCGCGCAACGAGCTGCGCCAACTTGCACAGCGCATCACCGGCCGCTATCACCTCAATCCGCTCACGCGTGACGAAACGGCGGCCTACGTGAGGCACCGCTTACGGGTTGCCGGTGCCACCACCGACATATTCAGCGGCCCCGCGTTGAGCGAGGTTTACCGGCTTTCTGTTGGTGTACCTCGCGTCATCAACGTCATCTGCGACCGCTCGCTGCTGGGCGCGTACTCCATGGACAGCCATCACGTCACGGGAAACCTGGTACGCAACGCCGCGTCCGAAGTCTTCGGCAAGCGCATCGCGCCGAACTGGCTGCCCTGGGCCGCTGCCGGCAGCACGGCGGTGGTGCTGTTGTGCGCCGCTGTCGGCCTGTGGAACGCCCGACCCTGGGACTCCAAGCCGCAAGGCAACAACACCGCGGTGGCTCACACGCGCTCGGCTGACACAGCCCAACCAGGCTCGCCGCAGAAAGCCGCCGCAACAACGGCTCCCGCAACAGCGACTGCAGCGACCAACAGCTCGGCCACTGTTGGAACCATCGCCCGCGTGCAACCGCTTTCCGAGCTTCTCACCCAGAATGCGAGCGAGACGGATACTGACAGCGCGTTCGCCAAACTCTTCGGATTGTGGGGCGCGAAATACGTCCCTGCGGGGACCGACCCCTGTACCCAGGCGCAACAGCAAGGACTCGACTGTCTCACCCAGCGCGGCTCGCTGGCGCAGTTGCGACTCTATAACCGGCCGGCGATTCTGCTGCTGAACGACGACAATGGCAGCTCGCACCAGGTGGTCCTGACGCGACTGGACGACGAGCGCGCACGCATCGAGCTCGGCGGTGTGCGCCACGAGATCGGCATAGGCGAGCTGTCGCGCTACTGGTTCGGCGATTTCGTGATGTTATGGCGTCCTGGCACCAGCCAGGTGAAATCTCTCTCACCCGGAATGCACGGTCCTGATGTACGCTGGCTGCGAGATAGTCTGCAGCATGTGCGCGGACAGCAGAGTGATGGTCCAGTGAGCGACGTGTTCGACACGGATCTGGCGAATCTGGTCCGCGATTTCCAACGCCAACACCGGCTCGCGGTCGATGGCATCGCCGGCGTCCAGACGCAGATCGCGCTCGCGAGCGCGGTGGCTGGATCCGATGCGCCGCTGTTGTACGTGGCCGACACTCACGGCGGGTGACCGATGTCGTTCATTCTCGATGCGCTGAAAAAGTCCGAAACTGACCGCCAAAGACAGAACGGCCCCGCGTTGTATGAAGTACGCGTGGCTCCGCCGCGCAACGCTTTGCCCCTGTGGGCGATCGGGCTCGCGGTGCTGCTGGCGGTCAACCTGATCATCGTGGCCTGCGTGCTACTGCGCCGTCCGGCCTCCGCGGAGGCCCCGGCGCAAGCCGCAAATGTACAGTCCCCCAACGCGACAATGCCGGCTACGACCATGGTCCCGGCGTCCACAGGCGTGCAGCAGGCTCCGACGCTGCCTCCCACGCCAACTAGTGCCGTCCCGGTGAGCGGAACCGTTCCAACGGCTCCTCTGGCCCAAACAGCGGGCATGACGCAACCCCAGCAGGGTGCTCCCCCGATGACCAACGCCGGCCAGACCGCAGTGGGACCGCCCGGAAGCGTGACCAACGCGCCAGCTCCGCAACCAGCGCCGAATACCAGCGGCACTGCCGGCGCCGGCGAAAACGAGACGTTGCGCGCACAGACCGACACCGGCGCAGACAAACTGAATCCGGACGACACCGCGCCCGCCGCCGATCCGGGTCCCGCGCAGCCCTTCGGCAGTCACGTTGCCCGCGCTACCGCCAGCGGCGTGCCGCTATATCAGGACGTTGCACTCAACACGCGCCTGCCGAATCTGCGTCTCGACCTACACGTGTTCGCGGCTCAGCCGCAAGAACGCTTTGTCATGATCAACATGCACAAGCTGCACGAAGGCGACTCGATGCCGACCGAAGGCGTGCGTGTCGAGAGCATCACGCCAGGAGGCGTGGTGTTGTCCCATGACGGGACGAAGTTTCTGCTACCCAAGGATTAACTGTGGCGCATGCGCAGGAGAGATCCGGCCGCGCACCCAAGTGAAGTGTTTAGAGCCCGCCGTCATGGCGTGAGCTTCTTTGGTGATGGCGCGCGGGTTACAACAGGCCTGGGCGCCGGAGGGCGCTTTGAGGCTCAACTGGAGGTTGCGGTTAACATTATTGGTTGCCACCATGCGTGCCCTTGTCTGGTTCCTTCGGAACAAGATGACGAGTTTCACAGAATACGTCGTCCGGTGGCGACAATGTGCCGCATGTGGGGCATCGTCGCGGAGCCTGTCTGACCAATGATCGCCGTAGCGAGGGCGACCGTCAGCGAGCATCTTTCGGCGATCATTGGTCAGACAGGCTCCCGGCTGACGGAGGTCGTCGAGGCCCCGGCGGGGCTTTGGATTTCATAGATGGCGAGTAGCTCTGTACTTCACGAATTTCAGAGTAGTCCGGCCCCAAGCGCGCCCATCGAGGAGGCCGCGCCGGCGGGTGGAGGCGTCGTCGCGCTCACACGTGACGAAGCGCTTGTGCGCACCTTGGCTGTGCTCGGCCCGGAATATGACATTTTCACGGTCGGAGCCGAAGCAGAGCTCGCCGCGCACCTGCTGGCGCAGAACTCCGGGGTAGCCATCCTCGACGCTGGTGCCATTCACACCCCGATCGAGCGGATCACCGAGCGCTTGCGGTCGCAATTTCCGGAACTGGTTCTCATTGTCACCGGTCGCATCGACGACCAGAGCGCACTTGCCACACAGATCACAAACGGCACCGTCTATCGCTTCCTGCACAAGCCGGTCTCGGAGCAACGGGTCAAGTTATTCGTAGACGCCGCGTGGCGCAGGCACGGCGAGGAACATGCCGGCGAGGCCCTCACCAGCGCTGCTCGTCCGGCGCGGCAGCGACCCGGCAGCGGCACCAACATGTTGCTGCTGGGCGGCGCGGTCGCAGCGGCGCTAGCCGCGTTCGGCCTGTGGCTATCGTGGCCGAAACCGCAACCACGGCAACCACAAACCTTGCCAACGGCGGGCACGGAGACACCCGCGGAGACAGCGAGCGACACCGTGTTGGAAGACCTGCTGGCGCGCGCCGACAAAGCATTTGCCGGCGGCGCCCTGGTCGCGCCTGCGGGCGCCAATGCCGCCGAATTGTATGCGCGCGCGCAACGACGCGACCCCAAAGCTGCGCGCGCCGCGGCCGGCCTCGAGAAGGTGATCGACCGGCTACTGTCCAACGCGGAAGCACAACTGCTCGCACAACATCTCCAGGAAGCACAGCACCTTACCGACCAGGCACGCGCGATCAAACCCGACCACGTTCGTGTTGCATTCCTGTTGACCCAGATCGCCAAGGAGCGCGAGCGAGCCACGCTGGCGCAGGCTCGCCAGGCAGCCTCGAACGGACATATCGAGCAGGCGCTCTCGGTCCTCGACAGCGCCCGCCGCGAGGGCGAACACTCCACGCTGGTGACCGAAGCCCGCCAGGAGCTCGAGCAAAAGAAGCTTGATGATCGGGTCCAGGAGTATGTGAGCCGCGCCAATGAGCGCCTGAGCCACGGCAACCTGGTCGAACCCGCTCAGGATAACGCGCAATTTTACATCGAGTCGGCGCGCACTCTGGCACCCAACGACGCCGAAGTGAAGCAGCTGCAACGGCAGTTTCTTGACCGTCTCGTAAACGAAGCGCGTAAAGCGCTCGCAGCGGGCAACGCTGACTTGGGCCAACATTGGATCCAGGCGGCGGCGCAAGCGGGCGTCAGCGAGGCCGATATCGCCGCGCTTACGCAGGAAGCCGACCGGGTGCGCACCAGTGCGAAGACAGATGCGCTCGCACGATTGGCACTTCTCGTAAACCAACGACTCTCGCAAGGCAAGGTGTTGGATCCTAACGGCGACAGCGCCAAGTTTTACCTCGCGCAGTTGATACAATCCGACCCCGCACATCCCTCGACGCTGGCCGCGCGCCGCGAATTCGCCGCTCGCACGCTGGAGGAAGCGAAAGATGCGGCTCGCCGCGAGGATCATGCGGGAGCGCAACGTTGGCTCACCGAGGCGCGCGAGGCCGGCGTCGATCAAGCCAGCATCGCCGCAATCAACGATGATTCGAAAACCGCACGGGAATCCGACCCGAAATCCGGCAGTGCCAGCGAAGACGGTGCTATTGTCACCGCGGCACAGCTCGAATTGACCCATTACGTCGCGCCGGACTTTCCGCTCTCGGCACGCGAGCGGGCGTTGAGCGGTTGGGTGGACGTGCAGTTCATTGTCAATACGGATGGCTCCGTCGCCGATATCACCGTTGTCGGCGCGGAGCCCGCCGGGTTGTTTGAGCAACCGGCAACGCAAGCCGTGCGCAAGTGGCGCTATCGCCCCATATTGCGTGACGGCAAACCCATCAACCAACGCGCACGCGTGCGTGTACGTTTCGCGCTAGAACAGTGACAGTGACAGCAAAACGCACAACCACACCACCCCAGCTACTGGTTGTCGACGAAGACGCCCGGTACGGACAATGGCTCGGTCACCATTTAGGTGTGTTCTGCCCTGACTCGACCGTAACGGTGCTCGACATGCCCGGATTCGAGCGTTGGCGAGAAAAGGATGGCGGACGGGAGTGCGACATCCTGTTGCTCACCGCCTCGTTCGGCGAGAGTCCCCAGGATCCCAAAGCCCGCGGACTGGAGATACTGCGCCAACTGCGCAGCCGACCGGTCTTTCCGGCGGTGATTGCACTGGCCGAGGACGGCAACGAGTTGACTGCCGTCAGGGCGCTGCAGCTCGGTGCCGTGGACTATCTGCCCAAACGGCTGCTCACGCCCGAGCGGTTGAGCACGTCGGTTCGCCTGGCACTGCGGCGCATTGAAAAACGCGCGCAGCGCAAGTTGGCCACTCCGCCTCAGGTGGAAGCGGCACCGGCGCCGCCGCGAGAGCAGCCAATACGCGAGCAAAAATTGGATAGCGTTGCGGCCGCGGAGACGTGGGCGTCCATGACCATGACGCCGGGGGTCGCACCCAAGCAATCCGCCCCGTCCGAGGCCGGGCGCGAGCAAAGCGTGGCGGATGTCAACATTGCGGCTGCGACCCAACTCATGGGCCCCAGCCAGCTCGAGGCGATCCTCAACTCGGCGAGCGCCGCGGCACTGAACGCCGCGGTAGCCGCCAGTGAAAGCGCGTCCGGCAAGACACCAGATACTTCTTTCACGGGTAGCATCGTAGCGAGCCCCGTGAAGGCAAAAGCCACTTCGGGAAAGAGCGGCTCGAAGCGGTCGGCGACGTCAGCCCCGCCGGTCACGGCCGAATTCATTCCCGGTTACATCATCAAGATGAAAATCGGCGAATCCGAGAAGGCCGTGGTTTATCTCGCCACCAGCATCGCCCTCGGCGCCAACGTCGCCTTGAAGGTCAGTAAGACGTTGCGCGATGACGCGGCGGGCCGCCAGTTTCTGGAGCGTGAATACACTGCGATCATTGCGATTCGTGATCCGCTCGTGGTGCAGATTTATGACTACGGCGTGCATGCCGGCTTCGAGTACCTCGCGATGGAGTACCTGCTGCGCGGTGATCTGAAGGCTCGCATGCAGGCAGGCCTCAAGGAAGCCGAGACACTGCGCTACATCGAGCAGATCGCGTGCGCCCTGCGTGTCGTACACAACACGGGACTCCTGCATCGCGACCTGAAGCCACCGAATGTGATGCTGCGAGAGAATGACGAAGTCGCCCTCATCGACTTCGGCCTGGCGCGCGCGTTGGACGGCAGCACTCCGAGCACGCGCACAGGAGTTCTGCGCGGCTCGCCGTACTACATGAGCCCGGAGCAGGCCACGGGTGAGCTGCTCGACGTGCGCTCGGACTTCTACAGTCTGGGCATCATGCTCTACGAGATGTTGACTGGCCGCAAACCGTACACGGGCGCCACCGCCATGGAAGTGCTACAGCAACACGTGAACTCGCCGTTACCGCCGTTGCCGCACTCGCTCGCCCGGTACGAGCCGCTT
>CAVVXG010000055.1:0-35017 GCA_963752125.1 uncultured Pseudomonadota bacterium | reverse complement strand
CGAAACTATTGGTCGTGCGCTCGACATCGACCACGTGCGTCCCGAAGTGATGCCTCGCGACCGACGCGCCGAAGTGCTCGCCCTCGGGGAGGGTGGAAGCCTGGTGAGCGTGGTCGGGCATCCAGCCGGCGACGACCAGGCGCTCGGGGCGGCGGATGTCGCCGTGGCCATGAGCGCGGCCGGCGCGACGCCGGGCGAGTGGGCGGTGGCCTTGGCGAGCGACGATATTGCCCATGCGGCCGATGCTCTCGTCTTTCCGAGGCGAGCCCGCTCCGAGGCGAGGATTGTGAGCGCGCTCGCGCTCGCGCCCGGAATCGTGGCGCTTCTCGCCCTCACATTCGGAGCGGCGCCGCTGGTGCTCGCGCCGTTGGCGTCGATGTTGGGCGCTCTCTTGGCGGCGCTCTACGTCCGGTCGGAGCGCGACCTTTCGGCCGCGTAGTCGAGCGAAGAGCGCGCCGTCGTGGTAGCACTACGGGCGCTCGCGCCTTCATGGATTCCGTTGCCTTGCCCAAAGACGCCTCCGAGGTCGCGCGCGAGGTCGTCGTGCCCGAGGCGCTCGCAGGTGCCCGCCTCGACAAGGCCGTCGCGGCCCTTTTGCCTGAGCTCAGTCGTGCGCGAATCAAGCGAGCGGTGGAGCTCGGCGCCATTCGAGTCAATGGGCGGCGACAGGCTTCGATTTGTCGAAGTGGAGTTTTCCTCCGGAGTTCCCGCCGTACAAGACCGCATTGGAGCTCGAAGACGACGATGTGGCACCGCTGAGCGACCCACCAGGAGTTGGCTCTGGGCAATGCGCATGACCTGCCCCAATACGTCGCTCTGAGCTACTTCGGCACGCCAGGCCTGACGGTGGGCGGCGCGGTCTTTACAGGTAAGGCTGTAGCCGTGCCATCGCCTCCCAACGCACCGAGCGCGGGCAGCCAACGGGTGACTTTGTGGGAAGGGCATGCGCGTTGGACGCCGGGGAAGTTCGGCCTCTCGGCGTTATATGCGCGCGGCACGATAGCAACCTCGCTTCGACCAACGCGGCCAATCCCGGCTCGCCGAATCCTATTCCGTCGTCCTTCTACGGATACTTCTTCCAGGGTGCTTACGACCTCTGGGAGCACGGTTCCTATCGCCTGCGCCGTTCGCCGCTGGGAGGTTTACAACCTGGGAGCGAGCTATGAGGGCACGACACCGGGCCCGGCGCTTCCCTCGGGCCTGATTCCTCTGTCTAGCGCTCCGGGGGATTACGGTCTATGGCCACATGACCATGACCGTGTCTGTACGGTCGGCGCCAACTTTTACGCTACACCGCACGTGGTGGTGAAGGCTGACTATCAGCACTTCTGGATCAATAACGACTTCACCCGCTTCGATTTGGGTCTGGGGCTTGCTTTCTGAGGTTCTGAAGCCTTACGAAAGAGAGAGGCGCTTCGAGCGGGGTTCAGTAAAAATGACGTCTCCATGCGGGAGCGGACGGCGCTCCCGCCCGCCGCAGTTCCGGGGACGCCATGAGCTTTGCAGGAAAACGCTACGACTTTCGAGACCAGACAGCCGATTACGCGCGTCTGGCCGAGGAGCTCGGCGGCTTGCTCAGCGGCGAGCGCGATTTCGTGGCCAACGCGGCGAACACGGCGGCGCTGATCTACGACGCGTTGCCTGACCTCAACTGGGCCGGATTCTATTTTCTCAAGCAAGGCGAGCTCGTTGTAGGCCCCTTCCAGGGCAAGCCTGCCTGTGTGCGCATTGCCCTTGGGAAAGGTGTCTGTGGTTCCGCGGCCGCGCAGCGAAAAACCATTGTGGTGCCGGATGTTGAGGCCTTCCCGGGGCATATTGCTTGCGATGCCGCCTCACGGTCCGAGATCGTGGTGCCGCTCATTGCCGGTCAGGATCTGTTGGGCGTGTTGGATATCGATAGCCCACGACTGCGGCGGTTCGATCAAGGTGACGCGCGTGGGTTGGAACGGCTGGCGTCGCTGTTCGTCGCCAGCATTCGCCCAGAGGCAGTCGGATAAAACATGTCTCAGAGCGCCCACGACACGGCCCGCGGCTGCACCGCCGCGGGAGAAGGATCTGACGCCGCCTCGCCAGGCGTGACTACCGATGTAGCGGCGACTTACCGCGCGGACTCGCCGGCCTCGCATGCTGCAACGACGGCAAACGGTGCGACCGGCTCGGCGACGGAGCCGGCTGTCGGAGCCGCCACACGTTCCAGGAAACTTTCCGCGGAAGGGCTACTGGCAGCCGTCGGCGCCTTTTTGATCTGGGGCGCGTTTCCGCTCTACTTTAAGCCGCTACTCGGTGTGCCGGCACTGCAGATCGTTTGTCACCGCATCGTTTGGGCTTGTGTGCTGGTGTTCGGCTGGCTGCTGGTGCGCGGCGAGTTAGGCGAGTTGCGCAAGCCGCTCACGAGCCCGGCCATTCTCGGGCGACTGGTGGCCGCGGCCTTCCTGATCAGCATCAACTGGCTCGGCTACGTGTGGGGCGTCGGTCATGGTCACGTGCTGGAGACCAGCCTCGGGTATTTCATCAATCCTCTGGCCAATGTGCTATTGGGAGTGGTGATCCTGCGCGAGCGGTTGAATGCAGCCCAGTGGACCGCTGTCGCAGTTGCCGCGATCGCCGTGGTGTACCTCACGGTCGCGACGGGCTCGGTGCCCTGGATTGCCTTGACTCTGGCGGTGAGCTTCTCGACCTACGGGCTGATCCGCAAGGTCGTTCATGTCGAGGCGCTGCAAGGCTTGGCGGTGGAGACCCTGGCGCTCCTACCGCTGGCTGTGGGTTACCTGGTCTGGTGTGAGGTGACCGGCACAGGTGCCCTGGGCCATTCCAGCACGCTTGTGAACACGTTACTTCTTGGCTGCGGGCCCATAACCGCTTTGCCGTTGTTTCTGTTCGCGTTCGGCGCGCGACTCATACCGTATTCAACTTTGGGGCTGCTGCTGTACATCACACCGACCTTGCAGCTGTTGTCCGGGATACTCCTCTATCACGAGCCGTTCTTCGGCCCTCGCGCCCTCGGCTTCATGTTGATCTGGTCGGCGCTCTTGATCTACGTCGGGGATGGACTATGGCGGGCGCGCAAGGCGTGAGTTCGCAGGCGGCTGCATCGCCGCCCACGAGAGTGACGCGCTACGGGCGCTACTTGGCGCGCGAGACGTACTCGCCGGTGCGCGTGTCGATGCGAAGGACTTCGCCTTCGTTGATGAACAAAGGTACTCGCACCACGGCGCCGGTTTCGAGTTTGGCCGGCTTCTGGCCTCCGGTGGCGGTGTCGCCGCGCAGACCAGGGTCGGTCTCGACCACTTTGAGCTCAATGTGCGCCGGGGGCGTGACCAACAGAGGCTCGCCATTCCAGAGCGTCACGATGCAGACGATGCCGTCTTTCAGCCATTGGGCGTTATCGCCAACCGCGGATTTGCCGGCGGTGTACTGCTCGAAGTTATCCGGCACCATGAAGTGCCAGAAGTCCCCTTCCTGATAGAGGTACTGCATTTCCATGTCAACGACGTCCGCCGCTTCGAGCGATTCGCCCGAGCGGAACGTACGCTCGATGGTGCGGCCGGTTTTGAGATTGCGGACCTTGATCCGATTGAACGCTTGGCCCTTGCCGGGCTTCACGAACTCGTTGTCGATCACGGCGTACGGCTCCGACTCGAGCAGAAGCTTCATGCCCGAGCGAATCTCGCTTGTAGTGTAACTGGCCATTTCTTTCTCGCGGCTGGGGCTGCAGAATGCGCGGCCCACAAAAGGGCCGCGTATGATAACGGCATCGTCCCACACCCGCCAGCACGACTGGGAACCCGCAAATCCTGAAGCCCAGCGTCGAAATACCGACCCCCGTCAGGCCTCAGGCGCCCGTTTCATGACCACCGCCACCCTGAGCACACCCGCGCGCTGGCAGGCCGAAATGGCCGACGCCATTTCAAATCCCGAGGAACTGGTGGCTGCCCTTGGCCTCGATCGAGGTCTCGTCGGATCCGCGCACGCCGCCGCCGCCGGCTTTCGGTTGCGTGTTCCCCGTAGCTACGTAGCGCGCATGCGAGCAGGTGATTCCGCGGATCCTCTTCTCAGGCAGGTTCTGCCGTTGTCCGGCGAGCTCGAAGACGTCGCCGACTACGTATCGGACCCCTTGGGCGAACATGCGGCGCTGCGCGCCCCCGGGCTGCTACAGAAGTACCGCGGCCGGGCCTTGCTGATCGCGACCTCGGCCTGTGCGGTGCACTGCCGTTATTGTTTCAGACGCGACTTCCCTTACTCCGAGCAAACCGACGAGGCGCCTCGTTGGAATACCGCCGTGGCGGAGATTGCCCGAGACAGCTCCCTGGAAGAGGTGATTCTAAGTGGCGGCGATCCGCTTTCGCTGAGCGACGCAAGGCTGACCAGCCTCACGGATGCGCTGGCCGCGATCGGTCATCTACAGCGATTGCGTATCCACAGCCGCCAGCCTGTTGTGCTTCCCTCCCGAGTCGATGAGGGCCTGCTGGGTTGGTTGCGCTCAATACGGCTGCCGGTGACCTTTGTGCTTCACACGAATCATCCCAACGAGATTGATGCCGAGGTGCGTTCGGCGTGCGCGAAATTGCGCGCTGCGGGTGTGACGCTCCTCAATCAGTCCGTGCTGCTGCGCGGCGTCAACGACAATGCGGATGTGCTCGCCGAACTGTCCCGCCGCCTGTTCGATGCTGGTGTTTTGCCCTACTACCTGCACGTGCTGGATCGGGTACGCGGAGCCGCGCACTTCGAGGTGCCTGACGCGGAGGCACGTGTCCTGGCGGGGCAACTTGCCGCGCGGCTCTCCGGTTACCTCGTGCCCCGACTGGTTCGGGAACTCTACGGCGCGCCGGCCAAAGTCACACTGCCGCCACAATTTCCGGGCTAACTGAGAGACGGCTCAAATAGAGAGCCCCCGGGGAGGGGTAGAATCGACCCTTCCGCTGAAGTCGACCTGGAGTCCGTTTTGACTGAGCAGAACGCGGTTCCTCTCATCGTGGTGAGCGCCTCGCGCGACCCCGTCGAGGCAATCAATAGCATTCTGCGCCGAGCGGGTCATCCGGTTCACTGCACTTGGATCGCCTCGCTGCGCGATCTCAGTGATTCCATCAAGAGCGTCGGTCCCGAGCTGTTGGTCCTCGTCGCAAGCACGAACGAGGAGCTGCAGAGCGTTGCCACTATCCGCGATCAGGCGTCAGTTTCCTTACCTTTGGTGGTGCTGGCGGATTCGGTTGATGAGGCTCGCATCGCCAACGCCATGGTCTTCGGCGCCCGCGATGTAGTGACACTGGCTAATCCCATGCGTCTGCAAGCTGTGATGATTCGCGAGCTGCGCGCACACCGGCTCGAGAGGGCGCTCAATACCACCCTCAAGTCCGCAAGCGATGCGCGCAGCCAGCTCGAGACGGTCCTCGAGCGCTCGAATGACGCCATCGTGCAGATCCAGGAAGGCATTGTGGTTGACGCCAACCCGGCGTGGATTGAGCTCTTCGGCAGGGAGGATGGGTTGCTCGGTGAGCCGGTCATGGACCTGTTCGACGAGACCACTCAGCCGGCGCTGCGCGGCGCGCTCGCCGCTTGCCTGCAAGGCCGTTGGAACGATCACACGCTCAAGGTCAATGCGATTCTGGGCGACGGCCGGCGATTTCCCGTCGAGGTGGTTCTGGCGCTCGGTGAGCATGAGGGTGAGCCCTCAATCCGCCTGGTCCTGCCATCGAAGCCCCGGGACGACTCGAAGCTGGCGGAGAAGCTCTCGGATGTGGTGCGCTCGGATGCCGACCACCGGCTTGCTGCACCGGCGCGAGCTGATCGAGGCATTGGCCGCGCGACTGGAAAGTCCCACGCCCGGCGGCATGCGCTGCGTCGCTCTCATCCGCGTCGACAAATTCGCGACGATCGAGCGGGATGTGGGTGTGAGCGCCAGCGAAGAGGTGCTGGCCGAGTTCGCCAACGTGTTGAAAGAGACATTGCATTCGAAGGAAGTCGTGGGCCGCTTCGGCGGCACGCGTTTTCTTGCATTGCTCGAGCGCGGTAACGAGCACGACATCGAGGCCTGGGGCGAGCAGTTGATCGCGCGAGTGCAGAAGCACGTCATGCGCGTCAAGGACAAGACGATTTCGCTCACCTGCACGGTTGGGTTTTCCGTCGTCCCTCCCGGCAGGTTACAACTCGATGCCTTGGTTGCGGATGCCATCGAGGCAAGCGTCGCAAGGGCAACGCCCGCGGCGGCAATCAGACCGTCACATCCGATCGCGCGGACAACGACAACCGGGTGCAGTCCTACGACAAGGTGTGGGTGAAGCACATCAAGGCGGCTCTCATGGAGAACCGCTTCCGCCTGGTGCAACAGCCGGTCGCCAGCCTGCAGGGCGACGACCCGGTGATGTTCGACGTACTGGTCCGCATGATCGACACCCAAGGCAAGGAAGTGTTGCCCGGCGAATTCATGGCGGCCGCCGAACGCAACGACCTGTTGAAGAACATCGATCGCTGGGTGGTCGGTGCTTCCCTCTCCTTCGCCGCCCAGCGCAGCCCCGGATGTTTGTTCGTGCGCCTCTCCAGCGACACCGTCAAGGACGGCTCATTCCTCGACTGGCTCGAGAATCACGTGCGCGCCAGCCGCGCCGAGCCACACCGCCTGTGTTTCCAGATCACCGAGGAAGTCGCCGCCAGCTACATCACCCAGGTCAAGGCCCTGGCCGGCGCACTACGCCAGAAGGGATTCCGCTTCGCCCTCGATAATTTCGGCTCCGGCCGCGACAGCGCCGGGTTGCTCGAATCCGTGCCGCTCGACTTCGTCAAGATCGACGGCGCCATCATCCAGGGCCTCACCGGCGACCCGCAGTTACAACAGCGCGTCCGCACCCTCGTCGAAATAGCCACCAAGCGCCTCATCCAAACCATCGGCGAACGCGTCGAAGACGCCAACACCATGGCCGTCCTGTGGCAGGTCGGCGTCCAGTACATCCAGGGTTATTTCGTCAACGAACCCGAACAAGTCGTCCTCCGCGCCGATGGCCGCTAGCGCGCCTCGGCCCACCATCCACAAAACACTATCCGAATCCGAAACCGCGAATAGCTGCGCGGGTAGGAGAGAAGAAAACCCTTTCCGGGGGCTTGCGCTGTAGGGAACAGCGCCAGAGCCTATAGGGACGTACTTGCGGCGTCCCCCGGAAAGGGTTTTCTTCTCTCCTGCCCGCGCTACCTTGTCTAGGTTATGCGCGCTCCGTGGGAAACGACAAAACCTCGTCAATTGATTTAGCCCCAGTTGCCAGCATGAGGGTGCGATCAAACCCCAACGCAACACCCGAACACTCCGGCAACCCCGCTTCCAACGCCGCAAGCAAAAACTCGTCCGCAGGAAACACAGGCAACCCGCTCTTCTGACGCTCTGCATTATCCGCGACAAACCGAGCCCTCTGCTCCATAGCAGAAGCCAGCTCATGAAACCCGTTCGCCAACTCAACCCCTTCGCAATAAAGCTCAAACCGCAAAGCCGCCCGCGGATCCTGCGGATCAAGCCGAGCCAGCGCAGCCTGCGTAGCCGGATACCCATGCACGAACGTCAACGAGTTACGACCCAAGCGCGGCCCGAGCACCGACCCCATGAGAAACTCGAGCAACTCGTCGCGCCCCGCTCTGCCCGATGCATCCACGAAGCCTGACTTCCCAGCCGCCTTGCGCAACTCCTCCAGACCCACTGCGAACGGATCGAGCCGCAGCTCGCGCAGAAACACCTCGCGATAACTGACACGCTCACTGGCATGTCCCGTACCAACCGGCCCCAGCAGCACCCGCACCAAAGCATCGACCTCACTCATGAGGTCATCGAGCGTGAACCCGACCCGATACCACTCGATGAGCGTGAACTCCGCGTTATGCAGCCGCCCGCGCTCGAATCCCCGCACGACGTGGCAGATCTGGTAGATGTCACCGCTGCCGGCCGCGAGGAGACGCTTCATCGAGTACTCGGGTGAGGTATGCAGGAAGTAGGGATGCGTGGCTTGCGCTCCCAGGTCCACCCGCGCCGAGTGAATGTGAACGTCCGTAACCGGAGCATTCACCACGATCGGAGTGTCGACTTCCAGGACACCTCCATCGGCAAAAAAGCGGCGCGCACGCCCCAAGAGCAATGCTCGTTGCTCGAGCACCGCGCGGGTGGCGGTCGGCCGCCACGCCCGGCTCACTTCAGCCTCGCCAACATCTGACCCACCTCGATGCGGGTGCCGGCCTGGAATCGCGGCAGCCAGTCGAGCCTATCCGGTGGAAGCAACAAAATCACCGTCGAGCCCATGTTGAAACGGCCCATTTCCGCCCCCTTGCTGAGCTTCAGTGGGACCTTACCGGCCGTCACGGGCAGCTCAACCCGGCGGCGCGGACTGCGGGGAGCAACGTCGCCATGCCAGACAGTGGCGATGCTGCCTACGAACAGCGCGCCAACCAACACCATCGCAAAATCGGGCGGGCTGGACGGGCCGACCGTGCTTGCCCCATCTGCGCCAACCGTACTTTGCCTCTCCCCAAACGCGCAGACCACCCGCTCGTTCCGTGCGAAAAGACCCGGTACCGCGGCAGCCGTCACGGCGTTCACACTGAAAAGGTGTCCGGGTACGTACCACGCAGCGCGCAGTGTTCCGGATATCGGCATGTGAATGCGATGGTAGTTGTACGGTGCCAGATAGAGCGTCGCGAACGATCCTCCGGCGAAGCGTTCTACCCACTCCGGCGCGCCATCGAGGAGCGCCTCGAGCGTGTACTCGTGCCCCTTCGCTTGCAGGAGCTTTGAGCCGTCAAGCCGCCCCATCTGGCTGATCGTGCCGTCGACCGGCGACACCAGTGCGCCGGGGTCGATGTCGGTCGGACGCGCGCCCGGTCGTAGCTCACGGGTGAAAAAATCGTTGAAGCTCGCGTACGCGCAAGGATTCGGCTGCACGGCCTCGCTCATGTTGGGCCGGAAATGCCGTACGAAGCTTCGGATCAGTAGATTCTTGAAGGTCCGCAGGCGCACTCGCGTGAGGCGCAGCACCAGTCGTGACAGAAAGTGCTGCGGCAACACATGTTGCATGGCCACGAACAGACGGTCGCGTAGCGAGGGCTCCGACACTGGGCTCACGCGGGAATCAGGATTTACCGAGGTAGGGGGCTGCACGACCGAGGTCTTCCGCCATTTTTGCTGTGTCGAAGGGCGGTGTGAATATACCTGCGACCTGTGCTTGCTTGTTGAGCAGAAACACGACAGCGGAATGATCCATGGTGTAGTCCCCGCCCGGCAGGTCCACCTTGTTCACGGCCACACCGAAGGCTGTCGCCAAGCGGATGACGGCCTGATTGTCGCCGGTCAAGCCGATGAAGTCAGGATCGAAGGCGTGCACGTATAAATCCACCGCTTGCGGGGTGTCGCGCGCGGGGTCGACGGTGACGAACACCACTTTGAGGCCGGGAACCGCCATCGCCTTCTTGACCTGGGCGAGCTTCAGGAGGGTTGTCGGGCACACATCCGGACAGTGGGTGAATCCAAAGAACACCAGGGTCGGCTTGCCCTGCAGATCATGCAGCGAAAAGGGCTGGCCGACGTTGTCGGTGAGGTGGAAATCGGGAATGGTCTTCGGCAGCGGCAGCCATGTGCCGCTTGCCAGCGCAGGGCCTGAGCTGTCAAGTTCGCGGGCTAGCCAAAAGCCGGCGAATGCAGCACACAGGGCTGCGATGCCGAGGATCCAGAAGGTACGTCGAGTCGTCATGAGTGAATTATTCCACAGGCCCCGGGCCGGCACGCGGCGCCCGAAACGCCAGAGCAGCGCGCGATCACCGGCGGCGCGCGTGGTGCCGCGATCCACACCCGTCACCGTCCGCAAGCTTATCGAGCGCGGCGCCCGCCAGTTGCGCCGCGCGGGAGTCTTTTTCGGTCATGGCACCGACAACGCGTTCGATGAGTCGGCCGCGCTTGTGTTTCACGCTCTCAACCTCGCACACGATGCGGGCGCCCGAGTGTATTCGAAGCGAGTCAGTGCAGCGGGGCAGCGCGAGGTGCGGGACCTATTCTCCAAGCGTATTGACACGCGAGCCCCCGCCGTCTACCTGACGGGCGAGACTTGGTTTGCCGGACTGCCTTTTTTCGTCGATTCGCGCGTCCTGATTCCGCGTTCGCCGCTCGCCGAACTCATCGAGCGGCGATTCACGCCCTGGATAGAGCCGCGCAGCGTACGCAACGTGCTCGATCTGGGGACCGGCTCGGGATGTATTGCCATCGCCAGTGCGGTGGCTCTCCCGCGCGCTCGAGTCGACGCCGTCGATATTTCAGACGGCGCGCTGGAGGTCGCGCGGATCAATGTGGGCCGCCACCATCTGAAGCGGCGAGTGCGCGTCTTGAAGTCGGATCACTTCAGCGCGCTCGGGCGCCAAACCTACGATATCATTGTCACAAACCCGCCCTACGTGGGGCAGCGCGAGTTCGAGGGGCTGCCGGCCGAATATCGCCACGAGCCGAGCATCGCACTCGCCGCGGGCCGCGACGGCCTTGACTCCGTACGCGTCATTTTGCGGGAAGCGGCTCGGCATCTGCGCCCGCGTGGTTTGCTCGTCGTGGAGGTGGGGAACACCGAGACGGCAGTACGTCGTGCGTTTCGCCGCCTCCCATTCGTGTGGCTCGATTTCGAGCGCGGTGGCGGGGGCGTTTTCCTGTTGACGGCAGAACAGTTGCGCGCGGGCGAGTCCGACTAGGACTCGCGCTGCCTGGGGTACACACCTTTGTCCGGTAATACGATAGGCAAACTCTTCTCGGTGACGACCTTCGGCGAAAGCCACGGTCCCGCCCTCGGCTGTATCGTTGATGGTTGTCCGCCCGGCCTGTCGCTGAGCGAGGCCGATCTGCAGCCGGACATCGACCGGCGCCGGACGGGGACGTCCCACTTTGTGAGCCAGCGGCGCGAAGGCGATGAGGTGCGCATCCTTTCCGGCGTGTTCGAGGGACGTACGACCGGCACACCCATCGGCATCCTGATTGAGAACACGGACGCGCGCTCGCGCGACTACGACAAGATCAAGGATCGCTTCCGTCCGGGGCACGCGGACTACACCTATCAGCAAAAGTATGGCCTACGCGATTACCGCGGCGGCGGCCGTTCATCCGCGCGCGAAACGGTGATGAGGGTGGCCGCTGGCGCGATCGCTCGTAAATACCTTGCCGAGCAGCTGAAGCTGCGCATCTACGGGTATTTGAGCCAGATTGGCGAGCTGACACTCGATCCGGTCGAGCCGGCTTTCGCCTATCAGAATCCGTTCTTCTGTCCTGATCCGGGGCGGGTAGCGGAGCTTGAGGCATTACTCTGGAAGATTCGCGGCGAAGGCGACTCGATCGGCGCACGGGTCACCGTGATCGCCACCGGAGTGCCCCCCGGGTTGGGTGAGCCGGTGTTCGATAGGTTGGATGCGGACATCGCGCATGCCCTGATGAGCATCAACGCCGTCAAGGCGGTCGAAATCGGTGCTGGCACCCGCTCGGTCGCGCAAAAGGGCAGCCAGCATCGCGATGAGCTCACACCAACGGGGTTCAGCAGCAACAATGCCGGAGGCGTCCTTGGCGGCATTTCCTCCGGCCAGGACATCATTGCTCACGCGTCATTGAAACCGACATCCAGTATTCAGGTCCCCGGTAACACCGTCGACGTCGCTGGAAATCCGGTCGAAGTGATCACCACCGGGCGCCACGATCCTTGCGTCGGCCTGCGCGCCACGCCGATCGCCGAGGCCATGTTGGCCATTGTCCTCATGGACCACTATCTACGCCATCGAGCGCAGAACGCCGACGTCAGATCATCGACACCGGACATCGCGCGCGCGCGTCCTTCGCGAGGTATTTAATGAGTAGGGAATTCAGAGTCGCTGTGGTGGGCGCCACTGGCCTGGTGGGCGAGACCATGATTCAGGTGCTCGAGGAGCGCAAGTTTCCGGTCTCCGAGCTGCATGTGCTCGCGAGCAATCGCTCCCTCGGTAAGCGAGTGAGTTTCAAAGGCCAAAGCCTGCCGGTGCGCGAGCTTGCCACTTTCGACTTCAGCGCGGCTGACATCGCGCTGTTCTCTCCCGGTGCCGAGGTCTCGCGCGAATACGCCCCAAAGGCTGCCGCGGCAGGCTGCATTGTGATCGATAACACCTCTGAGTTCCGCTACCAGGATGACATTCCACTGATCGTCCCGGAGGTGAATCCGCACGCCATCGCGCAGTACAAGAACCGGCGGATCATCGCCAATCCGAATTGCTCCACCATCCAGCTGGTGGTAGCGCTCAAGCCGATTCATGACGCCGTTGGCATCGAGCGCATCAACGTAGCCACCTATCAGTCGGTCTCGGGAGCTGGGCGGGAGGCGGTCGAGGAATTGGCCCAACAGTCGATTGAGCTCCTGACCGGCAAAGGCCCCGTTCAGGCGCGCGTGGTGCCCAAACAGATTGCGTTCAATTGCGTTCCGCACATCGATCGGTTCGAGGACAACGGCTACACCCGCGAAGAGATGAAGATCGTCTGGGAGACCCGGAAGATCCTCGAGGAGCCGGCTCTACGGGTGAACGCCACGGCTGTCCGAGTCCCGGTTTTTTACGGCCACTCGGAGGCGGTGAGTATTGAAACCCGGACGAAGATCACACCTGAGGAAGCGCGCTCTTTGCTGCAGAAGGCCCCTGGAGTACAGGTCCTGGACGAGCGGCGCGCCGGTGGGTACCCAACGGCGGCCACCGAGGCAGCGAACCGCGACACAGTTTATGTCGGCAGAATACGTCAAGATGAATCCACCGACAGGGGGCTTAACTTATGGGTGGTGGCGGACAATGTGCGCAAGGGGGCTGCTACGAACAGTGTTCAGATCGCCGAGATTTTGGCGCAGCAGCCGATTTAAGTTATATTGCCGCCCGAATTGCGGTGGGATTGCGAATTGCGACCCACTCAATTGTTTTAACAAGATATTTTACCCTCTGATACCTCCCGGGGTGTCGTAATGGTCGCCAAACGCCAAAGCCGGGCGCTGGCATTGCTGCTGATGTTGCCGTCAGCGGCGTTTGCCCTCGGTCTCGGAGACATCCGTCTCCTTTCTCCGCTCAATGCGCCTCTCGATGCCGAGATCGAGGTGGTGGATGCGACGCCTGAGGATCTTCAAACCCTCCAGGCGCAGGTCGCTTCGCGCGATACATTCGCCCGTCATGGTCTTGAGTGGCCCGTGTTCCTCAGCAGCGTGCAGGTTAAGACCAACCGCACGAGCGACGGTCATGCCCTCATCAAGCTTAAGTCGACCGATGCGATTACCGAGCCGTTCGTCACGCTGCTGATCGAGGTCAATTGGGCTCGCGGCCGCCTGGTACGTGAGTACACGATGTTGCTCGATCCCCCGGTCTATACCCCGGGGCAGACACCCGCTGGCAATGCGCCTGTCGCGGCGCCCGCAGCGGGAGCCGGCACGCGTGAGGGTGCGATTGCTCGCGGTGCCGACGCGACGCCCCCTGCGGCGCCTGCTTCCAATGGCTCCGATGTGGCCGCGCCGGCTTCCGGTTCGCCTGACACCGAAACTTCCGCTCGTACGAAGCGTGGCTCCAAGGGCGCGCGAAGCGTTGCTCCGCCTCCGCCTTCAGACCAGGCAAATGCCGCTGGCTCGTCGCATGTCGTGCAGCGTGGCGAGACGTTGTCGTCGATCGCGACTGGCATCGCTGGCGCCAGGGAGAACACGCCCGAGGCTCACAGTTGGATGTTGGCGATCTACCAGGCTAATCCGCGTGCGTTCGAGCGGAACATGAACGTACTGCGCACGGGCGCGGTACTGCGCATTCCCGAAGGCTCCGCCGTGTCGTCGGTATCTGCGACCGAGGCCACCAGCGAAATCCGCCGGCAGTATGCTGCGTGGCGTGGTGGCGCCGGCGCGGAGACCGCATCCACACGGAAGCAGTCGGGACAACTCCATCTGGTCACGCCGTCTGACGATGCCGGCAGTGGCGCCGCCGCGGCTGTCAACGCCGCCGAAGTGAAGTCGCTGCAGGGTCGCGTGCACGATCTGGAAGGGCAGCTCAGCGAGTCGAAGCGTCTGCTGGAAATGCGCAACGCCGAGCTTGCTGATTTGCAATCCAAGATTGCTGCCAAGGGTGCTGCAGCCCCGGCGCAGGCAGCGGCTCCCGCGCCTGCGGCCGCGGCTCCCCCAGCTCCTGCTCAAGAGCCGCCGGTGGCCAAAGCGGAGCCTCCTGCTGCCGCTACACCACCCTCCCAGGCTGCCGAGCCTCCGGCGCAGGAAACCGCTCAGTCCACACCCCCGCCTGCGGCGGAGCCGACTCCAGCGGCCCCGGCCCATCGTCCGCAGCCCGCGCAGGCTCAGCAGTCGACGGCGAGTCCCTCGTTCCTCGACTCGCTCATGGGTTACTGGTGGGCGCTGGCGGCGATTGTGGCCCTCGTGGCCGGTTATTTTGGCTTCAAGACCTGGCGCTCGCGTCGGCAGTCCGAATTCGATGACTCCCTGAGCCGCCTTGCCGTGGCCGGAGCGAGCTCGGTCGAGCGCGGCTTCGCGGCTGGTGATACTGCTCCCATGCGTCCGATCAGCGCTGCGGACCCGGAAGGCGCTTTCCTCGTCGAGGAGTCTGGTACACATCAGCGGCCCCGTTTTGGCGGTGCCGCGCCCGCGCCCTCCGCGGCGCGCCATGTGGCTACCTCTGACGAAACGATCAGCAGCGAGACTGCGATCAATCTCGATCAGGGCGATCCGCTCGCCGAAGCCGACTTCCACATGGCCTACGGTCTGTATGACCAGGCCGCCGATCTCATCCGCATCGCCATCAATCGCGAGCCGAATCGTCGCGACCTGAAGCTCAAGCTCCTCGAAGTCTTCTTCGTCTGGGGCAACAAGGAGCAGTTCCTTACGGCTGCGCGCGAGCTTGCCGGGAGCCGTGAAGAGGCCGCTCCTGGAGAGTGGGAAAAGATCGTCATCATGGGCAAGCAGCTCGCTCCTGATGACCCGCTGTTTGCCGGTGGTGGGACCACGGGCGTGACCGATGGCGGTGTCGACCTCGATCTCGAGGGCGGCCAGAGCCGCGTCGACTTCGACCTCCTGGGCGAGCCGGTTCCGGGCGTGCACGGTTCCGATGGTGACGTCGATCTCGACATCGGTTCCGCGTTGGGTGAGGCGGAAGGTAGCCATGAGACCGGTACGGCGACTGACCGTAATGCCGCGCTCGAAGTCGATTTCGGAGCCAACAACTCGACGGGCACGACGCGGCAGATGACCGCGCGGATCTCGCAGGACGAAGACCTGTTGCCTGCGTTCGGCTCCGAAACCGAAGGTCCGACTGTGGAGCAGCCGGCGCTCAGCTCTGCCGACAATCCGACGATTCGTCAGAAAGTCGCGATGGCGCTCAGGCAGACCCCTGCCGCAGAGCAGACAGCGGAGCTGGCAATTGATGATCTCGGCCTGGATCTGGCCGGTCTCGATACTGTGGACCAGCCCGGATTGGGCGCTTCCTCGGACGCGCCGACGCTCGTGGCGGGCATGGATGACCGTTCACGCAGGATCATCGAGGAAGCACAGCGACGCGCGCAGAACGAGGACACCTCGCTCTCCACCGGCGCATGGCAACTGGATGAAAACGAGCTTGACGCGGCACTCGCCGAGGATCAACACAGCTCAGAGCATGATGGTTCGGTGACCTCGCGGCTGACGCAGCTCACCGGACACGATGTTGATTTTGATCTGGGCGATGTTCCCGAGGGGCACGCCACCAACGGTTCCGGTCTCGATCTGGATCTGGGTACCGCCACGGTGCCCGATGCGGCTTTCACGGCGACCCAGAAGCTGTCGTCCGACGATCTCGCTTTGCCGGATCTCGAGCCGGTGACCATGAGTGAAGTCGGTACCAAGCTCGATCTGGCGCGTGCGTACATGGACATGGGCGATCCCGATGGTGCGAAGAACATCCTCGAGGAAGTTCTGCACGAAGGCTCCATGACGCAGAAGCAGGAAGCGCAGCGGTTGATGGAGTCATTGCCGGGATGATTTTTCGTGGGCCGAAAGTCGCCCGGGGCGCGTAGCCGGCTGGCGATTACGTTGACCAGGATCGCTGTAGGGGTCGAATATCTCGGGACCGCCTATGCCGGCTGGCAGACCCAACAGTCTGCCCCCAGCGTGCAGCGGGTCGCGGAAACCGCGTTCAGCCGTATCGCGGCAGAGCCGGTCGCGCTCATCTGTGCTGGCCGCACCGACGCTGGCGTGCATGCGCGCTGGCAGGTGGCGCACTTCGACACTAACGCCAATCGCCGCATGCGCGCCTGGCTGTTAGGAGCCAACACGGAGCTGCCCCCCGACGTCAGTATTCCGTGGGTCCGCCCGGTACCCATGCACTTTCACGCGCGCTACTCGGCCGAGGCGCGCACCTATCGCTACGTTATCCTCAATCGCGGTATGCGCTCGGCTTTCGCCGTGAAACGCGCCGCCTGCATCTACCGGCCGCTCGATCACGAGCGCATGAGGGAGGCTACAGCCGCTCTGCACGGCTCCCATGACTTCAGCGCCTTCCGTTCGTCCGAATGCCAGGCGAATTCTCCGGTGCGCAACGTGGAAAGCCTCACGGTCGTCCGCTGCGGCGATTGGATCGTGATCGAGGCAACGGCGAACGCCTATCTGCACCACATGATGCGCAATATCGCGGGGCTGCTCATCGCGATCGGGCGAGGTGATGCGCCGCCTGCATGGGCCAAAGAGGTGCTGGAATGCCGCGATCGGAAGCGCAATGCCGCGACGGCCCCGGCCGAGGGGCTGTACTTCTGGGGGGTTCGCTATCCGGCCGTGTTCGGGCTCCCGGTCCCGCCGGCGGACGATCCCTGGCGTCCCGATCCGCTATTATCCGCTGCAACTTAAGCCGCCGCGGGTCTCCCCATGTCGTGGTTCGAAAAGATTATGCCCTCCCGGATCAAGACCGAGCGTCGTACACGTTCCGTTCCGGAAGGCTTATGGATCAAATGTCCGGCCTGCGATGCGGTGCTCTATCGTGCTGAGCTGGAGCGCAATCTGTACGTCTGCCCCAAGTGCAGCCACCACATGCGCATAGCGGGTCGCGAGCGTCTGGAGCGCTTTCTCGACGTCGGCGGGACGGTTGAGATCGGCGCCGAAGTCACTCCTGAAGACCCCCTGAAGTTCCGCGACAGCAAGCGCTATAAGGATCGCCTGGTACAGGCTCAGAAGGCCACCGGCGAGTCCGATGCGCTCATTGTCATTGCCGGCACGCTCCTCGAATTGCCGATCGTAGCCTGCGCATTCGAGTTCCAATTCCTGGGGGGCTCCATGGGCTCGGTGGTCGGCGAGCGCTTCAAGCGTGGCGTCGACCATTGCATCGAGCATCGCAAGCCGTTCGTGTGTTTTACCGCGAGCGGTGGCGCACGTATGCAAGAGGCGCTCTATTCGCTGATGCAGATGGCAAAAACCGCTGTCTCGCTGTCGCGTCTGGCTCAAGCGCATCTGCCCTACGTGTCGGTGATGACCGATCCGACCACCGGTGGTGTGTCTGCCAGCCTTGCGATGCTGGGCGATCTCAACATGGCCGAGCCGCGCGCAATGATTGGCTTCGCCGGGGCGCGCGTCATCCAGCAGACAGTACGCGAGACGCTGCCCGAGGGGTTTCAGAGAAGCGAGTTTCTGCTCGAGCACGGCGCGTTGGACATGATCGTCGATCGACGCGACATGCGCGATCGCATCGGAGGAATGTTGCGCCTGCTGTTGAAGCAGCAGCCCGCGCCGATCGCACCCGCTGCGGCGGCTGCTTGATACGCTTTGCGCGGGCTCGACGAATGGCTGACTCTGCAGGAGTCGGTTCACCCTAAATCGATCGACATGGGCCTCGCCCGTGTCACTGCAGTGGCGCGCACGCTGGGCGTGGATAAGCCTGCGTGCCCGGTGATCACCGTTGGCGGTACGAACGGCAAAGGATCGACCGCTGTGCACCTGGAAGGCTTCCTGCGCGCAGGCGGCGCTGCTACGGGATTGTTCACATCACCCCATTTTTTGCGCTACAACGAGCGCATTCGCGTCGATGACGTCGAGGTGAGCGACGAGGTGTTGGTCGCGGCGTTCGAGCGGATCGAAAGCGCTCGGGGCGCGACCACACTGACTTTCTTTGAGTTCAACGCGTTGGCCGCGCTAGTGATTTTCGCCGAGCGCAACGTCGATGTGGCCGTGCTGGAGGTGGGGCTCGGCGGACGACTCGATGCGGTGAATCTCGTCGATGCGGATGTCGGGGTGGTTTGCTCCATCGGTTTCGATCACCGTGATTACTTGGGTGATACGCTCGAGCTGATTGGAGCGGAAAAGGCCGGTATTTTCCGTACCGGACGACCTGCCGTGCTGGGCACGAGCGAGATGCCGGCGAGTGTCTACGACGCCATCACCAAGCTGCAAGCACGTCCAGTGGTGGCCGGGAAGGATTTTACATGGCAAGTCGGAGAGCCTGGCGGCGTTGCTCGAGAGGAAGCGGCCGACGAGCAGCGGGAGCGTTGGAGTTATAAAGGGCCGCGGCTGTCGCTGCGAGAACTGCCGCCCTCGGCATTGTCAGGATCCATACAGTACCGGAATGCCTCGACAGCTCTAGCTGCCATCGAGTCGCTCCAGGCGTGCCACGCCGAAATCGTTGCAGTGCCCGGCAGGCGCGCGCTGCCGCCGCTCGAACTCAATGAATCCACCGTGAGCAACGCGTTGCGCGGTGTCAGATTGGCGGGACGGTTCCAGGTCACGCACCTCGGTTCGGTGGAGTGGATTCTGGATATTGCCCACAACGAGCCTGCGGCGGCGATCTTTGCACGACACGTCCGCGAACGGCCCTTGCCGGCAGCGGGTTCGGGTCGGACCTTCGCCGTAGTGGGAATCCTCGGTGACAAGGACGCGCAGGCAATCGGACGGTCGCTTCTGCCGCTGGTCGACCATTGGGTACTGTGCGCTCTGCCGGGACCGCGTGGAACGTCGGCGGAGCACCTCGCCGACCGGCTCCGTTTGCCGGCCTCCCACGTAACGCTTGCCTCCTCGGTGGAAGCGGGCTGCGAGATCGCGCGGGCGAGCGCTAAACCCGCAGATCGCGTCTTGGTTTTCGGGTCGGTGTATACGGTGGGCCCGGCGCTGCGCTGGCTTGGGATATACTGAGCCCCGCACCGAAATAGGCTTCGGCCGCGGAAGGCGCAGGTCGCTCAGGCCGCGCCACGCAGGCGCACCGCCATCGCGCGAAGCGTAGCCTACGGTTGATTCACGGTAGTTGAGTGAAGCGGTTCCGCCCCCACATTGGATAGCCTGGTGAAAGAACGACTGACTGGCGCGATCATCCTCGTTGTGCTGATCGTGTTGTTGGTCCCCGAGCTGCTCAGCGGGCCATCGCGCTCTGCGCCTGCGCGGCAGGTAGCCGCGAGCTCTTCAGAGGAACCGCCATTACGCTCCTACACCATCGATCTCGCCGACGAGTCGCATCCGGCGAGCTCCAACGCGGGTGCGGGCACGCCGTTGCCGGAGGCCGGTGGCTCCACGCAGCCGCCGACGATCGTCGAGCCGCCGCCAGCCGCCGCAGCGCAACCGTCGACATCCGCTGGGGCGCCTGCGGACACCTCTGCGAGCGCCGCTTCGCAGGTTCAGGAAGGGCAAGCGCCGGGTGGTGGCCTGGAGGCGGCTCAACGGCCCAGAAGCCCGCCGGCAGGAGCGTCGTCGCAAAAACACACGCCGGACATGCCCGCGACAGAGCCGCAACCGTCTCCCCCACGGCGGACCCCGTCGTCGCCCGCACAACGAGCCGAGACCGCCGCCACCGGGTGGATGGTGCAGCTTGGCGTTTTTGCCAAGCACGAGAACGCGGATCGTTTGGTGCAGGAGCTCAAGGAGCAGGGTTTTCACGCTTTGGTGTCCGAGAGCAGCGGCGCCGGGCGTACGCTCTGGCGGGTGCGCACCGGGCCCCTGGCGGAGCGCGCGGCAGCAGAGCAGCTCAGCGCCAAATTGCGGGCGGCAGGCCATGCGGGCTCGGTTGTACCCAGGTAGGTGTCCTCGCTACGGCGATCATGAGTCGGACAGGCTCCATGCACGGGCGTGACGAGCTGCCTGAGCAGGCGGCCGGTTGCTCTTGTACAATCCGCGCGCGCTCAAGCAGGGTCGAGTCCGGGGCCGATGAACATAACCGACTATGTGGTGCTCTTAGCCATCATCCTCTCGGCGGTGGTTGGATCTTTGCGGGGCTTTCTACGCGAGGCCGTCGCGTTCGCGACCTGGATCATCGCGTTGTTCGTGGCGTGGCATTTTTCCGATCTGATCGCGCCGCACCTGGGCGGGTTGCTGGCTGGCTCGCCGGTGGCAACGTGGGCGGCGCGCGTCATCATCGTGGCATTGCTACTGTTGCTCGGCGCGGGTGTCGGTATCACGGTCGCCCACTTCGTCCGGCTCTCCATTTTCAGCGGCATGGACCGCTTCCTCGGTTTCGTCTTCGGCGCTTTCCGTGGCGTGGTGCTGCTGGGTGTCTTCGTGATACTCGCGCAGGTGTTACGACTGGACGGCGAGCGCTGGTGGCGCCAGTCGGTCCTGCTGCCCTACGGCGAGGCGGTGGCGAGCGGATTGCGAGCGGTCATCGGCGACAGTCGGATACGACACTCAGGTCGAACAGCGTTCAAGGCCTAATGGCCGGAGGCAGTTGAGCATGTGCGGAATTGTCGGGGTCGTCGGGACGAGCGCGGTCAATCAGCGGATCTATGACGGACTGACGGTGCTGCAGCATCGTGGCCAGGATGCGGCGGGCATTGCCACTTCCGGCGACGGCGAGCTGTACGTGCGCAAAGGCAGCGGCCTGGTCCGCGATGTCTTCCGCCAGGACGACATGTTGGAATTGAAGGGCAATGTTGGCATCGGCCACGTGCGATACCCGACCGCCGGCTGCGATGGCGCCGCGGAAGCGCAGCCTTTTTACGTCAATGCCCCATACGGGATCTGCCTTGCGCACAACGGTAATCTGACCAACGCATCCGAGCTGGCGGAAATCCTGATCCGCGAGGATCGCCGCCACCTCAATACCACTTCCGACTCGGAGGTGCTGTTGAATGTATTCGCCTCCGAGCTGCAGCGGATCGGTACTCCGCGCATCACCCCGGCAGACGTGTTCGCGGCACTCAACGCCGTCTACCGGCGCTGCCGCGGCGGCTATGCGGTCGTTGCCATGATCATCGGACATGGCATTCTGGGTTTCCGCGATCCTAACGGCATCCGCCCTCTGGTGCTGGGCCAGCGCGACACTGCGCGCGGACCCGAATGGATGCTTGCTTCGGAGAGTGTTGCTCTGGACAGCCTGTCATTCCGGTTGGTGCGTGATATCGCCCCCGGCGAGGCCGTGTTCATTGACGAGCAGGGGCGGCTGCATTCACATCAATGTGTGGCGACGGTGCGGCATACGCCCTGCATCTTCGAGTATGTTTATTTTGCGCGCCCCGACTCGAAGATCGATAACATCTCGGTGTATCGGGCGCGCATGCGCATGGGCGACCGCCTGGCCGAGAAAATCCTGCGCGAACGCCCGAATCACGATATCGACGTGGTCATTCCGATTCCGGACACGAGCCGCACCAGCGCTTTGCAACTCGCACACCGTCTGGGTCTGAAGTATCGCGAGGGCTTCACCAAGAACCGCTACATCGGTCGCACATTCATCATGCCGGGGCAGGAGCAGCGCGAGAAATCCGTGCGCCGCAAGTTGAACGCCATCGATCTGGAATTTCGCGGCAAGAACGTACTGCTGGTCGATGATTCGATCGTCCGCGGCACGACTTCCGCGCAGATCATCGAGCTGGCGCGTGAAGCGGGCGCGCGCCGGGTTTATTTTGCATCCGCCGCCCCGCCGGTGCGCTTTCCCAATGTCTACGGAATCGACATGCCGGCGGCGCGGGAGTTGGTCGCAGGCGGTCGCAATCACGATGAGATTGCCCGCCTCATCGGCGCCGACTGGCTTATCTACCAGGACATCGAAGACCTCATCGCCGCGTGCAAACACGAGGATGCGCGTGTGGAGGAGTTCGATACGTCGTGCTTCTCGGGCGAATACGTGACCGGCGACATCACACCGGAATATCTCGAGCGTCTGCAGCTCGAGCGTTCCGATGACGCCAAAGCCCTGCGGCGCGAGCGTCGCGGCAAGCTCAAGGTCATTCGCTGATCGGTGAACGCGCCAGATCCCCGTCGCCAACTGCTCCTCGAGCTCTTCCATGCCGGGTTAGCCCGGGTCGACGGACGACGTTGCGTACGGGACAGGTTGGCCAGCCAATCCGGAACACACGCCTCCGGGCCCGTCTGGGTGGCAGCGGTCGGTAAGGCTGCCTCCGCCATGATGCTCGGTGCCTGTGACGCGCTGGGTACGGCGATCGAACGCGCCCTCGTCGTTACCAAAGACGGCCATGTGTTGCCGCAGTTGCAGGCCGTTTCCGGCATCGAGGTCCTGGAGAGCGCGCATCCCGTGCCGGATGAGCGCTCGCTCGCGGCCGGCGCGCGATTGTTGCGTTGGGTCGAGGAGTTGCCCGAGCGTGCCGATCCACTGTTTCTCGTCTCCGGAGGCTCCTCCAGCCTCGTTGAGGTGCTGGAGGGGAACACCACGTTCGCCACTCTCGAGCGGCTCACTGAGGAGGGGCTTGCCGCGGGAATCGCGATCGGTGAGTTGAATGCGCGTCGCGCGCGACACTCGCTCATCAAAGGGGGGCGGTTGACGGCGCGACTCGGAGGTCGTCCCGCGCGTGCGTTGTTTATTTCTGACGTTCCTGGCGACGATCCCGCAGTGATCGGCTCCGGATTGCTGGGCCCGGCCAGCGAGGGCGAGGATCGTGTTGAGCGTGCCGTTGTTGCTTCGATTGAACACGCGGTGGAAGGTGTTGTCACCGCTGCCGTCGAGAGGGGACTAGGCGCAGAGGCGTCGTTCCGGCGGTTCGAGGGGGATGTGATGCGCCTGGCGGTGCGCTTCTCTCACGAGCTGGATCTGGGCACTGTTGCGGTGCGGGTGTGGGGCGGCGAATCGACCGTGCAGCTGCCGAAACAACCCGGTCGTGGTGGCCGCAACCAACACCTAGGGCTGGCGGTGGCCCGGCTCATCGCCGGACATCCCGACCTTATGTTGCTGGCCGCGGGGACGGACGGCACTGATGGCGTGACCGAGGACGCCGGAGCTCTGGTTGACGCCGAGACCTGCGCACGCCTCACTCTGGCTGAGGTGGATACCGATTCGTGCCTGCGGCGAGCCGACTCGGGCACCGCTCTGGCTCTTGCCGGCGACCTGGTTTACACCGGTCCCACGGGGACGAACGTAGGCGATCTGGTCATCGGTTTGAAACTTTCCGCATCCGCCACGGGCGATTTGCGGCGCCTGCCGTAGCGGCCTGGACCGCCCGCGTGCTGTAATTCGCGGGTTACTCTTGCGCGCCACGCCCCACCATGCGTTTGTTGTTGATCGAAGAGGATAAGCGCCACTGCGCCGACTTCCGACAGCGGCTCGCATCCTGGCGGCCGCAAGCGCAAATCGTCGTGCGCGACCCCGTGGTGGAGGGGCCGTTGCCGCTTGAGTTTCTCGCGCAGGGGTTCGATGCGGTGCTGCTGGCGGATGAGTGGTCAGGAGGCAGTGGCCTTGCCTGGGCGAAGGAGTTGGCGGCAAGGGCGGGGTTTGCCCCTTTGGTGCTGTTGAGCGATCGCGATGCGGCGGTCTACGAGGCCATCCCGCTCGGGGTGCGGCTTGTGGGGCGCGAGCCCGGCTCGCAGGACCCGCTGATCGAAGTGCTCGCCGCGGCGGAACAAAGGCAGTCATTCGCGCGGGCGGTGTGGAGGACGAGCGTCGCCGGACGCGACGCGCAACGTTTCGGCGGCGCATTTATCCGTGGCTATCGGTATATCCGCCGCATAGCGAGCGGAACGGTGTCGGATCTTTATCTGGGCGAGAGTGAGTCGGCCGGGGCGCTCGTCGCGTTGAAAGTTGCCCGCGACCGGCACACCGAGCAGAGTGACCTCGACGACTCGTTCCGGCGCTTCCTGCAGGAATACGAGATCGTGCAACGCATCCGCAGCCCGGGAATCGTGCGGTTGTATGACCTTGGTGTGAGCGACGAGCACGCCTGGTTGGTCATGGAGTATTTCGCCGCCGGCGATCTGCGCAGCCGGATGCGCGCCGGGCTGTCGGTGCGGCGAGCGCTCTACAGTTCGATCTCCATCGCACGGGCGCTGCAGTCCATTCACGCCGCCGGAGTGTTACATCGGGACCTCAAGCCCGGTAATGTGATGTTGCGCGATGACGGCAGTATCGCGCTCATTGATTTCGGGCTGTCCAAGGATGCCGCGTTCGCGCGTGAGGTCACCGACCGGGGTATGATCTTCGGTACCCCTCATTACATGAGTCCGGAACAGGGGCACGGCGAGCCTATCGACGGACGCAGCGACCTCTACAGCCTGGGCGTCATCCTGTTCGAGATGCTGACGCGCGAGAAGCCCTACAAGGCGGACAATCCCATGGCGCTCATTTACAAGCATCGCAAGGAGCCGGTGCCGCGCTTGCCGCCCTCGTTCGAGGCGATGCAGCCGATCCTCGAGCGTCTGTTGGCGAAATTGCCCGACGATCGCTTTGCGGACGCGGCAGAGGCCGCAACGGCGCTGGAGGGGGCGTTCCGGCAGGTGCTGAAGAGCGAGGTTGCATGACAGAGGGTGAAGTGAGCGGCGAGTCGATTCTCCTGGCGGCGACTCCGGCCGGATGGGTGGATGCGGCTGTCGCGGGCTGGCGTGAGCTGCTCGTCGATCATGCCAACTGCGAGAAGAAAGCGGCGTCCACCGCGGTAGCGCTCATTTTTGCGTATCCCGAAGACACGCAGTTGGGTTTGTCGGTGTCGCGGCTGGCGCGCGAGGAGTTGCGGCATTTCGAGCAGGTGCAGGCCGCGATGACCGCGCTCGGTGTGCCGTTCATGCGGCAGAAGCCTGGGCGTTACGCCGCCGGCTTGAGGCGCGAGCTGTGCACGTCGGAGCCGGGAAGAAAGCTCGACCTGTTGCTCTCTGGGGCACTGATCGAGGCGCGCTCGTGCGAGCGGTTCCGGCTGCTGGCGGGACGCTTGGCTGAGCCGCTCGGGCCCTTCTATCGGCGCCTGGCTGAATCGGAGGCGCGCCACTTCGAGTTATATGTTGGGTTGGCGCGCGAGCGCCACCCCGAGGAGTGGCGCTCGCGGCTGCAGCTGTTGGCCCGGACGGAAGCGGAGCTGGCCACGGCGGCGGACACGGAGCTGAGATTTCACTCCGGGCCGCCGCCGCAGCCGGCAAAAGGGCCGTAGGCCGCGCTGCGTCTGCAGCGCCCTTTTGCCGGCGGTAACGGAGCTGATGTCTGAAAAACGGCGGGGGCGCCTAGCCCGTGGGCCGGTTTTTCCAATAAAACTAGCGCACGCGGTCGTAAACGCGTTTGAAGTCGATCGGGCCCTTCTTTACGTGCGTCACCAGGGTCGCGAAGATGAGATGCCCCTCGGAGTCGAGCGCGAAGTCGTCTTCCTTGCTGGGTCCTTTCTTGGCCTTGGTGATGACCACGAAGGCGGTATCGCGCCAGCCCGCCGATCGGTCGGCTTCGGTCTGGCCAAAGGCAATGGTGCGTTGCTCGCCGGCCGTGTACTCCTCCGCGGTGCCATCGGCGGTCGATTTAATGATGAGCTTCGACCCGGACTGGGAGATGGTCAGGAGCGGAGGGGCTGCCAGCATGTGGGTGACAGCACCCTCACGCACAGGTTTCGCATCCGGTTTCGCAGGAGCGCTGCTATCGCTTGAGCCGCTCGGCAGGTCGGTCGACTGGGCGTAGAGCACCGGCATCAGGCCTGACGGGTCTACTGCGCCGCGGGTGCTCGTGAGGTTATCGCCGGGTCCACCGCCCGGGTCGCCCGGATCGATTCCGCCCGGAGCGCCAGGCGTTCCAGGCACGGTGGATCCCGGTCTGCCGAAGCCGCCAGGACGGCGGCTGGGCGGAAGGCCCTTATCCGGCAGTTCCTTGGGCTCATCGATGCGTTGCGGGTCATCGCTCAGGTTCCAATTGAGCTGCCATTGACCGCTCAAGTCCACGCCTTTTGGCGCGGCGGCGACGAGCCGATCGGAGGAGGCGCAGCCTGCGAGAGCGGCGGCCGCGAGGGCGGTCGCGAGCAGCAGGGAGGCTTTGCACGAGGGGGCAGCATGAAGCGGCTTCAATGGCATGGGCACTCTTTCCTGTCAGATGTCCCGTGGAGCAGATGTCCGGATGGGGCTTAACCGGCTTCGACAGGGTGCGCGCACGCGAGTTCGCGGTGTTTGCGATGCTGCCCCCCGGCGATGCCTTTCTATGGCGCGGGGCGCATCCTAATACGTCATCGCGGCGAAGGCGATGGGGGGAGGGCAAGGTGTTGCCGCCCGGCGGCAGCCGGCCGGCCGGTTGCTGCCGCCGCAATGCCCGGCGTCACAGGCTTACAACTGTTAACACATCAGTTGGTTTTTTGAGTGGACACTGCGCCTTCAGTAGCGACGGCGGCAGCGGCCGCCGCCTCGATCCGACGTAGGCCACTGTAAGGAGTGATCATGATCAGCGGTATCGGCAACAGCTCGAGTTCCTATAGCTCGCTGTTCGCCACCAACGGCACGAGTGGCACCAACAGCACCTCGAGCCTCGCACAGACCGAAGAGCAACTGTTCGCCTCCATCGACACGAACGGCGATGGCGGTATCAGCCAGAGCGAATTCAGCAATTTCCTCAATAAAACCGCGGTTGCCGCGGGCGGTAGCAGCAACCAGTCGGGCGCCGCCAACGCGCTGTTCGCGCAGATGTCCGGCGGCAGCGGCTCCATCAGCCTGCAGCAGTTCCAGGCCAATGCGGGCGACCTCGTTACGCAGTTGCAGAGCGAAATCGCGGCCGGCTCCTCGGGCGCCGGCAGCACGGGCAGCGCGAATGGCTCGGCGGCGGTTTCCGACCTGCTCAGCCAGCTGACCCAGTCGGCGCAATCGTTGGTGGCCGGCAGTGCCGCCGCGATTACCAATGGACCGAACAGCGCTACTAACACGAGTCAGACGAGCCATAGCGGCAGTCATCACCATCATGGTCATGGTGGCGGTGGCGGTGGCGGCGGCTCGCTGATCTCGCAGTTCATGCAGCAGTACCAGGCTGCCGGCGCGACCTCCTCGGCCGCGACTTCGACCATCAGCGCCAGCGTGTGATCGGCAGGATCGTGTGATATAGGCGGGGGCGTTTCGCGCCCTTAGGACGGGCGCGTGCTCCGCTTGCGCTCACAGTTCGTTACAAGCGCCCGCCTCGGGCTTGTGCATGTCAACGCGGAACGGTGTCCTGACGTTCTTTGTTAGGCGTCGGGGTTACGTTTTGTAGTAGTCCGACGCCTCCGGCGCGCGTCGGGCAAGCCGAATCAGCACGAATTGCCCTGCCAACGGTCGGAAGGTTCGGTATCTTTGGCGGCATGCGCGAGGCACGATGAACGACCGTCCCCACCTTCTGATCGTCGACGACGATCGCGAGATACGCACCCTGTTGGGCCAGTATCTCGACAAGCACGAATTCCGCACGACCCTCGTCCCGGATGGCAAGGAAATGCGGCGGGTGATGGAGCGCTCCAGAGTGGACCTCATCGTCCTTGACCTCATGCTTCCAGGCGAAGATGGCCTGTCCGTCTGTCGGGAAGTCCGCACGCGCTCTCAAGTGCCGATCATCATGCTCACCGCTCGTGGCGAGGATGTAGACCGCATCGTGGGCCTCGAGCTAGGGGCCGACGACTATCTCGCCAAGCCGTTCAACCCGCGCGAGCTCCTCGTGCGTATCAAGGCCGTGTTGCGTCGCGCTGCGCACGCGCCTCGCGATCCGACCCCGGACTCGGTTCGCGCGTTCCATTTCAACGGGTGGCGACTCGATACGACAACTCGCACGCTGACCGATGCGGCGGGTAAGGACGTCGCCTTGAGCGGCGCGGAGTATCGATTGCTCGCCGTATTGCTGGCGTCGGCCAATCGGGTGCTGTCACGCGCGCAGCTCACCGAGTTGCTCCGCGGACGAGAGGCCGATCCGTTTGATCGCAGCATCGACGTGCGGGTCAGCCGCTTGCGTCAGATTCTCGGCGATGACGCGCGTGCCCCCCAGATCATCAAAACGGTCTACGGCGAGGGCTATGTCGTCGGCGTCAGTGTGGAAGCCCATTAGGAGTTGAATGCGGATAGCGCTCTGGCCGCAGTCGCTTTTCGGACGATTGATCGCGGCATCGGTCCTGGCTGTGCTGTTGGCGGAGTTTTTCGCGTTCGTGCTGATTGCACGCGAGCGTGAGCTCTTCGTTTTGGAGGGTAATGTTCGCGAGTGGTCGCGGCGTATCGCCGAGATCACTTACATGTTGCAGCCGCTGAGCGCGAGTGAGCGCGAGGCTGCGGTCAACCGGCTCATCGAGCAGCGCCGCTTCGCACGGGTCCTGGGCGGCGGCTCGCGCCGGCGCAGGCTGGAGATGATGCTGGCGCCGGATGACCTGCCACCCGCGCCGCCCCCGTCATCACCGCAAGGCGAGCGTGCCCCGGATGCTCGTCGCCCTGGAGAGCCCTCTTCGCAGGCGAGTCCCCCGGCGCCGTTCTCGCCCGATGGGGCAGCGGGCGCCCCCGGTTCCGGGAGGCCTGGTGACACGGAGCAGTTGCGGGGCACGCGTCAGTTCTTCACGCCGCAGCTAGTCATCGTTCCCCTGCCGTTATCACCGGACTTCGAGCCGACCCTCCAGCAGCAGCTGCAGGCGACGCTGGGTACGGCCTACCGCGTATCTATCAAGCCCGCCGCGGATGCTGCCAGACAGGCCATTCCAATTCCGACGCCGTTCTTCGAGCCGCGTGAGAGCACGGCTCTGCGGTTATATGACGTCGACGTGGGGTTTCCGGACGGCGATTCGGCTGTCTTTCGTATCGGCCACACGCCACGCGGCGCGCCCTTGTCGCGCAATCTCTTTATAACCCTCGGGCTGCTCGTACTGATTCTCGTCATCGCACTGTATGTGACCGCGCGTAGCATCACCCGTCCGCTGTCGAATCTGGTGCGCGCCGCGGAGAATCTGGGGCGCAATGTCCGTCAGCCTAAGTTGGATGAGAAAGGCGCGCGCGAATTACGGGACGCGGCGCATGCATTCAATACCATGCAGGATCGGCTGCAACGATATCTCGACAGCCGCACACGAGTGCTCGCGGCCATGTCTCACGATCTGAAAACGCCGCTCACCCGTTTGCGCCTTCAGGTTGAAACGACTCTGGAGGATCCTTCGATTCAGGCGCGCTTCAACAAAGAGCTTGATGAGATGGAGAGCATGGTACGCGGCGCGCTCGGCCTGTTTCGCGGGCTCGATGATGATGAAACGCTGGCACCGATGGACATCGATGCGCTGCTGGCGACGCTGCAAGCCGAGTTCATCGAAATGGGCGCGGATGTGTCGGTCGAAGGCAAGGCCATCCAGCCGTTCACTGGCAAACCCCAGGCGCTGAGGCGCTGCCTCACCAACCTCGTCGGCAACGCGCTGAAATTCGGAGTCAGGGCCAGGATCGTGGTCGAAGACGGCGAGGCGTTGGTGATTCGGGTGCGCGATGACGGCCCCGGTATTCCCCCGGAAGAGCTCGAGCGCGTGTTCGAGCCGTTCTATCGTGTCGAGTCCTCACGCAATCGCGACACCGGCGGCACCGGTCTGGGTTTGAGCATCGCCCGCGATGTAGCGCAAGCCCATGGGGGGTCGCTGGTGGCTCGCAATCTGCCTGGCGGCGGTCTCGAGGCGCTGCTGGTTTTGCCAAGGCGACGCTTGTAAGCCTTTGTCCGTCTGCGCCGTTATCTGCGGCAGTTGCGGTCCGCTGTCACAAGCGGACTAACATTGTGTAACGATTGATTACTGCCTGCCTCGGCCTAGGGCACTACGGTGTTGCTCGAAAGGTCGTTGAAAGGTGTGTGAGGCGCGCCTGCGGAAACGTGAAAAGCACTTCAAATACCAACAAGAGGTCTCGCATGAAGCTCAGTGCGCTCGCTTTCGTGTTATGTTGTGCCAGCGGCTTGGTGTTGGCTCAAGGTTCTCCGAGCCCGTCGGGCGGCCCGCCTGATCCGGGGCATCGGTTGGAGCGGCTCGCTATTTTGCTCGATCTGACCGATACACAGAAGGCTCAGGTGAAGTCCGTCCTGGACGCCGAGCATGCGAAGGTAAGGGCGCAGATGCAGAGTGCGCGCGCTGCCGGCTCCAAACCGTCCTTCGAGCAGATTCAGGCGGCGCGCCAGCAGATCAGGGCGGAGACGCTGCAGCAGCTCACTCCTGTACTCAGCGCTACGCAGCTCAAGAAATTCCAAGCACTGATGGAGAGCGAGCGCGGTCCCGGTGGGCCTGGACATGGGCCACATGACTCCACAACCCCGAGCCCCCCTCCTGCGCCGAATTGACGAGGCTTGGGAAAGCTGTGGTACCGCGTTCACGTAGCACCCTCATTGTGACGACCTACGAGTGGCCGGCGGCGCTCGAGCTCACTTTGAAAAGCATCGCCCGCCAATCGACGGCCCCCGGCGAGGTGATTGTGGCGGATGATGGCTCCAGCGCCGACACGGCAAGAGTCGTCGAGCGCTGGCGAGCACGGATCGCGGCTCCGGTGAGCCATCTGTGGCAGCCGCACGAGGGGTTTCGTCTCGCCCGCTCGCGCAATAGGGCGATAGCCGCCGCCAAGGGCGAGTATCTGATCATTGTGGATGGCGACATGGTGCTGCACCGGCACTTCGTAGCCGATCACTTAAGCGCTGCACGTCGCGGCGCTTTCATTCAGGGTGTACGCCTTCTGACGCAGGCCGACACGGCCGCGCGCATGCTGCGCGAGGAGTGTATGGATCTGAGTTTCTTTGCGCGTGGCATTCGCCGGCGGCGCCATACGGTGCGCAATCTGGCGTTGAGTCGATTGTTGTTCTGGAAGCGCACGGGCCAGAATGCCATTCGTGGCTGCAATCAGGCCTACTGGAAGAGCGACCTGTTGCGTGTGAACGGCTTCAATGAGGCTTTCACCGGCTGGGGGAGGGAGGATAACGAGATCGCCGCGCGCCTTTACAACATCGGCGTGTACCGGCGCAATCTCAAGTTCCAGGCGCTTGCCATCCATTTACACCATCCGCCGCGCCAGCCCGCCGGCCCGAATCCGAATGACGCCATTCTCAACCAGGCCATCGAGCGAGGCGAGACTTGGTGTCCGCTTGGACTCGATCGGCACGCCGTGCCGGTGTTTCAGAGTTGTACGCAGCCGCCGGCGAGCGTCGCGGCGGAGCCGCGCCTGCCGTTGCAGAATTTTGCGTGACGCGAGCGACCATGCTGGCGGCTGCGCGTTCACGCAACTATCTGTTCGTACTCGGGCACATGCGCAGCTATTCGTCCCTGCTGTGCCATATCCTCGGCTCACATCGGCAGATCGACGGCTACTGTGAGACACATCTCAAGTATCGGACACGCCTTGATCTGTGGCGGTTGCGCTCCCGGGTCGCCCAGTTGACCGGTGAGCCCTTGCGCGGCCGCTATGTGTTGGACAAAGTGCTGCACAATTACCCGTTGGCTTCGAGCATCCTCCACGGTCGCAACACACATGCCATTGTGTTGCTGCGACGCCCGGTACCCACCGTGCAGAGTATCGTCAACATGGGCCTGCACTACAGTGCGATCGCCTGGTATACGGATCTTGATGCTGTGGCGCGCTACTACGAGGAGCGTCTCGCGATGCTGGCTCGGCTCGCCGACCCCTTGCGTGGGCGTGTCATGTTTATAGAGGCCGAGACACTGTTGTCGCGAACCGCGGAGGTCCTGCAACGGCTCGCGGCACTGTTGCAGTTGAGCGAGCCGCTATGCGTCGACTACCGGCGGTTCCCACATACGGGGGAGCGAGGCTTCGGCGATCCGAGCGAAGCGATCGCAAGCGGTCATGTCAATCACGCCGGGCACGAGCAGCGAACCGCGGTGATCTTGCCGGCAGCGCTTACCGCGCGGCTGGAAATGGCGTATGCGACTTGCGTGGCATCATTGCGCGAGCGCTGCGAGCCGGCGCTTGCCGCCGCCTAATTGTCCATGTTTGGGTCCATGTTTGGGTCCATGCTTGGGTCTATGTTTGGGTCGATGTCCGGGCCTGTGCCTGTCTGGCGGGTGATCGTGTCCGGCGGCCTCGGGAGCTCCTTGAGCTCGTAGTGCTCGTTTTCGTACACCAGGTAGCTTCCCTGCTCGTACCAGGCGCCTAACACGATTCGCTGCGCCCGCACGCCTTCGACCAACGTGTCGTGCACACCCGGCCGGTGGGTATGGCCGTGGATGATACGGCGCACGCCGGTGACCTTGTAGGCCGCGGCGACTGCCTGGATGTTCACGTCCATGATCTTCGGGATGGTCCGGGCGGTGTGCTGGCGGCTGCCGGCACGCGCGTGGTTGGCCAGTAGCTCGCGGTCGGCGAGCGGCAGCGCGAGAAAGCGCCGTTGCCAGGGCGCGGTTCTGACAATGCTGCGCAACTCCTGGTAGGCATGATCGTCGGTGCAAAGCGCATCGCCATGGGTGAGCAGGACGCGCTCGCCGTCGAATTCCGCGACGACCGGATCGGGCAACAGCTGGCAGCCGGTGCGGTCGCTGAAACCGCGGCCGAGCAGGAAATCCCTGTTGCCATGGATTGCGAAGCAGGCGACGCCGCTGCCTGTCAATGTTTGCAGAGCCTCGCACACCGCTTTCTTGTGGGGCTCGTCCTCGTCATCTCCCACCCATACCTCGAAGAGATCGCCGAGAATGTAGAGTGCCTCGGCGTCCGTGGCGTACGTATGCAGGAAAGCGAGAAACTGCTCGACGGCCGCCGGCGCGCTGCCGTCGAGGTGTACGTCGGAAACGAACAGTCGGCTCACTTCGGCGACTGAATCGCATCCGCTGGTGGCGGTGGGAGTGGCTTGGTAACGGGGGCCCCTCCCGGTTGCGCCTGCGCCGCATCGATCAACTCGACCTTCTGAATGACGACCGGCTTCAGAGGTGCGTCGGACTTGAATGGTCCGAAGGCCCCAGTTGGGGTCACTCCGATGCGATCGACGACGTCCATGCCTTGCACGACTCGTCCGAACACGGCGTAACCCCAGCGCGTGGGAATCGGGTCCAGATCCGGATTGTCGACGAGGTTGACGTAAATCTGCGCGTTGCCCGAGTGAGGCTGGTCGCCGCGGGCGAGGCCCACCATGGTGCGCTTGTTCTGGAGGCCATTACCCGACTCATTGAAGATCGAGTCATGGACCGGCTTCAATGTATAGCTGGTGGCGTCGTGGCCGCCACCTTGGATGACGAAGTTCGCGACGACGCGATGAAAGAGTGTATTGGTGTAATAGCCTTCTTTGACATACCGCAGGAAGTTCGTGACGGTGAGGGGCGCACGGTCCGGCAGCAGCTCGATCACGAAATCGCCCATGCTCGTACTGACCTTCACCAGCTGGGATTGCGATGCATCGGCTGCGCGGGCGCCGGGTGGCCCCAGCAGCAGCACAGCGGCAGCGGCTGCGAGGATGAGCGAGCGGGCGATCAGGCTGAAGTGCCGCAGTAGTGGGGTGGTCCGATTCCGGGGCTGGGTAAGCATCAATCCTCCGTCGTTGGGGCCGCTGTGAGTGGCGGCACCGGCCGCGAATTCTAATGCCCCCGCGAAGCGCAGCGATACGGGGAGCGGTCCCCAAATGTGCCGGCCCAATGTGCCAGCCCAAATGGGCCGGGGTTACCGTAACATTGCGACCATGAGTGCAATGGACAGTTCAGGCGACGCTACGTTCGATCGGCCCACCGTTACCCGGTTCGCGCCCAGTCCCACGGGAGAGTTGCATCTTGGCAACGCGCGTACCGCCTTGTTCAGCTTTTTGCTCGCTCGTCACAGCAGTGGACGCTTCGTTCTGCGCATCGAGGACACCGACGCTGAGCGCAGCCGCGAGGAACATACGACCGCGGTTCTCGAGGACCTGCGCTGGCTCGGACTCGAATGGGATGCCGGGCCGGATCGCGAGGACGACCGCGGGCCCTATCGCCAGTCGCAGCGGGGGGCGCTTTACAAGCACTCCCTGGAGATCCTCGAGCGTCGCGGGGCCGCCTACCCGTGCTATTGCTCACCGCTCGAGCTCGAGATATCACGCAAAACGCAGCTCGCGTCCGGCAAACCCCCCCGCTATGCCGGAACGTGCCGGAACCTCACACCCGCGCAGCGCGAGCAGAAGCGAGCACAGGGCATCCTTGCGAGTGTGAGATTTCAGGTACCGGCGGGGCGTCGGATCGAGTTTGTCGATTTTGTCCACGGGCCACAGAGCTTCCTCTCCGATGACATCGGGGATTTTGTGATCGTGCGCGCTGATGGTTCGGCGGCATTCTTTTTCAGCAACGCCGTCGACGATGCGTCCATGGGCGTCACAAAGGTGCTTCGTGGGGAGGATCACCTCACGAATACGCCGCGGCAACTCTTGATTTTGGAAGCACTGGGCCTACCGGCTCCGGCGTACGGCCACATTTCCCTCATCGTAGGCGCCGATGGCTCCCCCTTGTCCAAGCGGCACGGCGCGACGAGTGTGCGGCAGTATCGGGACCGGGGCTATCGTCCCGAAGCGTTGACGAATCATCTGTTTCGACTCGGTCACTCGAGCCCTGAGCATGGCTTTCTCACGCTCGAGCAGATGGCGCGAGCCTTCGATCTGGCGCATCTGGGTCGCTCGCCGGCGCGCTTCGATGACGCGCAGTTGAATGTATGGCAGAAGGAGGCGGTGCATCGCTTGCCGGTCGATGCGGCGCGCCATTGGTTGCGCGGGTTGCTGCCCGCGGGATTGGCTGAGAACGTGCTGAGCCCGTTCATTGCCGCGGTGCTGCCTAACATCGTGCTTCCAGAGGACGTGCGACCCTGGCTCGATGTTGTATTTGGTGGCACGCTTGCCTTGGGGGCCGCGGAGGAGGAGATCATCGGCAACGCGGGTGCCACGTTTTTTGCCGCCGCCGCGGACGCAGCCGCGCAAAAGGGCAATGATCTTCAGGCGATCGCGGGCGCGGCGCGTACCAGCAATATTGAGC
>CAVVXG010000054.1:0-56494 GCA_963752125.1 uncultured Pseudomonadota bacterium | reverse complement strand
TCGTTCTGCGCCCCTGAGGTGATGTCCTCGCAGGCGATCTCTTCGGCTGTGCGCCCGCCCAGCCCCACCGCCATGCGATTGAGCAAATAGTCCCGCCGATAGTTGCGCCGATCATCGATCGGCAAGAACTGCGTCACACCCAAGGAGCGGCCACGCGGCGTGATCGTCACGCTGGCGCATAGCGTCCATGTTGGGCAAGAGGTAGGCGACCAGCGCGTGTCCGCTCTCATGATAGGCGGTGGTGCGGCGCTCGTCCTCGTTCATCAGCGCCGCGCCCAGCGCGCCGAGGGTCATGCGATCCAGCGCCGCGTCAAAGTCCGCCGCCGCGACTGTGACCGGTCCGGCACGGCCGCGACCAGCGCGGCCTCGTTGGCCAGGTTGGCCAGATCGGCACCGCTCATGCCGGGGGTTGCTTGCGCGATCGGCCCCAACTGCACGTCGGAGCAAGCGGGATGTTGCGGGTATGGATCTTCAGGATGGCCTCGCGCCCCTGCCGGTCGGGTGGATCGACGGCGACCTGGCGGTCGAACCGCCCGGGCCGGAGCAGCGCCGGATCCAGCACCTCCGGCCGGTTGGTGGCAGCCAGCACGATCACCGCCTCGTTCGGCTCAAAGCCGTCCATCGCCGCGAGCAGCTGATTGAGGGTCTGCTCGCGTTCGTCGTTGCTGCCGCCGCCCAGCGGCCCACCGCCGCTGCGCCTGCGCCCAATCGCATCGATCTCATCGATGAAGACGATGCACGGCGCGCTGGCCTTTGCTTTGCTCAAACAGATCGCGCACCCGACTGGCGCCCACGCCCACGAACATCTCCACGAATTCGGTGGCGCTGATGCTGAAGAACGGCGTGCGCGCCTCGCCCGCAACGGCGCGCGCCATCAGCGTTTTGCCGGTGCCGGGCGGCCCACCAGCAGCACGCCCTTGGGAATGCGTGCGCCGAGGCGCTGATACTTGGTGGGGTCGCGCAGGAAATCCACTTCCTCGCGCAACTCCGCCTTGGCCGCGTCCACGCCCGCCACATCGGCGAACGTCGTGGCCGGACGTTCCTCGGCGTAGAGCTTGGCGCGGCTCTTGCCAAAGCCGAAGACCCCCTGTTGCTGGCGGCGCGCCGCACTGCATCCCGAAGTAAATCAGGCCGATCAAGAAGATAAAGGGCAGGGCCGTGCAGCAGGAGGCTGAGCACGGTGAGCCAGAGCGGCGTGGCGGAACTCGTGCCGGTAATCTGTACGTTGTGCGACGTCAAGATACCGACGAGGCTTGGATCATCGATCGGCAGGAGGGTGCTGGTGTACTGTGTATAGGTCGTGCCGCCGGTCGGTTCTTTATAGGACTTCCTGAAATCGCCGCCGGCGGTGCTGCTGGAGACGTCCGCCGTCTTGATGTTCCCCGCTTTCACCTGAGCCAGAAAGGTGCTGTAGGGCAGGCTAATGGTGGGACTGCTGCTCGTCGTCATGTGGCCGATTTGTGGTCCATAGAAAAGAACGTTGAAGACGTGCCGGTGCACTGGCAAATGACTCCAATGCAGCGTGCACCACGGTGCCGATGTGACGGCTGGTCTCCCCCACCCAGCTGAATTCCGGGGGCTCTAGGGACTGATGGCCGAGGGGCAGCCGCGCAAGCTGCGCCGTCGAAGTCTCAAGAGAGGCAGCAGACCAGGCGGCCCGCAAACGGCGCAGAGGACTTGGGGCTGGAGCCGGGTCGGCACTGGCGATGTCGACATCAAGAGCCGCGTCTGCGACCGCCATCGGCGTCGGTCTTCGATCCAGGCTCGCAAGGAAATCCTCCGCCAACGCCGGCCACAGGCTGGCAAGCAACGTACCGGTTCGCGGCACGATGGTGCCGTCCGCCCGCGGTTTGGGCGCCGCGGACAGATATAACGTTTTCTTTGCCCGCGTTGCTGCTACATACAGCAAACGGGTTTGCTCGTTCGCGGACCGCTTGGCCATCAGGCGTTTAAGATAAACGCCCACCGCGCCGCCCGCGTCGTCGCCGACCGCCGGGACAGGCGCCATGATGAGGTCGCTTTCACCTTGCCGTCGCGGCAAATCGAGCCAACGCAGCAACGGATCCCTGCCTCGATTGAGCTCGCGATCGAGGCTCGGCACGAACACGTGATCGAACTCCAATCCCTTCGCCCTGTGAATCGTCATGATCTGCACGGGATTGGCCGTTGCGGCCTGAGGCTGCGCGAATAACTCACCCAGCAGCGAGTCCAAATCCCTCGGGCCGTTCCACTCCCCCGACGCAGCCCGGTCGCTCAATGCATTCAGGAAGGCCCGCGCGTGTCGCAAGTCCTGCTTTGGGTAGGCGTCCGCGGCACCGAGACGCAGCCACGTTGACTCCAGCCAATCTGCCAACGGTAGAGTGTCGCGCGCCTGTATGGCGCCCTGCAACACGTCGCGAACGTGTGCGATGCGCTTTGCTTCATCCGCGGAGCACTGTTTAAGGCGTCCGGCGTCCGCCAATGCCTCCCAAGGCAGTAGTTTGTCAGCGCGCTGGGAGAGTACGGTGAGCGTTTCAAGCGACAGACCGCACCAGGGCGCCCGCAACACCGCAAGCCACGCCGTACGGTCACCGAGATGGTACAACGCCTGCAATAGAGCGACGAGGTCGCGAACAATTGACAGATCACGCAGTGGCACCAGGTCCACTCCAATGGCGTCAACACCGCTTGCTTCAAGGGCCAGCATGAGGCCGACGGCATGCGTGCGGGCGGCGACGAGGATCGCCACAGTTGCGCCTGCGTCTTGCGTTCGTAACCTTGCGATTCGCTCGGTGATCGTGACGGTCTCTGCGCCCCGATCGTCGCCGGGAAAGAGGCACAGTAACACTGCGTCCGAAGCCTGCGGCGACGCCCCCGTCATTCGCAGGGTCACGTCGGATACCTGGCCGGCGAGACTGGGGGTGAAAGCGACGGCGCTAGCACGCAAGTCATCCGTGTCGGGAAACAGACTCGTGAACGCTCGGTTAGTCCACTCGATGACCTCCGGTACGGAGCGAAAATTGCGCGCAAGCTGCAAAGCCTCCAAGCGCACGCTGCCAATGCCGGAATCGCGAGCCTTCAAGAACAGCCCGACCTCCGCCTCGCGGAACTGGTAGATGGACTGCATGGGATCGCCCACCACGAACAGCGTCCGGCCGTCACCGGCTTCCCAGCCCGCCGTGAGCGCCTCCACGAGATCAAATTGCGCCAGTGAGGTGTCCTGGAACTCGTCCACCAGAATGTGCCGCAGCGACAGACCGGTCCGCAACGCAAGATCAGTAGGCAAACCGGCTTCCGCCAGAGCCGCGCGAGCGGCTCCCCCGATGTACGTATGATCGACCTGCCCGTCGATCGCAAACTCAGCCTGGAGTTGTATTGCCGCCGCCCGCAGCACGCGCGACAACGCCATGATGGCCGCCGCATCACTTTCGAACAGCTCGGCTGCCGGCAGCAAGGACAATTCGAGCAACACCTCGCGCGCGCCCTCGACGCCGCTGACACGCTCCAGGCAGTTACGCAGCGCTTCTTTCGCCGCGGCCGCCTCGTAGGCCGCACCTAAGGCTTTGGTAATACCCTTCGGCTTCCGCCACTCGCCCTTCTTGGTCAGGGTCAGGGCAGCCAACCCCTGCCAGGCTGCAAGGTGCTCGGGCTCGCTCTCCAGCAACCCCATTTGCGGCAGGGAGGCGGCTTCGGCGAGCACGGTCGCGGACATGCGCTCACGAGCGGCACCGAGATGATCGCGAACGATGTTAGCGAGGCTCTCGTTTATACGCGCGCACAGTGCCTGGGGCTCGTGGCCCAACACATAACGCAGCCAGTGGCCGCGCTGCTGGAGCATGCTTGCCAGCAACTGCTCGACATTACGCCAGTTGTTATCGAGGCGCTCGAAGAGGAACTCCACATCCGCGGTGAGCTCCGGATCGGTTTCCGCGGCAACGAGGGTCGCGCGCGCAGCTCGCTGGTACAGCTCCCACGGACGATCGGTGATGGTAAGAGCGCCACCGGCCTTGGCGGTGACTGGCAGTTGGCTCGCCAGGCGGAAATTGAAGGAATCGATGGTCTGGATCCGCAACCGTCCGGGATCCTGCGCCAGATTCCACCCTCGGGCGGCTCCTCTTGCCAAAGCGGCCGAAGCCAAGGCGTGCAGCCGCCGGCCTTGGGCGCTGGTTGTGTCAATCTCTGCGCGCAGTGCTTTCAACACCCGGGCGCGCATCTCAGCGGCGGCCTTTCGGGTGAAGGTGATAGCCAGAACTTCCTCAGGCTCATCTACCTGCGCCAGCAAGCGCAATAAGCGCTGCGTCAACACGGTCGTTTTGCCCGAGCCCGCCGGGGCCTGCAGGAGAATCGAGCGGCGCGGATCCGTAGCGTATTCACGCGCACGCTCATCTGCCGCAGCGATCGCCGATGCGGAAGGATCGGCTTCGAGTCGGCTACTGGCCATCGGCAGCCTCCCCGCTCGGGTTATCCAAGTCGGCTGTCGCAACGCGATCGGCGATACGACACACGCTCGCAACGTGGCAGTAATCGCAGGCGCCCGGCTTGGGATCCACGCTAGCGCGGCCGGCGACAAAGTCGGCCGCCAACCGCTCAACCCGTGACAGCCATTCTTCGCGCCGCATGGACCAAGCGTCGGCGGTGTCGGTACCGAAAGGTGGCTCAACGCCTCGCACCTTCGGCAGTAACGCCGACGAGCATGCAATGCCATCGAACCTCACTTCCCTGGCCGTAACATTCACCGTCGCCATCGCAACGACGTCATCGCCGAGCGCCGCAAGATACGCGAGTAACTGAGGGTGTGACGGACGCTCCCCATACCAGTCCGCGGTTGCGCGCCTACCGCTCTTGTAGTCCAGTATGGCGCGTCCCCCGCTCTCGAGAGCATCGACGCGATCGATGCGCACGCGCAATTGGGCTCCAACCAGTGTCAGCGTTGAGTCGAGCTCCGTATGCTCCACACGGAACGGCGCTCGCTCACGCTCCACACCACATAACGCGCGAATGAGGCGCTCGGCACGCCGGCACTCTCGCGACAGCGCGGGCGAACGATTCGGGTCACCGAACAAGTCCCCCTGAGCATCACTCGTCGGGTGATGCGACTGCGCTCCTCGTACCAATTCGTCAGCGGCTTCCTCGACACAGCGATGGATAGCCGCCTGGAGTCCGGCATCAGGCACAGACTCGAGTCCATGCGAGTCGCGCAATCGTTGCCAAAGTTTCTGCAGCGCCGCGTGCAGCAGTTGCCCGCGGATGTCAGCCGCGATACCTGGCTCCGGCGCATCCAGCGGCGTACTCCCGAGCCGTAGCTCCGCGTAGGCCCGGAACGGGCAGTTGTTCTGCAACTCCAGACTGCGAGTACCCGAAGGCAGTGGCTTGTCCGTCGACCATCGGACACCGACGTCGTCTGTAAAACTCTCAAGCATGCCTTCGCGGTGCAACCGAGCAGGCAGCCAAACGGCCACGGACGCATCAGGTGCTGCCGTCGTAAGTGGCTCGCCGGGCGCCGCGCGCATCCATTCAGCCAACAGGGGGCTCGGGAGCAGCTCGAGGTCCTGCGCCCGCGCCGGCGCGCTCAACACCAACTCGTCGCCCGATGCGCGCCAGGATGAGAGCAACGCTTGCGCTTCTGCCAGACGGCCGCTCGCACTTGCGGCCGGGACGCCTGCGGCGAGTTGCGCCGCGAGCGCAATGAAAGGATCAGGCTGCACGGGCTGTGGGAAGCCTTCCGCATGCAACCCCGCGACCCAGATGGCGTCGTAGCGTACGACCGGCGCCGCCAGCGCCGATGAGATCGTCACGACCGCATCATCGTCCGCCGGTCGATAGGCTGTGCGGGTCGCCAACTCGCCGAACCACTGAATCGCGTTGTCGCGCGATATGGAGCGAGTCGCCGCAGCGAGCTGTCCAAACTCATCCAATAGCTCGTAAAAGCGAACAACAGTCTGCTGTTCCCCGCTGCCGCGTGCGCGCTCGCCGGGCCACCCGAACACTTCCAGCGCCGCGCGAAAGCGCTCCGACCATTCGCGCGGCGAGGCGGCGCCCTGCCCGAGTTTCAGGGTTGCACTGTTGACTTGCGCGCAAATCTCCCGAGCGGCCACCGCCAACGTTGACGGCGCTGCAGCCACGGCGGCCACGAGCTCGCGTAGATTGAAGTGCATCCGCTCGCGCTCGCGCAGCCACAAATCCAACCTCGCTCGCGCCACCGCTCCGGGCGATCTCCAATAAGGCGCCCGCAGCCATTCGGAAACCGCTTCGAAATCCCCCGGACTGCCGCCCAGCCAGGAAAGCGTAGCCAGCGCGTGTGCAACGGCAGGCACTCGGGCCAACGGGGCACCACCCTCGATCACAACGAGGCTGTCCGAAATGACCTGCGGCGGCGCACTTGGGCCTTGGGCGACCCCAGCCGAAGCGCGCCCAGCGTCGGAGGCTGGCTCGCTCAGCCAGCCGCTTGGATTGATGGCCTGCCGGATCAGTGTCGCCAAGCGTTCGCGGGTGCCCGCAGCACCGGGAAGCACAATCAACAGGCGGGCGTTAGGGTCGCGCTCCATTTGCGTCTTGCACCAATGGGCGATGCGTTCGAGCTCATCCAACTCATCCGTGGCGATGACGACGCTCGGCGTGGCCACGGGCATAGCACCGTTTGTCTGTTGCACCGGGGCGATGAACGGCTGCAAGCGAGGCGGCAGCGTCAGAAATCCGGCCCCAACCACGGGCCCTGAACCCGTTGTCGGCCGCAGTTGCGACACCAGCGAGGACACTGTTGCTGCGCCCAGCGTCCGGCAGCGCTCATCGACGGCACGCTGCACTTGCGACAGCAGCTCCGCCTCCGTGCCCAGCTCAGATGCCTCTACACCCATACCCTCGGGACTAGGGCCGCCCAAGCCAGGCCCACCGCGTCGCGCGAGCGTGCGGATGTCGATCCCAAAGTCAGCCGCAATCGCGCTAGCTCGCCGCAGCGCCTCGGCAAACGCGCCGCGGTTAACCAGCTCCAGCTCCCCGGTCGCCTCGGCCGCGCATTGGCGCCAGAGAAACCACTCTTCCGCAGGAGACAGCAGGCGCGGCACGGCGGTGCCGGCAGCGGCGGCGTAACGCTCGACTTCTCGCGCGAGCCAGGCTTCGACCGGGAGGATGTCAGGCGTAGCCCAGACCCGCCGCCCGCGGCGAGCTCCGCCGCCGCGTGCGCGAGCCGGGCAGCATGCGCCCGCTGGCGCGAGGGAACGACGACGGTGCCGCCCTGCTTTACAACCTCGTTGAGCTCGGTAGGAAGCCTAATCAAAACAGAATATTAGAGGATCTAATGAATGTTCTACTTGAACCGCTTGCCGGCCTCGACCACGTTGCGTTCGCGCCCGCTGGAGGCGCGCTGGCATACGCGGTAAGCAACTCGTCGATGCGCCCGAACACATCGCGCAGAGTGGACGAGTCCGGCAGCGTCGTCACGCGGAAGTGGTTCCGGTAGGCGACGTTGAAGCTGACACCCGGAGCGACGAGCACATGCTTCTGCTCGAGCAGGTCGAGCGCGAACTGTTGGTCGTCGAAGTCGGGCAGCTCGCTCGTGTTCACGCCGATGAAAGCATACATGGCACCCTTCGGCGCCTGCAGCTGCAAGAAGCGGCTGTCGCGACCGCGTCCATCACCGCGCGGCGTGACTCGTACAGCCGCCCACCGGGGGTGATGAGCTGCCGCAGGCTTTGGTAGCCGCCGAGCGCCGTCTGCACGGCCCACTGCGCGAGCACGTTGCTACAAAGACGCAGAGAGCTCAGCAGCTCCAGCGCCTTCAGATAATCGGTGGCGGACGCGTGCGACCGGAGAACACGGCCCAACCCACGCGGTAGCCACACGCGCGATAAACCTTCGAAAGTCCCGACATCGTCGCGCAGAGCGTATCCCGTACCAGCGTCGCCATCGGCACGAACTCAGCGCCGTCGTAGGTCATCTGGTCGTAGATCTCGTCGCTGATATACGACGAGCCCCGCACGCTCCGCGAGCCGCGCGAGCGCTTCGAGAACCGGACGCGGGTAAACCGCACCCGTCGGATTGTTGGGGTTGATCACCACGATCGCACGCGTGCGCGGCGTAATGAGGCGGGCGACCTCCTCCGGGTCCGGGACAAACCCGTTCTCCGGACGACAGGGATAGTGCACGGCCTTTCCGCCGATTCAACGTCACCGCGGCGGTCCAGAGCGGATAGTCGGGGCTGGGAACCAACACCTCGTCGCCTTCATTGAGTAAGGCGCGCAAAACGAGATCGATGAGCTCGCTCACGCCATTGCCGATGAACACCTCCTCCGCGGTAATGCCGGTGACGCCGCGATCCTGCTGCTGCATCACCACGGCCTCACGCGCCGGGAAGATACCCTTCTGATGGCAGTAACCCTCCGCCTCGGCGAGATTCTCGATCATGGCCAGGCGCATGGTTTCCGGAGTGCGGAAACCGAAGGCCTTCGGATTGCCGATATTCAGTGAAACGATCTCATAGCCCTGCCTCTCGAGCTCGTGGGCACGATGGGCCAGCCGCCCGCGAATCTCGTACCGGACATTGCGGAGGCTATCGCTCGGGCGGATGGTGGGTTCGGTTTTCATGGTGCGGCATACGCGCCAGGTGCTGGGGTGGCGCTTAGGGAGTAAAGCATAGCAGCCTGTGGACTTCCTGGCGTGGCGCGAATTCCTGTGGCCCAGAGCTAAGTTTTGTGCATAAGCTCCTGAAATCTGTGGCAGGCAACCCACCTGGATTGTTCGGCCTCCTGCCAGGTCGGCACCCGCTCGCGACATATGTCGATGGCATGGGGACAGCGAGTTCGATAGACGCAACCGCTTGGCGGGTGCAGAGGCGATGGAGGTTCGCCTGCCAGGACATGCCTGAGGCGTGCAGGCTGAATGTCGGGGTCCGGGATCGGGACCGCTTCCAGCAGGTCATGGGTGTAGGGATGCAGAGGCCGCCTGTACAGCTGCGCGGTGCTGGCCAACTCCATCATGCGCCCGAGGTACAGAACGACGACCCGATCGCAAAGCCGGCGCACGACCGCGAGGTTGTGGCTCACAAAGAGAATGCACATTCCGTATTCGCGCTTGAGGTCGGCCAACAGTGAGACCACCTGCTCCTGGATGGAGACGTCGAGCGCACTGACGGGCTCATCGCAAACCAGCAGCCGCGGCTTCAAGATCATGGCGCGGGCGATGCCGATCCTTTGGCATTGCCCCCCGCTGAGCTCGTGGGGGTAGCGGTTTACCCAGTCGGGGGCGATGCCCACTCGAGTGAGCATTTCGGCAACCTCATTGGCCCTCCCCTGGGGGCTCAACTGCGGATGATGAACGAGCAATGGCTCGGCGATGATCTCACCGATCGTCATCCGAGGGTCGAGGCTCGCGAGAGGATCCTGGAAAACGATCTGCAACTCACGCCGCAGCGGCTTCAGCTCGCGCATCGCAAGGCCCTCGAGCGGCCGGCCCATCCAGACTACCTGCCCCGAGCTCGGCCGCAGTAGCAACAGAACCGCACGCGCGAGGGTCGACTTCCCGCAGCCGGACTCACCGACGACCCCCAGCGCCTCACCGGCACGAAGCTCGAGACTCACCTCGTCAACGGCCCGCAACGCCTCAGAGCGCGCAAACCAACCCCGATGCACGGGGAAGCGCACGCTCAACCGCGAGATCGTGAGCGCAGCGCTGTCTGTCTTGCCAGCGCGAAGGGCCTCATCAGCAACCGGCCCATCGATTCTCGGTATCGCCCGCAACAGAGCCTGCGTGTAAGCATGCCGTGGCCTTTTCATAAGGGCGCCGACGCGATCTAACTCGACGAGGCGTCCGCCCTTCATCACCGCGACGCGATCTGCAATTCCAGCGACGGCGCCAAGATCGTGAGTGATGAGCACCATGGCCAATCCCTTGTGCTTCAACTGCGCCAGCAGTGCGAGAATTTGTGCCTGGATCGTGACATCGAGCGCTGTCGTTGGCTCATCGGCAATCAGGATCTGCGGATCACAGGCCAGAGCAATCGCGATCATTACACGCTGGCGCATCCCCCCTGACAGCTCATGCGGATACTGCCTCATGCGCCTTGGCGCATCCGTTACATGCACACGTTGGAGAAGTGCAAGAGCTCGAGCTCGAGCCTCGGACCAAGAGACCTTCAGGTGTCGCACGATCGGCTCGGCAACCTGGTCGCCGACCCAGAGGTGCGGCGTCAGGGACGTCATGGGATCCTGAAATACCATTCCTACCCGAGCGCCACGCACACGATCCAGAGCAGCGCCCCCCAGGCCGATCAGCTCGAGCGAGCCGAAGTAGGCGCGACCGCTCACGCGAGCATTCGACGCGAGCAATCCCATGGGGGCCAGAAACGCCTGACTCTTCCCCGCCCCCGACTCCCCGACCACGCCAACGCACTCGCCTCGCGCAATCGTCAAAGAGAAGTCGCGAACCGCGGGGACCTCACCATCAGGGGTGCTGAAGGTAACGTTGAGGTTGTCGAGCCGAAGCACGCCGTCGTCGGCCGCCGCGCCCTCGGCGTCACCGGTCGCGAGGATCGAGCGCATCACGAAGCCCATCGCCAACGAGATTGAAGCACACCAGCAGGCTCACCAGAAAAACCGCCGGCACCAACAGCATCCAGGCAGCGGTCTGCATCTCCTGCGCGCCGTCGTTGATCAAACTACCCAGGCTCGCCAGCGGCTCCTGCACGCCCAGCCCCAGAAAGCTCAAGAAACTCTCGAACAGGATCATCTGCGGAATAGTCAGGGTCGCATAGACCGCGACCGAACCGATGAGATTCGGCACAATGTGACGCAGGAGTATGCCCGGCACGCCGACCCCTGTGGCGCGCGCGGCCTCTATGAACTCGCGACGCTTCAACGCCAGCGTCTGGCCACGCACGATGCGTGCTGTCGTCAGCCACCCGACCGCCCCGATTGCAATCAGCAGCACCGTGAGACTGCCGCGCTGAAACAGGGTCGTGAGAACAATGACAATGAAAAGATAGGGAAGCGAATACAGCACGTCGACGAAGCGCATCATCCAAGCGTCCGTGCGTCCGCCCATGTAGCCTGCGACAGCGCCCCAAGTGACACCGATACCGAGGCTCACAGCGCTGGCCATGAGGCTGATCAGCAACGAAATGCGCACCCCATGCAGCGTGCGAATAAACAGATCGCGACCCAACCGGTCCGTGCCGAACCAGTGCGACGCTTGCCACCCGGGAGACACCGCCATGTGTTGCCAGTCGAGAGTGTCGTCGGTGTAAGGGCTGAAGGCCGGCCCAATGAGCGCCGTCAGTGCGATCACAACGATGAGTCCCATCGCAAGGAGCACAATCCGCTCGTGACGCAAGCGATACCAGGCATCACGCCAGAGGCCACGGGCATTGCTGCTCCCCCGTACGCTGTCGCGGTGCGCCGCTCGCAGCGACGCCTCCTGCGGCGCAGATGCCTCACTCATGGCGCACGGTCGGATCCAACCATCCATAGGCAATATCGGCCAACAGATTCAACCCCAACGTCAACGCGCCGTAAACAGTGATCATCCCCATGACAAGTGTGTAGTCCCGATTGATGGCGCCTTGTACCAGATATCGACCGGTACCGGGCAGGCCAAACACCGTCTCGACGACGAGGGACCCAGTCACGACGTACGCGGTTGCCGGACCAAGATAACTCACGACCGGCAGCAGAGTCGGTCGCAAGGCATGCCGCCACAACACGCGCAGCTCTCCTAACCCGCGCGCTCGTGCCGTGCGCACATAATTTGTCCGCAGTACCTCCAAAAGACTGCTGCGCGTGATCCGTGCAACATAGGCGATGACAGGCAATGCCAGCGTCAGGACCGGGAGAATGAGATAACGCGGCTCGCCGCCCTCCCAGCCGGCCACCGGCAGCCAGTGTAGGTAGAGACCGAACACGAGGGCGAACAGCGGTCCGGTGACGAAGCTCGGAAGCGCCATCGCAACAACGACGAGCGTAGTGATTCCGTAGTCCACGGGCGCGTTTCGCCGCATAGCCGCGGCGATGCCGAGTGGAACTCCTACCAGTAGGGCAAGCATTGTTGCAGCGCACCCCAGGGTCAAGCTCAGTGGCAGGCCCTGCGCGATGAGCTCGCCCACACTGAAATCCCGAAGCTTGAACGAGGGGCCAAAGTCGCCATGCACCAGTCTCCATAAGTAGCGGACGTACTGGGTCACCAGGGGCTGATCCAACCCGTACAACTTGTTGAGATTGACTCGTATCTGGGGTGGCAGGGTCTGCTCCTGGTCGAAGGGCCCGCCGGGCGCTAATCGGACAATGAAGAAGGACGTGGTCACAATGCAAAACAACGTAGGGACCATTCCAAGCAGGCGACGCACTGCATACCGCAGCAGTAACGGGTTTTTCACGGTCGCGCGCCTTTGCGGCCCGGTGAGCGGATGGCGCGACGCAAGTGTGCGAATACCGCCCAAAGATGCCATTTGACCGTTGCGCGGCGGCCATCACAATTTCTAAACTGGTACACCTGGTCCGATTTCATAACATGAGTGTTAAACGATCCATGGAATCGACTCGCCCCATTCGCGCCTTGGTGCGCGGCTTAGACGCCCTCACAACGTTGAACATGCGCAACGGCGCCACGGTCTCTGAGATTGCTCAACAGATCCGGTTGCCGCGTACGACGACTTACCGCATTCTCGAGACGTTGACCCATGCCGGTTACGTCTACCGCGATTCCGCGGATGATCGATACCGGCTCACTATCATGGTCCACCGTCTCGCCGATGGTTTCGACGATGATGCCTGGGTTACACAGATCGCGCGCCCGTGTATCGACGAGCTCGGCAACGAAGTGCTCTGGCCCGTAGCCATCGCGTCGCTGTCAGGCACGCAGATGCTGGTGCGCGAGACCACGGATCATCGTAGCCCGTTGGCAGTCGAGCGCATATCGCCGGGCATGCGGTTGCCACTGCTGTCGACGGCTGTAGGCAGGGCCCACCTTGCCTTCTGCCCCGCGGTGCAACGGGAGTCGTTGCTCGAGATTCTACGCCGCTCCAACAGCGACTCCGACAAGCTCGCGCACAATCGCCCCGAGCTGGACAAGATTCTCGAGGAGACGCGTACGCGCGGTTATTCAAGCGCCGTGCATCCCCGGCGGGTCTCGGACGAGGTCACCATGGCCGTGCCGGTGGTATTGGAAGAGACGGTGCTCGGGGCGGTCGCCATCCGGTTCGCGGAGAAGGCTGTCCCTATCAAGGTCGCCGCGGAGCGGTTCGTGCCGAAGCTGCACGAAACAGCGCAGAAGATCCGCCAGACGTTCACGGAGCAGCAGCGCAACCCGCCATATCGGCAGCCGGCGCGGCAGGCTCAGCTCGGCTGAGCCCTCCGTAGAGGGTTCGCCGACCGTCCAGGCACCGTCCTCAGGAGCCCCGGGCCCACATTGGTGGGCCTCCCCCGCTATACTTCCCCTTCCAGCCCACCAGGGCCTCTCCAGAAGAGCTAAGGGGAAAATGAAACGAATCCTCGTCGGCATCAAGCGCGTCGTGGACTACAACGTGCGCATCCGTGTCAAGCCGGACGGCAGTGGCGTCATCACCGATGGCGTGAAGATGAGCATCAATCCGTTCGACGAGATCGCGCTCGAAGAAGCACTGCGCATCAAGGAAAAAGGCGGTGCGGAGGAAGTGGTCGTCGCGACGGTGGGACCTGCTGACTGCCAGCAGCAACTACGGACCGCGCTTGCCATGGGCGCCGATCGGGCGCTGCACGTGCAGGCGGACGGTGTCATTGAGCCGCTCGTTGCCGCCAAAACGTTGCTGAAGCTCGTAGAGAAGGAGCAGCCCTCGTTGGTCATCGTGGGCAAGCAGGCCATCGACGACGACAACAGCCAGACAGGCGCCATGCTGGCAGCCCTCTGGAACCGCCCGCAGGCGACGTTCGCCTCGAAGGTCGAGCTGTCGGATGGCAAAGCCCGCGTCACGCGTGAGGTCGATGCCGGACTGGAGACACTCGAGGTCGACCTGCCGGCGGTGATCACCACCGACTTACGCCTCAACGAGCCGCGCTACGTGAAGCTTCCTGACATCATGAAGGCGAAGAAGAAACCGCTTGAAACGCTTACCCTGGGCGCCTTGGGAGTCGAGCAGAAGCAACGCCTGAAGCTGGTGAAGTTCGAGCCGCCGCCGCAGCGCCAGAAAGGCATCCGGGTCAGAGACACCGCCGAGTTGGTGGAGGCGCTGCGCAAGAAGGGGCTGGTTTGATGAGTACCAAAGTGTTGATCGTTGCCGAGCACGACGGTGCCAAGCTGAATCCCGCCACCGCCAAGTGCGTCACCTGCGCTCGCGGCATCACGGGCGCGGAAATCACCGTCGTCGTCTGCGCGGCTGAGGCCGCGGCAGTGGCGGCGCAAGCGGCTCAACTGACAGGCGTCAACCGCGTGCTCACGGTTGAAAATGCGGCGAATACCCACCTCCTGTCCGCGACAGTGGCACCGCAAATTGTTGCCTTGGCGGGCCCGTTCACCCACGTGCTCGGCCCCTCCACCACCTTCGGCAAGGATTTGATGCCGCGTATCGCTGCCCTGTTGGACACAGCGCAAGTGAGCGACATCATGGCGGTTGACAGCCCGACACGCTTCCGCAGGCCTATCTACGCCGGCAACGCGATCCTGACCGTTGAATTCGAGTCCGGCGCGAAGATCGTAGGTACCGTGCGCTCGGCCTCATTCGAGGCCACCCCAGCAACCGGGACAGCGGCGCCGATCGAGAAAGCATCGGTCAATGCCGAGCTGCCCTCCTACACGCGCTTCGTATCCGTCTCGGCGGCAAAGAGCGACCGTCCCGATCTGCAGACCGCCGCTCGTGTCATCTCCGGCGGCCGCGCGCTCGGCAGTGCCGAGGCGTTCAAGATTCTGTATTCGCTTGCGGACAAACTCGGTGCCGCGGTGGGAGCTTCCCGTGCAGCCGTCGATGCAGGCTACGCGCCCAACGAGCTGCAAGTGGGACAGACGGGCAAGATCATCGCTCCGGAGTTGTATGTGGCGATCGGGATCTCCGGCGCGATCCAACATCTCACCGGCATCAAGGACGCACGCACCATCGTTGCCATCAACAAGGACGGCGAGGCACCGATATTCGAAGTGGCCGATTATGGCCTGGTGGGGGATCTATTCCAGATCGTCCCCGAGCTGGAGAAGCTCGTAGCGAGTCGCTAAGACCGGTGGCCCGCCGTCGCTGGCGGCGGGCCCCCAATCAATAGTCTACAGCTGCCCGAGAACGTGCTCGGCGGCGGAAACCTTGAACTGGCCCGGCGCCTCGATGTTGACGTGCTCGGCGACTCCGTCCTTCACGATGACCGCAAAGCGCTGGCCGCGAGTGCCCATCCCATAGCCGCTCGCATCGAGCTCGAGGCCAAGGGCTTTGGCGTAGTGGCCGTTACCGTCGGCCAACATCAGGATCTTGTCAGCAACACCGGAGTGTTTTCCCCACGCATTCATCACGAACACATCGTTCACCGCGATGCACGCGATGCTATCGACGCCCTTCGCGAGGATCTGGTCGGCGAGCTGTACGAAGCCCGGCAGGTGCTTGGCATCGCAAGTCGGCGTGAACGCGCCGGGTACCGAGAACAGCACGACTTTCTTGCCCTTGAACAGCTCATCCGTGCTGATGTCCTTCGGGCCGTCTTTGGTCATTGTCTTGAGTGTGCCCGAGGGCATGCGGTCGCCCGCCTTGATCGCCATGGATAGGTCTCCTAAACCGGATTCGTCTTCACTGGGGAGGCGTATCGTACCAATAAGAAGGGCCCGGGAGATGACATCTCCCGGGCCCTATGTTTTACGAACCGTTTCCGAACCGTTGAGCGTTCAGGCCTGCTTGGCGTGCAAGCTCCAGAGGTTCGCGAGACGTTCCAGCGTCGGGTCCCCTTTCACCGCGTGGAAGGACTTCACAGCGTCGTCCTTGTGGCCGCCCTTCAGCTGCGCGATGCCCAGCAGCAGCCGTGCCTCGGGCTCGCTCTTCACGCCGCCCTTGGTCAGGCCCTTCGACAACAGGTCGCTGGCCTTGTCGTACTGCTGATAGCCCAAGTACGCAAACCCCACACCGACATCTTTGTCACCCGTGGGCGCGGCCTCCGCATCCTTCTCCATCTTGCCCAAGGAAGCCTCGTCCGCGACCGCCGCCTTCTTGGCGGACTCCAGCAATCGCTGGTTCCTGTCCTTGGTGCGCTGGTCAGGGAATACGCCCTTCTGGAAGCCCTTCTCCAGAATGTGCTGTGCTTCGCCAGGGGACCCCTGCTCGATGGCAAGCTGCGCCATCTCGGTGTAGTCCTCCGGACGGCTGAGGACATCCACCTCAGACATCAGGCGATAGAGCTGCAGCGTCGTCTTGTCGGAAGCGTTGGCCGCCTTGTTCTGTGCCAGGGTATACAGCAGCTGCTTCCAGTAATCCGGCTTCGGATAGTAGGCCACCATGTGCTCGAGCCCCTTGGTGGTGCAATCGCTGTCGTCGAGCTTGACGCACGAGCTCAGGTACAACTGCAGCGGCTGCTCCTTCGGGGTACGGCCGGCCTTGAGGTCTGCGTCGATCAAGCCTTCCTCGAACTTGCGGGTGCCCTTCCAGTCGCCCTTGAGGTAGTAAGACTGTCCGATGAGGATGTTCATCTCATCATCGGCATAGCCGCCTTTGACTGCCCGCAGGCCGTACTCGATAGCTTTATCGTAGTTCTTCAGCTGGTAGTTGATCTGCGCTACCGCCTTCACGCGCTGCGGGATCTCCGACTGCTCGAGGAAGCCGTCATTGACCTGCGCCTCGAACGCCTTGCCTGCATTCGTGTAGTCACCGGTGCGGGCATAGGCCACCGCCGCGAGCTCGTTGATGACGTGCTCATCGTACGGTGTCTTCTTGGCGTTGCCCTCCGCTTCCTTCAACTTCGCGATCGCATCCGGGTACTTCTTCGCATTCAGGGCATCCTGCGCGGCCTTCAAAGACTTGGCGAGGTCTTTGCTGACCTTGTTGCCCTCTTCCTTTTTGTCGGCGGCCACGGCGAGCGTGCTCGGCAATACGGCCGACAATAAGACGATGTTCGCGCCGACAAAGGCGACCCCGGCCGCGAGCGTCGCGAGCAGGCGAGCCGGAGAATGAGAGTTCGCGTTCATGGTGGTGTTGTTTCGCATCTCTTGACGATTAGTCTTTAAACTCGGCGGTGTTGACGAAACCGATCTTCTTCATGCGATTGCGCTGCGCAGCGGCGAGCACCTTCGCAACGACGTCATACTTCACGCGCCGGTCAGGGCGCAGGTGAATCTCAGGCTGCGTCGGCTTGTCCGCCTCGGTGTGGAAGTAGCCTTCCAACTGATCGAGCCTCACCTGCGTGCCGTTCCACACCACCGTGCCGTCGAAGTCGATCTCCAGCTCGATCACCTCCGGACGCTGATCCGGCGGCGGCGGGTTGTTCGACTGCGGCATGTCGAGCTTCACCGCGTGGGTCATGATGGGCAGCGACACGATCAGGGTAACCAACAACACCAACATGACGTCGATCAGCGGCGTCGTGTTCATCTCGCACATCACCGCGCCGGTGGGTGCACCAACTGCCATTGCCATAGTTCGTTTCTCCTCGTGCTAGCGCGTGCCGCGCACGCCGTGATCGGGCTCCGTCAGGAACCCCACTTTCACAATGCCTGCGCGCTGCAATGCATACAGGACACGTCCCACGGCTTCATAGCGCGCTTCCCGGTCAGCGCGGATGTGCACTTCCGGCTGCGGCTTCTGCACCGCCGCCACCTTCATGTGGGCCAACAGATCGTCACGGTTCGAGACGCTCTTGTCATTCCAGAAGATGGTGCCATTCTTATCGACCGCGACAGTGATGTTCTCCGGCTTCGTCTGCGTCGGGATGTTCACGGCCTTCGGCAAATCGACCTTGACCGTCTTGTTGATCACCGGAATGGTGATCAGGAAGATGATCAACAGCACCAACATCACGTCCACTAACGGGGTCGTGTTGATGATGGCCATCACTTCCGGCTCACCGCCGGATCCCGATCCGACACTCATCGCCATATTAGGGGCTCCTCAAAGCGTCCCGCGCCAGCCAAGCAGCGCGGGACAGTCGCGTAATGAATTACTTGCGGATGGCGGCGGCGGGAGCTGCACTCGGGCGGGCACCGCCCATCTCGTTCCCGGCAACGCCAACGCGGGCGCCACTGACAAGGTAGGCATGCAGATCAGCCGCGAAGTTCCGCAGGGCGTCCTGGAGAATCTTGTTGCGGCCCAGCAGCCAGTTGTAACCCATCACCGCGGGCACCGCGACGAACAGACCGATGGCGGTCATGATCAGCGCCTCACCGACAGGGCCGGCCACCTTGTCGATGCTCGCCTGGCCAGCGACACCGATATTGACCAGCGCGTTCAGAATGCCCCACACCGTGCCGAACAGACCGACGAACGGCGCAACCGAGCCTACGGTGGCGAGCAGTCCGAGGCCGCTCTGCAACTTGCTGTTCACGCCGTCAACGGCGCGCTGCAGGGACATGGTGATCCACTCGTGGAGGTCGATGCGGTCTGTGAGACGTCCGTCGTGGTGCGAAGCCGCACGGAGGCCGTCCTCAGCGATGGTCCGGAAGTCGTCGCCCTTCTTCAACCGATCGACGCCATCCTTCAAAGAGGGAGCGCTCCAGAACTGTTTCTCGACGACGCGCGCGGACTGTTTCAGCTTACGCTGGTCCCACAGCTTGGTGAGAATGACGTACCAGGACGAGAGGGACATGATCACCAGGACGGTGAGCACGGCGCGGGTGACGAGATCACCACCAGCCCACATGGCGCCCAGGCCGTAAGGATTTTCGACGGTTGCGGTTGCGGCTTGATTTTCCATAGTTTCCTCGAAACGCAAAAAAAAGCCGCCCATGCGAGGGCGGCGTTTATAGTGAATTTAGTTACGGAGCTCGAACTTGATCTTGAAAACAGTGCAGGACGTGGTCGCTTGACCGTCTTCCGTGCCGGGCTGGTAGTGCCCCGAGGCTGCCTTCGCAAGCTTGAGCGCCCCTTCATCCAGTCGGGAACTGCCCGACGTTTGCGCAAGCGTTGGATCCTCCGTGAGCTTGCCGTTCGGACCTACGCACACATGCACGTTTGCCGAACCCTCTTCCCCTAAACGCTTCGACGCCGGCGGATAGTATTCCTCCGCCGTCGGGAACCCTTTGCCGGGCCGGGCCGCGACCATATTCTTCGGTTTCGGCGGCGGTGGCGGTGGCGGCGGCGCCTTGGCCACGGGCTTGTCGGTCACGTCCTGGATCGCAGTGGACTGGGTCTCCACCGGAACCTCGATCGCGACATCCGGGGGCGGAATCTCGACCGGCGGCCGCTCCATCTGCGGCGGTGGCGGTGGCGGTGGCTCGTCCTTCTTCTGGACCTCGTCCACCACTTCGGTCTGAAGCGGCGGGGCTACCAGCTCGATCGCGCGGTGAGCGAGACCGGTGGCGAAAGCCCAGACGATGAACACGTGCAGCCCGATGATCGCGAACAGAACTATGGTTCTGCGTGTGAAAAAATTCGAATCTTGTACGTATGCAGCCATGAGTTGATTGATGGTCGTTGTTACATGTCCGGACATCCCGGACCGAAACGGTAGCAGTGCAAAGTATCCGTCTTTCTCTTTGCCCGCAAGGTGTCGGATCCGGACCCGAACGCTGCGGCTGTCTCAGCCACCGCAGCGTTTGATACTGACAAACGCACGACCCATACCACTTGGTCTGGGATGCGTGCGAGTTTTAAATCCCCCTGACTGGTTGTGTCGCGACGTGCAGAAAGGCAATACCCAAAGAGCACGCAGCGCGCATTGATAGATGCTTCGTTAACTCTAACCGCTGCCCCGTGCACTGACAACTCCGCTCAAGCTGAAGAATTTTTTAGTCTAGACCTCGCCGTGCCGGTACGGTCACCGCACCGGCAGAAGCGCTGCTAACCAGGCTGGCGTACTTCGCAAGCGCGCCAACCTCAGCATACGGCTTGCGCGGTTTCCAGCTCGCTCGCCGCCGCCGCAGTTCCGCCGCGGAGAGCTCGACGCTGATCTGCCTCTTCACGGCATCAATAGTGATTCTGTCACCGTTACGGAGCAACCCGATAGGACCACCGACCGCCGCTTCCGGCGAAATATGTCCTACGACAAACCCGTGACTGCCCCCGGAGAAACGCCCGTCGGTGATGAATCCCACCTTGTCCCCGAGCCCGCGCCCCATGATTGCCGCTGTCGGGCTCAACATCTCGCGCATGCCGGGGCCGCCTACTGGCCCCTCGTTCCTGATGACGACTACATCACCGGCGCGAACCGTGCCATCGAGGATCGCTTGCGTCGCGCGTTCCTCGCCCTCGAAGACGCGGGCTCGACCCGTGAAAGCCAACCCTTCCTTGCCTGTGATCTTCGCAACCGCCCCCTCCGGAGCCACATTCCCGTAGAGGATGACCAGGTGGCTGTCCTTCTTCAGCGGATCTGACAGCGGTCGCACAATGTCTTGTCCAGCAAGATACATACCTGTATTTGCGAGGTTTTCCGCCAACGTCCGCCCGGTAACGGTCAGGCAGTCGCCGTGCATCAGGCCGCCATCGAGCAACATTTTCATCAGCGGCTGGATACCGCCGATCGCCACCAGTTCCGACATCATGTAACGGCCGCTCGGCTTCAGATCCGCCAGCACCGGCACGCGTTTGCCGATGCGGGTGAAGTCGTCTAAAGAAAGTTTCACGCGCGCGTCCCGCGCAATGGCCAACAGGTGCAACACGGCGTTGGTCGAGCCGCCCAGAGCGATGACGACGGTGATTGCGTTTTCGAAAGCCTTGCGCGTCAGGATGTCGCGCGGACGCAAACCGTCGCGCACCAACTTCATGACAGCCTCGCCGGCGCGGCGGCTATCGGCGCGTTTCTCCACGCCAACCGCTTCCTGCGCCGAGCTTCCCGGCAACGAGAGTCCGAGCGCCTCGATCGCCGAAGCCATGGTGTTGGCTGTATACATGCCGCCACAACTGCCCGGACCGGGGATGGCGGTACGCTCGACTTCCTTGAGTTCCTCCGCCGAGATCTTGCCGGCGGCGTTGGCGCCCACTGCTTCGAATACAGCGACGATGTCACGCCGCTGCGCTCCCGGACGGATTGTTCCCCCATACACGAACACCGCCGGACGGTTGAGGCGCGCGATGGCCATGGCGCAACCGGGCATGTTCTTGTCACATCCGCCAATGGCCACGAAACCATCGAAGCCTTCAGCGCCGACCACTGTCTCGATCGAGTCGGCGATCACCTCGCGCGAAACCAGCGAATAACGCATTCCCGGGGAGCCCATGGAAATGCCGTCGGAAACGGTAATCGTATTGAACAAAACACTCTTGCCGCCGGCGGCATCTGTCCCGGCCGCCGCCTCACGCGCCAGCTCGCCGATGTGCATGTTGCACGGTGTGACGTTCGCCCAGGTGGAGGCGATACCGATCTGCGGCTTCGTAAAGTCCGCATCCGTGAAACCCACCGCGCGCAACATAGCGCGCGAGGCTGCCTGCTTCGCCCCATCGACAACGAGTCGCGAATACTCGCGCGGGTCATGCTTTTTCTTGGTCATCTGACAATAGTCTCTCGCTCAACCGTTTGGAATTTCGATCACGAAAGCCGGAGATTATCAATCACCGAGTGCGGTGGGCGCGAGGTTTTTGGGATGAGAGCTCGTCAGGTGCGGATGGCCTGATTCTTGGCCACGTCGCCAAATTTCCACAGTCGGGAAATCTCAATGCTCCGTGTGGGGAAGCCGCTATCCGCAGTGCGACCGGATCAGACGGTACAGGCTGCGGACACACTGCGCTTCGGCTCCGACCGGCCGGCCGGGCCGCTCCCGTGCGTTCCACGCGTACAGGTCGACGTGTAGCCAGTTGGGTGTGGCAGCGACGAAGCGTTTCAAAAACAGCGCGGCAATGATCGATCCTGCGAAAGGCGCGGCCGATACATTTCCGAGGTCGGCAATTTTGCTCGCCAGCTCATCGTCGTAGCCCGCCCACAACGGCATGGGCCACACGGGATCGGCCACCTCCTCGCCCACCGCCCGCAGCTGCGTAAGCAGGGTCTCGTCGGTTGAATAGGCGGCGGGAAGCTCCGGACCCAGTGCCACACGCGCGGCACCCGTGAGGGTCGCCAGATCGATAAGCAGATCGGGACGCTCCTGGTCGGCCTCGACAAGAGCGTCCGCCAGTACCAGGCGGCCTTCGGCGTCCGTGTTGCCGATCTCCACCGTCAGCCCTTTGCGGGAACGAAGCACATCGCCCGGCCGATACGCGCGGCCCCCGATACTGTTCTCGACCGCGGGGATCAGGACGCGCAGTTGCACTGGGGCATCCAGACGCATCAGCATCTCGGCCAGAGCCAAAACGCATGCCGCGCCGCCCATGTCCTTCTTCATCATGAGCATCCCGGCGGAAGGCTTCAGATCGAGGCCCCCGGTGTCGAAGCAGACGCCTTTGCCGACGAGGGTAACCTTGGGTCCCTGGCGATTGCCCCAGCGCAGGTCGATAAGCCGCGGCTCGCGCGGACTCGCCGCCCCCACGGCGTAGATCAGTGGGAAATTGCGTCGATTCAGCTCCTCCCCCACCACGACCTCACATCGTGCGCCATAGCGTGCTGCCATGTCGGCGGCGGCGGCGGCAAGCTCACCGGGTCCGAGATCGTTTGCGGGTGTGTTGATCAGGTCACGGGCAAACGCTGTCGCGGCAGCCGCACTCTGTGCGTAGAGGAGATCAGCCTCTTGTGGTGGGACCAACGCCGGCCGAGAGGTTGTGTTTTGTGGGGCGCGATACCGGCTCATACGGTAAGAGCCGGTCAACCAACCGAGCACGAAGTGCGTCGCAGCTGCCGCGGGCAATGCTGTCGCAACACGATACGGCAGGGATGGCAGGCGGTCGGGCAGTCCGGCTGCATGCCACAGCTTCAGATCCGCCGCGGCGCGCAACGGTCCGAGGCCCAGCACCGCGCCCGCGATGCGTCCATCGGCCGCCGGAAGTGTCAGGACACGATGGCGCTCGGCCTGAAAGCCGTTCGCGCGCACCCAAGCGGCAACTTCGGCGGATTGTTCGTTCAGCCACTGCGGCAGCTCGCCTTCGCTGACCAGCCACAAGGGCCGGCTGTCGCCGGGGTCGGATGTCAACAACAAGTCGGTTGTGCTCACGAGGCGAAAGCTTAACGAACTCGCCCATTCCTGTCTGCGACCGCTATGGATGCGATGGCGGACGCTCCGGTCCGGCATGACTCATTCCGGTGCAGCCAGCTAGCGGTTTGCGAATCAGCCAAGGACTTGTCCTCGATGTGCAATCCCGATGCGGTACGTTTAGCCGCGCTTCCTCCGCCCAGGGGTCTACTTCGTTGACAAACTCGCGGCGACTATGGTCACATCCAGCTATCATTTTGTTTGCCCTCAGCTTATCCGTGGCGCCTATGGCACCGCCCACCCGAATCGACGTCAGCCCGAACGCCCCGAGCGCGCCGCTTGCGTTGTCCATTCTGCTGGCGCTTCCTGTAGGACTCCTGCTCCTTCTTGGGAGCAGCCGGTGCGGGGCACTCGCCAACGCCTAGAACACGAAGGCAGAAACGAGACAGACACCAAAAACCCCGCACCGGCATATCGCCGCTGCGGGGTTGCTTTTTTTATCCGCTGGGAGTTTGCGTAAATGAGGCTGTATTCGCAGAAAGATGTCGACAAGAAAGCGCTCAAGGGCGCGCGGATCGCGGTACTGGGCTACGGCAGCCAGGGCCGTGCTCACGCGCTGAACCTGAAGGACAGCGGCTTCGACGTCGTGGTGGGTGTGCGTAAGAAGGGAGAGAGCTGGAAGAAGGCGAAGAAGGATGGCCTCGAAGTTGCGCAAGCCGCCGATGCCGTAGCGGACGCCGATCTGGTGGCGATGCTCGTCCCGGACCTGGCGCAGCAAGCGCTGTACGCGGAAGTCGAGAAGCACCTGAAGAAGGGCACGGCTTTGTTGTTCGCGCACGGTTTCAACATTCACTACAAACAGATCAAGCCGCGCAAGGATCTGGATGTGGTGCTGATCGCCCCTAAGGGTCCGGGTGGGCTGGTGCGGCGGCAGTACCAGGAAGGCCGCGGCGTCCCGTGCCTGATTGCGGTGGCACAAGACTCAACCGGCAAGGCGCACGCGAAAGCCCTCGCCTACTCGCATGGCATTGGCGGCACTCGCGGCGGTGTTCTGGAGACGACCTTCGCCGAAGAGACCGAGACGGATCTGTTCGGCGAGCAGGCGGTGCTGTGCGGTGGCGCCACCGAGCTGGTGGTGAAGGGCTTCGAGACGCTCGTGGAAGCGGGTTATCAGCCGGAAGTCGCCTATTACGAGTGTCTGCATGAGCTGAAGCTCATTGTCGACCTGCTGCACGAAGGCGGCCTCACCAAGATGCATCAGTTCATCAGCGACACCGCCAAGTATGGCGACCTCACTCGCGGACCGCGCATCGTGGACGACCGGGTCAAGAACGTCATGCGCAAGGTGCTGAAGGAAGTGCAGACCGGCAAGTTCGCCAAACAGTGGATCGATGAGAACGCCGCCGGTGGCAAGACCTATCAGAAGCTGCTCAAGGAAGATAAAGCCCGCCAGATCGAGAAAGTCGGCAGCGAGCTGCGCGCGCGCATGCCATGGCTGAACGAGAAACGAACGTAACGTAAGGAAACACCATCATGTCTCCCAATCCCGACCGAGTGCTGATCTTCGACACCACGCTGCGCGACGGCGAGCAATCGCCCGGATGCAGCATGACCCAGCCGGAGAAGCTGCGTGTAGCACGCGCACTGACCGAGCTCGGTGTCGATGTGATCGAGGCGGGATTTCCGGCCGCCTCGCGTGGGGATTGGGAGAGCGTGAATGCCGTGGCGCGCGAGGTCCAAGGCGCGACGATCTGCGGGCCTCGCCCGCTGCAACCGTGAGGACATCGAGCTCGCCGCGCGCGCCCTGAAGGACGCGCCCCAGCATCGCATCCATGTCTTTCTCGCCACCAGCGCGATCCATCGGCAATACAAACTCAACATGGCGCAGGAGGAGATCCTGCGCACGGCCGTCGAGGGCGTGAAGATCGCCCGCGACCTGTGCGAGGACGTCGAGTTCTCGCCGGAAGACGCCTCACGCACCGAGCTTGAATTCCTCGCGCAGGTCGTCGAGGCGGCCATCGAGGCCGGCGCGAGCACGGTGAACATTCCGGACACCGTCGGTTACACGGTGCCGGATGAGTTCGCCGAGCTTTTCCGCTATCTGCGCAAAAATGTCCGGGGCATCGAGCGGATTCGCCTCTCAGTGCACTGCCACGACGATCTGGGTATGGCGGTAGCGAACAGCCTCACCGCCGTCGTCGCCGGCGCGCGGCAGGTGGAGTGCACCATCAACGGAATCGGCGAGCGCGCCGGTAACTGCTCGCTCGAGGAAGTGGTCATGGCACTGAAGACGCGCGCGGCGTTCTTCAACGTCACCACTGGAATTCAAACCAACCGCCTCTACCCGACCTCACGACTGATCTCCAACATCACCGGCATGCCGATTCCGCGCAATAAAGCCGTCGTTGGCGAGAATGCCTTCGCGCACGAAGCCGGCATCCACCAGCACGGCATGCTCAAGCACCATTCGACCTACGAGATCCTGCGTCCGGAGGATGTTGGCCTGTCGCGCAGCCACCTGGTGCTCGGCAAACACAGCGGCCGGCACGCCTTCCGTGACCGTGTGAAAGCGCTCGGCTTCGAGCTCGACGAGGCGGAGCTCAACCGCGTATTCGAGGAATTCAAGGCCCTCGCCGACAAGAAGAAGGAACTCTTCGACGGCGACATCGAGGCTCTGGTGCTACGCGCCGAAGGCTCGGCCAGCGGCCCGTGGAGCCTGGTCGATCTGCAAACGGTAGCGCACATGAATGTCCCTGCCGAAGCCGTCGTCCGCCTGCGGCACGCGGATGGCCGTACGGCCGAATGCACGACGACGGGCGACGGACCGGTCGATGCGGCCTTCAAGGCAATCGAGTCGGCGACGGGTGTCAGCGTCATGTTGCGCAAATTCGAGGTTCACGCCGTCACCGAAGGTGAGGACGCCCAAGGCGAGGCCGTGGTCTACGTCGAGTACAATCAGCGCACCTATCGCGGCTCCAGCGTGAGCACGAACATCGTCGAGTCCAGCACCAAAGCCTTCCTGGAAGTGATCAATCGCATCGAGCTGTCCCAAGCCGGTAGCCGCTCGCGCGAAGAGCGCAAAGGTGCCGCCCGCAGCGCTCAGACAACCGTATAACCTCTTAGCCTCTTCAATCTTCACGAAAATGCGAGTAGGCGCGCAGCCGCGATCAAGAAAGGCCCTTTCCGGGGGCTTGCCCTGTAGGGAACAGGGCCAGAGCGAACATTTCCGCTCGGCCTGCTCATTGAGCCGTCCCTGGAGCCGACACCCGGCCCGCCATCCATGGCGGGCGCGCGCCGCATGCGGCGCGCCCCGGAAAGGGCCTTTCTCGATCGTGGCTGCGCTACCTCGAGTAGACTAACCTAACCCATGTCACCCGCACCGCAAACCCTGTTCGAAAAAGTCTGGAACCAACACCAAGTCACCCCCGAGACGGCCGACACTCCCGCGGTCCTCTACATCGACCTGCACCTGATCCACGAGGTCACCTCCCCACAGGCCTTCTCCGTGCTTCGCGAGCGCGGCCTGCCGGTGCGCCGCACCGACCTTACGCTTGCGACCATGGATCACTCGACTCCGACTCGCACCGAGCAGGTGTTCGGCGGTGCGCCGATCACCATCGACTCGGCGGCGAAGCAGGTGCGCCAGCTGGAGACTAACTGCGCCGCCTTCGGCGTCGAGCTCTTCGGGTTGCGCAGCGCGCAACGCGGCATCGTGCACATCATCGGACCGGATCTGGGAATCACCCAGCCCGGTAAAACCGTCGTGTGCGGCGACAGCCATACCAGCACTCACGGCGCCGTCGGCGCTCTGGCGTTCGGGATCGGCACCACAGAGGTTGGCCACGTGCTCGCCACGCAGTGCCTGTTGCAGCGTAAGCCGCGCACATTCTCGATCAACGTCAGCGGCAAGCTGCGCCCTGGGGTGACCGCTAAGGATCTGATCCTCGCCATCATCGGCAAGATCGGTGTGTCCGGTGGCACGGGGCATGTGATCGAGTACCGGGGTGAGACGATTCGCGCCCTCGACATGGATGGGCGCCTCACCGTGTGCAATATGTCGATCGAGGCCGGCGCGCGCGCGGGAATGATCGCGCCTGATGAGACCACGTACGCGTATCTCAAGGGGCGGCCACGCGCGCCGCAGGGTGCGGATTGGGAGCGAGCGCTGCAGCGTTGGCAACAACTGCCCACCGATGCCGGCGCCCGCTTCGACAAGGAAGTTGAGATCGATGGCGCAGCTCTGGAGCCCATGATCACCTACGGCACCCATCCCGGCATGGTCGTACCGATTTCCGGGGCGATTCCCGTGAAGCAAGGCGATCCGGCGTTCGACAAGTCGCTCGCCTACATGGGATTCGAAGCCGGCGCACCCATCAAGGACCAGCTCGTGAATGTGGTCTTCGTGGGGAGCTGCACCAACGGACGCCTGTCGGACCTGCGCAGCGCCGCCAACCTCCTACGCGGACACAAGGTTGCCAAGGGCGTGCAGATGCTGGTGGTGCCTGGATCTCAGCACGTCAAGCAGCAGGCCGAAGAGGAAGGACTCGACCGGATTTTCATCGAAGCCGGCGCCGAGTGGCGCGAGTCGGGATGCTCCATGTGTCTGGGCATGAACGGGGATCTGGTTGGCAAGGGGCAGTACTCGGTCAGCACCAGCAACCGTAACTTCGAGGGCCGTCAGGGCGTGGGCGCGCGCACATTGTTGGCGAGCCCGCTGACCGCCGCGGCAAGCGCAGTGCGCGGCCGGGTGACCGATCCGCGCGAATTGATGAACGGTTGAGGTTTAGAACTCCCGCATGGAACCGATTAAAACATTGCGCTCGCGCACGGCCGTTCTGCCGACCACGAACATCGATACCGACCAGATTATTCCGGCGCGGTTTCTCACCACCACGACCCGCGAGGGGCTGGGCCAGAGTCTGTTCGCCGACTGGCGTTACGACGCGCAAGGCAAACCGCGTCCTGAGTTCGCCCTGAATCACCCCGAGGCACAGGGGTGCCAGATTCTGGTCGCCGGACGTAATTTCGGTTGCGGCTCCTCACGCGAGCATGCGCCGTGGGCGCTGTTGGACTACGGGTTCCGCGCGGTCATCAGCACGGAGATCGCGGACATCTTCCGCAGCAACTCGCTGAAGAACGGCCTGTTGCCGGTGGTGGTCGATCGAGAGCACCGGCAAGTGGCTCATCGAACATCCGGGCGCCGAAGTGAGCATCGACCTGGAGTCGACCACGCTCACCTTGCCCACGGGTGAGAGCATCAAGTTTCCGATCGAGGCGTTCGCGCGCTACTGCCTGTTGAACGGGATCGATGAGCTCGGCTTTCTGCTCGAGCGCATGGATCAGATCAAAGCCTACGAGCAGCGAGTGCAGGCATGAAGGCGCACATCGCGGTATTGGGCGGGGATGGCATCGGACCCGAAGTTGTCGCGCAAGGGTTGCGGGTGCTGCAGTTCGTCGCGCAGGCGCACGGGCACGAATTCAGTCTGAGCGAGCTGCCCTTCGGTGGGGCTGCGATCGACTCTCACGAGGATCCCCTGCCCTCTGCAACGCTGCAGGGGTGCTTGCAGGCGGATGCCATCCTGTTGGGTGCCATCGGCGGCCCGAAGTGGTCTTCGCCGAGCGCTAAGGTACGTCCCGAGCAGGGTTTGTTGAGGCTGCGCAAGGAGCTCGGCGTCTATGCCAACCTGCGGCCGGTGAAATTGCAGCCTTCGTTGGTGAATTCATCGACGCTGAAGCCGGAAGTTCTCGAAGGTGTCGATCTCGTGTTCGTGCGGGAGCTGACTGGTGGTATCTACTTTGGTGAAAAGAAGCGCGATGCCCTAAGTGCCAGCGACCTTTGCACCTACACGGTTGCGGAGATCGAGCGCATCACGCGCGTGGCGGGTCGGTTGGCGCAGCAGCGGCGGCGCAAGCTGACGTCCATCGATAAGGCGAACGTGCTTGAGACTTCTCGTCTGTGGCGTGAAGTGTGTGAGCGCGTGGTGAAGGCGGAATTTCCGGATGTGACGCTGGAGCATATGCTGGTTGATTCGGCGGCGATGCATCTCATTCGGCGGCCGCGCGATTTCGATGTGTGTGTTACCGAGAATATGTTCGGCGATATCCTGACGGATGAGGCGTCGATGTTGTCGGGGTCGCTGGGGTTGTTGCCTTCCGCTTCGTTGGGGGATGGGAGGCGGGGGTTGTATGAGCCGATTCATGGGTCGGCGCCGGATATTGCGGGTAAGGGGATTGCCAATCCGGTGGGGACGATTTTGAGTGTGGCTATGTTGTTGAGGCATTCGCTGGGGTTGGGTGCGGAGGCGCAGGCCATTGAGACGGCGGTGACAGGGGCGATTGCGGATGGGGCTCGGACGCCGGATATCGTGGCGGTCGGTTCTAAGGCGTTGTCGACCCAGGAGGTCGGTGACGCGGTTCTGGAGCGATTGGCGAAGGCGGGGCGCTAACTCGCATCAGGCTGTGAGGCCTGCACACGGTTCTGGCGCGTTGACAAAGGCGGGGTGGTAGCTCGCGTTGTCCCCCTTGATGCCTGTGCACCGTACGCGCAGTCACGAGCGAAAAAGGGTCTTTCCGGGGGACGCCGCAAGTACGTCCCTATAGGCTCTGGCGCTGTTCCCTACAGCGCAAGCCCCCGGAAAGACCCTTTTTCGCTCGCGACTGCGCACCTACTCGTGGGTGTTCCCTCCGGTACATTTCTCCCGGTGATGATTCCTCGCGGGCTATTCCGTAAGCCATAATCTCTGTGACGTGACCGTGGCGTCGCGTGTCGTTGTCGCAGGAGAGCTGGAAGGCTATGGCACTCATTCAATTTGTCCGCAATTACACCGATCTTTCGAACGAGCACGGGTTTCAGTTCAAATTTAACTGCGACAAGTGCGGCAACGGGTATATGACTCAGTTTCAGACGTCCACTTTCGGAGTGGCTGAGTCGCTGTTGAACGCGGCCAGCAATCTGTTTGGGAGTTGGAATCGGGCTGGGTCGGCGGCGCATGAGATTGAGCGGATGGTGGGGGGGCGCTTGCATGATGCCGCGCTCGCCCGTGCGGTCGAGGAGGTTCGTCCTAACTTTCAGCAATGCACGCGTTGTGGGCATTGGGTTTGTCATCAGGTTTGTTGGAATAGCCAAGCGAACCTGTGTGAGGGGTGTGCGCCGAACTTCCACGACGAGCTCGCCGCTAATCAGGCCCAGGCGAAAGCGTTTGCGACCCGCGTGCAGTTGGAAGAGAAGGCGCGTTCGACCGACTATGTGGGTGATGTCGACATGTCGGCCGGCGCGCAGGTCGCCGCATCCACTGCTTCGAGTAATACGCAGGCGGCCAAGCATTTGTGCGGGGAATGCGGTGCCGAGGTGGGGTCGGCCAAGTTTTGTCCCGAGTGCGGCAAGCCGGTGGCGCAGGCGGCACCGGCTAACTGCCCGAAGTGCGGCGAGCCGGCGCATGGCGGGAAGTTTTGCGGTAACTGCGGGACTAAGTTAATCGGGTAACGCCGTCGATCGGACGAGGCGCTTGGGGCGGCGCCGGCTCCCACCACCACCTGTTGGCGGTGGGATCGTGACGCACTAGACAGGTTAGGTTAGCGCTGCATAGTATCCTCACCAAAATTCAGTGGGGCGTGTGATGGGACTCTACACTCCAGCGCAACAGGAGGAACTCGTTGTCAGCATGCGTCAGACGGCGCGGGACACGCTCGGCCAGTTGCTATCTGTTTCGAAGCTGGCAAGTTTTGGTGAAAACGAGCCATCGCTGCGGGCTCTCGACCTATTTGCTGACGGGTATCGGACCCAAGGGGTCGTCAACGACCACAATACATGGGGCTACACCGTCGGGCTGGGCACGCTGCTGGGCGACCTGCTGCTGAAGAAGTACGGCGGCAAGTGGGTGATCGATAAAACATACTCGATTGAGACCCGCAACGCAGCTGGAGCCATTGCCTATCTGTTTCCGTTTACGCCAGTCAATGCTCGGCTGAAGGGCAATACCGCGGCGTCGATCCAACGCTACTTTTTGGTCGAGGTACCGGCAACACTCGGATTCGCGGCTGCAGCTCCCCGCCCTTTCGACGAACAGGCAATACGCAACCGGATCAAGAACAACGCCGCTCAGGTCGTGAAGACTTTTTCGGCTCCTGGCCAGGGAGCGACATTCGGGCTGACAGCGCACTCGGTTGCAGCGCTCGATCAGTACCTCGAGCGTACTGTGAACTCTTCGACGACGGATGCCACCAAGGAGAATCTCATGAACCTGATCGGTTCATTTCTCGGTGAATGCATCGTTGCGAAGTACGGTGCGGAATGGAGCATTGCGGAAGGCGGCAAGCCGCGCCTGACATTGCAGCATGCTGGCACGGTCCATATCCTCGACCCCTTCGGAAAGGTCGCGAAGCGCATCATGAACGGCTCCGAGGACAATATCGCAATCTACTTCGCAGACTTCATTCCGCACGTCCTCAAGTCTTCCGCCAAACCCACCTGACTAAGACGATCCCGCGGTTCGCGCCGTGAACGCACCCGGTAAGCGCGGCGTTCACGATGCGATTGGCGAACAACTAGCCTGTCGTTCCAACGCGCCGCGCGGGCACCTCGACGGCGGCAGCGGCGCGCTCGAGGGCGGCTTCCAAGTCGGAGCGGAGGTCTTCGAGTGCCTCGATACCGACTGAGAGGCGGATGAGGCCATCGACGAGGCCGGCTTTCTGCCGCGCAGCCGGGTCCATTGCGGCGTGGGTCATGGTGGCCGGATGGGCGACCAGGCTTTCAACGCCACCGAGCGACTCGGCGAGTGAGAAGTACTCCAGGCCGGCTACGAACTCGCGAACCGCGTCATGCCCGCCTTCGAGCTCGACACTGACGATCGCGCCGAAGCCGGTTTGCTGGCGGCAAGCGATCTCATAGCCGGGATGGCTGGGCAGGCCGGGGTAGTACACCTTGCGGATGCCGGGCTGCTCGTTCAACCACTGCGCCAGCTCGAGCGCGTTGCGGCCGTGGTGCTCGAGGCGAGCGTGTAGGGTGCGCAGGCCGCGCAGTGTCAGGTAGCTGTCAAACGGGGCGCCAGTAATGCCGAGGCAGTTCGCCCACCACACGAGCTGCTCTTGCAGCTTGGTGTCCTTGGCAACCACAGCTCCTCCGACGACATCGCTATGGCCGTTGAGGTACTTCGTCGTGGAATGCACGACCAAGTCGGCACCAAGGGTCAGCGGCTGTTGCCACGCGGGCGACAGGAACGTGTTGTCGACAACGATCAGCGCACCACTCGCCTTCCCCAACTCAGCAAACGCCTCGATATCGGTGATGCGTAGCAGAGGGTTGCTCGGAGTTTCGATCCAGAGCAACGCGGTCGGCTTCGACAATGCGGCGCGTACGGCAGCTTCATCGCCAAAGTTGACGAACTCCACTTCGCGCTCGCCACGCTGGTGCCAGGCGTTGAACAGGCGATAGGTTCCACCGTAACAGTCGTGGGGTGCGACGATCCGTCCCTTGGCGGGGATGAGATAGCCGCACAGCGTGATCGCCGCCATGCCGGTGGCTGTGACCACCGCGCCCACACCAAGCTCGAGCTCCGCGATTGCCGCGCCCAGCAGGTCGCGAGTCGGATTCCCCGAGCGTGTGTAGTCGTACTCACGCTTCTGGCCGAAACCGCGGAAGGCGAAGGTCGAGGTCAGATGAATGGGAGGTACGACGCATCCGGTCGCATCGTCACACTCCAAGCCCGCTCGCACCGCCTGCGTGATCTGGCGCGGGCGCGCCGGTTTGATCTTCTTCGTCATGCAGCACCTCCCAGCGCCGCAGTGAATATTCCGCGCAATTGATCCGACTCCTTCAAAAAGGCGTCATGGCCGTAAATGGATGAGACTTCGTGCAGCTTCGCGGCGGCCAAGCGTGCCGCCAGACCGCGCAGATCCGACAGTGGGACCAGTTGGTCCTCGCGGATCGCGACAATGGTGGTGGGTACGAAGATGCGGGTGGCATCGACATTGTGCAGGTCGATCGATTCGGACAAGCACAGGATGGCCTGGGGATTGTACGCCGCGGCAAAATCGCTGCCGCGTGCAAACAAGTACCGCTCGACGGGGAATGAGAAGCGCTCGCCCTCACGCACGGGGGCGCCGTCGAAGCGCGCCTCGAACTCCTCGGAGCTGCGATAGGTCGACATGGCTAGCGCTCGCGCGAGCTGCAAGCCTTCTTTGGGACGGCCGCAATCAACAGCGAAGCGCAGGATCCGGCGTTGTACGCTGCGCCAGGCGGTCGCCATGGGATGCGTGCGGTCGGCGGCGCCGATCACGACAAGTTGGCTAACACGCTCCGGATAACGCTCGCCGAAGGCCAGGGCGACCATGCCTCCATAAGAGCCGCCGACGATGGCGCGCAGCGATTTCAGGCCCAGGTTGTTGAGGAGGCGGACCAGCAACTCGGCTTGGTCGTAGGTGGAAATGTTGGGGAATGGCGTGTGAGTTGGCGAGGCGACCTGAGTTGCCTCGTCGGTACACGACCCCGGCACGGCACCGGTGCCGGCGCGCGGCGCGCTCGCGGCAGCCGCTGATGCCGGACCCGTGGTTTCTGCACTGCCACCGAGGTAGTCGAAACTCAGAACGCGGAAGCGATTGGCATCCAGCGCGCACCCGGGACCGACGACCTCGGACCACCAGCCCTGCTTCGGATCTTCCGTCACAAAGACGCGGCGGTTCGCGGAAATGCCGCCTAGGGCACACACCACCGGTGCGTTCGCGGGACCGACCAAGCGCCAGGCGACGTGGATGCCGGACAAGCGGCCGCCGTGGCACAACGAGACCTCGCCCGGAACGTCCAGAATGCCTTCACGCACAACCATTTCCGGCCCGGGGACGGGCGCGACTGGCGCTCGATGGGCAACGGGGACGGCTTCGACTAAGGCGTTCATGACTGCTCCGCAAACTCCTGGCACGGTTGTCACCGTCCTGCTGCAGAGCGCCCACCCCATTTTGGGTAGGTTGTTGCGTCCATCCTCGCCGGCGGGACCGCCAGGGCTGAGGCTACGCAGACCGCTCATCTGTACGTTCCGCCGTTGCAGCTCGCGCTACACCGTCGAAACAGCAGGAGTTGGCACCTTTCCAGATTGGTTAAGTCTGGCGGTTGCCCCGGCGTCTAAGGGCCTATCCCTCAGCCGGTCTCGATGAGTGCGCGAATCTTATGGTGCGTCGGTGCAACACGTCAAGGGCGTGGAGCCCCCGCTCTGGGAGAGTCGCGAAGCGATTCACAAAGAGCCGGACGTGAGCTAAGCCCGGGGTGGCCGTCCCTTCCCCCTTATCTACGCACGCGACAAGCCCTGTCGGGAGCTCGACGCCGGCCATACCGTGGGGCCTCGTCCGACGGAATTATGTCTCCCCCTCTACGGGTTCGCGGCGCACCCCGACTGGGCGCCCCTCGACGTTTCCGCCCTTCGCCCCGGCGGGCCGCGCCGGCTGGCGGTCAGTCCTCAAGCATGCTAATGTACTAACGCGCTATTACACTGAGACAATATGAAAGCTCATCGTATCTTGAGCCCGCGCCAGGAGGCGCTCGCGGAACGTAACCTGTGCATGGCGGTTGCCGCCCTACAAACACCGGACGAGGTCCGGGCGTTCTTCCGCGACCTGTGCACGCCCGCCGAGCTGCAAGCCATGGCGGATCGCTGGGCTGTCGTGGATCACCTGAAACGCGGTCTTCCTTATCGGGAGATCCACCGCCTCACCGGGGTGAGTGTCACGACGATCGGCAGAGTTGCGCGCTTTCTAGGCAGTGGCAACGGCGGCTACCAAGTCGCGACCCAGAGAGTTGAGGAAGCAAAGCGCGATCCGGCAGGAAAACGCGCGGAGGTGTCCCGTAATGGATGAGATGCGCCTGAAGTTGGCCGTGCAAAAGTCCGGACGACTCACCGATCCGTCGCTCGATCTGCTGTCACGCTGCGGGCTGAAGCTCTCGCGCGGTAAAGATCAGCTGATGGGATTCGGCGAGAACATGCCGCTGGATGTGCTGTTCGTCCGCGACGATGACATTCCCGATCTGGTGCAGGAAGACGTTTGCGATCTTGGCCTCGTAGGTCTCAACGTGCTGGAGGAAAGCCGGCTCGAGCTCGCCTCGCGGGGCCATTGCGCGCGCTTCCAGCAGATACGAACACTCGACTTCGGACGCTGCCGGCTCTCCCTGGCGGTGCCGGACGGAGCATCGTTCGAAGGACCGAGCTCGCTACGCGGCAAACGCATTGCCACCACCTACCCTTTCCTGCTCGAACGCTATTTGCGCGAGCGCGACGTAACAGCAGAGATCGTTACGTTGTCTGGAGCTGTCGAGATCGCCCCGCGGCTCGGCCGGGCCGACTTCATTTGCGACTTGGTCTCCACCGGCTCCACCTTGCAGGCAAACCACCTGCGCGAGGTGGAAACGGTGCTCGAGAGCCATGCGGTGTTGATTCGCACGCCGCTCGAGCTGCCGCCCCAAAAAGACGAATGGGTGGAGCGGCTGCTGATGCGAATCGAAGGGGTGCAAAGCGTGCGCGAAAGCAAGTACATCATGCTGCACGCACCTCGCGCCGCGCTAGCGCAGATCCGCCAGCTCCTGCCGGGCAGCGAGTCCCCGACCATCATTCCGCTCGAGGGCTTCCCGGACCGGGTTGCGATCCACGCCGTCTGCCGCGAGAACGTGTTCTGGGAGACGCTCGAGAGTCTGAAAAAGGCCGGCGCGAGCGCCCTGCTCGTGCTGCCCGTCGAGAAGATGTTAGCCTGATGCGTATTCTGGATTGGAGCAAGCTCGCAGCGTCCGAGCGGCGCGCGGCACTGGCGCGCCCATCGATCGAGTCGCGCGCTGATATCGCCGCTGTTGCATTGCAAGTCATCAATGCGGTCCGCCAACAAGGCGACCAAGCATTACGCGCCTATACCGAGCGGTTCGATGGCGTGAAGCTCGAAGCGTTGGCAGTTCCGCGCGAGGAGTTCACTGCAGCGCGCCGCGCGCTCACTGCCGAACAGATCGCGGCGCTCGAGCGAGCAATCGATAACGTCAGCCGCTTCCACGATGCACAATTGCCGAAGCCCCTCGCCATGGACACCATGCCCGGGGTTCGTTGTGAGCGGATCGTCCGCGCGATTCAGGCGGTTGGATTGTATGTGCCGGCCGGTTCCGCTCCATTGCCGTCCGCTGTAGTGATGTTGGCCGTGCCGGCGCGCATCGCCGGCTGCCCGCGCAGGGTGCTCTGCACTCCTCCGAACCGCGAAGGGCGTGCAAACGCCGCTGTGTTGGTTGCGGCCGAGCTGTGTGGTATCGACACGGTCTTCAAGGTTGGCGGTGCGCAAGCGATCGCCGCCCTCGCCTACGGCACCGACAGCGTCCCGAAAGTCGACAAGATTTTTGGACCGGGTAACGCGTGGGTTACCGCAGCGAAACAATTGGTATCCAACGACCCGGGCGGCGCGGCCTGCGACATGCCGGCCGGTCCCTCAGAGGTCCTCGTGGTAGCCGATGACACGGCCAGAGCCGATTTCGTCGCCGCAGACCTGCTTGCGCAGGCAGAGCACGATGGCCAAGCGCAAGCGATACTCGTCACACCGAGCCGCAAGCTGGCGGAAAACACCGTCGCCGCCGTTCGGACCCAAGTGAACGGGTTGTCGCGACGCTCAATCCTGGAGAAGTCGCTCGCATCGAGCCGATGCATTGTCGTGCCGGATCTCAACACGGCGATTGAGGTGGCGAACGAGTACGCCGCAGAGCACCTCATTCTCGAAGTCCACGAGCCGCGCAACTGGCTGCCAAAGATTCACAATGCAGGCTCGATCTTTCTGGGCGCGTGGTCGCCAGAGCCCATGGGCGACTACTGCTCCGGAACCAATCACGTGCTCCCCACATACGGCTATGCGCGCGCCTATAGCGGCCTGTCGGTGTTGGATTTTGTCAAAGGTGTTACCGTGCAGGAGCTCTCGCCTGAGGGCTTGCGGGCACTTGGGCCCACAGCGGTTACCCTCGCCGAGCTGGAGGGATTGGACGCGCATGCCAATGCCGTGACGCGCCGTCTCGCAGTACTGGAGGCCGACGCAAACGCTAACATCGCGACCGCTGGCGCCGCGACGACAGCTGCTGGCGCCCCTCGCACGAGCACAGCGAGCACGTCCGGGGCTCGCACATGAGCTGGGTAAGCGAGCTGGCTCGGCCTGATATTGTCGCGCTCAAAGCTTACGAGCACGCGTCCTGGGAACCCTCATTGGAGCGTCTGCACGCCAATGAGCTGCCCTGGCGCCCCGATGGGGACGACACTGGCGCGGGACTGAACCGCTATCCCGAACCCCAGCCGCACGCGCTAGTCGAGGGACTCGCCGCACTCTACGGCGTCGCACCGGAATGCGTGCTCGTCGGAAGGGGAAGTGATGAGGCGATCGACCTCCTGACACGAGCGTTTTGTCGTGCGGGGCGCGATGCCATTGTAGTGTGCCCTCCCACCTTCGGGATGTATGCCGTCAGCGCCCGCATTCAAGGTGCTGACGTGATTACCGTTCCGTTGCGTGCGGATGGCAGCTTCGCAGTGGATGAAGACGCCCTGCTCGGCCGATGCACGTCGAACGTCAAGTTGGTGTTTCTGTGCTCGCCCAACAACCCGACCGGCAACCTGCTCGATGAAGAGGCCCTGCTACGGATCGCAGGCAAACTGGCCGGCCGGGCCATGGTCGTGGTGGACGAGGCCTATCTGGAATTTTCCGGCGCGCAGAGCTTGGCACGTTATCTGCCGCGACTGCCGCACCTCGCCATCCTGCGCACGCTTTCCAAGGCTCACGGCCTGGCGGGTGCGCGGTGCGGAACCCTCATCGCCGACCCTGAAGTGGTCGCACTACTGCGTAAGGTGATTCCACCCTACGCCATTACACAATTGACTCTGGAAGCAGTCCTGCGACAACTCGAACCTGCAACACTGGCGCGGTGCCGAACCAACATCGAGCTCATCCGTAGCGAGCGCGCACGGCTCTTGTGCGCCCTCCCCGAGCTCTCCCGGGTAGTGCGCGTTTGGCCGAGCGATGCGAATTTCATCCTGACCCAATTCGATGACGCCGCAGCCGCTTTGCGGCTCGCGCGGGACACCCGGTTGCTGGTCCGTGATGCACGCGGCTATCCCGGCCTTGGCCAAGCGCTGCGAGTTACCGTAGGCACGCCCGACCAGAACAACCGCCTCCTGGAGGCGTGGCAATGAACGCACCATCGCGACGCACAGCGAATGCCGTCGGGAACCAGAGGTCGCGGCTATGATCGCACCACCGGCCGTACCCACGTTATTCATCGATCGGGATGGCACGCTGGTCGAGGAGCCGCCCGATGAGCAGGTGGATTCGCTCGAGAAAGTGCGCTTCCTGCCAGGCGTGTTCGCGGCCTTGAATGAGCTGAGGCGCCGTGGCTATCGCTTTGTCATGGTGACCAACCAGGATGGTCTGGGCACCCCTTCGCTGCCGCAGGCGGATTTCGACAAGGCGCACGGCTTCATTCTGGAGGCCTTCCGCTCGCAAGGAATCGAATTCGACACCGTCTTCGTGTGTCCCCATTTCAAGAAGGACAACTGCGCCTGCCGCAAGCCCAAGACCGCCCTGGTTGAGGGTTTCATGAGCGCGGGCAGCGTGGATCTTGCCACGAGCGCTGTCATTGGCGACCGTGACACCGACCTGGAGTTCGCCGCGAACCTAGGTCTACGAGGCATGCGCGTGCGTCGCCATGGAACGAACGAAGAGACTTGGCCCGAAGTCGTACGAGCACTCACTGCCCGGCGCGCGCACGTGCAACGCCGCACGAAGGAAACCAACATCGAGGCGACGGTGAACCTGGACGACACCGCGCCGATTCAGATCGCTACCGGCATCGGCTTCTTCGACCACATGCTGGAGCAACTCGCCAAACATGGAGGTTTCTCGCTACAACTGTCCTGCCAAGGGGATCTGCAGATCGACGAGCACCACACGGTGGAGGATTGCGGCCTCGCCCTCGGCGAGGCATTACGACGCGCCTTGGGAGCCAAGCTCGGTATCGCCCGCTACGGCTTCCTGCTCCCGATGGACGAAGCCCAGGCCCAGGTGGCCATCGACCTGTCGGGACGGGCTTTCGCGCAATTCTCGGGCGGCTTTGCACGCGAAGCGGTGGGCGGGCTCCCGACAGAGCTGGTACCGCATTTTTTCCGCTCCCTCGCGGAGTCCCTCGGAGCCGCGGTTCACGTGAGCGTCACCGGCGAAAATGCCCATCACATGATTGAGGGATGTTTCAAGGCGGTCGGGCGCGCCTTGCGCCAGGCCGTGCGGCGCGAGGGTGAGGAACTGCCCAGCACCAAGGGAATTCTCTAGTGGACGCGGTGATCATCGACAGTGGCGGAGCCAATCTGGCGTCGCTGCAATTCGCGTTCGCAAGACTCGGAGCCACCACGGAGGTAAGCACGGAGGCGGCGACGATCGCGCGCGCGCCGCGGGTCATATTGCCGGGTGTCGGGTCTGCGGCAGATGCCATGCGGCGCTTGCGGACCTGTGGCGTGGCCGACCTGCTTCCGACGCTCAAACAGCCCGTGTTGGGAATCTGCTTAGGGATGCAGCTGCTCTTCAAGCGCTCCGAGGAAGGCTCGACCGAGTGCCTCGGCATCGTGCCCGAGACGGTGCGACGCCTGCGAGCCGCTCCCGGTCGTCCAGTGCCGCACATGGGTTGGAATCAACTCGAGCCGGTGCGCGACGACCCCATCCTGGCGGGCATCGCGCACAACGATTATGTGTATTTCGTTCACAGTTACGCCGCCCCGGTGGCGGATGTCACCCTCGCCACGACGGACTATGGCAACCCCGTGTCCGCCATCGTCCGCAAGGGAAATTTCTGGGGCGCGCAGTTTCATCCGGAGCGCTCGGCCGCGACCGGTGCTCGCCTCCTGGCCAATTTCATGAGGCTCGAGTGATGTTGCTAATGCCCGCGATCGATCTACGCAACGGACGGTGCGTGCGCCTGTATCAGGGAGACTTTGGCGCGGAAACCCGCTATGAGCACGAACCGCATGAACTGCTGCTGCGATATCGAGAGTTTGGCGCCCCGTGGCTGCACGTCGTGGACCTGGACGGCGCAAAAGACGGCGTGCTCGCTAATCGTTCGGTTATTGTCGCCCTTGCATCCCAACGGAAAGTCAAACTGCAGGTGGGCGGCGGCGTCCGCTCTGCCGCGGTGATTGACGATTTGCTCCGCAATGGCGTGGCGAGAGTGGTGATTGGGAGCGCTGCGGTCGAGCGGCCGGGCGAAGTGACGGAATGGATTACGCGCTTCGGAGCGGACCGCATCGTGCTGGCTCTCGACATCCGTATGGACTCCGGCGGCGAGCCCGGAAGACCCATGGGGCAACCGCTGGTGCGCACGCGTGGCTGGAGAGAAGAAACGGCCATCACATTGTGGGACGCCCTCGGCCGCTTTCCCGATGGGCTGGTCAAACATGTTCTGTGCACCGATATCGAACGCGACGGCGCGATGTCGGGACCCAATCTCGAATTGTATCGTGCCGCCCTCGCACGCTTTCCGCGACTCGCCTGGCAGGCTTCCGGTGGAGTCCGCAACGCTGCGGACCTTGCAGCGCTGGCCGAGATCGGAATGAGCGCGGCGGTCAGCGGCAAAGCATTGTTGGAAGAACGGATTACACCTGAGGAGCTGCGACCATTCTTGCCCGACGCATCATCCCTTGCCTCGACGTCCGCGACGGCCAAGTAGTCAAAGGCGTTCGCTTTCGTGATCACCGTGTCGTGGGCGACATCATGGAGCTCGCTGCACGCTATCGCGATGAAGGCGCTGACGAGTTGGTGTTCTACGACATCACCGCGAGCCCCGAAGGGCGTTCTGTCGACCGTGAATGGGTACGGCGGGTCGCCCAGGTGCTGGATATTCCGTTTTGCGTCGCCGGCGGCATTCGCTCAGTGGCGGACGCCGAGGAGATTTTGAATGCCGGAGCGGAGAAGATTTCCATCAACTCGCCGGCTCTGGCCAATCCGGGTCTGGTGGATGCGCTGAGCGCGCGCTTCGGCTCGCAATGTGTGGTGATCGGCATCGACAGTCAGCTCACCGACCAAGGTTACCGGGCGTATCAGTTCACGGGCGATCCGAGCCGCACGCGGGAATCAGGACGTGAAGTGCTCGCGTGGGTTCGGGAGGTTCAAGACCGCGGTGCCGGGGAGATTGTCCTGAACTGCATGGGCAGTGACGGCGTGCGGCGCGGCTATGACGTTGCGCAGTTGCTGACCGTCAGGCAGATCTGTCACGTGCCGCTCGTTGCCTCTGGCGGCGCGGGGACGGTGGAGCACTTCGCGACTGTATTCAAGGACGCCGGCGTCGATGCCGCGCTGGCGGCGAGCGTGTTCCACTCAGGGGCGATCGCGATAGGCGACCTGAAGCGCGAATTGCGCTCGTCGGGTGTTGAGGTACGGCTATGACGCCTGACAGCGTACGCGATACGAGCGGCCCCGGCGCAGGCAGCAAAGTTGCTGTCGCGGCAGACGGTAGCCAGCCTGGCGGCGTGGTCACCGCGGCGGACATCGGCTCGCTCGACTTTGCCAAGGGCGAGGGACTGCTGCCCGCGGTGGTCCAACATGCCGGCACCGGTGCCGTGCTCATGCTCGGCTACATGAACGCGGATGCCTTACGAGAGACCTTCGCGAGAAGGCATGTCATATTCTTCAGCCGCAGCAAGCAGCGCCTGTGGGAGAAAGGCGAGACATCCGGACACTTTCTCGAGCTCGAACAGGTGCGCACCGATTGCGATCGTGACACGCTCCTGATCACGGCATGGCCGCACGGGCCGGTGTGTCATGTCGGCACGCAAACGTGTTTTGGAGAGCATCCCGCAACTCTCGGCGAGCGCTTGGCGTTCCTATCGACCCTCGAACGCATCATCGCCAAACGCGCCACCGAGCAACCGGAAGGCAGCTACACCGCGCGCCTACTCGCCCAGGGGACGCGCCGCATCGCGCAGAAGGTGGGTGAAGAAGGCGTGGAGGTCGCCCTTGCCGCGGTTACCGAGCCGGATGACAAGCTGGTCGGCGAGTCCGCCGACCTGATATTCCACTTGTTGGTGCTGTTGAAGCAGCGTGGGCTATCCCTCGAGCAGGTTGTCGCCGAATTGCAGGCGCGACACAGGCAATAAACCTACTTGCACAGCGGTCACAGAGCCGCTTCAGAGCAACCATCCCTCCGCCCACATCCCGCCCGGCATTGCGCCGTGCATTCCATGCTCCGCGCAAGCTGGCGCCCAGCCGTAGACACGCCAGACAAAAGTCCTAACCTATTTCTTCCTGACGCCCCAGACGCTATAAGGAGGTCGTCCTCCGTTCTTCAACCAAACCATGACGCCGACGTCGTGACGCTATACGTGGCTGATACCCCAAGCATGGACCTTGGGGGGTTTCGGAGGATCTCTCGTTGCTCTCAATCTGGCGCTCCATCCCGATCCCGGTGCTCGTGCTCCTGGTCCTACTGCCCGGATTCGCTTTTCGAGCCGTGTGGCGCGGAAACCGCCGGGATACCGAGCTGCAGGTGAGGTGGCCGTGGTGGCGGCGGTCGTGATCGAGCCTTTCGACTCCCGGCGTGACAGAACGGAAATATGCGTCCAAGGAAAGCCATGCCCGTTTTGTTAGCTCTGTAAGTACCCAATTTTGTTGAGTTGAATTCCAGGCATGTCTGCCGCGAACCACCCAGAGCCGGGCCGCTAGTGTAACGGTGATGAAACGAGATCGGTTATCCTCCTTCGCCTCAAGCCAATGGATTGACTGGGGTGCAGCGTGCTGACGATTAAGGAACTGCAGAAATTGGCGCCGGACATAATGGGCCTCGGACGGAACCGCGCGCGGCTCCGGGGCGCTCTGGTTCCGCAAGTCCGAAGACGGCAAGCGAGTGAGCGTCTACTTCGGTTATGCCCACGAGGGCAAGAAACGGAAGCTGCCAATCGACACATACGATGAGCAAGGCGTCCGTGGGCTCACGCCCGCACAGTGCCGGGAGAAATACGGCGCGATCAGTCGAGTCTATCGCTCAGGCATTACCGATCTGCATACACATTTTGAACGCGAACGTGAGACCACGGAGCGCGCTCGGCAGGTCGAGGCGGAGGCCGCCCGGAGGGCCGCTGAGGAGGCCCAGCGTGGCGCCTTGCGACAACTCCTCGCCGCACGCGTCACATATCTCATGCGCAAGGGCAGTACGGGTACCGCGAAGGATGAGGAAAGCATGTTCCGTCGGCATGTCCCGGAGGAGCTTAAAGATCGCAAGGCGACGGATCTTGGGACAACCGACTTCAAGCTGGTTATCGGCAAGCTCGTAGAGGCGGGACACGGTCGTGGCGCGGCCAAGCTGCGCACTGCCTTGCGAGCAGCCTATCAACTGGCCGTTGATTCCAGCACTGATCCGGATGTACCGGATGAGTTCGGACGGTTCGGGATTACGACCAATCCGGTCGCATCCGTTAGCGCCCGCTCCCTCGCAAAGTACAACCAGGCCCGCGAACGCACACTGTCCGCGACCGAACTCACGGCCTTGCTCAAGCGCGTGGATACCCTCGACCAGGTGCCGCAGCGTGAGGCGCTAAAGGTATGCCTGTACTTGGGAGGGCAGCGCCCGACGCAACTGCTGAGAGCGCAGGTGACCGATATCGATATAGATGCCGGCAGCATTACCATCCACGACAGGAAGGGTCGACGGCGCAACGGACCGCGGCGTCACCTGGTGCCACTCATCAAGGAGGCATCCGTGATCCTCGAGGCGCGTCTCGCAGCGATCAGCGATCGGCGACCGCAGACAGGTACCCGTGTTCTCCACCGACGACGCGGCACCGATGTGGCGAAACACTTTGAGCGGGCTGATCAAAGAAATCTCTGACAACATGGTCAAGGAGGGTGACGCACGCGCACCATTCCAGTTGCGAGACATTCGCCGCACCGCCGAGACCATCTTGGCAAGCCTCAAAGTTTCCAAGGATGTCCGCTCGCACCTTCTGAGCCGCGACTAGGTGGTGTGCAGGACCAACATTACGACCGCCACACTTACTGGTCGGAAAAGCGACATGCCTTGAAGAAATGGGCAGCGTACCTAGCAAAGTTGAAAGAGGGCAAGACGGCGGACGCGCAGACACCAACAGACAGGTGAAGACAACGCCACTTGCACGTGTCAGCCGCCCCCGCGCCCTATCCTGTTTTCCTGCAGGGTCGCACGCCAGCCGGAGATGGCCGAGGCCCCATCGGCACGCAGGTTGCTCCGACCCCTTCATTTTCAGCTACTTACGACCGAGGGTGGCCGGTGAGCCGAAAATGTGTAACAATTGTTTATCAATCATTCGATGCGAGGCTGCGCTATGGAATCTGCAAAGGTAGGCAAAGTGGGCATGCGGCAGTTCCGTCAAGAATTCGGCGAATTTGTTGACGCGGGCAAGCCGGTGGCCATTACGCGGCACGGCCGAACGGTCGGACTCTATATTCCTGTGTCCCAAAACCCAGAAGCGGCAGACTTGGCCGCCCTGGAGGAAGCCGGACGGGTACTGGACGCCCTGATGGCGCAGAAGGGCGTTACCGAGGAGCAGGCATTGGAGGAATTTAAACGGCTGAGAAAGGAAAAGAAACGCCGTGGCTGATCAGCGCCGATCGTTGGTACTGGATGCCAACATTCTCATTCGGGCTGTGATGGGGCGGCGGGTACGCCAGCTCATCAAACAATATTCGGCAAAGGTCCAATTGCTCGCGCCGGATACAGCGTTTCTCGAGGCGGAGGAACATCTACCGCAATTATGCGCAAATCTTGGCCTGGCGCTCGACGCGGCAATGGCGGTGTACAGCAAAGTATGTGAGGCAGTGCAGGAATTTCCGGCGCCCGCCTATAGTGAACGAGAGCTCGAGGCGCGCGCTCGAATCGAGCGCCGCGACCCCAATGACTGGCAAGTGCTGGCATGCGCATTGACACTGAACTGCCCTATATGGACCGAAGACAAAGATTTTTTCGGAACCGGCGTGCCGACCTGGACGACCGATCGCATCGAGATATTTCTGTCCGACAACGAAAAGCCAAAGCTCGAGATCAAGTTAATCGATGAGGAATGAAAGGGACGGTGAACCCCTGTTGGGATACGCCAACTGGAAGGAGGATCTTCCATGACTTGCTGTTTTCCGGCGATGTCAGCGTGTGCAAATGCGGCTTTCAACCCTTCCGCTGCTAACGTGGTCCCCTTATGCTCGTTGATCGCAAATTCGGCATCGAGGAAGTCAGTGACGAAATAGTCGGCAATGGACCGAGGCCCCTTCCCAATCAATCCGGAGACCTTTAATGACCCGTGGGACTGCAAGCCGTATTTCAATAGCGATTTCGTCAGCGATCCAGCCGAGGTCGAGAAACACACTGATTCCTACGCGGCTATAACACGACGACATCGGCGGGATATTTCCGAAGAATTCATCGCGCAAAGACAAAAGGAGTTTCGCGACAATCCCAAATTCCTTGCCGAGCGCGTCGAAAAAATATCTCAGGGAATTGGATCGGAAATCGCCGAGCGCTATCGTGTCTTTTGTCTCGGGCCGGACTCTGGCAACCTTTTGATGTGGTCGCACTATGCCGATAGCCATCGGGGAATTTGTCTGGAATTTTCAACACAGAACGAGGTGATGTGTTGCGCCCAGCAGGTTGAATATCGCGGAGAGTTCCCAGTCTTGCCGCTTTACAGTGACAGCCAGGACGACAGCCTGGTTCCCTTACTAACGAAATCGGATGTATGGACGTACGAGAGCGAATACAGGCTAGTGGTGGCACAAGACAAAAGCAATAGGACACCGCACGACACCCTGGTCGCCGACAAAAACTATCTGAAGCTGCCTGAAGGCACGCTCACGTCAATCATCGTCGGGTGCCAGGGACCTGTCGAAGAGGTCCGGAAGCTCGTGAAAGAATTCGCGCCGCACGTTCCGGTCAGGCAAGCCGCGCGCGTTCTGAACAGGTATGCGGTGAAAATCGCATAAGGGATTTTTCAATTGTCCCTCCAGGCATGGCTCTGCTCTTACTCAAATCGCTCGTCGCGCCGTTTGCTCTGAGCAACTTCATACGTGCTCTCACGCTCGACGTCAGCCAAAGCGAGCTAGAAGGCGAGCACGAATCCCAACGGGATCGAACTTCTTCTCGATGTCGCGCTGAATCTCCGCCGCTTCACTCTGACGTTGGGACAGGTAGGCGTCGATCCCGTCGGTATAAGAAAGATAATGACCGATGACGAGATAAACATCCCGCAGCTCCACAGTTGGAAATCGCTGGGCAATTTCATCTGCTGTGGCGCCGGACTTGAACGCGACGACAATCCTGTCCAGAGCCACCCGAGTCCCGCGCACGCGAATCCCTCCGTGTGCATCGGTGACCAGAGGAACAACAGCGGTCGTGGCAAGTGCGGACATAGTGATGGGACGCTAATCCGCTTCCGCCTAAAAGACAAACGACCCAATCGGGAATGGCGCCGTAAATTCAGGAACCAATAGAGCGGACCACCTGGCGAATCCGTTGCCGTGCATCAGATGACGACTCTTGAAGGAGTCCATGTATTGGGAAGTCTTGGAAGCACAGGCAGCGCGGTGGTGTAACGGAAAGGCCCACCCAGAGTGCGCCAACAGCGCAAAGAGCCGCACTGCGACCCGAGGGCTGCGCCTTAGTGTAACGAGAGGTGAAAAACGACTTCCAATTCGAGACTACGCTTGGACGTAACTCATTGAAAGTATTGGCGGAGCGGACGGGACTCGAACTCGCGACCCCCGGCGTGACAGGCCGGTATTCCATGCAGCAGCGGAACGGTACAGGACTCGAACCTACGACCAGGAGATTAAGAGGTTGTGTCGACTCTGTTTCTGGACAGAACGGCATCTGACAGCGGGATATTGGGACAATACGGGCTCCTACCCCACCTCATCATCCTCGATTTCCTCCATCCCTTCATCCGCCAGACGCAACATCGCTACGGCGGCGTGCGCCAGCAGCGCGCGTTGACTGGGTTGCAACACCCTACGCATGGTACCTTCCAGCCAGACGCGATGTGCTGTCATGTCGCGATACAGTGCCTGACGTCCGACGGGTGAGATCTCGAGAATCAACGCGCGGCGATCTCGCTCATCAGGACGCCGCTTGATCAAACCATCGCGATCCATCTGCGCAACCAACCGGCTCAATGATTGCGGCTGCAAGCGCTCGGCCTTCGCCAGGCGCCCGGCCGGCATCGGCCCGGCCCGATGCAACGTGGCTAACATTCCGAGCGCCGACAAACTCACGGACGAGTCAGGTCGCTCGGCACGCAGTCGCCGGCTCAGCCGCAGGATGCTGCGCAGAATGAGCGCCGCGTCGTCGGAATCGGAAATGGCCGCCATGCGTTATTATACGCATGGCGTATGATAACGCCACCGCCCTGCCTTACGGCGCTTCCCAGGTGCAAATGAACCTGACTGCGCAGATCGCCAGTACAGTGGGGTGGCTGGAAAGCATCCAGTATCTGCGCGGCATCGGTTCCGCCGCCGCAGAGGTGATGGAGCTCGAGGAAGTCGGGCATGGAGAAGTGCTGACGAAGTTACTGAACAACATCAGGCAACATATGCCCGATCCTCCGAAGAGCGCCCCCGGCGAGCATCCGCCTCACCCCGCACCCGTAGCGACGCGACTCGATACAGCCGGCGGCGGTGCCGGCTGAACGAGAAAACCTCCGCTCTGGTGTGCCCAAAGGCGGGCGTAAAGACCGTCTTGCACCAGCAACCGGGTGTGAGTGCCTTCTTCGACGATGCGTCCCCCGTCGAGCACGATCAGGCGGTCCATCGCGGCTATCGTGGATAGCCGATGCGCGATCGCGATCACCGTTTTGCCTTCCATCAGGCGGTACAGACTGTGTTGAATCGCTGCCTCGACCTCGCTGTCGAGCGCGCTGGTGGCCTCATCGAGTAGCAGGATCGGCGCGTTCTTGAGCAATACGCGGGAAATCGCGATTCTTTGGCGCTGACCGCCGCTCAATTTCACACCGCGCTCACCGACATGAGCATCAAATCCCGTACGCCCCTGCAGGTCCGCGAGTCCTTCGATGAACTGCGACGCATGCGTCTGTTGCGCCGCCGCGATCATCTCCGACTCCGTGGCGTCGGGCCGTCCATACATGATGTTCTCACGGACCGAGCGATGCAGAAGAGAGGTGTCCTGCGTGACCATGCCAATCTGTGACCGCAAGCTTTCCTGCGTAACGGTGGCGATGTCCTGGCCATCGATGAGAATTCCGCCCTGCTGCAAGTCATAAAACCGCAACAAGAGATTCACCAGTGTGCTCTTGCCGGCGCCGGAACGACCCACGAGCCCGACCTTCTCTCCAGGCCTGATATGCAGGCTCAAATCGCAGATGGCAGGCACGTGCTGACCGTGACGGCCATAGGCGAAAGTGACGCGCTCGAGGCGAATATCCCCGCGAGTCACGCGTAGCGCGCGCGCATTCGGGCGATCGACGACACTGGGCTGATGGGCCAGCGTATTCAAACCGTCATGAACCGTGCCGATATTCTCAAACAGCATGGCCGCTTCCCACATGATCCACTGGGAAAGCCCGTTCAGGCGCATAGCCATGGCGATGACTGCGGCTACGGCGCCGATGCCGATGCCGCCCTGCCCCCACAGCAGCAGCGCGACGCCGCCCGTGCCGGCGATCAGCAGTATGTTGAGTGTCTGGTTTACGATCTGGAAAGCCGTGACCATGCGCATCTGGGGATAGACCGCGTTCAGGAAATCGTGCATGGCCGTCCTGGCGTACTGCGCCTCACGCTGTGAATGCGAGAACAACTTGACGGTAGTGATGTTCGTATAGGCGTCGGTGATGCGTCCTGTCATGAGCGAGCGGGCATCTGCCTGCATCCGGCCGAGATTGGCCAGCCGCGGGACGAAGTAAAAAATCATCAGAATGTAAGAGGCGGTCCAGATCGCGAACGGCGCGAGCAACCCTGCATTGAAACCGCCGGCCACCACAGCGATGGTGACGACATAGATGAGGATGAATGTCAGGATGTTCGCCAGGAGCAGCCAAGTGTCGCGGACCGCGATGGCCGTCTGCATGAGCTTGGCAGCCACGCGTCCGGCAAACTCGTCCTGGTAAAAACTCAGGCTCTGCGAAAGCATGTTGCGGTGAAAGACCCAGCGCAGGCGCATGCCGAAGTTGCCCATGAGCACCTGCTGCCTGATCAATGTCTGCAGGCTGACGAGCAGAATGCTGCCGCCCAGGATCGCGGCCAGCTCGAGCAGATGGCTGCGCTCCTGGTTCCACAGCCGCGAGGGCGGCAGTTTGGCGAGCCAGTCAACGACGCCACCCAGAGCGCTGAAGAGCCAACCTTCAAAGGCACCGACCCCGGCGGTCAGAAGCACCAATGCCGCGAGCCATGGCCGCACCCCGGCCGAGCAGGACCACAGGAAGGCAGCCAGGCCGCGCGGCGGCGGCTGGATCGGGGTGTCGGGAAACGGGTCTACAGCATGTTCGAACAAGGCAACCAACCGGCGCAAACCGGTCATAGCAACTCGCTCAAGGTCCGGGTCTCGCCGTCGTCGGCGTTCGAGCGATCGGCAAAAGCGCCGACGCCGCCGCGGCGTCGGCCGGCCGCCGCTGGAGCCTCGCCTCCAGAGCCTTCGAAGATGTTTGATTCAATATCGTGCTGCCGGGAGTAGAGCGCGAAATAACGGCCTCGTTCGGCATAGAGCGAGTCGTGCGTGCCGCGCTCCACAATACGTCCGTTCTCGACCACCAGAATCTGGTCGGCCTGCCGCGCGGTCGAGAGGCGGTGCGCGATGACGAAGGTCGTCCTGCCCTTCATGAGATGGCGCAATCCTTGCTGGATCAGTGTTTCCGATTCGGAATCGAGATTGGAAGTCGCCTCATCGAGTATCAGGATGCGGGGGTTGGCCAGGATGGCTCGCGCGATCGAGATTCTCTGCCGCTGTCCTCCGGAGAGCCGCACACCGCGCTCACCAATCACCGTCTCGTATTTTTCCTTGTAGCGCTGTACGAAGTCGTCGACGTGAGCAATTTTGCAGGCCTCGCGGATTTGCTCCTCGGTGGCGTCGACAGCGCCGAAAGTCACATTCTCACGGATCGTGCCATCGAATAGAAAGGACTCCTGTGGAACGACTCCGACACCGGAGCGATACGAGGGCAGGCGCACCGTGTTCAGATCGATCCCATCGACAAGGATTTTTCCCGCGCCGGGCTTATAGAAGGCTCCCACCAGAGCGGTGATGGTCGACTTGCCGGATCCGGAGGAGCCGACGAGGGCCGTCACCACGCCGGGCTGCGCTGCGAAACTGACATCGTGCAGCACGGGCTTGCCGGCCTCGTACTCGAAGGACACCTCCTGAAACTCCACGCGGCCCTCGAGGGATTTCAGGCGAACGGTGCGCGCGGGATCACAGTCCTCGACCGGCTCCTTGAGTATCTCTCGCGTGCGATCGAGGCCCGCAAAGGCCTCCGAGAGCTGCGTTCCCACACTCGCCAACTGAGTGATGGGAGCCACCACCAGAGCGAGGTAGAGAATGAAGCTGAAGAGGCTCCCCGCCGTGAGCTGGTGTGTCAGCACCTCGCCCGCGCCGAGGCACAGGACCACGGCACTGAGCAATCTGACATCCAACACCCCGATCGTTCCCATGACCGACCCGAGAGTGATGGTCTTGTTGGCGTTCTCCAGCAGCCGCTGCGCCCCTTCCGCAAACACCTTGTCCTCACGCGCCTCGGCGCGATAGGCCTTGACGATCCGGATGCCGCTGAAGGTTTCGACCAGCCGGCCGGACACTTCCGAAGCGATCTTGGCCGACTGTCGGAACAGGGGTCTGATGGCGAGGAACGACCAGGTCAGGAATCCGAATAGCGCTGCCAGGAACCCTACCGTCACCAGAGTCAGCGTGACACTGATGTGCAGAAGGATGAAAAACACGAGCACCGCCGTAACGATCGAGCCGACCAGCTCGACGAATCCCTGGCCCACGAGGTTGCGGACTCCGGTGACGTCGTTCATGACGCGTGATATCAGCACACCGGTCCTGTTTGCATCGAAGTACGCAACCGGCAGGCGGGCGATGTGCCCCTGTACGCGAGAGCGCATCTCGGTAACCAATCGTTGGCCTTCCAGCGACAGCAGCTGACTCAACGCATACGATGTTCCCGCCTGCAGCAGGACCGACAGCAGGAGAACGGCAAACAGCGGTTGCAGCAGCTCGAGCTCATGGTTGGGAATGATCCTGTCGAGCACGATCTTCGGCGCGTACGGCACAATCAGACTGGCCGCACGACTGATCAGCAGCATCAACAGGCCGAGCAGCATGCGCCCGCGCCGCGGGCGCACCAACTCCCACGCCAGCGGCAGGCTGGCCCGAAAGGATACTGACTCAGGCTTGGAGTTGGGGGGGGAGGTGGACCGCGGCCGCGCCTTCAAATCAGGCGGCGACCGGTTGCTGCCGGGCATTCTCAGGTCTCCTGAACACAATCGATGCGTATTGGCCGCCAAATCCAAAGGAGTTCTTGAGCACAGTGGACACGGGGCGACGTACCGGTGTCAAATTGGTTTTGACATTGCACTCGGGGTCCGGTTGGGTACATGTCACCACCGGAGGAACGATTCCCCGGCACAGAGTCAAAGCGGCCACGACGGTTTCCAGAATACCGGAGGCGGCCGATCCATGCCCGGTCAGTGACTTCACGGCACACACATCCAGAGTTTTCATTCTTTCACCGAAAATCCGGTGCATCGCTTTCGCCTCGGTGACGTCATTCAGCTTGGTCGATGTCCCGTGCGCGTTCACTGTATCGATATCGTCGGGCGTCAGGTTCGAGCGTTCGAGAGCCATTCGCATCACCCGCTCGACCATGTCTACGCGCGGCGCCGTCAGGTGAACCGTATCCACCGCCAGTCCCCACCCTCCCAGCTCGGCATGCACCGTCTCCAGGCCGCGGGCGCGGGCGTGCTCCGCGGTTTCCAGCACCAGAGCGCCGGCTGACTCGTTGATAATCATTCCGGAGCGTCGCTTGTCGAATGGCATGGAAGCCTGCTCAGGCGGATTCTTCCACCGCGACAGTGCCATGAGCTGCGCATACTGCGACAGCGTGTAGTGATTGCTTCGCGAGACCACCGCCGAAACGATGGCGAAGTCAACTTTCCCGCTCTCCAACAGGCGCGCAGCCTCCACGAGAGCGCGCAAGCCGCCTGAACAGGTCGCATCGAGCCGCGCGGCGATCAAAGGTACGCCAAGCTTTTGCGACAGCTCGGTCGGGAACGCCGACAGATCACTGGCCTCCATCGACTGGGCTTCCATCTTGGCCCGCATATAGGCAATGACGTCCCCGGGCTTATCTCCCACGGCCTGATGGCGCTCGCCCGCACTCTTCATATAGTCCACATAGTCCTGCGGGAATGAGCCGCTAGGACCCGGCCACACGCGGGCCCACATCAGGCCGCCGGGTCCGCGCAGGGGCCCCGTGAGCTTCGCGTCCTCGATCGCCTGTGACACCGCCACGTGCATCAGAATGTCGCCCCAGGCGTGGTTGCAATCACCCCAACGCTCCTTGACGACCTTTTTCACGTCGTCGGGAATGATACCCGCCACCCAGCCGCAGGGAAGCTTGGACAGATCCATGCGTGATTCCAGCTTCAAGCCGGATTTACCCTGCAGGTTGGAGTCCCAGAAAGACTCCACCGAGTCCCCGATGGGGGTAATGACGCCCATCCCGCTGATGACAATCCGCTTTTTCATGTCGCTGGCCCTATGCTGGTGATCACTGCGGCACCTGCTGCCTCGGCCCTAGAGTCCAGAGCAGTCACGAGCGCGGTTCGGGTCTCCTCCCGTAGGGCTCGCGAAGCCCGGACAACAAAATCCATATCGCCGAGCGAGGGGTCGGGGTTCTGTAACAGCCCGACGGGCGGCGCCTCGCGCCGGCGCAGCGCCTCGGCGGCGAGCACGATATCAATCAATCCAGCCGCCTCGAACGTGTTGCCGATGGTTCCCTTGCTCCCGGTAGTGGGAACGCGCAGGTGTCGTCTCACGACATCGCACTCGAGTTTGTCCATGGCCACAGTGCCGGCGCCGTGCGCCCACCATAGCCCGGGAGACTCTCCAGCCTCCTCCAAAGCCATACGAGTTGCCAGCGCGAGCGCGTCTTCCCGCGAGGTCGCATTGATCGCCTCGCATCCACGCAGCGCTGCAATGCGCGGCGCGCCACGGCGAAGAGCTACTTCGTCAGTCTCCATGACAATGGCCACCGCTGCGTGGCCCAGTAGCGTGCCGGCACGTCCAGTGTCGAAGGGTCCCCGACCGGGAAGCGCCTCGGTCCCCAACGGCTCGTGCCGATCGAGCGCCACCAGCATCGTCGGCGGCAGGGGAATTCCGGCCGCGACGACAATGACGCGATCCAACTCCTGGCTGTGCAGCATCCGTGCAGCGAAGGACAACGCTCCAAGCCCGCTTGCCCCGGCCTCTCCATAGGCCGCGACGTTCGATCCGCGGTAGCCGCTCGCCAGACAGATGAACTGTCCGATCTGACAAGGGATGCCGCGCAAGTAAGAATAGTCGGGAACTTCGTCGTACAGCAGCTTCGCGAGCGGTCGCGGGTCCGTTTGCGCCAACACGCCCAGGCGGCCCATGAGCGGCGACAACTCGTCCGTGCGGTTACCCGAGGCAACCACACAACCACAGCGTTGTCCGCTGACTTCGTCGGCAGGCCCGCCACTGGCCTCGATGGCCATGCGCGCCACCGCCACCGCCTGATGCGCCGACAAATTCGCGTACTTCTTGATGTCCGCCCAGGCACCGCCTTCGGGCCAGGGTACATCCGGTTGCGCGAGGCTGGCCTCAGGCCACGGAAATGCCGGGTGCAAGGACCGCTTGTCCGGCTGTTCGCGGTCGAAAAAATGAGTCCCCTCCGCCATGGCGTCGAGAACCGGACCAGGTCCGGTACCGGCGGAAGAGATCAAACCGATTCCGGTGAAGACTATGTTGGCCAAGTGTCTGTACCTCCATTGTCGGCGCGCATCTCGAATGCGCGACTCAGTCGTCTCTTAGGTTGCACCACAAGCGGTAACCACCGTCGAGCGTGATGACCTGGCCCGCGATCCACGCAGCTTCGTCCAGACACAACATCGCTACGGCATCGCCACAGTCCTCCACGGTGGTCATTCGCTCCGGACCCCATGGAGAGATGCTGTGCTCATGCTCGACGGCTATCTCGAAGTCAGGCCGTACGTTGAATATACCGGTCCGCACCAACCCCGGGCGCAGACAGTTCACAACGATTCCGGCGGGTGCCAGCTCGTAGGCAAGGTAACTCGTCAATACTTCCATCGTGCGCTTCGCCGCCGCGAACATGCCCGCCTTCTGGATGATCCGGTGCGGCGTCGAATTCGTGATGAGGATGTATCGTGCCCCCGGCCCTCGCATCAGGGGCAAGGCAGTCTTTGCCAGCAGCCACGTGGGGCGGGCGTTGGTGTTTTGCACAAACTCCCACTCGTGGAGCGCCGCCTTCTCCAGGGGGCCGAACTTGTTGGCTGCCGCGTTGTGCACCAGAATATTGAGCTGGCCGTGCCGTTTCCCGACATCGTCCATCAGCCGCTCGATCTCGCTGGGGACGGAAAGGTCCGCCGGGTGCAAGCTGACCTCCACTCCCTGGCCTGCGAGCTCCGCGGCGATCTTCTTCGCGGGACCATGACGATCCACGTAGTTGATGCACAACTTGCAACCCCACGCGGCAAGCTTGCGCGAGATCCCGGCGCCAATGCCACGACTTCCGCCCGTCACCAGTGCAACTTTGCCCTTCAAAGGCTGACCCTGAATACCCATGGACCTGGGGTCGCCTCTACTCGTCCGCTTCGGACTGTCCCTGTCCGCTCCCCTTGGCGCGCAGGTGTCCCCACCAGCGATAACCGCCGTCGAGAGTGATGGTTTGCCCGGCAATCCAACCTGCCTCATCCAGGCACATCATGGCCACAACATCGCCGCAATCCTCCGGCGTCGTCATCCGATCGCCGCCCCACGGGGAGACCGACAGCTCATGACTGACGCCGCCTTTGAAATCAGGCCGCACCTTGAAAACACCCGTCTGCACCAGGCCGGGACGGATGCAATTCACGACAATTTTGTAGGGGGCCAGCTCATAGGACAGATAGGAGGTCAGAGCCTCCATTCCCGCCTTGGCGGCAGCGAACAATCCGGCGCGGCGCAGGATTCGCCGGGTCGTCGAGTTGGTGATGGTCATGAAGCGCGCGCCGGGACGATTCTGCATCAGCGGCAGCGCGTACTGGGCCAACAGCAGCGTGGAGCGGGCGTTGGTGTCCTGAACGAACTGCCAGTCGCTCAACGAGGCGTCCTTGAGGAGGGTGAACTTCGTGGCAGCAGCGTTATGGATGAGAATATGCAGGTCGCCGCCGTGCCGGTTACCAACGCCGTCGATGACCGCCTTGATGTCCTCCGGCACGGAAGAATCCATCCGGTGCAAGCTGACCCGCGTGCCTTTTGCCTCGAGCTCCGCTGCCATTTGTTTGGCCGCTGCCGGCCGGTCGATATAAGTGAGGGCAATTTCGCACCCCCAGGCAGCAAGCTTGCGGGTGATTCCAGCCCCGATACCTCGAGCTCCTCCGGTCACCAGCGCGATCTTCCCTTTCAGCGGTTGTCCTTCTACGCTCATGCATGCACCTTATGGAATTTATTCGTTGTCGGGAACTGACGGATCTGAGACAGAAACCGCAGGGCGTCGTTTCATCACTACGCTCATCCGCCCGATCGCGTAGGCCCGGCCTTCCTCATCGACTACACGGCGTACCGTGTTCAACATACCCATCCGCTCATCGATCTCTTCGGAATTGACGGTTTCGTTGGTGAAGTAAAATGGGATATCCGGATACAGCGGCCGCACGAAGTCCCAGTGCATTGAGCGCAGACCGATGATGGCAACGGGAGCGCTGCTATGTTGGACAATCCATCCCGAGGTGATGGAGTGAATGAAGCCGCCCGGAACGATCCGCTTCTTGCGCTCGGTGGATTGCGCGAAGCTGTCGCTGGAATGAATGGGGTGCTTCTCGCCCAGCAGATCCAGCAACTGATCCAACAGCTCGGAGCTGAACGTCAACGGCCCGAAACGACGGGGCTCCGGGTTCCGCAGGTCCTCCCAGTACTTGACGTTGCCGGTTGCGCGGCGCCTGGGACCGATTGTCGTCTGCTCCATACCCACATTCTCCGAAAACCGATCACGCGCATACCCTTCGTCCGCCGGGATATCCGGACGGTCTCAGCCTTTGGCGCTGCGCATCACCAATCTGCCGCCGTCTACGGTAAATGTCTGGCCCTGGATGTAGTCCGCCGCATCGCTTGCGAGGAACCCCACTATTCCCGCCAGGTCCTCGGGAACACCCCGAA
>CAVVXG010000053.1:0-47959 GCA_963752125.1 uncultured Pseudomonadota bacterium | reverse complement strand
GACGCAGTCCACCGGCACAGGCGCCAACCAGTCTCCGTTTAGCTCGAATACCTTTACGCTCGTCACGGCAGCGGTGAACGTTCAGTATCGGCTCGATGTGTTCGGCGCTTCGCGCCGGCAGTTGGAAGCTTTGCGGGCGCAGACGGATTATCAGCGTTGGCAGCTCGAAGCGGCCAACTTGTCCCTGACCAGTAATGTTGTGACGACCGCCATCGACGTCGCCTCGCTGCGCGCGCAGATCGCGGCGGCGAACGACATCATCGCAACCGAGCGGGATCAGCTCAACGTCGTGCAGCGGCAATTCGATGTCGGCGGGGCCTCACGCGCGGACGTTCTTACGCAAAGCACACAGCTGGCACAGACGGAGGCGACCTTGCCGGCATTGGAGAAGGCATTGGCACAGGCGCAACATCGCCTGGCCGTGCTGTCGGGTAAAACCCCCGACAGCGACACGCCGGTGTTCGATCTCGACAAGCTGGGATTGCCCACCGAGCTGCCGGTCAGCGTTCCCGCGAAGCTCATCCGCCAGCGCCCCGATGTGCAGGCAGCGGAAGCGCAGCTGCACCAGGCTACCGCGAATGTCGGAGTGGCCACCGCCAATCTGTTTCCGCAGATCAATCTGACGGGGTCGATCGGTTCGGACGCGCTCAGCGCGAGCAGCTTGTTCACTGGTGGAAGCGGTGCCTGGAGTGCCGGCGCGCAGTTGACTCAACCGCTGTTTCACGGCGGTGAATTGATTCACAAGCGCCGTGCGGCGCTGGCCGATCTGGACAATGTCGCCGCGCAGTATCGCCAGACCGTATTGGCCGCGATGCAGGATGTCGCTGATACGTTGCGTGCGTTGGAAGCGGATGCCCGCGATCTGCGCGCCCAGGCTGCCGCGCAAGACCTGGCCCGCAAGTCGCTCGACATTACGAAGAAGCAGTTCGCGGCGGGCGGTATCAGCCACGTGCAGCTGTTGATAGCCGAGCGCGCGTACTCGCAGGCGCGGCAGAACCGGGTGCTGGCCGAGGCTGCACGCTACGCCGATTCCGCGGCGTTGTATCAGGCCTTGGGCGGCGGTTGGTGGAATAGAAAGGATCAGGCAGAGAAGGTGACCAAGCAGTGAGCGTGATGACTAAACGGATGACCATCGTGTTGGTCTCGGCAGGAATCCTGCTGGCTGCGCTGGTGGGCTTCAATATCTTCAAGGCGAACATGATCGCCAAGTTCCGCTCGCAGAACGCGCAGCCACCGCAGGTCGTCAGTACGATTGTCGCGGCGTATTCCGACTGGCAGCCGGAGGTGACCTCCGTTGGCAGCATGCGCGCCGTTCGCGGCGTGGATGTCACCACCGAAGTTGCAGGATTGGTGCGCTCGATCAACTTCAAGTCGGGCGACGACGCTAAGAACGGCGCGGTCCTGGTCGAGCTGAATGCGGATACCGACATCGCGCAGTTGCATGCGCTGCAGGCGGCCGCCGACCTTTCAAAGACCACCTATGATCGCGACAAGATGCAGTTCGAGGCCCAGGCCATCAGCCAGGCGACACTCGACTCCGATGCCGCGGATCTGAAGAACCGCCGCGCGCAGGCGGAAGCGCAAGCGGCGCTCGTTGCCAAGAAGACTTTGCGCGCGCCGTTCGCCGGTCGGCTGGGCATCACCATCTTGAATCCCGGGCAGTACCTCAATCCGGGCGACAAGGTCGTGACCCTGCAGGCGATCGACCCCATCCTGGTGGACTTCCGGGTCCCCCAACAGGACGTGGCGCGTATCTCCATCGGTCAGACGGTGCACTTGACCACCGATGCGTTTCCGGGACGGACGTTCAACGGCAAGATCACCGCGATCGATCCGCGCGTCGACCCGGCTAGCCGCAACTTTCAGGTGGAGGCGTCGGCCGATAACTCGGACCGCAAACTGCTGCCTGGCATGTTCGCGCGGGTGGCCGTGCAGTCGGGGGCCGTCCAGCGCTACCTGACCTTGCCGCAGGCGGCGATCACATACAACCCCTACGGCGCGACAGTGTTTGTCGGGCAACAGGCAAAGGACGGCAAGTCGTTGGTCGCGCAGCAGGTATTCGTCGGTGTTGGCGGCACGCGGGGTGACCAGGCGGCTGTCCTGAGCGGTCTTAAGGAAGGCGATCAGGTCGTGACCAGCGGACAGTTGAAGCTGAAGAACGGCACACCGCTGCAAGTGAACAACACCGTGCAACCGAGAAACGACCCCAATCCCGCCCCCCAGGAAGGGGAAGGCGCGGAGCCGTAAACAACCTAAGTGCTTTCGTTTCGAACGCAATTCCTCGCCTGACTTGAAGTCAGGGGCTTCCTTGCGGTGACTCTATGAAATTCACGGATCTGTTCGTCGAGCGGCCGGTTCTTGCGGCAGTGGTCAGCCTGCTGATCCTGGTGCTGGGCCTGCGCGCGATTTTCGGTCTCCCGGTCACGCAGTATCCGCAGACGGAAAATGCCACCGTTACGATAAGCACGACCTACTACGGCGCAGACGCTGCGACGGTGGCCGGCTTCATCACGCAACCGCTCGAGCAGGCGATCGCCCAGGCGCAGGGTATCGACTATCTGTCCTCTTCGAGCAGCACGGGCTCGTCGGTGATTACCGCCACGTTGCGCCTGAACTACGATGCCAATCGCGCCCTGACGGAGATCAACACCAAGGTCAACTCCGTCCGCAATCAACTACCGCCGCAGGCCCAGCAGCCGGTGCTTACCGTGCAGACTGGTGAGACCACCGACACGCTGTACATCGGGTACTTCAGCACCACACTGCCCACGAATGGGCTGACGGACTACATCACCCGTGTGATCAAGCCGAAGTTGGATGCCATCGAAGGTGTGCAGACTGCCGAGGTTATTGGAGCGCGGCAGTACGCTCTGCGCGCATGGTTGGATCCTGATCGGATGGCCGCGCAAAGTATCACCGCCTCGGATGTGTATACGGCACTGGCGGCCAACAACTATCTGGCCGCGGTGGGTACCTCCAAAGGCCAGTCGGTCAGCGTCGATCTCACTGCCGCCACCGATCTGCACTCGCTGGAGGAATTCAAGCGCCTCGTCATCAAGGACCAAAATGGCGCGATCGTGCGGCTTCAGGACGTGGCGACGGTGGTGCTGGGAGCGGAAAACTACGATTTCAGCGTCTCCTTCTCCGGCCGGCACGGAGTCTTCATCGGCATCAAGACGGCGCCGCGAGCGAACGTACTCACTGTCGTGAAGCAGGTGAAGGCTGCATTGCCTGCCATCAAAGATCAGCTCCCCACGGGCATGACCCAAGAGGTGGTGTTCGATACCACCAAGTTCATTAACGCCGCCATTTCCGAGGTGATCAAGACTCTCATCGAGGCGTTGATCATTGTCACGGTGGTCATCTTCCTGTTTCTCGGTAGCCCGCGCGCCGTCCTCATACCGGTTGTTGCGATGCCGCTATCTCTAGTGGGCGCCTTCTTCCTGATGCTGGCGCTCGGCTACTCGATCAATCTGTTGACACTGCTGGCCCTGGTGCTCGGGATCGGGCTGGTGGTGGACGACGCCATCATCGTCGTCGAGAACGTCGATCGCCACTTGAAGGAGGGCATGGCGCCTTTCTCGGCCGCCATCCAGGCCGCGCGCGAGCTTGGCGGACCGATCATCGCCATGACCATCGTGCTGGTTGCCGCCTATGTTCCGATCGGCTTCCAGGGGGGACTGACCGGCGCCCTGTTCACGCAGTTTGCCTTCACCCTCGCCGGCGCGGTCACCATTTCCGGCATCATCGCACTCACCCTGTCGCCGATGATGTGCTCGAAAATCTTCCGCGCCGACGCCGAAGAAAACCGCTTTACGCACTATCTTGACAGGCAGTTCAACCGGTTGCGCGATGGCTATAAGCGCCTTCTGGGACGTTGGCTCGAGACTTGGCAGGTGTTCGTGGCGTTGGGCGTGCTGATGTTGTTCGGCACCGTTTACCTGTTCATGACGTCCACCTCGGAGCTGGCGCCGCAGGAGGATCAAGGCGTCGTGTTCGCGCAGACGATCGGTCCGCCGAACGCCACCATCGATCAGATGGACGTGTATCAGAAACAGCTCTACCAGGCTTTTGTGTCGATGCCAGAAGCCGAGTCGACGTTCCAGTTGGTTGGCCAGCCATCGGTCAATCAGGCCTTCGGCGGAGTCCTCCTGAAGCCGTGGAATGAGCGCAAGCGTACCGCGACCGATATCCAGCAGGAGCTGCAAGGCAAGCTGAATAAGATCGCCGGGGCGCGCTTTGCCGCCTTCCAGTTTCCTTCCTTGCCCGGGTCGCAAGGTTTGCCGCTGCAGTTCGTCATCACCACCACCGAGCCCATCGAGAATCTGAACGAGGTGGCTACCCAGGTATTGGACAAGGCGAAGTCGAGCGGCATGTTCTGGTTCGTCGACTCCGACCTGAAGCTCGACAAGCCGCAGGCGACACTCGATGTGGACCGCGACATGATTGCCGACATGGGACTGACCCAACAGGATGTCGGCTCATCGCTCGGCGCCGCTTTGGGTGGCGGCTACGTCAACTACTTCTCCATCTCGGGTCGCTCCTACAAGGTTATTCCACAGGTGCTGCAGAAGTACCGGCTCAACCCGAACCAGGTGCTCGACTACTACGTGCGTGCCGGCGATGGGACACTCGTTCCCGCTAACACCATGGCGAAAATCAAGACGACCACGGTGCCCGAGAGCATCAACCATTTCCAACAGCTCAATTCCGCCACCATTGCCGGGGCTCCCGGGGTGTCGCAGGAGGAGGCGCTGGGCTTCCTGCGCAAGACGCTGCATGACGTGGCGCCCTCCGGGTACACCGTTGACTACTCGGGGCAGTCGCGGCAGTTCCATCTGGGCAGCGGCAGTTTCTGCAGTGACGCTCTTTTTGCGCTGATTATCGTGTATCTGGCGCTGGCGGCGCAGTTCGAGAGCTTCCGCGATCCGGTGGTGATCCTGGTGTCGGTGCCGATGGCGTTGTTCGGAGCACTGCTGTTCATCAATCTCGGAGCGGCCACACTCAACATCTATACGCAGGTCGGTCTGGTGACGCTCCTCGGCCTCATCAGCAAGCACGGCATTCTCATTGTGCAATTCGCGAATGAGCTGCAGCGCTCGGGGCTACGCAAGTTGGAGGCCATCCAGGAGGCCGCGGCGGTCCGGTTGCGCCCTATCCTGATGACCACCGCGGCGATGGTGATTGGCGTGATGCCACTTGTCATTGCCAGCGGTGCCGGAGCTGCCGGACGCCGCGCCATGGGCGTCGTGCTGGCCACGGGCCTCTCGATCGGCACGCTGTTCACGCTGTTCGTCGTGCCGGCGGTGTACATCCTGTTGGGCGCCGATCACGCGCACGACAAGCGCGAGGCGACCTTCACGACCACCGGTCCCGGAGCTCCGGTAGTGAGCCCCGGCTCTTGATCTCTTAAAGGGAGTGCCGCCGGAAGAATTGCCATATTGTTTGATTGGCGTTGATCTGGCGGCTCACCTTGCCCACGATCCACTCGCCGAGGTAGGACTCGCCCTGCGGCCAAGTATGGCCGCCGGCGCGGATCTCATAGAGGCGGATTTCGGTGTTGCCGGCGCACTGTGTGGTCCATGGCATGACCGCGGTGCCGTCGTCCTCGCCCTCGCCCTGTATCACGGTGCCCTGTTGGAGCGCTGTCCCGCATCGATCCAATCCCACCCAACGTTTCGCGGTGTCCTGTGTTGACAGCACGGTTCCGCGCGCTGACCACAGCACTTTGATTGGTCCTCCGTTCCAAGGCATGATGGGATCCGCGGTACCGTTGAAGATAGCGACGGACACCGGCCGAGACGGAGCGCATCGCGGTGCGAGTGCTTCCGACATGTTGGCCGCTACTGCCGCCACTGCGGCAAACACGTCGGCGGTATCGCAGGCGAGCCGATACGACATCAGACCGCCATTGGAAATGCCGGCGGCATAAACCCGCCGCGGATCGACCGGGAATGAGGTCGAGATCTGGCCCGGCAAAGCACGCAGAAATCCCACGTCATCGGCCTTCTGGTCGGGTGCGCCGCCGCGTGCATCGAGTCGCCCGTCATTCCAGCGATGTCCGATGCCATCCGGGTAGGCGATGATGGCTCCGTCGTGGTCGGCAATGCGGTTGAACCCCTGTCGGGTGAGCCATTCCATGTTTCCCCCTCCGCCCCCGCCGCCGTGCAGTACGAGTACCAAGGGGAGGGGACCTTTATGCCCTGGAGGCATGTAGAGGCGAAATGTGCGCGTGATACCCCCGTCCTCAATGGCATAGCACGTTGATTCGAGCGAGCTCTTTTCGCGCCGGTTTACGGCAACACACTGGTCCGAAGGAGTGATACCGGCACGAGAGGGCGGAGAAAATAGTGTGCAGGCTAAAACGACCGCCGTCACCCCCGCGCCTGCGCGCCATCGCGACCGATCGATACTCGTGCCCATACCTTCTCCAGATGAAACGCGTGCTGCACCGCGCATGCGCGCAGAAATCCGCCGAAGTGATAGCCCGCACTGCGCAAAATGGCGCGATGTGTCAGGTACACCACTGTGGCGGTGCTGAAGAAGAACGCACGATGCAGCAGGCGGATGACCGCCTGCGCCGAACGTGATTTGCGCGCTCGCAGGGTCAGCAAGAGTTGGGATTGCAGCCCGATGTGCGCCAGCTCGTCCGCGACCAGCGTGCGGCACAGCACTTTCAGGCGCTGACAGCCGGTCGCCACTTCTAGAGCGCGGTAGTACGCCGTCGCGATCAGTTCGGCCGTGATGAGCACGTGCAAGCACAACTCGAGTCCGCCCAGCCGGCGCAGACAGCAGAACACAAAGTCGGTCCAGTCGGTCTGCTTTAGCGGCAGGTCGTGGTCTTCCATGAATTCCCGCAGCAAGGCGGCATGGCGCTGCTCTTCACGGATGAACAGCTCGAAGATCCGCGCCAGTGATTTGACGTCGTGTTTCTGTGCGAAGCGTGCGGCGCTGCGTAGTAGGGCGCTTCCGTCGGACTGTTCGCCCAACTGGAACGTGGCGATCGAGCGCGCGATCAAGCGGCGCTCCTCGGGCTTCAGTACGTCTGAGAGTCCCGCCGGCACCCGGCGGGGATGCTGGGCGTGATATTCAAAGTGGTTCACCCAGATTTCCAGGTCGCGAAACATACCGGCATCCTCCTGGTCACTCGAGGCTCAGAGTGACGAGGGATTAGGGTGCCGGGCTGATGCAATTCGGGCGAATTCGGGCAGCACAAGATGCGTTGCCCTAAGGTGTTACGGCGCCTTCAAGTAGTCGCCAAGGCTCAGGGCTAAGTGAACAGAGGGTAGGCTGCACCGGCCCCGGATCTTGTGATTGAGCAATGATTTCGACGCCGAGTTCATTGTTTCAATATTCGCAAAATGGCCCTCTTCCTCTTAATTCTTGCTGGTACTATTTTCGCAATGCAGTTTGAAAGGCGGAACTCGATGAATTCGACTAGCTTATCAAGCGTTAAAAGCAACAAGAGCGGCCGCCGTCGCGATTGGTACTTTGTATTCTGCCTATTTGTCGCTTTCCTGACTGTTGCACACAGCGCCTCGGCGCAAAACCCCTTATCCCTTGGCCCTGCTGGCTCTCTCTTTTTTCAGGTTACTTCTCAAAGAATTCCTTGCACACCCAACGGCACGCAGTGGTTTGCTGAAAACTTCGAATTTACCAATTTTGTTTACACAGACCCGTCAGGTGTCACTCATCCATTGAGGGGCACTACATTTTATGTTGACGTATTTGGAGACAATCGTGGCAATTGTCCGCCTGCAGAAGGACAGCCGATCGAACTTACTGGGCAAGGTTATACAATCTTCTTCACACCTATGAGTGGAGGCACAGGCGCCGGCATCTTTTCTGCCGTGATAGATCCTCTCTATGAGGTCTCGTCGGTACTTTATGCGCCGCCGGGCAACGCCAGCAGCGCCGGATACATGGTCGGTGCAAGTAACGGTACTACAACCTCTACCGGAAGAAACTACAGCACATCCTCAGGCTTTAGCGTTAAAGCCAGTGGTGGAATTATCGGAGGCTCCTTGGGAGTAACATTCACCTGGTCCAATGGAAGCGGAACCTCGGAGTCATGGCAGGAAACCACACAAGACACTACAGGAGAGCAGCTTCAGTCCAAAAGGAACCCGGTCGATCACACTCAAGACCAGTTCTTTATTTGGCTGAACCCGCAGTTATCAGTTGTGATCAATGGGCCCAATGCCGGCAACTCCACGATGGGAACTCCCGGCTCACAGCCCATGGATGTTATTAACATCATTGCAGAAGACTTGATGAATCCGAGCCAGATTCCACTGGCTGTGTTATTGCCGCAGTCAGTATCTGGACAAAGCCTGCCCGGCCTGGCGAGTATTTGCGCAAATCCCCTGCCACCTGCGCAGTGCACACAAGCAAATGCATGTGGGTGTATTCCAAGCGATTTCGCAACAATCCTGGCCCAAGACCCTTTGATTGGAACTACGCAAACCACGCTACCTGACCAGGTAGACGGCGAACGATATAAATTCGTACATTCATTAACTTTAGCAGGCCCGCAGTGTGCCAACTGCGACCCAGTGACGAACTCGTATTCCGTTATAGATTCCAGTACGAATGTTCAGACCCAGACCAACACCGATTCATACAGCGTCAGCATAATGGCTGGGGTAGGAGTGAAAATACCTGGTGTCTTCAGCCTCGATGTGGCTGAAAACAGCTCATGGACTTGGACGAATACAGAAAGCACAGGGGTAAGTGCAGGTAGCTCCATTGGGGAGAGCGTGACTTTGGGATCTTCAAGTATCAGCTGCTCGGAACCAATCAACATCTATGAGGATACCGTCTATCACACTTTTGCTTTCGCGCCTTCGGCTACGCCTCCGTCTGCATGTAACTAGACAATCGGAGACCTCAATTTGTCCTCGTCTTCGGTGAAAATCGTCGGGAAAGGTGGCAAGCGGCGGCATTGCCCATTGCAGGCTGCTGCCGCCTGGTGAGTTCGCCATCTGCTTACCGCGCTTCGAACACTATATTGAACGGCGTCTCCGTGGCCCGCCGGAAGCGGCTGAAGCCGCCTTCTTCCACCATGACCTGCCGCAAGCGCTTCTCGCCTGCCTGCGCCCCGAGTGCCGGTCCTCGACGGGCCAGTGACACCGGTACACATACGAGCGCGGACGCCGCGTAGTAGACACGGCCCACGGGGTTCAAATTCTGGTCGAGGCGATCTCCGGCGAACGGCTCGACCACCATGCAGTTCCCGTCGGGTTTGAGCGCGTCTCGCGCATGACGTGCTGCGCCGGCCGGGTCCGCCATGTCGTGCAGGCAATCGAAGAAGGCGATGAAGTCCAGGTCTTTCGCTGCGTAGGACGTGGCGTCGGCCGTCTCGAATCTCACGTTGCGTACACCTGCTTGCGTGGCGCGTTCACGTGCCGTCCGGATAGACGCATCGTGATAGTCGATGCCGATGAACTCCGAGCTTGGGAAGGCTTTTCCGAGCAATATCGTGCTGGCGCCGTGGCCGCATCCTACGTCCGCTCCGCGGGCACCCTTGGTTAATTTCTCGGTGACTCCCTCCAGCGCCGGCAGCCAGGAGGAGAGCAGGTTGGCGTTGTATCCGGCGCGGAAGAATCTCTCCGTGCCATGAAACAAACAGGGGTGGTGCTCGCCCCATTCCATCCCGGCACCGCTGCGGAAGTTCTCGCGTGCCCGATCCCTGACGTGAAACATGTCCTGCACGATGCCGTACGCGCCCGGGAGATCAACAGGCCCGTGCGGGTCCGCGAGGCACAATGCCTGCTCATCGTTGAGAAAATACTTTCCCTGCGCCACGTCATATTCGACGTAGCCGCCGGCCGCTTGGTTTGCAAGCCATTCGCGGATGTAGCGTTCATTGGTTGCAGTGCGAGTCGCCAATTCCATTGAGGTCAGAGGTCCCTTCGCCAACTCGCGGTACAGCCCAAGCTCGTCGCCCAGTGAGATCAGCGCGGCGCTCATTGCGGCGCCGAGATCTCCCACGGCTTTGCCGAGAAATGCGTTGAGCTTCACCTCATTAATGGCCATGGTTCGCCCTCCCGTTTAGGAATAGGTATCGGGGACACCAACGCCGGGGGCACTTTCCGGCCCCCGAGGTAACGGGAGTTCTACGCCGACGGCCGGCGGATATCAAACAATAGGGAGCCTGACTGGCCAATGATCGCCGTAGCGAGGGCGACCCTCAGCGAGCAGCCAAATCTCATTGGAAGACAAGGGCCGATCGTTTACCGCGCATAGTCGACACTATGTAAGGGAAACGATCGGCGAAAGATGCCGCTGCGGGTCGTCCGCAGTAGGCGATCATTGGCCAGTCAGGCTCCCTGCTGCAACATCACTGCGGCGTTGGTCCTTCGCTTACGCGTACCAGATCGTCCGGGCGCAACCATTTCTTGAACGCTGCCTGCACATCGGCGCCCCCCAGGTCGATGTAACGCTGCGCTGCCCTGGTCGGCTCATCAAGCGGCAGGTCGAGATCAACCCTGCCGAGCATGCCATGGGCGATAGCCTCGACACTCGACTCGCTCAGCGGAATCTGGCGTAGCAGCAAGGCTTTGACGCGCACCAGCTCGTCTGCCGTCGGTGGCGCCGTCTGCATGGACTTGATTTCATTCACCACCATGTTGGCTGCCTTGCCGACGTTTTGCGGATCGCTGGCGTATTGAATGAGATACGCACCTCGGGTGCGGCCTGCCTGTAGCGTGGAGCCGACGGAATACACCAACCCGGAGTTCTTGCGCAGATCGATGCTGAGACGGGTCGAATAGAAACTGCCGCCCAACACGGCATTGCCCAGCTGCAGCGGGTAGTAATCGGAGTCGGAGCGCTTCAATGCGAGGTTCTGTGCCAGGATGACGATGTCCTGTACCCGGCTGGCATCCGGCACCGCGATGACACCGGCGCGGTTGGGTGGCGCCACCGGAAGGTCCACGTCAGGCTTTGCTCCGCCGGCGTTCCAGGCGCTGAAGTATTTCTCGATGGTCGCCCGTGCCTGAGCGGGGGTGACCTTGCCAATGACCACAATGGTGGTGAGGTCCGGCCGGATTACGCTGTTGTAGTAGGCCCTGACGGTGTCCAACGTGAGGGAGTTCACGCTCTCCGGAGTCGCCATCCGCAGGCTCGGGTCGTTCTGTGGATACAGTGCGCCGCGCAGTGAGTGTTGGGTGAGGAAACCGGGACTCTTGTTGCGCGCCGCAACTCCGTGGGCCACCTGGACCTTGATGATATCGAGCGCCTGTTGCGGCAAGGCAGGATGCAGCTCGTTGTCGGCCAACAGCTGCACACCGCGGTCGAAATGCTCGGCCAATGCGGCCACCACAAAATCCGCGCCTGCGCTCTCACGCGCGCCGATCGCATCGAGTTGCTGTTGGAAGGCCACGCGATCCAAGTGTTCGCTGCCGTACGTGAGCAGTTCGTCGAGCACCTGGGTGATGCCCTCCTTGCCTTGCGGCTCCTGCGTCTCGGGACGGTTACGGATATGACCCAACACGGTGACCGTGTCGCTCACATCTTCCGTCTGCACGATCAGCTGCAGGCCATTGGGCAGCGTGGTGACGACCGGATGCAGTGTGGACGGGGGCACCGTCAAGCGGTGCAACGCGGCCTCCGCCCAGGGCGGCAGCTTGGTGGGCTTGGCCTCGCCGAGCGCAATCGATTCCTGGCCGCCGAAGCCGCCACCGCGGGAGGCCACCGGTGCGCCGGAGCCGCGCGGCAGCATCACACCTGAAATCGCATGATCGAGGTTGAGGTACTCACGGGCCACGCGATTCACGTCCGCGACGGTGACTTTCTCGATGCGGGCGAGGTCCTCATCCGGAGACTCGAGGCCGTAGAGCGTGAGCGCTTCCGACCAGACCGAGGCCAACTCGGCGATGGAGTTGCGTTGGAATTGCGCTGCGCTGCGCTCCTGGACCTTCGCAGCCTCGACGAGTTCCGGGGGCACACCGTTGCGCGCTACTTGGGTCAGGATGGCCCGCACCTCGGCCTCGAGCTTCTTCGGATCGTCCCCGGCGGGGAAGGCGACCGTCGCATAGGCAAGTCCGGCCTCCGGCAAAGGATCGAGTGAAAATCCCGCGTCGATGGCCTTGCCCTGCGGGACCAGGCCATACAGCTCGAAGCGCCGGCTACTCAACACGTCGGAGAGCACTTCCAGCGCGGCGAAGTCGGCGCTCCTGGGTCCGGGAGTGCGCGTTGCGATCATCAGCGTGCCGCTCGGCCGGTCCGTGTCGACAGAAAAGGATGTGGCTTGCACCGGGCTCAGTTTCACCGGCGGCCGGGCAGGCAGTTTCTTCGACTTGATGTCGCCGAAGAGTTGTTTGACCTCAGTCAGGGTCGATTTGGGATCGACGTCGCCGGCGATGACCAGAATGGCGTTGTTGGGGGCATACCAGGTGTCGTGGAAGCTTTGCAGAGCTTTGGCGGTGGTTTTCTCGAACGAGGGTCGTGTTCCCAGCGCATCGTGCGCGTAGGGTGTGCCGGCAAACATGGCGGCACGCAGTTTTTCGTACAGAATGAACGAGGGCTCTGATTTATCCTGCGCCACTTCCTGCTCGATGGCGCCACGTTCGTGAGCCCATTCCTCCTCGGAGTTGAGAACGGCCCGCATGCGGATCGCCTCGATGTGCAGGGCGACATCCAAATCCTCCGCCGGTACCGTGTAGAGATACTGCGTGAGGCCCTCGCGGGTGTTGGCGTTGAAGTCGCCGCCAATCACGCTACCGATATTGGCCAACTGGTCCGCTGTGAGTCCCGGACTGCCCCGAAACATCATGTGTTCTTGGGCATGGGCGGTTCCGGGGAACCCCGGGGGTGTCTCGTCGGAGCCCACCAGATAGTTCACTGAAGTCGCGGCTACGGGGGCGAGGGGGTTGCGGACGATGACCACCTGCAGCCCGTTGGCCAGTGTGGTGCGCAGCACTCCCCCCGATTCGGCGGGAACGGTGGTTCCGGTCTGAGCTGTGGCAGCAAATGAAAAGAGCGCAGCGCCAAGGAGCGCGCCGGCGCGCAGGGCCCGGCGGGCCAAAGTGGTCAGTCGCATGGTATTTACGGTCCTCGGACGGGTTTCTTAAGCCAATTAACGGACTTTAATGATTCGCCCATGTTCGGTAAATCGATCCCGCCGTATCGTCCTCTCCAGGCTTCTCCCAGGCTAGGCCCTTACCGCACTCTCGTGATACCCCGGATCGGACAATTTTGGCCGCGTTCGCGCGCGCCTATGACGGGCGCTGCGCTGCGCGCCGTATTGCTTGGATTGACCGCTTGCAGCGTCGTGGCTTGCAGCTTGGGTCCGCATTACAAGCGCCCGGACATTGCTCCACCCACCGCATGGCGCGCTACTCCAAGTCAGGGGGCGCAAGTCCCCTGGCCCTCCACGGATTGGTGGCGCGGTTTCAATTCGGAGGCGCTGAATGAGCTCATGAGCCAGGCACAGGCGGCCAATGACGACATCGCCGCCGCCATCGCCCGGATCCGTGAGGCCGACGCGCAGGCGCGTATTGCCGGCGCTCCGCTGTTGCCATCTCTGGAGCTCGATGGGGACGGCACGCGCCAGAGGGCGATGCAGACCACGCTGTCGCCCGCGGGAAGGCTCGTTTCGCAGCCTGGCACATTCAACACGTTCACCACCGGGTTGAGCGCCAGCTACGAGATCGACTTCTGGGGCAAGAACCGGGCGCTACATAACGCTGCGCAAATGGCCGCCATGGCGAGCCGCTACGACCGCGCTACCGTCGAGCTCACCGTCATGCAGAGCGTGGCGAGCACCTACTTTCAGGCGCTCGAGCTGCGCGACCGGCTGAAGGTTGCTCACGACAACGTGGCGAGCGCTCGGGACACCCTCAAGGGGTTGCAGCTGGAGGCGCAGGTTGGAACCGTGACGGCTCTCGATGTCGCTCAGCAGGAGACCACGGTTGCTACCCTCGAGGCTGCGATACCACCGCTCAACCAGCAGTTTGGGCAGACTTTGGACGCCCTTGCCATTCTCGTCGGCAAGCAGCCCGAGGCGGTCGATGTGACCAGCGGCACGCTGGCCGATCTTGCCGTGCCGCCGGTGACACCAGGCATGCCCTCTGAGTTGCTGGCGCGGCGCCCCGATGTAGCGCAAGCCGAGGCGCAACTGATCGCGGCGAATGCCAACATCGCAGCCGCGCGCGCGGCCTTCTTCCCGACCATCAACCTCACCGCTGATGGCGGTTTCGCGAGCGCGGCCCTGAGCACGCTGTTCAATCCCGTGAGCCGGGTGTGGAGCGCTACGGCTGGGGTCACGCAGCCTATTTTTGAAGGCGGCGCCCTGGTCGGCCAATACCAACTCAACAAGGGACGCTACGATGAGTTGGTGGCGGACTACCATAAAGCGGTAATCTCTGCGTTCGGCAACGTCGAGGACGCGCTGGTCAGCGTTCAACAGACCGCCGAGCAGCTGCAGCGTCAGCAGGAAGCCGTTGCCACGGCGCGGCACGCCTATGAATTGACTCAAGCGCAGTTTCATGCGGGAACGATCAACATCCTGATCGTCTTGGGCACGGAGACCGCGTTGTTTACGGCCGAGGATACCCTCGTGCAGGTGAAGTATTCCCATCTCAATTCGCTGGTCGCGCTCTTCAGCGCGCTCGGTGGTGGCTGGCAAAGAGCATGAACAAGATACGGATGAGCAGTCCCAGGATCGTGATGTTGGCAGCCGCCGTGGCGCTCGGGTTGGTCTGGCTATGGCACGGCCATTCCGGCAGCGCGCACGCAGCCGATCACGAAAAGAAGGGTGCTGGGCGCGACACGGTCACCGTGGAGACGGCGCTTGCCTCGCGTAGCGATGTGCCGGTGTATCTCGAGGGTCTGGGTACGGTGCAGGCGTTTTACACCGTGACCGTGACCGCGCGCGTCGATGGTGAGCTGCAGAAGGTCGGTTTCATCGAGGGTCAGACACTCAAAAAGGGCGACCTCATTGCTCAGATCGACCCGCGCCCCTACCAGGCAGCTCTCGATCAGGCGATCGCGACGCACGCCAAGGATGTCGCGCAGCTCGCCAGCGCCAAAGCGGACCTTGACCGCTACGAGCTGCTCGCCCCGCAGAATCTCGCCAGCAAGCAGACGTTGGATGCGCAGCATGCCCTGGTCGCGCAGCTGCAAGCGCAGATCAAGGGTGATCAGGCCAACATCGACAATGCCAGGACCCAGCTCAGCTACACCACGATCACCTCGCCTATTCAAGGCAAGACCGGTATCCGCCGCGTGGATCCGGGCAACAATGTGCATGCCACCGATACCAACGGCATCGTGGTGGTCACGCAGGTGCAGCCCATCTCCTGCATCTTCACCCTTCCGGAGGAGGCATTGGCGACTGTCAACGCGGCGCTGGAGCGGGGTACGGTCGCCGTCACCGCCATGTCCCGCGACGGCAGGACCGAGTTGGACAGCGGCACCATCGCCCTGGTCGACAACCAGATCGACCAGAGCACGGGCACCATTCGCGTGAAGGCGACTTTCCCCAATCCGCACAACGCGCTCTGGCCCGGTGAGTTCGTTAACGCCCGAGTGCTGGTGAGTACCGAGCGCAACGCGCTGACCGTGCCCTCCAACGCTATTCAACGCGGTCCGAACGGCATGTTCACTTACGTCGTCAAGGCGGACTCCACGGTGGAGGCGCGACAGTTGAAAATCGGTAACGAGAACAACGAGCTGACCATCGTGACTGACGGGTTGAAGGATGGCGAGCAAGTTGTGCTCAGCAATCAGTACCGGTTGCATCCGGGTGCCGCGGTGCGAAGCGTCGGTGCGACGCCGACCACCAACGCCCGCTCGGCCGGCGACCGGAGCGCGACCGGAGCGCAGCGGAGGGAATCCCAAGAAGCGCCAACGGCGCGACGTGGGGCAGCGGAGGGAATCCCGAGAAGCGCCAACGGCGCGACGCGGGAGGGAGCCGCGAAGAAGGCGGACTCTTGAGAGCGCCGGGCGTCGCCGCATGAATATCTCGACAGGCTTCATCCAGCGTCCGATCGCGACCTCGCTGCTGATGGCGGGGATTTTCCTGATCGGCGTGGTTGCATTTCCGCTGTTGCCGGTCGCGCCGCTCCCGCAGGTTGACTTCCCCACGATCCAGGTGACCGCCACGTTGCCGGGAGCGAGCCCGGAGACCATGGCTTCCTCCGTGGCGCAGCCGCTCGAGTATCAGTTCGGGCAGATACCAGGGGTCACACAGCTCACTTCCACGAGCGTGCTCAACAACACGACCATCGTGGTGCAGTTCGATCTGGATCGTAATATCGATGCGGCGGCCTCTGATATCCAGTCGGCCATCGATGCCGCCGGCGGCCAATTGCCCAAGAACCTGCCGAGTCCGCCCTCGTATAAGAAGGTGAATCCGGCTGACTCACCCATTCTCATCATGTCGGTGCAGTCCGACGTTCTGCCGGTCACGGAGGTCGACGACGCCGCGGAATCGATCATCGCGCAGCAGGTCTCGCGTGTGCCGGGGGTCGGTATCGTCACCATTGGCGGCCAGCGAAAGCCGGCTGTGCGCGTGCAGGTGGACCCCGCAAAGATCGCCGCCATGGGGATACAGCTCGAAGACGTGGCGAACGTGATCACCGAGGCGACCGTGGATGCGCCGAAAGGCTCCGTCAATGGTCCGGACCACAGCTTCACCATCTATGACAACGACCAGCTGTTGAAGGCCGCGCCCTGGAACGATGTGATCGTTGCCTACAAGAACGGCGCGGCCGTGCGCATCCGCGACATCGGTGTGGCGGTGGATGGACCGGAGAACCGCTTGGTCGATGCCTGGCAGAACGGCCATGACGGCGTGTTGTTGCTCATCAACAAGCAACCTGGCGCGAACGTCATCGATACCGTAAATCGCATCAAGGATTTGCTGCCGCATATGCGGACGCAGATTCCCGCGTCGATCGACATCAAACAGATCGTCGATCGTACGACGACGATCTCCGCCTCGGTGCATGATGTCGAGTTCACCTTGCTGCTCACGATCGCGCTGGTCGTGATGGTGATCTTCCTCTTCCTGCGTAACCTGTGGGCGACGGTGATTCCGGGTGTCACCGTGCCGCTGGCATTGTTCGGTACGGCGGCGCTGATGTACTTCCTGGGTTATAGCCTCGACAACCTTTCCCTGATGGGCCTGACCATCGCGGTCGGGTTCGTGGTCGATGATGCCATTGTGATGCTCGAGAACATCTATCGACACATCGAGGCCGGTATGTCGCCGCGCGAAGCGGCGATCAAAGGTTCCAGCGAGATCGGATTCACCATCGTCTCCATCAGCTTGTCGCTGGTGGCGGTGTTCATTCCGTTGCTGCTGATGGGCGGTATCATCGGCCGCTTGTTCCGTGAATTCGCGGTGACGGTGACGATGACCATCGCCGTCTCGGCGTTCGTCTCCCTGACGCTCTCGCCCATGATGTGCGCGCTGTTCCTGAAGGACGAGAAGCACGCGCGGCACGGCCGGATGTACATGATCGTCGAGGGCTGGTTCGACAAACTGCTCGCCGGGTACACCCATGGACTGGATTTCGTGCTACGCCATCAGCGCACCACCATCCTGACATTTCTGGCGACAGTCGCGGCGGCCGGGTTGTTGTACGCGTTCGTGCCGAAAGGCTTCTTTCCGCAACAGGACATCGGCATTCTTTCCGGTCTGTCCGATGGGCCGCAAGACATCTCGTTCGACAAGATGGTGGGGTTACAGCACAAGCTGCTGGACGTCGTGGCTGCCGATCCTGACGTTGCCGCGTATGGAACGGGTCTGGGCGGCTCACGGCCCATCAACAACGGATTCGTGGTCGTAGGGCTGAAGTCGCGCGATGAGCGTAAGTCGAGCGCCGACGAGATCATTACGCGCTTGCGCCGCAAGTTGCAGCAGATTCCCGGTGGCACCCTGTTCCTGCAAGCCTCGCAGGACATCACGGTGGGCGGCCGCACCACGCGCACGCAATATCAATACACGCTGCAGGATCCCGACCTGGATGAGCTCAACCAGTGGGCTCCGAAGATGCTCGCGGCGATGGAGAAGATTCCGCAGCTGCGTGATGCGGCCTCCGATCAACAGAACGAGGGGCACGACTCTCTCGCTGGTCATCGATCGCGATCAGGCGGCGCGCTTCGGCATCCAGCCTTCGCTGATCGATGCGACGTTGTATGACGCGTTTGGACAACGTCAGGTGGCGCAATACTTCACCCAGCTCAACAGTTATCACGTGGTGTTGGAGATCACGCCGGGTATGCAGGCGGATCCCAATACACTCAACAAAATCTACGTGAAGTCTCCGGTGACCGGACAGCAGGTGCCGGTGTCGACCTTCGTGCATTACGACACCCATCACGTGGGCTACCTGTCCGTGGCGCATCAGGGGCAGTTCCCGGCTGTGACGCTGTCGTTCAATCTGGCGCCCGGTGCCGCGCTGGGCGATGCGGTGGATGCGATCGATCGGGCCGCTGTGGCCATGCGCATGCCGGGCTCCATCCAGGGCACCTTCCAGGGGACCGCACAGGCTTTCCAGGACTCGTTGAAGAGCGAGCCGCTGCTGATCCTGGCGGCCCTGGTGGTGGTCTATATCATTCTCGGCATGTTGTACGAGAGTTACATTCACCCGTTGACCATTCTTTCGACACTGCCTTCGGCGGGCGTCGGGGCGCTGCTGATGCTGTGGGGCTTCCACTTCGATCTGTCGGTGATCGCGCTGGTGGGTATCATCCTGCTCATCGGCATCGTCAAGAAGAACGGCATCATGATGGTGGACTTCGCGATCCAGGCGGAGCGCGAGGAGCACCTCACGCCCGAGGAGTCGATCCGTAAGGCTTGCTTGCTGCGCTTCCGTCCGATCATGATGACGACCATGGCGGCTTTGCTGGCGGCGGTGCCGCTGGCATTGGGTCATGGCACCGGCTCCGAGCTGCGCCAGCCGCTGGGTTTCACCATGGTGGGAGGTCTCGTGCTGAGCCAGATGCTGACGCTGTTCACGACTCCGGTGGTGTACTTGTACCTCGATCGTTTCAGCAACCGCATGCGACAACGTCGTCACAGTCATGCGCTAGCGCGTAAGGAGAAGGCTGCCGGAACAGAGTCCACGGCGCCCGCGGTGCCATGAAACTGCTGTTGGTCGAAGACAACGAGCGGGTGACGCGCTTTGTGGTGAAGGGGCTTCAGGAGGCCGGCCACATTGTCGATAACGCGGACAACGGCCGCGAGGGCATGTTTCTGGCAGCGAGCGAGCCGTACGACGTGATCATCATGGATCGCATGTTGCCCGGCCAGATCGACGGGCTGAGCATCATCGAGACATTGCGTAAATCGGGGAATCGCACGCCGATCCTGATTTTGAGCGCGTTGTCGGACGTGGATGAGCGTATCAAGGGCCTCAAAAGTGGTGGCGATGACTATCTGACCAAGCCGTTTGCCTTTGGCGAGCTGCTGGCGCGCCTGGATGCGCTGTCGCGCCGTTCGCAGGCGAGCGGGACCCAGACGGTTCTGGAGGTCGGCGACCTGCGGGTCGATCTGCTCTCCCGCAAAGCCGTACGGGGCGAGCGCAGCATTACCTTGCAGCCGCGTGAGTTCAAGCTTCTGGAATACCTCATGCGGCACGCCGGCCAGGTGGTCACACGCACCATGTTGCTGGAGAACGTCTGGGATTATCATTTCGATCCTCAGACGAACGTCGTGGATGTGCATATCAGCAAGTTGCGCCAGAAAATCGATGCCGATTTCGAGCGCCCGCTATTGCGGACCGTGCGCAACGCGGGATACATGCTGAGCGCCGAGGAGTGAGACCGCGGTGAGTAAGGTCATTCGATCGACGACCTGGGCTCTCTCGTTTGGTTATATTGCGTTCGGTATCGCGGCTCTCGTTTTGTTTGCCGCACCCCTGTGGTACGCCTGGCAGGTGACGATTGAGGATGGGCGCTCGGAGATCCTTCACGCCGACACCCAAAGGCTGACGGCCGTTTTCAACCGGGAAGGCTTGCCGGGGTTGAAAGCCTTCATTGACACTCGGGTCGGCATGCAGTTGCCCAGCGAGCGCATTCTCCTGTTGGCCGACTCGTCCCTGCAGCGGATCGCGGGCAACCTGCCGCAATGGCCCACGACCGTACCTGCGCAACCAGGGTTGTATACGGTCAATGTCGATCTGAGTGGAGTTCCCACACAGTCGGCGGTCGTGCGCACCGCGCTGCCGGGCGGTTACAACCTCCTTGTCGGCCGCGATGTGGCGCACCTCGCGCCCTTGGCGCAGCATTTCTGGACCGGGCTCGGGGAGGCGATTGCCGTACTGTCAATTGTCGGAGTGCTGGGTGGCGTATTGATACGCCGGGCTATTCTTGCGCGTATCGACAGCATCCGGCAAACCGTGCTCGCGATCGTGCAGGGCGATCTGAGCCATCGCTTGCCCGCGCGCAGCAGCGGCGACGAGCTGGACACCCTGGCGCACACCATCAACGGCATGCTCGATCAGATCGAGCAGTTGATTCATGGCATCCGCGATGTCTCGAATTCGATCGCGCACGACTTGCGTACGCCTCTGGCGGAGCTGCGCTCGCGGCTCGAGGAGTTGTCTCTGACGCGCCCCTCGACCGAGGAGACCTTCGTCGAGGTCGAGGGGGCGGTGGCGGACGTCGATCGTGTGATACGCATTTTCAACGCGTTGCTGCGGCTTGCGGAGATCGATACCGGCATGCGCCGCTCGGGCTTCGTGCAGGTGAATCCCAACGATGTAGCCGCCGAGGTGGTGGAGTTTTATCTTCCCGCGGCGGAGATCAAGGATGTGACACTGGCTTTCAATTCCAACGGCCCGGTGTCGGTTTCCGGCGACCCGACGTTACTCGCTCAGGCCGTCGGCAATCTCATTGACAATGCGATCAAGTATTCCCGTGAGCGTGGCAGCGTGAACGTCGAAGTCCAGACGCGGAGCGATGGCGCTGTCGAGATCAGCGTCGCCGACAACGGTCCCGGAATTCCAGACGACGAGAAGCCGAAGGTTGCGCAGCGTTTTTACCGCGGCGACAGCAGTCGTGGCACGCCCGGCGTCGGGCTGGGACTGAGTCTGGTGCAGGCAGTCGCTAAATTGCACGGCGGCACACTCGAACTCATCGACAATCATCCAGGCTTGCGCGCGCGAATGATTATCGAGCCGGGCGCACTGCTGTCGGGACGGCCGCGTGCGGTTACCGCGGAGCAAAAAGTGTCCGGCAGGTTCTCGGCTGAGACGAAGTCGGAACTAGGAGCCTGTCGGACTTAGGGGCGCCGTAGCGAGGACGACCCCCAGCGAGCAGCCAAATCTTATGAAGACAAGGGTCGATCGTTTCCCGCGCATAGTCGACACTATGTAAGGGAAACGATCGACGAAAGATGCCGCTGCGGGTCGTCCGCAGTAGGCGAACCTAAGTTCGACAGGCTCCTGACGCGATGCCGCTCTGATAGGATTGGGTTATGCGGCACAGTTCCCGCGCCCAATTCCAACATACCGTGCTGGGATATCTTGTTGCCATTGTCGCGACCTGCGTCGTGGCCGGAGCCCGGGTCGCGGTTTCGGGGACTTTCGGCAACTACGCGCCGATTGTCTCGTTCACCATTGCGGTGACGATTGCGGCCTGGTACGGCGGGCTCAAGCCCGGGCTGTTGGCGACCGCGTTGAGTGTCATTGCCGCCGACTACCTGTTCGTTCCCAATCGGCATACGTTCCAGGTTGAGACCGTAAGCGGTGCCGTTGCCTTGGGAGTACTAGGGTTCTCCGGGGTCTTGATCAGCGTGATGTGCGAATCATTGCATCGCACCCGACGGCGGCTCGAAGCTGAGCAAGAGAATCTGCGCAACAGTATCGAGCAGCAGCGTCAGTTACGCGATGCCATTGTCGAATCCGATCGTCGCAAGGACGAGTTCCTGGCGACATTGGCTCACGAGCTGCGCAATCCGCTGGCTCCCGTACGCAATGCCATCCATATCCTGCGTGCCCGACTGCCGCCGACACCCGAGCTGCAATGGGCTCGGGATGTCATCGACCGACAAGTCACCCAGATGGCGCGGCTCATCGACGACCTTATGGACGCGGCGCGGATTAGCCGAGGCACGTTCGAGTTGCGTCGGGAACCTGTGGCTCTGGAGGACGTTATCCGCAATGCCGTTGAAACCAGCCGGCCGAGCGTTGATGCCTCAGGGCAGGACCTCGTGGTTCGCCTGCCTCCGGATGCAATCTATCTGGACGCAGACGTCGTCCGCTTGGCGCAGGTCTTCGCGAATCTTCTCAACAACGCCGCCAAATACACCGGCCCCGGCGGTCGGATTGCCGTGTCGGCCGAACGTGAGAACAACAAGGTCGCAGTCTCCGTAGAAGACAGCGGTATTGGAATTCCCTCGGAGATGCTCGCGCACGTGTTCGAACCGTTTACGCAGCTCGATCGCTCGCTGGAACGCTCGCGTGGCGGCCTCGGCATTGGTTTGGCGCTGGCGAAGCGGCTCGTGGAGATGCATGGCGGGTCCATCGAGGCTCACAGCCCAGGGCCGGGGCAGGGCAGCCGGTTCATTGTGCGGCTACCCGTGTCGAAGCAGCAGATCGTTCCACAAGTCGCACCGACTGGTCTGGTCCCCGCCCGGGGACGCAATCGCGTCCTGGTGGCGGATGACAATTACGATTCGGCCACGAGTCTCGGGATCTTGTTGAACGATGCCGGCTACGATGTTCGCACCGCCGGCGACGGCGCGCAGGCGCTGGAGATGGCGGCACAGTTCCGTCCGGACATTGTGCTGCTGGACATCGGCATGCCCAAACTCAATGGTTATGAAGTGGCGCGCCATATCCGCCGGCAACCTTGGGGAGCCAAGGTGTTGCTCATTGCGCTCACAGGTTGGGGTGGCACGGATCACAGGCAGCAGACCACCCAGGCCGGGTTTGATCATCATCTCACCAAGCCGGTCGATCCTGCCGCGCTCACCCAGCTGCTCGCCTCGCTCTGCGGGTCCGGTACGGGAGGTACTTCGTTGAGCGGTTCCGCGGCAAGCCAGGCATAGTGTTGTTTTCACGTCGGCAGATGCACCTACAGGCACGAGAGCTTGCGCGCGTTCCGTTGTCACTGATCACACGACTGCGGTTCGTTCTGTTCGGTCATGAGGATCTCGCCGGCATCGTTTTCTGGGCCGCGCTCGTCGGCGTGTGCGGGGCACTCGCCAGCGTCGCTTTTCGCGAAGGCATCCGCCTTCTGGAACTCATGTTCACCGGACAGGCGATGGGTCTGGTCAATGGCGCTTCACAGCTGGTGTGGTGGCACCGTGCAGTGGTTCCGGTAGTCGGTGGCGTTCTTTCTGGTTGGGTGCTGCACATCCTGGGAAGCCGCTTTGTCTCCCTCAAAGTCGTGGACTACATGGAGGCAACGCTCGTCGGCGATGGCCGTGTCAGCCTGCGCGGCACGTTGCTACGCAGCGCCTCGTCCTTGTTGACTATCGCCTCCGGCGGCTCGATCGGTCGCGAGGGCTCCATGGTGCAACTTTCCGCCATGGTGGGCTCACGAGTCGGGCAGTTCGCTCGCGCGCCGGTTCCGCGGCTGCGGCTGTTGGTTGCGTGTGGAGGAGCGGCCGGGATTGCCGCCGCCTACAACGCGCCGATCTCGGGCGCGTTGTTCGTGTCCGAGATCGTACTGGGCTCGCTTGCCATGGAAACTTTCGGGCCGCTCGTGGTGGCTTCCGTCGTGTCGGATGCGACCATCCACCGCTTCCTCGGATACGGGCCGGTGTTCAACGTCCCCCACGTGCAGTTCGCCTCGAACTGGGAGCTCGGTTTCTACATCGTTCTGGGCGTGTTGTTGGGCCATCTTGCACCGCCGTTCCTGGGATTGCTCGACTTCACGAAAGGCCGCTTCGTCCGTCTCGGCTTGCCTCTGTACTGGCAGCTCGGTCTCGGCGGCCTCATTGTCGGCGTCATTTCCATTTTCGTCCCCCAGGTGTGGGGCAACGGTTACAGCGTCATCGGCGGCATCCTCGGGACGGAGTTGTTTGGCTGGTGGCTGCTGGCGATCCTGTTCGCGAAGGTTGCCGCTACTTCGGCGACCGTGGGCTCCGGAGCCGTCGGTGGTGTCCTCACGCCGACGTTGTTCATCGGCTGCGCGGTAGGAGCGTTGCTCGGCGGAGTGTTGCATCATTTGATGCCGCATATCGTGTCGGTGCCGGCGGCGTACGGGCTCATCGGCATGGGCGGCTTTCTGTCGGCCACGACACTCGCGCCGCTCACGTCGATTCTCATGATCTTCGAGATGACCGGCGACTACGAAATCGTGTTGCCGCTGATGTTGGCGTGTGTGACGGCGCACTACACGGCGAAGGTGTATCGCAAGGGAAAGTCTGTCTATCAAGCGTCTTTGAACGCCGCCGCCGAGAGCTCGGGCGGCGATGACTGGCGGCTGCGGACCGTCGAGATGTTGGTCAAGCCGGCGGCAGCCGTCATACCCGAGACCACGACGCTCGCCGCCATGTTAGCTCAGTTGCCGAAACGGCCGCTCGACCGCGTTTATGTCGTGGAGGGCAACGAGCTCGTTTCCTGGCTCAATCCGCGTGAGGTCCTCGAGCGCGTGCAGCAGGGCAAGCTCGACGGCGGTTTGCCCGTGTCGGCCGTGGCGAAGCCTATGGAATTCGCGCTCGCGCCGGATATGCCTCTGACTACCGCGTTGGAGGCGTTCTTGCGCGAGCAGGCCACCGTGTTGCCGGTGACGCCGGGACAGTGGCGCAACACATTGCTGGGAGAGGTGTCGCGGAGCGATGTGCTGCTGGCCATTCAGGATCGGTTAACTTACCCGAAGTAACAGGCGCTCGCGCCTGGTGAGCGGGTGCTCGCTCACTCGCTCTTGCCACTATTTGCCACGAATCATCATCGAGCTGACCAGATTGCGTCACGCCCAAGCCCGTGGGTCGCGATGAACTTGTAGCCAGGACGGAACGCGGTGTTCCGCAACCCAAGTCAGGCACGAGAGAGGAAGCGACCATGAACACGTTGATGACCAAGAAGCTGCGGGCTGGAGCGCTGGGGTTCACTCTGGTATCGGCCTGTGTGCTGACGCTGCCGGTGTATGCGCAGGACACGGTGACTGTGAAGGCGAAGAACCCATCGAAACAGGAAAACATCGGTGTAGTGACCGGTCTGGCGGTGGGTGCTGCCGCCGGTGGTCCGGTCGGTGCCCTCATCGGCGCCGGCGCGGGAGCCTGGCTCGGCGATCACTATCACAAGCAGGCGGAGGCCAAGAAGGCCCTCGCCAAGGACCTGAGTGAGAGCGAGGCGCAGAAGGCGAAGTTGACCCAGGACGTGACCGAGTTGAATGCATCGTTGGCCGGTGCACGCGCGAAGACCGATCAGTTGGACGTGACATTGAAGAAGACCGAAGAGTTGCAGACCGAGGTCAGCTTCAGGACCAATGACGACTCGATCAACGCACAGGCAATCTCTCCTTTGTTGAAGATGGGCGCCTTGGCGGCATCGATGCCGGACATGAAGGTCCGGGTGTCGGGATACGCGGACCCACGTGGGTCGCAAGAGCTGAACGATGCTTTGTCACGGCGTCGCGCCGCCGCGGTGGCGGCCGTCCTGGAGAAGGCCGGGGTGGCGAAGGACCACATGATCGTCGAAGGTCATGGGAAATCGGAATCTATTGCCAGCGACGGTGATCTCGATGGGTACGCGTTCGACCGTAAGGTCACGGTACGGCTCGAGCGTGCGGCGAGCCAGGGGGACGAGGCCCGGCTTAGCCAGGCCGAGCCCCGGCCTGGGATGGCCGACTGGGTTGCGGCGACGACTGAACAATGAGCAGGATGACTAGGACTAGCTGGCTGGAGCCGCTAGGGAAAGGGCGTGCGCGGCGGGCAATGATGCCCGCCGCCGGGCCCGAGCGCCGCCCAGGAATGGGGGGCTGGGTTGCGGCTCCAGGGACGGTACGACGAGTGGATTCGCCCGAGCGGCGGCCGAGTCCGCCGCCGCGCTTCCGCGCTATATTGGCGGCCATGAACGCTTCCATCGTCCGTCTGAATACTCCCATGGACCCGGAGGTCTCCGTCCCCCCGGGGGATCGGATCCTCGGGGGCACTCCGGAGCACCGCCTCTGGAACTCCTTCACTGACACGACGCAAACCTTCTTTGCCGGTCGTTGGTCCTCGACGCGCGGCAAATGGCGTGTTCGCTACACCGAGAACGAATTATGTGTAATGACCGGGGGTCGCGTCGTCATCACCAGCGATTTAGGCGAAAGTAACACCTTCGGCCCCGGTGATGCCTTTGTCGTCCCGGCGGGTTTCTCGGGTACCTGGGAGGTGTTGGAAGACTGCTCCAAGGTTTACGCCATCTTCGAGCCGCGCCCCTGAATGGGAGCCTGAGGGCCTTGCAGCCAACGGTTACCTTGACATAACTCGACTTGCGGGTGATCCACGTCGCACATCCGCGGCGCCGTGCTTCACCAGGCAGGCGTGGCATGGAAGTCTACGCCCGCTGACACGAAATCCCCTTCAAGTTCCAGTTTACGCAGAGGTTTGTCATGGAGACTGTTACCGTTGCGACGACCCGGGGGTACCCACTGTCGGAAATGGAAATTCTCGTCGGCAGCACCATCGTCCTGGCCGTGCTGGTCTGGATGGCGCTCTCGAGCGTGAAACATTTTCGTAGCCGCCAGATGCCTCCTGTTGTGAAGAACTAGAAGATGTTTGCAATTGAGGGAGCGGAAGATACTTGGCTTGGCCTGCATCTTCCGCTCCCTCGTTTACTCGCTCTGCGTGAGCGGCTCGCGTCAGAGTCCTTTCAACACCTCAGCCAGTGTCGCGAAGATCTGATCGATCTGCGGCCGCTCGATGATGAGCGGTGGCGACAGCGCCAGGATATCTGCCGTCTGCCGGATCAATACTCCGCGCTCGAAACATTTCTGGTAGACCTCGAACGCACGCGTGCCGACCTTGCCCGGGATCGATTCCAACTCGAGGCCGAGAATCAAGCCGTAGTTGCGGATGTCGATGACGTGCGGCAGGCCCTGCAGCGAGTGGGCTGCGTCCTCCCAATACCGGGCGAGCGTCTTGGCGCGCGTCAGGAGTCCCTCGCGCTCGTAGATATCCAGTGTTGCAAGTCCCGCAGCGCAAGCGGCCGGGTGTGCGGAGTAGGTGTAGCCGTGGAATAGCTCGATCGCGGCTTCCGGTCCCTGCATGAACGCTTCGTAGATGCCTTGCTTCACCAGAACGCAGCCCATCGGCACGCAGCCGTTGGTGAGGCCTTTCGCGCTGGTGATGATGTCTGGTGTCACGCCGAATTCCTGGGCGGCGAACGCTGCGCCGGTGCGGCCGAAACCGGTGATCACTTCGTCGAATATCAGGACGATGCCGTGCCGGTCGCAGATCTCGCGGATGCGTTTCAAGTAACCCTTCGGCGCAATCAACACGCCAGTGGAGCCCGCTATCGGCTCGAGGATGACCGCGGCGATGGTGGAGGGATCATGGAACGTGACCAGCCGCTCGAGCTCCTCCGCCAGGTCGGCGCCGTGCTCGGGCTCGCCGCGTGAGAAGGCGTTCTTCTTCGGATTGTGTGTATGAGCGAGGTGGTCGATGCCGGGCAGGAGGGAGGTTGACCACGTCTTGCGGTTTGGGGAGATGCCACCAACCGAGATGCCTCCGAAGCCGACACCGTGGTAGCCGCGCTCGCGACCGATGAGCTTTGTGCGGGTCGTCTCGCCTCGGACACGATGGTAGGCGAGCGCGATCTTGAGCGCGGTATCGACAGACTCGGAGCCCGAGTTCGTGAAGAACACATGGTCGAGTCCAGGAGGTGCGAGCTTCACCAGTGCATTGGCGAGCTGAAAGGCCGGCGGATGTCCCATCTGAAACGGTGGCGCGTAGTCCATCGTTTCCAGCTGCGCGGCCACCGCCTGCGAAATCTCCTTACGGCCGTGTCCCGCGTTGACGCACCAAAGGCCTGCGACGCCATCTAGAATCTGGCGCCCCTCGGGCGTCCAGTAGTGCATGCCGCTAGCCTTGGCCAGGATGCGCGGTTTCGACTTGAACTGCCGGTTCGGAGTGAACGGCATCCAGTGAGCTTCGAGATCGCCGCGTGAGAGCGACTCCGGGGCTGCGGTTGGCATGGTGCTGGGACTCGACTTCGTTGTGTGGGATGAAAGAGTAAGGCGAAGAATGATAAATAAAGTGGACAATTTCGGCCATCGCGACCAATATTCCAGCTGATTCGTCTAGAATTCTAAACGGTATGAGTATTGATGTCGGAGCGCGCCTGCGCGGCGTCCGCACCAGTTTTGGCCTGTCACAAAGAGAGCTTGCCCGCCGGGCCGGCGTGACCAACGGCCTCATCTCACTCATCGAACAAAATCGCGTCAGTCCGTCGGTGAGCTCGCTGAAGCGCGTTCTCGACGGCGTGCCCATGTCTCTAGCCGAGTTTTTTACGTTGGATATGACCGCCGCGCCACAGGCCTTTTTCGGCGCTGACGAGCTGGTTGAGCTTGGCAACGAGGAGGTTTCGCTACGACTCGTGGCCGCCAAGCGCCCGGGACGGCAGATGACGGTGCTGCACGAACGTTACGCCGCCGGTGCCGCAACGGGCGAAGAGATGCTTGCCCACCGCGGCGAAGAGTCCGGTGTGGTGGTCCGCGGCCGAATCGAGCTCACCGTCGCTGGCGCGGCGCGCGTACTAAGTCCCGGCGAGGCTTATTATTTCTCCAGCCAGCTGCCACATCGTTTCCGCAATGTCGGACGCGAAGTGTGTGAGATCATCAGCGCAAGTACTCCACCCACGTTTTGAAGCGGGAGCACCCATGAACGCAAAACTCGACACGACTTCCTCATGGCACGAGCGCGCCAGCTCGCTCCGCTTCCGGACTCAGGCATTCATCGACGGGCGGTACGTCGATGCGGTCTCTGGCGAGACGTTCGATTGCATCAATCCATCGAACGGCGCCGTACTCGCTCGCGTCGCGGCTTGCGATGTGGAAGATGTAAATCGCGCCGTAACTTCCGCTCGGGCGGTCTTTCGCAAAGGCAGCTGGGCGCATCTGTCTCCCAACAAGCGTAAGCAGTTTCTGCAGCGGTTTGCCGAGCTCATTGACAAGCACGGCGAAGAGCTCGCATTGCTCGAGACGCTCGATATGGGCAAGCCCATTAGTGACAGCCTGAGCATCGACATACCCGGCAGCGCCAATTGCATCCGCTGGTACGCGGAGGCCATTGACAAGGTATACGACGAAGTTGCTCCGACTGGACGCGAAACGCTCGCGCTGATCACACGCGAGCCCATGGGGGTTGTCGGTGCCATCGTGCCTTGGAATTTTCCTCTGCTCATGGCGGCCTGGAAAATCGGACCCGTGCTCGCCGCGGGCAACTCGTTGGTACTCAAGCCCTCCGAGAAGTCGCCGCTGACGGCGCTGCGAATCGCCGAGCTGGCGGTCGAAGCGGGCATTCCGGCGGGCGTGTTGAATGTTGTCCCGGGATTCGGGCAGACGGCCGGTAAGGCGCTTGCCCTGCACATGGACGTCGATTGCATCACCTTCACCGGTTCGACGGCTACCGGCCGCATGGTCATGCAATATGCCGGGCAGTCGAATATGAAGCGGGTGTCGGTGGAGTGCGGCGGCAAGTCGCCCAACATCGTGATGGCGGACTACCCGGATGTCGAAAGAGCGGCGCAAGCCGCGGCGTCGGCGATCTTTTTCAACCAAGGTGAGGTCTGCTCGGCGGGCTCACGCTTGCTCGTGCACGAGAGCGTCAAGGACGCGGTGCTGGAAAAGGTGCAGGCTTTCAGTCGCACCATGCAGCCGGGCGACCCGCTCGACCCGCAAACCAAGCTCGGTGCCATTGTCGACGATGTCCAGATGAATCGTGTGTTGGGCTACATCGACACCGGGCGTCGTGACGGCGCGAAGCTGCGTTTCGGCGGCGAGCGCGTTCGCAAGGACTCCGGTGGCTACTTCATCGAGCCCACCGTGTTCGAGGGCGTGCGACCGAACATGACCATTGCGCGTGAGGAGATCTTCGGGCCGGTGCTGTCGGCGATCACGTTCAAGACTGTCGATGAGGCCATCGAGATTGCCAATGATGTAATCTATGGTCTGGTGTCCGCGGTTTGGACGCGCGATATCACGACCGCGCATCGGGTGGCCAAGGCATTGCGTGCCGGTACGGTGTTCGTCAACTGTTATGACGCCGACGACATCACCGTGCCTTTCGGCGGCTTCAAACAATCGGGCATTGGGCGCGATAAGTCGCTTCATGCGTTGGAAAAATACACTGAGCTGAAGACGACTTGGATCGATTTATCGTAAGCGGTCGGGGCCGGGCGGCCCGCTTGATGTGAGCGCGGAGACCCTGCGATTTCTGGTCAGCGCCCCTCGCGGGTTGGCCGACTTGCTGGCGCGTGAGCTGGTTGGGTTCGGCGCCACGGATGCGCGTGAGCGATCAACCGGGGTGAGCTTCTCCGGGACGCTGGCGGTGGCCTACCGAGCCTGTCTGTGGTCGCGCATCGCCAACCGGGTCTTTCTGGAGTTGGCGCGCTTCGACGCTCCTGATGCCGATGGGTTCTACCGTGCGGTCCGGGAGATTGACTGGGCCGAGCATTTCGGCCCAGAGGCGACTCTGGCGTGTGACTTCAGCGGCAACCATCCGGCGATCACTCACACCCACTTTGGCGCGCTGAAACTCAAAGACGCGATTGTAGATTCGGTACGGGATGCGCGTGCTTGGCGCCCGAGCGTCGAGCTCGAGCGCCCTGGCGTGCGCGTCCATGCGCATGCACACGGCAGTCAGATCACACTCTCGTTAGATCTCTCGGGCGAGAGTCTCCACCGTCGCGGCTATCGTGGCGCGGCTGGTGAGGCACCCCTCAAGGAAAACGTTGCTGCCGGCGTCCTCATTCGCTCGGGTTGGCCTGAGATGGCGACTCAGGGCGCTGAGTTTCTCGATCCCCTGTGCGGATCCGGAACATTCGTTATCGAGGCCGCGCTGATTGCGGCGGATCGCGCGCCCGGCCTCGATCGGGAATACTTCGGCTTTCTCGGTTGGGCCGGTCATGACCCTGACCTTTGGCAGCAGGTGTTGGACGAAGCGCAGGCGCGCGCTCGCGCGGGTGCCGGCAACGCCGCTACGCTGGGCCTCGCAGGCGCGATTCGCGGCCAAGACCGTGATCCTCGCGCTGTCCGCAATGCGCGCGAGAATGCCCAGCGGGCGGGAATGCAGGGGTTGGTACGGTTTGATGTCAGGCCGTTGGCCGAGGCGGCGCCGGCTGTGCGTGATGGCGTGAATGCGGGCGCGGACGTTGAGCACGCTGGCGTCAAGTCCGTGAGCGTTGACGATTCTGCAGGCGGTGCGGGTTCTGAGAGCGCGAACGGTTCTGTGGGCCCTGGCGATTCCGCAGGCGTCGACGGTTCCGCGGCGGCGGCTAACGGGCGCTCTGGCGGAGCAGGGCTCGTCTGCACAAATCCGCCTTACGGCATTCGCCTCGAGGACCGCGAGACGGCGCGAGCGATTCATCGCGAGCTGGGCGCCGTGCTGCGTGAGCGGTTCCAAGGTTGGAGCGCCGCGGTGTTGACCGGATCGCCGGAGTTTGGCCTGGAGTTGGGCATCCGGGCCCACCGTACGCATACCGTGTGGAACGGCGCCATCGAATGCCGTCTTTTGCGAATGAAGGTCGACGTTGACAGTGCCCGCGAGCCCGGCCGCCTCGGCAAAGGGGATACCAACCTTCGCGATACGCCCGGCGCGCAAATGTTTGCCAACCGGCTGGCGAAGAACCTCAAAAAACAACAGACCTGGGCAGACCGCAGCGGTGTCTCTTGCTACCGGCTGTACGACGCCGACATGCCCGAGTATGCGTTTGCGATCGATGCGTATCGAACGATTGCAGATGAGCCATCCCATGCCGCTGCAGCATGGCCCGGCCGGGCTGTGCTGCCGTCCGAGCGCTCGCGCGAGGCTGACGTCGCAGCAACTGCTGCTGCTCACACTTGGCTTTACGTCCAGGAGTATGCAGCGCCCGCCGAAATCGAGCTGGAGGCGGTTCGCAAGCGCAGGGGCGAAGCCCTGTCGACACTTTCCGAGGTGACAGGCGTCGACCCTGATCGCGTCCGCGTTAGAACCCGTCGTAAAACCAAACGCGGCGAGCAATATTCCAAAGTGCAAGAACGTTCCGAGTTTCATGTCGTCCTCGAGGACGGCCTGAAGTTCCTCGTGAACTTCGACGACTATCTCGACACCGGGCTGTTCCTTGATCACCGGATGACACGCGCACGGATCCGGGCCGCCTCGTCCGGAAAGCGTTTTCTCAACCTGTTTGCGTACACCTGTACGGCCACGGTCTACGCCGCCGCGGGGGGAGCTGCGTCCACTACGTCGGTTGATATGTCTAATACCTACCTCAATTGGGCTCAACGCAACTTCGAGCTCAATGGCCTTTCCCCTGAGCGCAATGGCTTGGTGCAGGCGGATTGCCGGCTCTGGTTACAGGACAACGCTCGCGCTCGGGAGCGCTACGACCTCATCTTCATTGACCCGCCCACATTCTCAAACTCGAAGCGTATGGAGGGGGTGCTGGACGTCGATCGCGACCACACGGCGCTCATCGACGGCTGCGCGCGATTGCTGGTCCCGGGCGGTCTCATCGTCTTTTCCACGAATTCCCAGCGTTTCAAGCTCGACGAGTCGTTATCGCGCCGCTATGTCGTCCGTGACATCTCCGCCAAGACGCTACCGAAGGATTTCGAGCGCAACCCGCGCATCCACCGCTGTTACGAGATCCGTGCCGACGGCGGAACCGGCGCTTAGGGGGCCGGATCCCCGCAGTTGGGGATCCGTATCACGCCAAAAGGTGGGATAGGCGCCGGAGCTCGGCTTTACTTGCCGCCCCGCGTAAGGTAGCGTTGGCTGCATGTTCTTCATGACGAAAAAGCGCACGATTACCCTCAAGAAGCCCGGTGGGGCTCTGGAGGATGTCGCGCGCTGATCGTACGTCGAGAAGCAGCGAATCCGATAGGCCCCGCCCAGCAAGCTGTGCGGGGCCTTTCTTTTTTTACTAGCCGAAATCGCCTGGGGCGCTTTCGGGGCCCCGCCCAGTAACGCGGTGCGGGGTCTTTATGTGTGTACTGGCCCGCCCGGTGACACGGTGTGGGGGCCTTTTCAAGTCACGAATCTTTGGGAGTCATAGCATGCAATCTGGTCCTTCCTCGTCGGCGCCCGTCGTTGCGGTCGTTGGCGCCACCGGCGCGGTCGGTGTCGAGTTGATGCAATGTCTGGAGCAGCGGCGCTTCCCGCTGTCCAATTTGCGACTGTTCGCCTCCGCGCGCTCGGCCGGCAAGACGCTTCCCTTCAAAGGTAAGCCCGTGACGGTCGAGGAGTTGACGGAGGACAGCTTCCGCGGCGTGGATATCGCGTTGTTTTCGGCGGGTGGCGCGCAATCCAAGCGCTTCGCCCCTGCGGCGGTGCGCCACGGTACGGTCGTGGTCGACAACTCGTCGGCCTTCCGCATGGATCCGGGCGTTCCGCTGGTGGTGCCCGAGATCAACCCGGAGGCCTTGCGCGAGCACAAGGGCATCATTGCCAACCCCAACTGTTCGACCATTATTTCCATCACGCCGCTGTGGCCGATCCACAAGGCCAACCGCATTCAACGCATGATTGTTGCGACCTATCAGGCGGCCTCGGGCGCCGGCGCCGCTGCGATGGAGGAGTTGCGTGAGTCGACACGCGCCTACCTCGACGGTCGCGAGTACAAGAACACGGTTCTACCGCATCCGTACGCATTCAACCTCTTCAGCCACAATTCAAAGATCGACCCGTCGAATGGCTACAACGAGGAAGAGGTCAAGGTCATGCGCGAGACTCACAAGATCTTCGGCGATTCGAGCATCCGCGTTGCCGCGACTTGCGTGCGCGTTCCGGTCTTGCGCGCCCATAGCATCGCTATCAACTTCGAGTGCGAGCGGCCCATCACCCCGGCGCAGGTGCGCGACATCATCGGGACAGCCCCGGGCGTGAAGCTCGTGGACGACGTCGAGCGCAACTACTTCCCCATGCCGAAGGACGCTTCGGGTCAGGACCCGATTCTGGTCGGCCGTATCCGCCAGGATGTCAGCGATCCGAGTGGTCGCTCCATTGCCCTGTTCGTCGCCGGCGACCAACTTCTCAAGGGCGCGGCTCTCAACGCCGTGCAGATCGCGGAGTTGCTGTTGAAGTAAGCGGCTACAACAGGTCGCGCAGGCGGTAATACAACATCGCCGCCGCCAGGAGCGGCTGGCGCAGTACGGCGCCACCGGGAAAGTCGCGGTGGGGGATGCGGGCGAAGACATCGAAGCGCTCCGCCGTACCCGCGATGGCCTGCGCGACGAGCTTGCCGGCGATGCCCGTGAGCGCGATGCCGTGGCCCGAGAAACCCTGTAGAAAGTAGATGTTGGAAGCCAATCGCCCGAAGTGGGGCGCGCGATTCATGGTGACGTCCACGTGGCCGCCCCATGAATAGTCGATCCGCGCGCCGGCGAGTTGCGGAAATACCTTGAGCATGCGGCCCCGCGCGGCATCGGTGGCCCGGGGCGAGCCGACTGCCTCGCTCAGGCGACCCCCGAACAACAGCCGATGGTCCGCTGAGCATCTGAAGTAATCCAACATCCAGTTCATGTCGCAGACGGCGGCGTTGTTGGCAATCAAGCCGCGTGCGCGCTCCGCCCCGAGCGGCTCGGTCGCCACGATGTACGATCCAATCGCCATGATCTTGCTGGCGAGGGTCGGAGCGGTGTCGCCGAGATATACGTTGCCGCATAACACGAGGTAGCGGGTGCGGACCTCGCCGCGCGCAGTTCTGACACGCACGGCGCCCGCAACGGCTCCCGTCTCCCGGAAGCCGAGGGCGCGGGTTCCCTCGAAAATGCGCACGCCGCTGCTGGCCGCGGCCGCGGCCAGGCCGAGTGTGTAGTTGAGCGGATGCAAGTGTCCGCTGGCGGAATCGTACAGAGCGCCGAGATAGCGGTTGGTGCCAAGCAGCGAGCGTAACTCCTCCTGTTGCACGTAGCGCGTCGTCGCATAGCCGAGCTTGTTTTGTAGCGCGTCAAGCTCGGTGCGCAACACCTCGAGGTGTCGTTTCCTGACGGCCGTGAGGAGATAGCCGTCGGTCCAGTCGCAATCGATGCGATGGCGCTCGATCAGCTCCCTCATCAGCGCCAGCCCTTCGATGGAAACGTCCCATACGATGCGAGCAGCCTCGGATCCAATGAGGCGTTCGAGTTTGATATGCCCCGCGGCGACGCCGTGGATGGCCTGTGCGCCACTGCGGCCCGATGCGCCCCATCCGACGCGGTATTCCTCGAGCAGCACGACGTTGTAATGGCTTTGTGCCAGGTGGAGTGCGGTGGAGCAGCCGGCGATGCCGCCTCCCACGACGCAGATATCGCAGTCCACCGAACTCTCCAGCTCGGCGCGGTTGGGCGTCGCGTGAGCTGAGGCCGCGTAGTACGACTTGATGCGCGCGGGACGTCCCATAGGGTCAGATCCCGGAAACAATGTGTTTAGGATATTTTGACGTTGTGGGCGGCAAAAAGGCCGCGTGGAAGCTAAGCGATCCGCTCGGCGAGTCTACAAAAGGCACCTTTCCATTGCCTTACACACGATGCCTACAGCTCGAATTGTCAATGGCGTGCTGGGCAGATTTCCGCCGTGCCCCTGTGGTCTAATAGGTCCACACTTGGACAATTCTCTGGGCGGGGTTGTTTAAAATACTAAACACTCCGGCAAGTCATCATGGCATCCGCTCGCCCACTCATTGGAATTTCGGCCGACCGCCGTGTGGTCGGCATGCACCCGTTTCACATGGCGGGGGAAAAATATGTCCGCGCCGTGCTCGATGCAGGTGAGGCGCTTGCGGTAATTATCCCGTCTCTGGCGCAAGAGCTGCGGCTCGATGATCTTCTCCACCGCCTAGACGGCATTCTGTTTACGGGGAGCCCTTCGAACGTCGAGCCGCACCATTACGCGGGGACTCCTAGCGAGCCTGGCACGCTTCATGATCCGGAACGGGATGCGACGACGTTGCCGCTCATTCGCAAGGCGGTACAGGCTGGCGTGCCCGTATTGGGGGTTTGCCGTGGCTTTCAGGAAATGAACGTCGCCTTTGGGGGTACCCTGCATCAAAAGGTGCATCAGGTCCCCGGCTATGGCGACCATCGCGACGACGAGACGCAGCCTCTCGAAGTCCAATACGGTCCGGCCCACGATGTCATTCTCGAGCCCGGGGGCGTGCTGCGATCCATGGCCGGCGCCGACCGCATCCGGGTCAATTCTCTGCATTCACAAGGCATTGATCGGCTTGGCCCGAATCTCAGTGTCGAGGCTCGGGCTCCCGATGGCCTGATCGAGGCATTTCGGGTGTCAGATGCACCAAGCTTTGCCCTGGCGGTGCAGTGGCATCCCGAGTGGCAGGCCGTGAGCAATCCGTTTTCCAAGGCGTTGTTCGCGGCCTTCGGGTCGGCGAGTCGCGAGCGGGCCGCGTCGAAGTAAAAAGGTACAAGGTATGGCGAGCGAGATCCGGCAGTTTTTCCGTGACCATGGCATTTCCGAGGTGGAGGCCATCATTCCCGACATGGCCGGAATTGCCCGGGGCAAGATCATGCCGGCTGAGAAGTTCGCCGAAGATGGCGGCATGCGGCTGCCGGAAAGCGTCTTTTTGCAGACCGTTACCGGTGATTATCCGCTCGAACCCGGTGAGGCGATGAGCCCGGCCGAGATCGATATCGTACTCAAGGCGGACCCCAAGACCGTCCGACGGGTACCTTGGGCGGCTGAGCCCACGGCTCAGGTCATCCACGATTGCTTCTATTCGGATGGCCGGCGCGTCACCATGGCCCCACGGCATGTGCTGCGCAACGTCCTCGAGCTATATGCACAACGTGGGTGGGAGCCCGTGGTCGCCCCCGAGCTCGAGTTTTACCTCATCGAGCAGAACAAGGATGCGGACTATCCGCTCAAACCGCCGGTCGGCCGCTCGGGCCGCGCCGAGCCTGGACGCCAGTCCTACAGCATCGCCGCGGTGAATGAGTTCGATCCGCTGTTCGACGATATCTACCAGTTCTGCGAGGACCAGGAGATCGAGATCGACACGCTGATCCATGAGGATGGACCGGCGCAGATGGAGATCAATCTCATCCACGGCTATCCGCTTGCTCTCGCCGACCAGGCCTTTCTGTTCAAGCGCACAGCTCGTGAAGCGGCGCTGCGGCACAAAATCTACGCAACATTCATGGCAAAGCCCCACGCGAAGGAGCCGGGTAGCGCCATGCACATTCACCAGAGCGTCGTCGACATCAAGACGCGCAAGAACATCTTCAGCAATGCGGACGGGACACCCTCGCAGCTGTTCTTTTCCCACATCGGGGGCCTGCAGAAGTACTTGCCCGCGGCAATGGCGCTCTTCTGCGCCAACGTGAATTCCTATCGCCGCCTCACCCGGTACCTGTCTGCGCCGATCAACGTGCATTGGGGCTATGACAATCGCACGGCCGGCTTGCGCGTGCCGATGTCTGACGCCGAGGCGCGTCGCGTCGAAAACCGTGTCGGCGGGGCGGACGCCAACCCCTATATCGCGATTGCGGCCTCTCTTGCCTGCGGCTATTTGGGGATGGTCGAAGGGTTGCAGCCCAGCGATCCGATCACGGGCAGTGCGCACGATCTGCCCTTTGGTCTACCGCGCTCTCTGGATGAAGCGCTGCGCAATCTGAAGGAGTGCGAGCCCCTGGTGAAGCTGCTCGGCGAGCAGTTCGTATCGGCCTTTACCATAGTGAAGGAAGCCGAGTACGAGGTGTTCTTGCAGGTGATCAGCTCCTGGGAGCGCGAGCACTTGCTGCTGAACGTCTAGAGCGCCTGCCGGCGCCTTGCGGGATGGAGCAGGTCCGCGAGGCCGCCGGACTGTTATATTAGGGATCGCCGGGGCGTGGGGCCCGAATCGCTCCCACCGTCCGGGTACCGAAAGCGGTTTGTTTATAGAGGCCCCATGAGTACTGCCCTGCGCTCGCTCTGTCTTGGCGTGGTTCTCGCCGCCCTGTTCGCCGGTTGTTCCGGTAGCTCAAAATCTCCCTCCGATGCAAGCACCAAAGCGGCAGCCGCCGCGGCCACCACCGCTTCCGGGGAGCCGATGGATGCGGAGAAAGTCGTCAATGTCTACAACTGGTCGGACTACATCGATCCGAGTGTCATTGCCGACTTCCAGAAGGAATATGGAATCAAGGTCAACTACGACGTCTTTGATTCCAACGAGGTGCTCGAGACCAAGCTCCTGACCGGCCACACGAATTACGACGTCGTGGCGCCTTCCGGCGCCTTCCTCGCCAGGCAGATCCAGGCGGGCGTCTTCCAGAAGCTCAACCGCGCGCTGCTGCCGAATTGGAAATACCTCGATCCCGAGGTCGCCAAGAATGAATCGCAGTACGACCCCGGCAACGCCTACGCCGTCGATTACATGTGGATCACCTCCGGTCCCGGTTTCAACGTGGCGAAGATCAAGGAGCGGCTGCCGGATGCGCCCCTCGACAGCTGGCGGATGTTCTACGACCCGGCGGTGGTCTCGAAGTTTGCCGACTGCGGTGTATCGCTCCTCGATGCACCCACTGAAGTCGTTCCGACCGTGCTGCTCTATCTTGGCAAGGATCCCAACAGCACCTCGACCGAGGATTTGCAGGCGGCCGAGAAGGTGTTGATGGCGATCCGCCCGTACATTCGCTACGTGCACTCGTCCCGCTATATCGACGATCTGGCTAACGGGGAGACCTGCCTGGCGCTCGGATGGTCGGGCGATGTCAAACAGGCGCACGACCGTGCCAAGGATGCCGGCAAGGGAATCGACATCGGCTACCGCATTGCCAAAGAAGGGGCCATCAGCAACTACGACGTGCTCGCGATGCCGGCAGATGCGCCGCACCCGAACAACGGCCACCTGTTCATCAACTTCCTGCTGCGTCCGCAAGTCGCCGCGCGCAATACCAACCTGCTGAAGTATGCGAACGGCGATACACCCACGGCAGCCATCAACTCAGGGGTACGTGATGATCCCGGCGTTTATCCGCCGCCCGAGGTGTTGGCAAAGCTGCATCCCGAACCCATGAGGACACCCGAGTACACCCGTTTGTTGACGCGGACGTGGACCCGGTTCAAGACGGGCAAGTGAGCGCGCAACCTCAGGTGCAAGCCTCGCCAGCAACTGCGGACAGTCACGAGCGCAGCGCGCCTGCCGCTTTCGTTCGCATCGAGGGTGTCAGCAAGAAGTTCGGTGACTTCGTGGCGGTGGATGAGGTCTCCCTGGACATTCACCAGGGCGAGATTTTCTGCCTCCTCGGCGGCTCCGGCTCCGGCAAGACCACCTTGTTGCGCATGCTGGCCGGGTTCGAGACCCCGACGGCCGGAAGGATCTATATCGACGGCCAGGACATGAGCACCATTCCGCCCTACGAGCGGCGGATCAACATGATGTTCCAGTCCTATGCGCTCTTTCCGCACATGACGGTTGAGAGGAACGTGGCCTTCGGGCTCGAGCAGGAGAAGCTCGGCAAACAGGAAATCCGTGCCCGGGTGAACGATATTCTGGACATCGTCAAGATGACCTCGTTCATGGGGCGCAAGCCGCACCAGCTCTCCGGCGGTCAACGGCAGCGTGTTGCGTTGGCGCGCGCGCTGGTGAAGCGGCCGAAGCTGCTGTTGCTCGATGAGCCGTTGGCCGCGCTGGACAGGAAGTTGCGCGAGCATACCCAGTTCGAGCTTCTCAACATCCAGAAGCGTCTGGGTGTCACCTTCATCGTGGTCACCCATGACCAGGAAGAGGCGATGACCCTGTCGTCGCGCATGGGCGTGATGAACCATGGCCGGATCGCGCAGGTCGGCACACCGGCGGCGATCTACGAATCTCCGGCGACCAAGTTCGTGGCCGATTTCATCGGTTCGGTCAACATGTTCGAGGGGCGCGTGACTGGGGACGGCGGTGGCCGTATCCAGTCCGACGAGCTTGGTTGTATCGTCGCGGTGGATCGTAAGTTGAATTGCTCTTCCGGGGCGACCGTGTGGACCGCCGTCAGACCCGAAAAGATCAACATGAGCAGGACGCTCGGTGAGGGGTATGCGTTGCGCGAGAATCTGGTGCGCGGCATCGTCAAGGAGATCGCCTACATGGGCGATGTCTCCATCTATCTGGTGCAGATCGACTCCGGCAAGACGGTGCGGGTCACGCTTCCCAACATCATGCGCGATGCCGACCAACGTATTACCCGCGACGAGACCGTGTATCTGTCCTGGCACGGCTCCAGCCCGGTCGTTCTCACAGAATAGCCGTGCAAGCGGCGTAATTTAAGGGCCCGACTGGCAATGTCTCAATTGGAGAACCGCGGCGGCAGGCGGCTCGTGGCAGGGATTCCCCTGTTGTGGCTGCTGCTGTTTTTTCTGATCCCGTTCGCCATTGTGCTGAAGATCTCCTTCTCGGAGGTCCGCATGGCGATGCCGCCGTTCGCGCCTTTGTTCCAATGGGTGAACGGCATGCCGGTGCCGAAGTTGCATTTCGGCAACTACGGCTTCCTGTTTACCGACCCGTTGTACATCAGCGCCTACCTGTACTCCCTCAAGGTGGCGTTGGTTTCGACCGTGTGTTGTCTGCTCATCGGCTACCCGATGGCCTACGCCATCGCCCACGCCGGGCCGACATGGCGCAGCGTGCTGCTGATGATGATCATTCTGCCGTTTTGGACATCGTTCCTGCTACGTGTTTACGCGTGGATCGGCTTGCTGAAGAACAACGGCGTGATCAACAATATCCTCATGTATCTCGGTGTCATCCACGAGCCGTTGACACTGTTGCAGAGTGACTTCGCCGTCTACATCGGTATTGTGTATTCCTATCTGCCGTTCATGATCCTGCCGCTCTACGCGAATCTCGAGAAGCACGACAACACCCTGCTCGAGGCGGCGGCCGACTTGGGCGCGAACCCCATGACGGCGTTTTTCCGGATCACCTTGCCGCAATCCATCCCTGGCATCATCGCCGGCTCCCTGCTGGTCTTCATCCCCGCGGTGGGCGAGTACGTCGTTCCCTCGCTCTTGGGGCGCACGGACCAGCTCATGATCGGACGAGTGTTGTCGGATGAGTTCTTTGAAAATCGCGATTGGCCGGTGGCAAGCGCGGTGGCGATCCTCATCCTGCTCGCGCTGGTGATCCCGATCATGCTGTTCCAGCACTACCAGCGGCGCGAGCTGGAGGCGCAGAAGTGAGATCACGGGGCGTCTTCTCACGTACCGCGCTCGTGCTCGGGTTAGTGTTCCTGTATATACCCATCCTGTCGATGATTGTCTTTTCATTCAACAATTCGCGCCTGGTGACAGTTTGGGATGCGGCGCACTCACCCACTCTCAAGTGGTACGCAGAACTGCTGTCGAATGGCCAGATCCTGGGCGCCGCATGGTTGTCGATCCGCATTGCGCTCGTTGCGGCAACCGGGGCGGTTATCCTGGGAACCCTGACTGGTGTGGCGCTTGCCAGGTTCGGCCCATTCAAGGGACGGACTTTGCTGACGGGAATGACCACGGCGCCCATCGTGATGCCGGAAGTCATCACCGGGCTGTCGCTACTGCTGCTGTTCGTCGCTCTCGAGCAGCTGACCGGTTGGCCCAAGGGCTCTGGCGCGCTCACGATCACGCTTTCGCATATCACCTTCTGCATGGCGTACGTGACTGTGGTGGTACAGTCGAGACTGGTGGGTTTCGATGAGTCTCTGGAGGAAGCTGCGATGGACCTCGGAGCGCGTCCCGGCACCGTGTTCTTCCGCGTCACCCTGCCGTTGATCGTGCCGGCAATTTTGTCAGGCTGGTTGCTGGCATTCACATTGTCGTGGGACGATCTGGTCATCACACAGTTCGTCGCGGGCCCCGGCTCGAGTACGCTGCCGATGGTTATTTTCTCGAAAGTGCGCTTGGGCGTGAGCCCGGATGTCAATGCGCTCGCCACCATCATGGTTGTGATCGTGACGAGCGGTATTATCACTTCCGCGGTGTGGATGCGTTACCAGGCCAGGCGCCGTGAGCGCGACGAGCAGCTCGCCGCTGCCGCCAATCTTTGAGCCGTTAGTGTCATGACCCGCAAAATACAAGGATTCGATGTCGGGGGATCATCGGTGAAGGCCGGTCTCGTCGATGTGGACGGCGGCAGGCTCGTTGGCGAGTTGATATCGGCTCGTACGCCGAAACCTGCGACGCCTATGAGTGTCATGCAGGTGATCGCGGAACTCTCACGCAGCATGCCCGAGCCGGGTGACACTGTCGGAATCGCACTCCCGAGCGTGGTGCAGAACGGCAAAGTGCGGACGGCGGCCAATATCGATCATTCCTGGGTCGATACTGATGCCGCTGCCTTGGCCATCGAGGTGTTGGGCCGCCCTGCCGTGTGTTTGAATGACGCAGACGCCGCCGGCTTTGCCGAGATGCGTTGGGGTGCCGGGAGAGGCGCGAACGGTGTGGTCTTTATGCTCACCTTCGGTACCGGTATCGGCAGCGCCTTGTTCTACGGCGGCAGGCTGGTTCCCAATACGGAGTTGGGGCACTTGGAAATGCGCGGCAACGACGCTGAAAAATGGGCCTCGGCGCAGGTCAAGACGGCGCTCAATCTTGACTGGCCGGGGTGGATCGAGCGTGTCAACGACTATCTGGCCCGCCTGCACGCGCTTTTCTGGCCCGATTTATTCATCCTGGGAGGCGCGGTGAGCGAGCGCTTCCAGGACTTCGCGCCGCTGTTACGTTCTCAGGCGCGGATCGTACCCGCTCACTTTGCGGGCCAGGCGGGAGTGATCGGCACCGCCTTGGCCGCCGCCGAAGCGAACTCGTCTTAACGTCAGACCGCCTCACGATTGATTTGCCAATGGATACGTTTCATCGCAGCAAGCTGCCGGATATCGGCACCACTATTTTCACCGTAATGTCTCGCCGGGCTCGCGAGCTCGGTGCGCTCAATCTCGGGCAGGGCTTTCCTGACTATGAGATCGATCCGCGGCTGTCCGAGCTGGTGGCGGCCGCCATGACCCAAGGCCATAACCAATACGCTCCGATGGAGGGGCTGATGAGCCTGCGCGAGCGGATCGCGCACAAGCTCCACTTGAGCTACGGGCTGAAGGTCGATCCGGACTCCGAGGTGACGGTGACGTTGGGCGCCACCGAGGCAATCTTCTCGGCGATTCAGGCGGTGGTGGGGCCTGGAGACGAGGTGATCATGTTCGATCCCTCGTATGATTCCTACGACCCGGCAGTGCGGCTTGCTGGCGCGCGTAGTGTGCGAATACCTCTCCTGCCTCCGGGGTTCCGTTACGATTGGGAGCGGATACGGGCGGCGATCAACGAGCGGACGCGCTTGGTTCTTTTCAACAGCCCGCACAACCCCGCCTGCACGACTGCCTCCAGCGACGATCTGAACATGCTGGCGCAGGTGATTCGGGACAGGGACATCCTTGTCTTGTCCGACGAGGTGTACGAGCATGTCGTGTACGACGGACACGAGCATGTCTCCGTACTCATGCATCCGGAGCTTGCGCAGAAGAGCTTCACCGTCTTCTCGTTCGGCAAGACCATGCATGCCACCGGGCTGCGTGTGGGCTATTGCATCGCCAAACCGGTGCTCACTCGGGAGCTGCGCAAGGTGCATCAATTCAACACCTTCAGCATCTCTCATCCGACGCAACACGCGCTCGCCGCCTACCTGAGCGAGAAGCCGGAAGGCTGGCGCGGCCTCCCGGCCTTCTTCCAGGCCAAGCGCGATCGGGTGCGCAGCGCGTTGGAACGATCGGGTTTCCGGTTGCCGCCGGCGCAGGGGACCTATTTTCAGCTGCTGGATTTCAGTGAATTCCGGCCGCCCGACGATGTCAGCTTCGCGGAGCGGCTGTTGACCGAGGCGGGCGTGGCGACGATTCCCCTGTCGCCGTTCTATGCACAGCCGCCGGCACTCGCGGTGGTGAGGTTGTGTATCGCCAAGCGTGACGCCACGCTTGACGAAGCCGTGCTACGCATCAATGCTTTTGCGGCAAGAGCCGGCAGAGCAGGCGCGTAGCCGATGAAAAAAACGACACGCGTCAACCATCCCCCGGCGGTCGAGCTGCCACCCGACAACCACTCGGTGGTGGCGCCGATCTATCAGACCGTCAAGTTCGAGTTCGATACTCTCGAGGAGACCGAGCGCTATTTCCGTGGCGAGCGGCCCGGATTCTTCTACACGCGCACCTCCAACCCGACCACTCGGCAGTTGGAGCTGCTGCTGGCCGAGCTGCAGGGGCGCGAAGAGTGCCTGGTGACCTCCTCGGGTGTGGGGGCCATCTCGCAGACCTTGCTGGCGTTGACCAAGCAGGGCGATCACGTACTGTGTTTCATCGAGACCTACAATCCGACGCGCTATCTGATCCGGCGCCTGCTCGGCCGGTTCGGGGTTACGCATACCATGATCTCGATCGAGGATACGGCCGGGATCGAGCGCGCGCTCGCCGCGCATCCAACACGACTGGTGGTGTTCGAGAGTCCCACCAATCCCGTGACCAAGATTGCCGACATCAAGGCACTGACGCAGCTGGCGAAGGCTGCCGGCGCGCTGACGGTCATGGACAATACGTTTGGCGGATTTCACCAGCACGGCGAGTACGACGTCGACGTGTTTCTGCACAGCCTGACGAAGTACGCATCCGGTGCCGGCGATGTCATGGGCGGCGCGGTGATTGGCGGCAGCGACCTCATTCGAGGCATGCGCAATGATTTCGGGGCCCTGGGCGGCATGCTCGATCCGCATGCGGCATTCTTGATCTTGCGTGGCCTGAAAACCTATTTCGTGCGCTACCAGGCGCAGTCCGCCAGTGCCCTGAAAGTTGCCGAAATGTTGGCAGTACATCCGGCCGTGGCCCGTGTGCATTACCCGGGCTTGCCGAGTCATCCCCAACACGCTCTGGCGCGGGAGCAGATGCGGGAGTTCGGCACCGTCGTGACCTTCGATCTCAAGGCTGGCGCCGCTGCCGGTGCCCGGTTCTCCGAAGCTCTCAAACTGTTCGCGTTGACCGCGAGCCTCGGCTCGACCGAGTCACTGGTGGTTGCTCCTCAGATGATGGGCGGCCGGGATTTCACGGCCGATCAATACAAACTCTCGGGCCTCACGGACGGCACGGTACGACTGTCCATCGGACTCGAGGATGTCGATGACTTGCTCGAGGATGTAAGGCAGGCGCTGGCAGCGGCGGGAGAGTAAGCGTACCCTCGCCGCACCGCTCAGGCGCTGCTGGCGACGCGCACCCGGTGAGGATGATAGGGGAGCACTTCCAGAACGTCGCCCTCTGTCAGGCGCTCCTGGACGCCGCGCCAGAAAGCGGCGCTCAGAATCTCGCCGTGCATTTTCACGAAAGCGGCCTTCTGCGAGTCGGTGAAGGCCAGGAAGCGGATGAAGGTTTCCGGGAAAATGTCGTTGTCTGCGACGTAAAACCACGCCTCGCCCCGCATTTCGTCTTCCAGGTTCGTGGGCTGCGGCAGGTCGCGGAAGTGGCAGTCGGTGATGGCGCAGAGCTCGTCGTAGTCGTAGAAGATCACGCGTCCGTGGCGCGTGACCCCAAAGTTTTTCAACAGAAGGTCGCCCGCGAAGATGTTCGTGTAAGCCAGATCACGGATACATTGCCCGTACTCCAACACCGCGCGTTCTGCGGCGGCTTCAGTGGCGGAGCGTAGATACAGATTCAGCGGAGTCATGCGCCGCTCGATGTACATGTGATCGAACACCAGGCTGGCGCCGTCCTCGCGCACGGTCAGCTGCGTCTCGGTCAGCAACTCCTCCAGAAGCTCAGGCGCAAACAGCTCGCGGGGGAAGCTCAGGCGCCGGAATTCCTGCGCGTCGACCAGCCTGCCGGCGCGATCGTGCTTGAAGACCAACTGGTACTTGGCCATCACTTCCTCGCGCAGCACGTTTTTGGGATACGGGAAACGATCCCGGATCAGTTTGAAGACCACATCGAAGGAGGGCAGGGTGAAGCACACCATCACCAGGCCGCGCTCGCCCGCCGCATGCACAAACTTGTCGTGCGTGGTGTTCAGGTGTTGCATGAGCTCGCGATAGCGCTCGGCTTTGCCCTGCCGCGCCCGGCCTAGAACCGTGAAGAGCTCACTGACCGGTTTGATCGGCAGAATGGACTTCAGGAACAGCACGGCCTCGCCGACGCGCTCCAGATCCACGTGGAAGTAGGAGCGTGTAAAGCTGAACACGATGCTGACATCGCTTTCTGAGAGCATGACAGCGTCGACCAGGATGCCGCCGTCCGTATTCTTCAGCGCAATGACCAGAGGTAGCAGGAAACCCCGGCCGACGACCCGCCCCACGAGGTAGGCGCGCGAGACCTGGTAGAACACCGGGCGGATCATTTCAACCTTGGTCACGAGTCGGCGCTCATGCTGCGCGTGCAGCTGGGCGGTCACTTCGTTCGCGACGTACAGGACGCTTTTGTCCAGGTCGCGCCAGGGTGAGCGAAACCGCACATCTCCGAGAACGTCCTCGAACAGGAGCGGCAGCGAGCCGTGGTTGGTGTAGGAGTTGGTATCTATCGCCGCGGTGATGCCGGCCAGCGGATCGAGCTCGGTGGCTACAAACTCGATCTCCGGCGCCACACCGATAGTTCCGAACAGCCGGCGTGTCGTGGAGCTGAAGAAGGTCTTGGCAAACTCCGGGTCGGGTAGGGCCTGGATTTCCTCGGGGAACTCCTGCCGGATTGCCATCCACAGCTGCCGGTCCAACGCGTGCTCGCCGAGCTGTTCGCGCAGCTCGGACACCGCGCGATTCACGAATGGTCGTAGAGCTCGATGCGCTCCACGGCATCCCGCTGCGCCGCTTTCGCATCCCTGCATCGAATCGCATCGGTGCCCGCCTTGTGATCGCGCGGAATTCGGCGTTGTAACGCACGAAGGCTTCGGCGATCTCGCGTGCGCAATCGCGTGGCAGGTGCGAGGGCGGGGCGGTGTTTTGTGGGGCGGCGGTCATGGGAGTGCATTTCTGCATAAAGACGCAGGCTTTTCCAGTCGGCTTCTCAGGTAGGACTGCCTAGCATGCGTAAGTTCAGGGTGGCCGCCATGGAGCGGCTTGCGTAACTACGGGGAGTAGCTACAATGGGTATTGCAGCTGATATTTGAATGGGACGAGCGCAAGCGGCGCAGCAATCTCATCAAGCACGGGCTCGATTTTGCCGACTGCTTAACGGTGTTTCGTGGGCCCGTCCTGACTTCGGTGATCGATGATCGTCACGATTATGGCGAGATGCGGCTTCTGACTCGCGGTTTGCTCCGTGGTAAGGTAGTTGTGGTGGCGCACACTGAGAGCGCGGAGTGTCATCAGAGTTATTTCAATGCGAAGAGCTGCGACATATGAAGAAGCGGACTATTTCGAAAAAGCGTTCCCAGACTGAGTTGGAAGGGTCTGGACTCCATGCGCGATGAAGCATCGACTTCTCAGATATTCCACCGATGACGCCTGAGATGTTCGCAAGGGCGGTTGTGAGGGTTGGCTTTAAGCCAGTGCCGCCTAAGGACCAGATCACGCTTGCGTATCGATGCGGATGTGCTGCGAGTGGTTTCGCGCGCGAGGCGCGGGGTATCAGACGCAGATCAACGCGCTACTTCGCGCGTATATGGAAGAGCATCGTCGGCAGCCGCGCTGATTGGAGGCGCGTCTGGCACGGCGGGCAGCAGGTCAGTCGAAGTCCGTTGGTAAAGCGCGGTCGAGCTGGTGCTCGTAGAGCCGCTCGATCTGCGAGCTCAACGTGCGCCCGGTGGAGAGCTCGGGGAGCGAGTGCACGGGGAAGAAGTCGACTCCGTCGGTCTCGATGCTCAGGGTGGCCGTGCCACCGGTGCGCTCGCAGAGGAAAAACAACTTGTAGATGTGGTGAATTCCCGGCGGATGCGGGTGGCGGTTTCTGTCGACCAGCATGGCAAGCTTGCTGGCTTTGGCGC
>CAVVXG010000052.1:0-77646 GCA_963752125.1 uncultured Pseudomonadota bacterium | reverse complement strand
GCGGGCGATGAAACGGCAGTGGAAGGGGAGCTTCGCGTCGGCGAGGCGGAAGGCCTCCTTGGCGACGGTGAGCGGGATGCCGGCGAGCTCGAAGAGGACGGCGCCGGGCTTGATGACCGCGACGTAGTACTCGACCGGGCCCTTGCCCTGGCCCATGCGGACCTCGGCGGGCTTCTTCGTGACCGGCTTGTGGGGGAACACGCGGATCCAGAGCTTGCCCTTGCGCTTCAGGTGGCGGGAGATCGTGACGCGGGCCGCCTCGATCTGCTGGCCGGTCATCGGGCCGCGGGTGAGCGACTGCAGGCCGAATTCGCCGAAGGCGAGCGTGTTGCCGCGCTTGGCGTTGCCGGCGCGCGAGCCCTTCTGGGACTTGCGGTACTTGGTGCGTGCGGGAGCGAGGGCCATGGGAGGTTATTCCTGGTTCAGGTGTTGTGGCGGAGGCTGCCCGTTCAGGCGGCGTCGGCCTCCTTCTTGCAGATCCAGCACTTGACGCCGATCTTGCCGTAGACGGTGAGGGCCTCGGAGAAGCCGTAGTCGATGTTCTCGCGCAGGGTATGGAGCGGCACCCTGCCCTTGCGCTGCCACTCGCGGCGCGCGATGTCGGCGCCGCCAAGGCGGCCCGAGCACTGGATCTTGATGCCCTCGGCGCCAAGCGCCATGGCCATCTCGACGGCCTTCTTCATGGCGCGGCGGAAGGTGATGCGGCGCTCGAGCTGGAGGGCGACGTTCTCGGAGACGAGCTGGGCCTCGATCTCGGGCTTCTTCACCTCCTGGATGTCGAGGAGGATCTCCTTGCCCGTCAGCTTCATCAGCTGGGCCTTGATGTTCTCGACCTCCTCACTCAGAAGAGCCCTGGTACGTGGCCGTAAAAGACGCAAGACGCAACGTACTCGTGGCTGTCCAGGGACACGACCATCCGCTCTTGGCAAGCGAAGCGCTCACAACAGGTCCGATGCATTGGCTAACGACCGAGCCGCGCACCGTGGCGTTCCGATGCACAGCAAAGGTGCGCTATCGCCAAGCCGACCAGGCGGCACTGTTTGAGCCCCAGCCAGACGGCACCGCACGCATCATCTTTGAGCAGCACCAGCGCGCGGTCACCCCAGGTCAGTATGCCGTGATCTACGACGGCGACCGCTGCCTGGGAGGTGCGGTAATCGAAACCGTCCACCCCACCGCATCCGCGCGTGCCGCCGCCTAGCCTCGGTTATTCAAGAAACGAAACCGCAAGTAGGTGCGCAGTCGCGAGCGAAAAAGCCTTTTTCTGGAGGCTTGCGCAGTAGGGAACTGCGCCAGAGCCTATAGGGGCGCGACGCATGCGTCGCGCGGGTTGGCCGGGGCGCCCAGCCCGGAAGGGACAACCCCGGGTCAGAAGCTGGCGGCTGCCTGCGTCCTCGTACTTGCGGCGTCCCCCAGAAAAAGCCTTTTTCGCGCGGGACTGCGCTTACCTCGTGTGGGCCTTGATGCGTACGCCTAAGGCACATGCAGATCGACTATAATCCGCGCGCTTTTTACCGCGGAGGATTCATGACGGACAGCTTCAAAGCGCGTTCGACGCTCAACGTTGGCAATCGTTCCTACGAAATCTCGAGCCTGGCGGCTCTCCCAGCCGACAAGGTCGCGCGGCTGCCCTACTCGTTGAAGATCCTCCTCGAGAATCTTCTGCGCTTCGAGGACGGAGTAAACGTCACTCGCGCCGATATCGACGCCCTGCTCTCGTGGGATCCCAAAGCGACACCCTCGTATGAAATCGCTTTCACCCCCTCGCGCGTCATCCTCCAGGATTTCACCGGCGTTCCCTGTGTCGTCGACCTCGCAGCCATGCGCGATGCAATCGTGCGGCTCGGCGGCGATGCCGAGCGCGTGAATCCTCTGGCGCCCGCCGAGTTGGTCATCGATCACTCCGTGCAAGTCGACGAGTACGGCTCTCCCGGCGCCCTGGCCGCCAACACCAAAATTGAATTCAGCCGCAACGCCGAGCGTTACTCTTTCCTGCGCTGGGGACAGACGGCCTTCCGCAACTTCGCGGTCGTGCCGCCCAACACCGGCATCGTCCACCAGGTCAACCTCGAATATCTGGGTCGCGTGATTTTCGACGCCGAAGCGAACGGCCTTCACAAGGCGTATCCCGACACACTGGTGGGAACCGACTCACACACGACCATGATCAACGGCCTGGGCGTGCTGGGCTGGGGCGTCGGCGGCATCGAAGCCGAAGCGGCGATGCTCGGCCAGCCGGTCACCATGCTCATCCCGCAGGTCATTGGCTTTCGCCTGAGCGGCAAGCTGCCCCCGGGCGCCACCGCGACCGATCTGGTCCTCACCGTAACCGAACTGCTCCGCAAGAAAGGCGTGGTGGACAAGTTCGTCGAGTTCTTTGGCGACGGACTGGCCAATCTCCCGCTCGCCGATCGCGCGACCATTGCCAACATGGCGCCCGAGTATGGCAGCACCTGCGGCATCTTCCCGATCGACGAAGAGACGATCCGGTATCTCGAGCTCTCGGGCCGCAGCCGTGAGCGCATCGATCTCGTCACCGCCTACGCCAAGCATCAAGGCATGTGGCGCACGCAGGGCCAGAAAGCCGCCGACTACACCGACGTCCTCGAGCTCGACCTCGGCAAGGTGGAACCGAGCCTCGCCGGCCCGCGCCGGCCGCAGGACCGCGTGCCTCTGAGGAACGCCAAAAGCGTCTACGAAATCAACGCGAAAAAATCTGCCGAAGAGCGCGCGACCAAGGCCCCGGCCGCAAAAGGCTCCGCCTCGGTCACCCTCGACGGCAACTCCTTCGAGCTCAAGGACGGCGCGGTGTTGATCGCCGCCATCACCAGCTGCACCAACACCTCCAACCCGTCCGTCATGCTCGGCGCGGGCCTGCTGGCACGCAAAGCACACGAACGCGGCCTGAAGGCCAAGCCGTGGGTGAAAACCAGCCTCGCGCCCGGCTCGCGCGTCGTCACCGACTACTTCACCAAGGCAGGTGTTCTGGGCGATCTGGCCAGTGTCGGGTTCGACGTCGTGGGCTACGGCTGCACGACCTGTATCGGTAATTCCGGACCTTTGAAACCCGAGATTTCCGCCGGAGTCAAAGCCGGTGACCTCATTGCCTGCTCGGTACTCTCGGGCAATCGCAACTTCGAGGGCCGCGTGCATCCTGAAGTGCGCATGAACTTCCTGGCCTCACCCCCGCTGGTGGTTGCGTACGCCCTCGCTGGTACGCTCGACCTGGATCTCACCAAGGAGGCGCTCGGCACCGGCAAGGACGGCAAACCCGTTTACCTGGCCGATATCTGGCCCACCGACAAGGAAGTGCAGGACCTGTTGCTGAAGTCGATCGACTCGGAGATGTTCCGCAAGAGCTACGCCAGCGTATTCACCGGCGACAGCAACTGGAGCAGCATCAAAGTCCCGGCCGGCAAACGCTACACGTGGGACGAGAAATCCACCTACGTGAAGAACCCGCCCTACTTCGACGGCATGACGATGACACCGCCGCCGCTGGGCGACATCAGCAACGCCCGCGCGCTCGCCGTGTTGGGCGACTCCGTCACGACGGACCACATTTCGCCTGCGGGTAACATCGCCAAGAGCAGCCCCGCCGCGCGTTACCTGATCGAGCAGGGCGTACAGCCGGTTGATTTCAACTCGTACGGCGCGCGCCGCGGCAACCACGAAGTCATGATGCGCGGCACGTTTGCCAACATCCGCCTGCGCAACCTGCTCGTCCCTGGTGTTGAGGGTGGCGTCAGCGTTCACCTGCCAACCAACGAGCAGCTGTCGATTTACGATGCGGCCATGCGCTACAAAAAGGCAGGTACGCCGCTGGTGATTCTTGCCGGCCGCGAGTATGGCACCGGATCCTCGCGCGATTGGGCGGCAAAAGGCACCATGCTGTTGGGTGTGAAGGCTGTCATCGCGGAAAGCTTCGAGCGCATCCATCGCTCCAACTTGATCGGGATGGGCGTGGTACCGCTGCAGTTCCTGCCGGGTCAAAACGCACAATCGCTCGGCTTGAGCGGCAAGGAAGTGTTCTCGATTGCCGGCCTCGGCAGCGGAGATGCCAAGGAAGTCAAAGTGACGGCGAAACCCGAGAGCGGCAAGCCGATCGAGTTCACCGTCCGCGTGCGCATCGACACGCCGAAGGAGCGTGAGTACTTCCGCCACGGCGGCATTCTGCAGTACGTCCTGCGGCAGCTTGCCTCGCAAAAGCCAGCGGCATAACAGTGTGAACGCCCGGACCTGATGGTTACTCCTGCCCCAGGTCCGGGCGACCCTGCCCAGTCTGCGCGACTCGTGGTCTTCGACCTCGACGAGACCATCACGCGTCACGACACTCTGTTGCCATACGCTTGGGGCTACATGCTCCGTTACACACCCTGGCGTATCCCCCTGCTGCTAGGCATTCTCCCGGCCGTTTTTGCATTCCTGTTCGGCGCGCAGGACGTCGGGCACGTCAAGGAATCCTTCATCAGAGCGTCCCTTGGAGGCAGCCGCCGCTCCAGAATCGACGCCTGGACGGCGCGTTTCGTGCCGCGACTCCTCACCACGGGTCTGTTCGCGGATGCGCTGAAGCACATCGCCGAGCATCGTCAGCGCGGCGACTACCTGGTGCTCATGAGCGCCAGCACGAACCTGTACGTCCCCGTGATCTCCCGCGAGCTCGGCTTCAATGAAACCATCTGCACCGAGGTGCGCTGGAATGGCGACAAACTGGACGGCTCCCTGAGCACTCCTAATCGCAAGGGCGCGGAGAAAGCGCGCTGCTTCACGGCTCTGCGCGAGCGTCACCCCGGCCTCGCCACCGTGGCCTACGGCAACTCATCAACCGACCTCCCCCACCTGCGCCTGGCCAACCAGGGGGTCCTGGTGAACGGCAGTGCCAAAGCCCGCCGTGCTGCCGAGAGCTTCGGAGTCCGGTGCGCCGACTGGCACTAGTGCAATCTTTCTGCTACTTGAACGGTCTGTAGATCAGCGCCGCTAAATTTGGCCGGCGCGAGGTTCAAGCTTCATGAAGTTGCATTTGCCGCGTATCGCTCCATCCGATATCACGCCGCGCGAGGCGTTTCTCAACCGGCGTGACCTGTTGGCCGGCGTCCTGGCGACCGGTGCCACCTCCTTACTGGGGGAGGCACGAGCGCAGCAGCCCGCGGCCAGCGGCGGCGCTCGCCTGCAGTACACACGCAACGCGAAATACAGTGTCAGCGAGACACCCAACAAGTACGAAGAAATCATTAGCTATAACAACTACTACGAATTCGGCACCGACAAGGAAGATCCGAAGGAGAACGCACGCAATTTCAAGCCCGAGCCGTGGAGTGTCAGCGTCGACGGCGAGGCCGAAGTCAAAGGGAAATTCACCCTCGAGGACATCCTGAAAGGACAGGCGCTGGAAGAGCGGATCTACCGCTTCCGTTGCGTGGAAGCGTGGTCGATGGTGATCCCATGGGTCGGCTTCCCCTTGAGTGCCCTGCTCGCGCGCTTCAAACCTACCTCGAAGGCCAGGTACGTGGAGCTCACCACGCTCTATGACCCGCGGCGCATGCCCGGACAACGCGCGCCCGTTCTGCAGTGGCCGTATGTCGAAGGGTTGCGCATCGACGAGGCGATGCATCCTCTGGCTTTGATGGTGGTCGGCCTTTACGGCCAGACTCTTCCCAACCAGGACGGCGCGCCACTGCGGCTCATCGTGCCCTGGAAGTACGGCTTCAAATCGATCAAGTCAGTTGTGAAAATCAACTTCACGGAGCGCCAACCCAACACCACATGGAACCTGGCCGCGGCCAGCGAATATGGCTTCTACGCCAATGTGAACCCGCAGGTGGATCACCCGCGCTGGAGTCAGGCCAGCGAGCGCCATATCGGCGGAAGCTTGTTCGGCTCACGCCGTCCGACACTGCCTTTCAACGGATACGCCGACCTGGTGGCGGACCTGTACAAGGGCATGGACCTGCGCCGCTACTACTAAAGCGCCGAACCAGGCAAAGCTGAGCAGCTGTACGCGATGGCAGAGACGCAACCATTTAGTTGCATTTCACGACCCAGTAGGGTCTACTATGCAACCAGGAGGTTGCATATGAACACCAATATGACTGATCGCATTGAAAAGCAGATTCTGATCAAGGCGCCCCGCAAGCGCGTGTGGCGAGCACTCACCGATACGGGCGAATTCGGCGCGTGGTTCCGCGTGAGGATCTCCGGGAAATTCGCCCCGGGCCAGCCGATCTCCGGACCTGTTCAGCACCCGGGCTACGAGCATGTCACTTGGAATGTCACGGTCGAGAAAATGGAGCCCGAGCACTTCTTCTCCTGGCGGTGGCACCCCCACGCGATTGATCCCGAGAAAGACTATTCTCACGAGCCCTCCACGCTGGTCGCGTTCGAACTGGAGGAAGTCCCTGACGGCACGTTGCTGAAGGTCACGGAGTCCGGCTTCGACCGGATTCCCCTCGAGCGGCGCGAACAGGCCTACCGGGGCAATACGGAGGGCTGGGAAATCCAGGTCAGCAACATCGAGAGCTATGTCTGGCAGCACCCCTGAGTCCAAATCGAGCTCGCGTAGCGGCGCATCCGCCGCTGGGGGCGGCTCCGGCAACCAACACGGCACGGCCGACGACGCCATCCGTAGCTCGGTGCTGGTGTTTGCCGCCCTGGGCGACAAAACGCGGCTGGATCTCGTGGCCCGCCTCTGCGCGGGCGGGCCACTGTCGATCACACGCCTGACCGCGGGCGCCGAAGTCACCCGGCAGGCCATTACCAAACACCTGAACATCCTCGCCGGCGCCGGTCTCGTCCGTGACATTCGCGTCGGGCGCGAGCGGCTATGGGAAGTGGAGACTCGGCAGCTCGAGGAAGCTCGGCGTTGCCTCGATCGGATCTCCGGTCAGTGGGACGAGGCGCTCGCTCGCCTCAAGCGGACCATCGAGGACGAGGCGTCTTGAACGTCGAGCAACGCTACCGGCTCCTGTATAAGCCGGTCATCTTCATCGCAAGTTTGATCCCGTTCGCCTGGCTGCTGTGCGGCACCTTCGGCTGGCTGGGCGTCAGTCTCGGCGCCGACCCGGTGAAGAAACTCGAGCACGAGTGCGGCACCTGGGCCTTGAACTTCCTGCTGATCACCCTGTCGGTGACGCCGCTGCGGCAACTATTGAGCCTGCCGCATCTGCCGCGGCTGCGCCGGATGTTGGGATTGTTTGCATTCTTTTACGTGGTATTGCACTTCGCGGTCTATCTCACGCTCGATCTGGAGCTGAACTTCCGCACTCTGTTCGCTGACATCGCCAAACGCCCCTACATCACGATCGGCTTCACGGCGCTGCTGTTGTTGATTCCGCTGGCGCTGACGTCGACAAACAAGATGATGCGCCGGCTCGGGCGGCGCTGGCAGAAGCTGCACCGCTTGATTTATGTGATCGCGATACTAGGGGTGTGGCACTTCTACTGGCAGGTAAAACGCGACATCCGCGAGCCGCTGATCTACGCCGCCATTGTCGCGATCCTGTTGGCTTACCGCTGGCTGCGCGCCAGGCGGCGCCAGGCGGCCGCACCGGTTGCCACCGCGCCGGTTACATCGAAGTCCGGATCTGCCACAGCTCCGGAAAGAACTTGAGCTCCAACGCCTTCGCAAGGTAGGAGACCCCGCCGGTCCCACCCGTGCCGGGCTTATAACCGATGATGCGCTCCACGGTCTTCAGATGGTGGCAGCGCCAGAGCTGGAAGTTATGATCCAGATCGACCAGCCGCTCGGCGAGCTCGTAAAGGTCCCAGTCTTTTTCCGCGTTGTGGTACACCCCGAGCCAGGCCCCCGCCACTTCCTTGCTCGGCTGGTACGGCTCGCGAAAATCGCGGTTCAGATAGTCATCCGGAATGCCGTATCCGCGGCGGCTGAACAAACGCAATGCCTCGTCGTACAACGAAGGCGCCTCCAGCGCCCGTTGCAAGGCCTCGTACGCCTGCGGATCCCGCTTGTGCACGGCGACGAGGGCAGCGTTCTTGTTTCCCAGCACGAACTCCAACATCCGGTATTGGAATGACTGGAACCCGGAGGAGCGTCCGAGCGCGTTACGGAACGCGGAATACTCGAACGGCGTCATGGTCGAGAGCACGTCCCACGTTGAGAGTGAGCTGGGTCTGCACGCCGCGACACCCGCCCGAACATCTTGAAGGAGGGATCGAGATCGTCCCGCCGGATGCACTCGAGCGCAGCGTTGAGCTCGTGGAGCATCAAACGCATCCACAGCTCCGAGGTCTGGTGGACGATGATGAACATCATCTCGTCGTGCTCGTAGGACAGCGGCCGCTGTGCATCGAGCACCTTCTCCAGATGCAGATACTCGCCGTACGAAAGCGAGGAGCCCAGTTCCCAGTGAATGCCCTCGTCGGATACATCCACACGGTGCGACTTGTCAGGTGAGCTCATAACGGTCAATCGTCTCCAAACACCCAGGAAGGTACGCGACGCCAGCCATCCAGCAGTTCCCGATCGAGGGCTTCGTAATCCGGACAGTGCCGTCCGACACGCTGCCAGAAGCGTCGCGAGTGATTCATATGCAGCGTGTGCACCAGCTCGTGGATAAGCAGATACCGCAGTACCGGTGGACGCTGGAACAGCAGGCAGCAATTGAGACTGATCGTTCCGCGTGTCGAGCAGCTCCCCCACCGGGTCCGCTGGCGGCGAATCAGGATCCGCGCGAACTCGAAACCCAGCTCGCGCGCGCAGTTCTCCAATGCCGGGGTCAGCACCTCCCTTGCGCGCTCCACCAGCCAACGCCTCAGCAAAAGGCGCATCAAAAGCTTATTGCAAGCGTCACCGGTGACTGTGAGCAACCCGGGCCCCATGACAGTGACGCACGCCCGACTATCCCCACCCGAGAGATAGACACGCCAGCTCTCGCCGCACGCGGCCAGGTCAATGCGCGGTGGCGGAAAGGGTGTGTCGGGGACAGCCTTCTGTCGCGCCTCGTGCCGTTTACGCTCGATCCAATCGCGGTGGCGCTGCAGAAAATGCTCAACAGCGCGCGGAGACGTTCTCGCCGGCACAACGACCTCCACGCGTCCCGTGTGGAACACGCGGACGGTCAGGCGTCGGGCTCGAGTGCTCTCTCGAACGACCCACGCTTCGGCGGCATCCTTGTCCGACCACAACGGCAACTGTGGCGTTACCATATCCAGGGAGCTCACGCGGCCCATGATACCAGTCGCGGACTCACAGCGGCGTGCGACCCTCAACGGTATACCGGCTTAACGACTTTCCGCCGATCCGCTACGATCGGCGGCCTTGCCCATCAAACAGGACCGACCCCACCCACCGTGAGCAAGCCGCTTCTGGAAGTCCGCGACCTCATCAAGCAATACCCTACAGTAAACGCTGTGGACGGGGTTTCGTTCGACGTGCCCGAGGGAATCTGCTTTGGCCTCCTAGGCCCGAACGGCGCCGGCAAAACCACGACCATCGAGATCATGGAGGGCATCCTGCAACCCACCGCGGGCGAAGTGCGCTATCGCGGCGAGTTGGCCGGCCCGAGGTTCCGTGAGGAAGCGGGCATCCTGTTCCAAAAAACCGCGCTGCAGGATTTCCTCACCGTACGGCAGACCCTGACCCTCTTCCGCGGCCTCTACGATCGCGGCCTCGATGTCGAAGAGGTGATCCGGCTGTGTGCGCTCGAGAAGCTCGCCGACCGCGACAACCGCAAGCTCTCCGGAGGCCAGCAGCAGCGGCTGCTGCTGGCGGTAGCACTGGTGAACGACCCCGCGATCCTGTTCCTAGATGAGCCCACGACGGGCCTCGATCCCCAAGCGAGGCGCAATTTCTGGGAGCTCATCCAGTCCGTCAAGGCACGTAACAAAACCATCATTCTCACCACCCACTATATGGATGAGGCGGAGCTGCTCTGTGACGACATCGCAATCATGGATCGCGGTCACATCATCGCCCGCGGCGGACCGCGCCAGCTGTTGCAAGAGCACTTCGACGAAGTGCTGCTCGAAATCCCGCGGCAGGACTTTCCGGCGGCCGGCGTACCGGACAGCGCGCGAGCACTGCTCACCACCAAGGTCATCGACTCCAGCGATCGGGTGGAGATCGCCACTCACGACGTTGAGGCCACCTTGCGCACCCTGATGGACGCGCACGTGCCGCTGAAGAATTTACGGATCCGACCGCCGAACCTCGAAGATCTCTTTCTCGAGCTCACCGGCAAAGAGCTGCGCACGTGATGCGCCGCCTGCTCGCGGTCTGGCATGCCCGCAATCTGGAATTTGTGCGCGATCGGGCCACCCTGGTCTTCAGCCTGCTGCTACCGATCATGCTCGTGGTCGGCATGGGCTTCGTGTTCGGCGGACCCCCGCGGCCGCTCTTCAAGGTGGGGGTTCTGGCCCCAAGCATCGACAAGCAATCGCACCCCTTCCTCGCCGAGCATTACGTCGACTTCGTGCCGATCGCGAGCGAACAGGAAGGCATGCCCAAAATCACGCACCAGCAAATCGATCTCCTGGTGGACCTGAAGGGCACCCCGCGCTATTGGGTCAACACTGACTCCCCGAAGGGCTACATCGTTGAGAAGCTGCTGCTGGCGGCCGCCCCGAGCGCGCAGCGGCAGCCGGTGACGGGCGCGGCGCTACGTTACGTCGACTGGTTATTTCCTGGCATCTTGGGCATGAACATGATGTTCAGCTGCCTCTTCGGTGTCGGTTACGTCGTATTGCGCTACCGCAAAAGTGGCTTCCTGAAGCGCTTGCACGCCACGCCCCTTACGGCATTCGAATTCCTCACGGCGCAAGTGTTGTCGCGCTTGTTTCTGATCCTGTTCGTGACCGCCATCCTATATTTCGGCATCGGCACCCTCATCCACTTCCACACGGTTGGAAGCGGACTTCTTCTCCTGTTGATAGCCGTGCTGGGTTGCTTGTCCATGATTGCGCTGGGACTGACGGTCGCGGCAGGGATCTCGAGCGAGGAGCTCGTCGGCGGACTGCTCAATCTGCTCACCTGGCCCATGATGCTGGTATCCGGTATCTGGTTCTCGCTCGAGGGTTCGCCACCTTGGGTGCAGTGGGCCGCGCACATCTTTCCACTCACCCATCTGCTCGACGCGACGCGGGCTGTGATGTTGGATGGCGCGGGACTGACGCAAATTGCACCCAACCTGATTTATCTCGGCGTGACGGCATTCATCTTTCTGGCCTTCGGCGCCTGGGCGTTCCGCTGGCGATCGGAGTGAGGAGCGACAATTGCGTTTCTTCAGTGACAACACCGGAACGGCTTCCCCGGAGATGCTCGCGGCCCTAACAGAGGCGAACCACGGCCTGGTCACTGCCTATGGCACCGACCCCTGGACCACACGCCTCGATGCGTGTTTGAGCACCTACTTCGGTGCGCCGGTGCGTGCGTTCCCGGTCGCCACGGGAACCGCGGCCAACTCCTTGGCTCTTGCGACTTTGAGCCCTTCGTACGGAGTTATCTTTACCCACGAAGAGGCGCACATTGCCAACGATGAGGCCGGTGCGCCTGGTTTCTTCAGCGGCGGAGCGCAGTTGTCACTTCTTCAAGCGCCCGACGGCAAGGTCACAAGGGATGTCCTCGCGGCCGCGCTCGAAGCACACCACGTTTCGGTGCACACATTGCAACCCACGGTGCTCGCACTGTCCCAGGCTACTGAGCTCGGCACGGCGTATCGCCCCGACGAGCTCACCGTGTTGTGCGAGTTGGCGCATGATCATGGCCTGAAAGTGCAAATGGACGGTGCGCGCTTTGCCAATGCCGTAGCGTTCCTCGATTGCCATCCGGGGGACGTCACCTGGCGTGCCGGAGTGGACGTTCTCTCCTTTGGAGCGACCAAGAACGGCGCGCTCACGGCGGAGGCAGTCGTGTTCTTCAACCCCGATCTGGTGCGGGACTTCGAGCTGCGGCGCAAGCAGGCCGGTCACCTGCTGTCGAAGTCGCGTTACGCTTCGGCGCAATTACTAGCCTACGTCGAGTCCGGGTTGTGGTTGCGGAACGCACGGCGCACCAACGAGCTCGCGCAAAAAATCGCACGCGCGGCAGGCAAGCTGCTCATGCACCCGGTGGAGGCGAACGAAGTCTTTCTGGCGCTCGGCCGGGAGCGCAAACAAGCACTGCGCCAAGCAGGCTTCGAGTTTTACGACTGGAATGCGCTGAGCGTCGGCCAGGCGCGTTTCGTCGTCTCGTGGGACCAACGCGAGGAAGACGTGCGCGCACTGTGCGCCGCACTAGAGAGACATAGGTAACCGCTTACTCCGCTGCCGCCCTGCCAGGGGCAGCGACTATAACTCGCGCAACCCCGCCGTCACAGGCTGGCGCGCCGCGCGAACAGCTGGAAACAACCCGCCAATGAACCCTATAGCGAGCGCCCACTTGAGACCGCCCCACAACAACTGAGGCGTCACACTGAAATTGAACACGACCTGGCTGAAGTTGCTTCCCAGGGTAGCGGCTGTGTAGCCATCGAAAATGGCCCAAGCAATCGCGGCTCCGAGGGCACCCCCGAAGGTCGCCAGCAGCATGGTCTCCATCAACACCGAGACAATGACCGGCAGGCCGCGGAAGCCAATGGCCCGCAAGGTCGCGATCTCGCGCGCACGGGTCGCGACGGCGGCATACATGGTATTCAAAGCGCCGAACACCGCCCCACCGCCATGATCACACCGACCGTGATCCCCAGGATACGGATCAGTTTGCTGATCTGCCTCCGACTGCCGGTTGTAATAGTCACGGGTCGTGCTGACATCGACCTTGATCCGTGGATCGGTGGTGAGAGCCGCCTTCAACGCTTCGAACGCCCCCGGGTCCGTCAGCTTCATCGTGATCGAGCATGTGCTGCTGCCGCGCCGGTATGTCGGGCCGACCACATCAGTGTCGCCCCAAAGCTCCGAGTTGTGCGAATCGCCAGAGTCGAACCTGCCAACGATGGTCCAAGGCTGGCCGCTGAGCTTCAGAATCGAGCCGATGTCCGTGTTCTTGAACTGCAGCGCCGCACTCTTGCCCACAATGAGCTCGCGCAGTCCGGGTTTGAACTTGCGTCCCTCGATGATCTTAATATCAGGTCGCAGCTCCCATGCATGCTCCCCGACACCGCGGATCTCGACATTGGCATCGACGCCGTCGCTTCTTTTCGGGATCCCGGCGACCACCACCAGTTCGGGCGAGGCAATCGGCTGCCCGGCCGCGTTGTGCAGCACCTGAGGCGCCTGCGCGACCACCGTGGCGGTGTCATGATCCACAATGGAGTTGAGCTCGGTCTGCGCACCGCCGCGCACGACAATCACCGTGTCATCGGTACCGGTCTCGCGTAACGTCGCCTCGAAGCCTGTCGCCATCGACAACAGAGCGACCAGTACACCGACGACTCCCGCGATGCCGACCACCACCACCGAGGAGGACCCGAGACGCTGCGGAATGGTCGCGATTCCGACTTCCGTGACCGACCAGGACTGCTGCCCGGCGCGCGTCAACACCATCCACGCCGCCAGCAACACGATCAGGACTAACAGTGCCCACCAAGGCGCGACCGTCAGCAACGCTAACGCCACCAGGACAATGAGTAGAGGCAGCGCCACCCCGAACAGAAATCGTTCCATGCGGCTTTTCATATTCTAACGACCCGACAAGGCATCCACGATGCGCAGGCGCATGCCGCGCAGCGCCGGCAAAGCGCCGACGATGAGTCCGATGGCAAGCATCAGACCCAGTCCAAGTAGCCAGATGGACGCGTCGAGAGGCGTCAAAGGCAGCGTGTTACCCAGCTGCGCACGCATGACGTCAATCACAACTCCGGCGAGTGTCATACCGATCGCGCCGCCGAGCACCAACAGCAGCACAGCCTCCGCCAGCACCAGCGTGAGAATACTGCGACTCGAAAAGCCGATGGTCTTCAGCACGGCGAGCTCCGGAATACGCTCGCGGACCGCCTGCGCCATGGTGTTTCCCGTCAGCAGCACCAGAGTGAAGAAAACCGCGCCCATGATGGATCCGACAATCAGGCCAATGTCGGCGAACTGGCTCACAAGGGATGCGGTGAATGCCTGCTCGGTCTGTGTCTTGGTCTCATGATCGGAGTCGGCCGACAGTACATCGATCGCCTGCGCGACCCGATCGCTCTGGCGGCGATCGGCAAGCTTGAGCACATACCAGCCCACCGTGTTGCCGCCGCCGAACGCGGTCGCCTCGTTGAAGTGATCCCAATTGAAGAACAGCGCGTTCTCCTGGTTCTCCAACTTCGGGTCGGTCGCGTGATAAATCCCCACCAGATCGAATGTCCAGGTATTGGAGCCGTTCTTCTGCGGGTAGATGGTCGCCTGCAGTGGGATCTTATCGCCGATCTTCCAGTGATACTTGCGAGCGAGGCTTGCGCCGATGACCGCGCCGCCGCGCGTCTCCTTGAACGCCTTGCGCTGCTCCGCGGGTAGCACCCACTCGGGATACAGATCGAAGAAGTTCTCCGCGACCGCCTCGCTGGGAAAGAAGTTCTTCGGGTCCTGGTAGATACCGCCGAACCAGTTCGCGTAAGTTACCTCTGCCACACCCGGCACCGCCTGGATGCGCGCCAAAAGACTCTTCGGTAGCGACATGGTGAAAGTCAGTTTGGAAATGGTCACCAGACGATCCGCGCCGGCGATACTGTTGCCGGCGTTGAGGAACGCCGTGCGCACCGAGTCCAACAGCCCGAACAACAGGAACGCCGCGATCACCGACAGCAAGGTGAACAGCGTGCGAGTCTTGCGCCTGAAGAGAGCCGCCCAGACCAGGTGAAAGTACTTCATAGAACCGTTCGCAAGGAAACCTGCCACTTCAGTGGCCGGAGGAATTGCGTTACGATCTTAAAGGCAGCGCTTAGCCCCATCGACGCAAGGTGGCATACGACCAGATATCGGGGGCTCTCTGGCGCAAGCTGGCTCGTCATTGCAGTACGGCAGAGGACGTCGACGTGCCTGGCACGATCCAGAGACCGGTGTAGTCCGACAGGGAAATATGTTGGATCGGGAGCCGTAGCTCTCGTGTAAGGCTCCGGAATGTTCGAGGAACTCTGCAAGATCTGCTTGCTCCTTAGAATAAAGCCTCTGACTTCAGTCGGAGGTTGCTTTACGCAGGCGCCGCTTCACGCCCCGCGGTCACTTCCGGCCGCTCGACCAGGGTGCCCTTGTCGAGGTGCAGCACATGACTAGCGTGCTCGGCCGCCTTCGGGTCGTGCGTGACCATGATGATAGTCTTGCCGTGCTCCCGATTGAGCTGCTGCAGCAGCTTCAGGATCTCCTCGGCGGACTGGCGATCGAGATCTCCTGTGGGCTCATCGCAAACCAACAGGGTCGGATCGGACACGATGGCGCGCGCAATGGAGACGCGCTGTTGTTGTCCGCCCGAGAGCTCGGTCGGCTTGTGAGCCACACGGTCTGAAAGTCCGACCAGCTCGAGCGCGACGGCTGCATTGCGCTTGCGTTGTGCCGCATTCAATCGCGTCAACAAGAGCGGCAACTCGACGTTCTTGCGCGCGGACAACATCGGTAACAGGTTGTAGAACTGGAATACGAAACCCACGTTCGAAGCGCGCCATTTCGCGAGCGCGCCCTCGCCGAGATTGTCGATGCGACGGCCTGCGACCGCGAGCGACCCTTGAGTCGGGGAATCGAGGCCGCCGATGAGATTCAGCAATGTGGTCTTGCCCGAGCCCGAGGGCCCCATGAGCGCGAGAAAGTCACCCTTCTGGATGTCGAGATTGATCTGGTGCAGAACTTCGATCTTCTGCTTGCCACGCTCGTAAACCTTGCTCAGGTTGCGGATTTCGACCAGCACGCTCATATCGTTTCCTCGTAGCCTGACGCTCACTGCTTCTTGACGACGACCCGAGCTCCATCGGCCATGTCAGCGGGTGGAGCTTTGACGAGGCGGACTCCGCTCGTCAATCCCTCCACCAACCGCAGGTCACCGTAGGTCTGTTCCGCGGTCACTGGAACGCTGTGCGCATGATCGCCATCAATTGTGAACACTATGCTGCGGCCATCCCGCTGCACGATCGCTCCGGCGGGAACGAGCACACCCCGCACGGGCGGCGCGTCTTGACCTTCTGGCTTGGCAGCGTCTTTCTTGGCAGCCTCTTCCAGGAACGACACGCGCACCCCCATGTCAGGCAGGATGCGCTGATCCTTCTGGTCGATGCCGATGCGGACCTTCACCGTCGCCTTGCTCCGATCGGCCGTCGGAATGATCGCAATGACGTGTGAGGGAATGGTCCAGTCCGGATACGCATCCAGCACCGCCTGTGCCGGTTGATCGGCATGCACTCGGTTGATGTATGCCTCGTTGACATCGACCTCGATTTCCAACGAATCCATATCGACGATCGTGCCGACACCGGTACGGGTGAATCCACCGCCGGCGGAAAGCGGTGAAACGATCTCGCCCACCTGGGCCGCCTTCGCGGTGACCACGCCGGCAAACGGTGCCCGCACGGTCGTATAGTCGAGTTGCACCTGCGCGCCGCGCCGCCCCGCTTCCGCAACCCCTACCTGTTTGATTTGCGAATCAACCTGCGCCTGCAGGGTCCGCACCTGGGTGTCGGCGGTCTCGAGCGCCTGTTGCGAGACGAGGTGCTGGTCGATGAGGTCCTGATTGCGCTTCAGGTCGCGCCGCGCCTGCTCGAGCTGCGCCCGGTACTGCGCCAGCGACGCCTGCGCGGCCTGCACTTGTGCCGCGCTCTGCTCCAGCGCAGCGCGATAGGCGGTGTCCTCGAGCCGGGCCAACACCTGACCGGCCGTCACGCGCTCGCCCTCCTCGATGAGGACTTGTGTCAGCGCACCAGTGATCTGCGCCGATACCGTCGCCTGCCGTCGGGCCGTAACATAACCCGTGGCTTGCAGAATCGCCGCCGGGCCCGCGGATGCGGCCGGTGGCACAGCTGTCGCGGCTTCGACTTCGAAACCCGGCCCGCGCATCACAAAATAGGCAACGCCGGCTGCGATGAGCACGACCAAGGTCAGTACGCCCGCGACCACCCAGCGGGTGCGCGCGGATCCGCCGCTTGCTTCGTCCCGGTGCCCGGGGTCGAGGCGCAACTGTTCCAACAGCGCTCGTTTGTCAGTATCGGGAGGCATCGGCACAATCCACTTGCACGAATTCGGGAGGTTTTGTGGGGGCGCAACAATAGCACGCCGGGGTGCTCGCCGCCCCGGCCGCGACTGTCGGGTTAACGCTTGGGAACTTCGCTTCAGCCTTCCGCGGGCCACGCGGTGAAGGGATACGGTGTCAGCTCCGTGACAAATGTCAGAAATTCGATGACCTGGCGCGCATAACGCGCCAGCGACGCACCGAAACGCGTCAGATCCGCGTTGGCGCGGCCGTTGAGCAGTCGTATCAGCAACTGTATGAGCGTGGTCGCGGCCAGAACCCAGCACAGAACCCAGAAGACGACCCCAAACAGCAGCATGTAGACCACGCGGATGCCGAGGTCCGGCAACGCGGGCGGGGTAACGGGTTGGGGGACATTCATCGCGCGGCCCTCCGTTCTACGAGCCGTGCTATTCAACCCGATGTTATGCTCGACAGCAACCGCCGCGCCTGCACGAACTCCGGCGCGATGAGCAGGGAGCGTTCCAACGCATCACGTGCCCCGTTGCCATCACCGTTGTCGAGATAACAACGGCCGAGCCACATGTAAGCCTCCGCCGCTCCCCACCCCGGCACCCTGTCCACATCGGCTCGCTCCGATTCGAACACCGCTGCCGTACTCTTGAATTTCTCGCATGGATGCGTGCTGTCCGTGGGGGTTTTGTGGTGCTCGTACGCGTCGACCGCCTCAAGCAACAGCACACGCGGATTTTTAGGCTCGAGCTGCAGTGCCCTGCGCAACTGGGTTGTGCCCTTTGGGGCACCGAACGGCACACGCCACGTGCTTTGCTCGGTGAGTAGTCCGAGACAGGCGGATTGCAGCGCCATGGCATCAGCGAAATCGCTCTGTGCCTGCAGAGCCTGGTCAAGGGAAGTGACGCAACGTTCGAGCGTCTGGCGCGTCCCATCCTTGTCGTGGTTGTTCTTGCGACGCTCGCTCTGGGCGGCTGGAGAGACTTGCTGCCCGTCTGCCCCGTTGGCCTGGGGCGCCTCCTGGGCCTGGCTCACCTGGATGAGCCGGTAGGCCAGCAAGCCGGCGTAATAGCTCTTGAGTCGGTCATGCGGATCGCCCTTGGCAAGCGGCTCGACCAGGTTATTCAGGGCACGCAGATCCTCCGTGAAATACCCGTACTGAATCCGGCTCTCGACGTCGAGCCAATTGGTGTCGGCGGCGGCGGCAGCGGACGCCAGCGCCATGAAGCCCGCTGCTAGTAGAATGCGGTAGCGCATGAAGAAGCCTACTATACCCCTCCCACATACCGCCCCGCTCACGCTCATCGACATCGGAATCAATCTCGGTCACGACAGCTACGATGCTGACCGGGGCGAAGTGATTTTGCGAGCCGAAACGGCCGGAGTCGTCCAAATGGTCGTCACCGGAGCAAGCCTCGAGGGCACACTGAAGGCCATCGAGCTCGCTCGAGGCCGCCGCCAGGGGCTATTCGCCACCGCTGGCGTCCATCCTCATCACGCCACCGAGCTGACGCCGGATACCCTGAGCGAGCTCGAGGAGCTCGCGCGGCAACCAGAAGTCGTCGCGGCCGGGGAATGCGGCCTGGACTATTATCGGGACTTCTCTCCCAGGCCGATCCAGCAGGAAGCGTTTCATCGCCAGCTCGAGCTCGCCGCGCGTGTGGGTAAGCCAGTCTTCCTGCATCAAAGAGATGCGCACGAGGATTTTCTCGCCATCTTGCGCGAGCACCGCAAGAGCCTGGTCGGCGGCGTGACCCATTGCTTCACTGGAGGAGCGCCGGAGCTGCACGCCTATTTGGAGCTGGATTTTGCAATCGGCGTTACAGGATGGATTTGTGATGAGCGCCGCGGCGCTCATCTGCTGCCGCTGATGCGTGAGATTCCCGCAGACAGGCTGCTGCTTGAGACTGATGGTCCTTATCTTCTACCGCGCGACCTGCATCCCAAGCCTGCATCCCGCCGGAACGAGCCGGCGTATCTTCCACATATCGCGGCCGTCGTCGCGCGCGCGCGCGGCGAGGCGGTGGAAACGCTCGCACGCACGAGCACCGCCGCATCGCGCACCCTTTTCGGACTACCCTCTGCTGCGAACTGAAATTTTCTGGAGAGCCCCCATGGACCTCGCGCAACTGCGCACCGTAGTGAATAAGACCTGGGATGAATCCATCCTCGATCGCCTGATTGCCTACACCCGCATTCCCAACAAATCGCCAATGTTCGACCCCGAGTGGGAAAGTCACGGCTATATGGAAGCCGCCGTGCAACTCATGGCGCAGTGGTGTCAGGCGCAGCCCGTTCCGGGCATGCGTGTCCAGATCCACAGGCTTCCCGGGAAGACGCCGCTGCTGCTCGTGGACGTTCCGGGCGAACTACCGGGGTGCGTCCTGCTTTACGGACACATGGATAAACAGCCGGAGTTCACGGGGTGGCTACCCGGCCTCGGTCCGTGGGAACCGGTGATCCGCGACGGCAAGCTCTATGGTCGAGGGGCCGCGGACGATGGTTATGCGGTATTCAGCTCACTGACGGCGATCGCGGCGCTGAAAGCGCAGAAGGTGCCGCTGGCGCGCTGCGTGTTGCTCATTGAAGGTTGCGAAGAAAGCGGCAGCGTCGATCTCCCCGCTCACCTCGAAGCCCTCGGCGACTCGATTGGTGAGCCGTCACTGGTGGTCTGTCTGGATGCCGAGTGCGGCAACTACGACCAGGTCTGGTGCACGACATCGCTACGTGGGGTCATTACCGGCAAGTTGCGCGTGCGTGTCCTGACAGAAGGGGTGCATTCGGGCATGGCAAGCGGTATTGCTCCCACGCCGTTTCGAATCGCATCGCAACTGCTGGCGCGAATCGAGAGTCCGGTCACCGGCGATCTCCTGCTGGATGAGCTGTTTGCCAACATTCCGAAAGACCGCCGCAGCCAAGCGAGCACCGCCGCGCAAGTGCTGGGCGCGGAGGTTGCCGGAAAACTGCCCTGGGCCAACGGTGTGAAGCCTGTCTCGAATGACCCGGTGGAGCTCATTGTCAACAGCACGTGGCGCCCCACGCTGGTGGTCACCGGCGCGGACGGCTTCCCGCCGGTCGCCTCGGCGGGCAACGTGTTGCTGCCGGAGATCTCGCTCAAACTCTCGCTGCGCCTGCCGCCGACAACCGACTCCACGCGCGCGGCACAAGCTCTGCAGGCCACTCTCGAGCGCGATCCTCCGTACGGTGCCCAGGTGAAGTTTGAATTCAACGACTCGGGCATGGGCGGCTGGAATGCGCCAGCCTTCGCCCCCTGGCTGGAGCAATCGATCGAACGCGCCTCGCGGCAGATCTATGGCCGCGAGGCCGTCCATATCGGCTGCGGCGGCTCGATTCCCTTCATGGGCATGTTGGGTGCGCGCTTCCCGAGCACGCAGTTTTTCATCACCGGGGTGTTGGGCCCGCATGCCAACGCGCATGGACCGAACGAATTCCTGCACATCGACTATGCCAAGAAGCTGACAGCCTGCGTGTCAATGGTACTCGCCGATCATGCGAAAACGGTAGGTTGAGGGGGCCGGGACCGGGGGCTGCGGACGCGCCGCAGGCGCCCTTGGCTTGTGCAGCCAGCAAAAACCACGCTTTTTGCTGGCGGCCTACGGAGTAATGTCCGCTGAAATTGCCGTAGGCAATTTCAGCCAATTGGATCAGCGCATGTGCGCCATGTAGCTCGGCTTGACTGTGCCCTTTAACTTCTGCCACGGCTCGGAGTAGCGTGAGACGGCGCCCGAGTCGTAATCCGCGGAAGGAAACTCCGCGCGCAGCGAGTCGACCATGAGGGTCCACTTCGGCAGTCCCTTGGGAAACTTGCCGCGCCGGGTGAAAACGATGCGTCCCTCCACGGGGACTTCCCCCGCGACAGCCTTTACCGCCGCGATGCGGTCGTAGAGCGAGCTTTGCGGATTGGTAAACGTAAAGCGCCGGGCGCCGTCCATGACGGTCCAGTCGGCCATCTGGTCGCCGCCGAAGATGTTGCCCTGCACGTCACGCAGGTCGATGACCAGAATGCCTCGAGCGGTCAGCAACAAGAAGTCGACGTGAAATCCGCCGCCCATGCCGTCCGGCACCAACATGTCGACAAGATGGTCCGAGCCCGCCGCCGTCACTGCCGCACGCAACACCTTGCGCGCGGCGTAGTGCCGGTACCAGCGCCACAGCCAGGAGATGCCGAAGCCGACAGCGGCAGCAACGGCGATCAAGACCCACGCGGTGGGAGGAAGATTGCTCAACTCTTCCAAGACGAACTCCTCTGGCCAAGAGCGGTGCGCAATGCCGCCAGATCCGCATCGATTTCCGTGCACTGGGTCGGCCGGGCGAACAACTTTGCCAGCGTCTCCGGCACGGGAATCGAGCGACCGATGAGCGGTTCGACGATCTCACGGAATTTTGCCGGATGAGCGGTGGCCACGACCACCCAGCGACCCTTGTTTCGAGGCTCCCCGTTGCGCTCGGCGCACAATCGCTCGAAGGCCTCCGCAGCCGTCGCCGTATGCGGGCACCATACCTGTCCGAACTGCTCGAAGCCGGCACGAATACGAGCGCGGATCGCATCGTCGGTCACGCTAAACGCGGTCACCGCGCCTCGCATTTCCGACACGTCCGGAAACAGCGCGCGCAACCGCTCCATATTGCTCGGATTGCCCACATCCATTGCCGAGGCCAAGGTCGCCACGCTGGGGCGGGGTCGCCAGTCGCCGCTGTCGAGATAGTCGGGCACCGTACGGTTGGCGTTGTGCGCAAGAACGATCTCGCCGATCGGCAGACCCACCTTGCGCGCCCAGATACAGGCGGCGACGTTGCCGAGATTGCCGCTGGGCACCACAAACGAAGCCGGCTCGCCGTACTTGCGCCAGACGCCCAAACTGGTGGCGGCGTAGTAAACCGCCTGCGGCAACAGGCGGCCGAGATTGATGCTGTTGGCGGAGGACAGCTCAGTCTGCTCGCGCAACTGCGGATCGAGAAATGCCTCCTTCACTATGCGTTGGCAATCATCGAAGGTACCGCGCACCGCGAATGACTTCGACGTTGCCACCCCAACACGTGAGCTGCCGCTCCTGCGTGGGCGAAACCAGGCCCTTGGGAAACAGCACACCGACCTCGATGCCCGGACGTTCGTGGAAGGCCGCGGCGACCGCGCCGCCAGTATCCCCGGAGGTCGCTACCAGAATGTTCAGCGGCCGCTGCTCGCGGCTTGCGCAGTCGGCTCATGCACGCGGCCAGAAAACGCGCACCGAAATCCTTGAAGGCCGCGGTAGGACCGTGGAAGAGTTCCAACACGCCAAGACGACCGTCCTTCACGAGCGGCACCAGCGGCGCGGGAAAGTTGAATGCGTCGCTGCTGATCGCGGGCAGCTGCGCTGCCAGCGGATCCCCGGCAACAAAGGGCGCCAGCAGATGCGCGCGCGATGCCGGCCAGATCGCTTTCCGTTTGCAAAGGTCTCGGGGCGCACGGCCGGCCAGCTGCTGCGGCACGTACAGGCCACCGTCGGGGGCGAGCCCCTGCAGCAAGGCGGCCGCGAAACCTGTCTTCTGGGTGAGTCGCGAGTGCTCGTAAATTCCATCAACTCTTTAATTCCATCAAGCTCACTCAGTCACCACATGGGCGCCGCTCGAATTGGCGTCCACGATCCACTCGTCAATGGCGATCGACTGCCGTGCGAATTCTGCGCGCATCGTCGCCAGGACGCCCTCGGCATGCTCCGCCTGGGCCCATGCGAACATCGTCGGACCCGCGCCGGAGATGGAACAGCCTAGCGCACCTGCGGCCATGGCGGCCTGACGCACGTCGGCGAATCCCGGAATCAACGCCTGACGCTGCGGCTCGATCACCACGTCCTCGAGAGATGCGCGGATCAAGTCGAGGTCATTCGTGTAGCAGCCGGAAATGAACCCGGCCAGATTCGCGGTCTGCCACACGAAGTCCGACATCTCGACCCTGCGCTTGCAGGATCGCGCGCGCCTCCTTGGTCGACAGGAACAGGTGCGGATGCACCATCACGGCGCACACCCGCGCGGCACCGGAATCTGCTTGACGTGCGGATTGTCGATGCCGACGGTGAGCACCAGCCCGCCGAACAGCGACGGGGCGATGTTGTCCACGTGCATGCGAGCCAGAGGCCACCGCCTCACCGTGCATGGCGAACTTCAGCAACTCGAGCTTGCTGCACGGCTGCGGCAGCAGCGCGTTGGCGGCCACCACGGCCGCGACCGCCGAGGCCGCCGAGCCGCCCAGCCCGGAGCCCAGCGGAATGCCCTTCTCGATGCGCATGTCGAAACCGAAGGGCAGGTCGAGCGCCTGCTGCATGGCCAGCACCGCACGGCCGGCGGTGTTGCGCTCAGGATTGCGCGGCAGCTCCACGGTGGCGCCGGTGATGCCGGGATGGTCACGCCGCGCTGCGCCGTGCGCGTCGCACCGAAACCTTGTCGCCCAGCGCATCGACGGCGAAGACCGAGGATGTCGAAGCCGATGGCGACATTGCCGGCCGAGGCCGGCGCGAAGGCCGTGGCGGAGTCGGTCGAGGTTCAAATATGCGCTCCGAGATAGGCCGACAGCTCGCAGCAGATCGGCGAACACGCCGCCGGCCGTCACTTCCGGACCTGCACCGGGACCCTGAACGATCAGAGCGATTGGCATTGTAGCGGCCGGTGGCGAAGCGCACGACATTATCGGTCAGCGCCATGTTGGCGAACGCATGGCTGCGATCCAGCTCCACCAGACCCGACGGTCGCCTCACCGTTGGCGGTGATCCGGCCGACGTAGCGCAACACCTTGCCGCGCGCCTGCGCCGCCTTGCAGTCGCTCGTTCATGCCGGCATCGAACCTCGGCAGGCCGCTCATGAACTCCTCGATCGAGGCGCCGGACGAGCCCGCGCGGCACCAGGCTCTCGACCTTCACATCCGACATCTCGAGCGCCAGACCCATCTCGCGGCCGAGGATGATCAGCTTGCGCGCGACGTCCGTGCCCGAGAGGTCATCGCGCGGATCCGGCTCGGTGTAGCCGCGCTGGCTTGGCATCGCGCACGATGTCGGAAAAGGGAGTCTTGCCGTCGTAGACATTGAACAGGTATGCGAGCGTGCCGGAGAAAATCCCCTCGACGCTCAGCATTTCATCGCCGGTCTCGCGCAGGTCGCGCAAGGTCTGCATGACCGGCAAGCCCGCACCGACCGTCGCCTCATATAGATAGTGCGAGGAGCCGCTTATGCGCGCCTCGCGCACGCGGCGGTAGAACGCGAGGTCGGCGCTGTTGGCCTTCTTGTTGGGCGTGACGATGTGGATGCCCGCCTCGAGCCATTCGGGATAGTGGCTGGCGATCTCCGCGCTGGCGGTGCAGTCGATCAGCACGGTGTGCGGCAGGTAGTCGACCCGAACGTGCTCCACAAAACGCTTCAGGTCCGCGGCAGCGGTGCTCTGCTCGTATTGCTCGCGCCAGCTCTTGAGGTCGAGCCCACCATCCGACAGCAACATGCGCTTGGAACCCAGGATGCCGCGGATGCGCAGATCGAGATTGAACTGCTCGCGCAGACGCACGCGCTGCGAGGCGATCTGTTCCAACATCACGCGCCCGACGGTACCGGGCCCAATGAGACCGATAGAGATGGTGTGCGGTGAAAGATAGAGGCCCGCGTGCACGGCACGCAGGGCGCGAGTTGCGTGTTTGCCGTCCACCACCACCGAGATGTTGCGTTCGGAGGCGCCCTGGGCGATGGCGCGCACATTGACATTCGACGTGCCGAGCGCGTCAAACACCTTGCCGGCGACACCAGGCGTGCCCGCCATGCCATCACCCACGACGGCGAGGATGGACATATCGGGCTCAATGTCGACTTTCTGAATCTGCCCCTCCTTGAGCTCGCGCTCGAATGCATGGCGCACGATCGAGGCCGCGCGCTCTGCCTGCTCTTGCGGAATCGCGCAGCAGATGGAGTGCTCCGAGCTCCCCTGGGAGATGAGAATGACGGAGATATTCTCCTCGCGCAGCGCGCCGAACAAGCGATGCGCCGTACCGGGTACGCCGATCATGCCCGCGCCTTCGAGATTGACCAGGGCAACGCGTTCGATGGTTGTGATGCCCTTGACCGGCAACTGCGACTTCGGCGTCGCACAGATCAAGGTGCCGATCTTCTCGGGGGCGAAGGTGTTGCGAATCCAGATCGGAATGCTGCCGCCCACCGCAGGCGCCATCGTCTGGGGGTGGATGACCTTGGCGCCGAAGTAGGCCAACTCCATCGCCTCGTTGTAAGACAGCGAGTCGATGACGGTGGCATCCGGCACGCGCCGGGGGTCGGCCGACAACACCCCATCGACGTCGGTCCAGATCACGATTTCCGAAGCCTCCAACAGAGCCCCGAAAATCGAGCCGGAGAAATCGCTGCCGTTGCGACCCAACGTCGTCTGCACGCCGTTGCGCTTGGAGGCGATGAAGCCGGTAATCACCAGGGTGCCCTTGAAGTCGCGATCGACCAGGTCCTTCAGGTTCGCGTGCGACTCGCTCCACTGAATGGCCGGCCCGAGCGGCCCCCAATCCACCACGACGACGCGACGCGCATCAACCCACTGCACCGGTCCGCGACGACTGCCGCGCTCTTCGAAGAATCGATGAAACAGCCTGGTCGACCAGATCTCGCCGTAGCCGGCAATGAGATCGACCACGTTGTGCGCGGCCTGGCGCGTGAGTTTGACCGTGTGGAGGATGCCTTCGAGATCGTGACAGTCCCGGTCAAAGCCCGCGAGGTACAGCCGAGCCGACTCGGACGTCAGCAACGTCTCCGCGATCGTGGCGTGCCTGGTGCGCAACGCGGCGATTTCGGAGCGATAGCTATCGTCCTGACGCTCCGCCAGCGACACGAGCCGCAGCAGCGCATCTGTAACGCCTCGGCAAGCAGAAAGAACTACGCCCAACCGGGAGGCCGGGAGGGAATCGAGAATCGCCGCGACACGGCGGAAGCAGTCGGCGTCAGCGACGCTCGACCCCCCGAATTTGTGCACGACCCAGGGATCGGTATTGGCCATCGACGTGAATTCTTCCGAAAAAAAGGCCGTGCGACTCTACTGACGAGCTTGACCGCACGCAATGACGGCGTATGCGCACTTTCGTGCACGGACGCTCTTATTTGAAATGCCGGCCTGTGACCTGGCCGGCAGGGGTGCGCGGGCTGCGGGCCGGCTTACGCCGGCTCCGGCAGCTCAGGCAAGCTCCGGCAAGCTTACGGAGGGGCCTTTAGGAGGGTAAAGGCGCGGGGCCGACGCCGCGTGCCAGGAGGTCGACGGTGTGACGCAGGAAGCGCCCTACGAACTCCTCGTCATTGCGCACGCCGAACACCCTGGTCGTGAGCGGAAGCGTCAGAAACGGAAATACCGCAAGGCTCACGATCGACAGCACGAGCAACCGCGGATCGAGGTCCGAGCGCAGCCTCCCAGCCGCGATTTCTCCCTCCACCATGCGCTCTACGAGCGGTGCAAGGCGTTCGGGAAACTCACGCATGAACATGGCGCGCATCGGACCGTCGGGCGCCAGAACCTCGCGCACCACGAACCCGGCAACCCACGGGTTCGCCGCCCACGAGCGCGTGATGTTCTCCAGCACGTGCATGAGCTGCTCCGGAGTCTGCGGCTCACTGATCGCATCGAGGGTCTTGCGCGCGGGCTGCATCACTCCGTGCAACATTTCCCGGTACAACCCCGGTTTGCCACCGAAGTAATAGCGGATCATGGCGAAGTTCACGCCGGCGGCCGCACCGATCTGGCGGCTCGAGACGCCGCGGTACCCATAGCGCGGGAAGAGATCCCGAGCCGCATCCAGCAGCTTCTTGCGCACATCCTCCGCATCCTCGGCAGAGGGACGACCACGACCCCGGCGTTTCCGGGGCGCCGTGGCCCCCACTGGGGATTCCCTCGCTGGCCGCTCGGTCACGACCCCCACAGACTGCTGCACGGCCGGCGGCGGCGCTGGCGATCCCGATCTATTCAGCATAGGTCTAATTAGAAGGTTTCGGCCAAGCTAAGAACATCTCCCATCCGGGAGACCCGTGGGCATAATTGACGTCTCGTGGAATCACTACTAGGCCCTCTCCTTTTGCTGTTCGACCGTGAACGCGCCGCAGGCAATGCCGTCGCGGTGGGTCTGCTCGTTCATACGGCCGGATCCACCTATCGCAAACCGGGCGCGCTGATGCTCATCGCCGCGAACGGCGACTACTCCGGCCTGCTCTCGGGTGGCTGCCTCGAGGGCGACCTCAAACAACACGCCCTCTCTGTAATAGAGACGGGTGAGCCGCGAATAGTGAGTTACGACATGTTCGGCCCGGACGATCTGCTCTGGGGACTGGGCCTCGGCTGCGAGGGTGCGATGCGCATTCTCTTGTTCCGTGCCGGACCGGACCGGGACTGGCAGCCGCTCACCCATCTGGCACGCTGCCTGAGCTCCTATACGCCGACGGCGATCGGCCTGGTCCTTGAATCGGCCTGGCGGGAGTTGCCCGTTGGATCGATTGCCATGCCGGAAGGCGCCTCTTGCGCCCACTCATTTCCTGCAACGTTGTCGCCGCGGGCGCGCTCAACGCTGGAGGGGCCAGCGGTGCAAACCACCTTGAAAGAGGCCGCCCGGAATGCTCGGGTAGGATGGGTCGAGGGACAACTGTCTACGGGACCGGAGGCGCAAGAGCCCGGGCCTTCCTGGAAGGTCTTCGCGCTGCCGCTGAGCCTGCCCCCGAAGCTCCTTCTACTGGGAGCCGGACCCGACGCGGCGCCAATAGTCGATTTCGCCGCGCGGATGAATTGGAAGGTCGCCATTGTCGACCACCGCCCGGCCTACGCCAACCCAGAGCACTTCCCTGCCGCGGAGCAGGTGCTCCTCGCGCGGCCGGAGGAGCTGGCCGGCACCGTCGAGCTGGCTCACTTTTCCGCCGCGGTCGTGATGAGCCATCACCTGCCATCGGACCTCAGTTACCTGCGGACCTTGTCCGACAGTACACTCCCTTATGTCGGTCTCCTCGGGCCGGCTGCACGGCGCGAAAAGCTGCTCCATGACCTGGGAAGCGAGCGCGCGCAGCGATTGCGTGCGCGCTTGCATGCGCCGGTTGGGCTTGCCCTCGGGGGACGCAGCCCGGAGTCCATCGCACTATCGATCGTCGCGGAGATCCATGCGTTTGTGCACGGGGCGGCCTTGGGACGAAGCGGTGAAGGAAACATTCCATCATGAATGAAGTCGGGCTGATTCGAGCGCAGCTCTCCCTGGAGCGACAACACGCCTTGGAGGTTGGGCGCGCCTTGGCGGCGGCCAACTCCAGTGGCGGCGAGACGAACGTACCGGATGGATTCCGCCAGGCAAGCGTGGAATACCTCGTGTGGATCCTCAGCCGGTTCGAAGAACGGGAACAGGTGTTTCACGACCTCCTGCGAGCCCGGTTCGCTGCTGACGATACGAATCGCCGCACCGTGGAAGCCGCTCTTGCACTCCCCGGGACGAGCCGTGAAGCGCTGGCGAAGCTCGAGACAGCTCTGGCGACGGACTCAAACACCCTGCAGCCGCAGCGTTGGATCGACTTCGTCAACTTTTTTACGGGGCCGTGGAGCATCCGGCGCGACGAGCTCGACAGGCTGTTCGGGAGCCAAGCAAAGGTCACTGACTGGCGCACGGTCGCGGCTATCGACGCAGACTCGATCTTCGACGAGCGCCGCCGGCACTCACGTGTGAGCGCCGGCCACCCGATGTTGCAACCGCCACCCGGCGCCTCGCGCGCATAACCCGTTGAGCTTCGCCAGCGAAAGCGACGAGGGACTCTACGCAATCGTGCTCGCTGCCGGTGCCGCGAGCCGCTTCGGCTCAGCCAAACAGTTGGTTCGCATTGCGGGTCGCCCTCTACTGCACACCACCGTCTCGCGCGCCGTGGAGGTTGCGGGAGCCGCCACCATTGTAGTGTTGGGAGCGTATGCCGCGGAGCTGGCGCCGCTACTGACCCACACACCCGCCTCCGTAGCCGTCAATCGCGACTGGCGCGAGGGAATCGCAAGCTCCATTCGCACGGGGATCGCGCACCTACCGCCAGCCTGCACGGGCGTGATGTTGGTGTTGGCCGATCAAATCGCGGTCACCGCACAAGATCTACAGCGATTGGCCACGGTCTGGCGACGGCAACCCGACTATATAGCCGCGGCGCTATACGCCGGAACATCAGGAGTACCAGCTATATTCCCACGCTCTCGCTTCAGAGAGCTCGCGGAGCTTCGCGGCGACGTCGGAGCACGCACGCTGCTGCATCGCAATCCGGACCGGGTCGTACGGGTGCCCATGGAAAGCGCCGCCGTGGATATCGACACACCAGAAGATCTGCTCGCCGTCGACACCGCGGCACCTAAGACTTGATCTAAGCATGCGGCGCCATCCGTCGCGCGCAGCCAACACTCAATCCCCGTTCTGCAACAAAGGCGCCGCGCGCGCTCCGTGTTTGTCGGCGGATGTTTAGTTTTGGGCTCCAGAACGTCTTATTACTTTAGCAGGGACACACAACGCGAGGTCGTCGACGCAGGGAGGCGAAAACCCTGGCCGTTAACATAATTACGAGGTCTTTCTCAAATTCTTCTTATGATGAATTTAGACTCTTCGACTTCGACACTTCCCGAGGCTCTTGCTGGCGCTCTACGCCGTCTCGCCCAATTGGTCCACACCAGCTCCTGGGATCAGTGGGCTGCGCAGCGTCTGACTCCGACGCAACGAAAGATTTTGCAGTTACTCGGCTCCCGCGCAGAGAGTCTTTCGCTCTCGGCGGTCGCCCGGGAACTGGGAGTCACCGCCGCAACTGCGTGCGACAGCGTGAACGCCCTGGAAGGCAAGAAACTCGTGCGTAAACAACGTAGCACCACCGACGCCAGGGCCCTCGCTCTGGTTCTGACGGAGAAAGGCCAAGAGGCAGCCGGACAACTGGCCGCCTTGCCTGATCCGCTCCGGAACGCCTTTGGTGTTCTCGCCAAGAGCGAGCAGGAGGTGCTGTATCGGCTGTATTTCAAGATGATCCGGGGCCTGCAGGACAGCGGCAGCCTACCCGCCTCACGTATGTGCGTGCGCTGCAAGTTCTTCGACCCTTTCCGCCACACCAACGCCCAGGCACCCCACCACTGCCATCGCGCGGAAAAGGCTTTGGCCGAAAGCCAATTGCAGATCGACTGCGCGATCTTCGAAGCCGGTGATGCCTCCACGCAAGCCGCGCTATCGAGGCGGTTCCTAAGAGGTGAGGTGCCGGTGGAAGAGGCGGATCCGGTGGACGAGATTGAAGCGCCGCCGCACCTCTTGTCCGCTCCTCATGAGGCAGAGCCTCACGGAGTGCGCGAGATGGCGCTGGAAGCTTCCGCTGAACCTCGGGAACCGGTGAGCGTGTAACGGCATTGGTTGCGCGGCCGGCCCATTCAACGGCCGACCGCGCAACCTGCCGATTCGCTTCAGTCCTTCAAGGCGCGCAGAACGCGTTGCGCCTGGATGAGGTGTGGCCGATCGACCATTTGGCCGTCGAGACTGACCACACCCGCTCCGGGAGCTGCGGCAAAGGCGGCGACAATGCGCCTCGCGTGCGCGACTTCTGCGTCCGTTGGCATGAACGCGGTGTTGATGGCGTCAACCTGATCGGGATGGATCGCCAGCTTGCCTGTGAAGCCGTCGCGACGCGCCGCTCTGAGCTCACGCGCGAGCCCCTCCTTATCGCGGAAATCCACCTGCACGCCGTCAATGGCCTGAACGCCGAGCGCCAGCGCGGTGAGCAAGCACGAGGTTCTCGCGGCTTGAAAGGCCAGCGTGGGTACTCCAGTGTCGTCGACTCGAGCGGTTACACCCAAAGCCGCTCCAAGATCTTCCGATCCCCAGGTGAGCGCGACCAGGCGTCGAGCGGCGTTGGGGGTAAGGTTGTCGAGATAACGCGGCAATGAAAGCACCGCTCCGGGGCTCTCGGTCGCGATGACCAGTAGCCGCGTCGATCCCAACTCGTGCGCGCCACGCACTTCGAGTGCCGCGAGGTAGTGCGCGACTTCTTCCAACTCACGGGGGTCGGATACCTTGGGCAGCACGATGCCGTCCGGACCTGCCTCTCCCGCATCCGCCATCACTGCCGCCAGATCCTCGAGCAGCAGGCCACTGGATAGCGCGTTAACCCGCACCCACAGTTGCTGCTTCGTGCGTTCCGGATGGGACCGGAGGAGCTCACGTACACGGGCCCGCGCGACGGGGAGTTGAGTCACGTCGACGGAGTCCTCGAGGTCGAGGATGAGAGCGTCGGCGGCAGTTGCGACAGCCTTTGCCTGCTTGCGCTCGCTGTCGCCGGGAACGAAAAGAAACGACCTCATGCCTTCGGCTCGGCAGACCCATGGGCCGGCCCGCCCCCGCTGGGGATTCCCTCGCTGGCCGCTCGGTCAGAGGACCCCTGGGTCTGCCTCTTCATCATCAGCGCCGCGCGACGGCACGAGGCGACCTCCTCATCGCGTTGGTTGTAAGCGCGCTGATCGAAAATCACGATACCGGCATCCGCGCGCGACTGGCTTTCCCGCTTGGAAACCACTGTGCTGACCGCATGCAGGGTGTCGCCTATCAGCACCGGACGCGGAAACTTCACTTCCTCCCACCCGAGGTTGCCCAACGTCGTGCCGTAGGTGGTGTCATACACCGTGAGTCCAACGAGCAGCCCGAGGGTAAACACACTGTTGACCACTCGCTCACCGTATGGTGTGCCCTTGGCGTACTCGGCGTCCAAATGCAGCGCCGCTGGGTTCATGGTCAGCGCGCTGAACAAAAGGTTATCTGTCTCGGTCACGGTACGGCGCACCAGGTGCTCGAATCGTTGCCCGGCCTCAAATTGCTCGAAATACAGTCCTGCCACAAAAGATTCCCCCTTAAATGAGCCTCTAGTATAGGCCGCTTGCAACCACCCTACGGCCGCAAAGGGGGTCAAAGGGAGTCTGTAACCGCCTCATAACCGCAAGAGACCCCCACACAAGCACACGGTATTTAGAGCACCGGCGAGCGGCCCCTATATTTCACCAGGCCATGTACCGATACGATGAGCTGGATCAGGCCTTCGTGAATGAGCGAGTCGCCGAGTTTCGCGACCAGACGCGGCGCTTTCTCGCCGGTCAGCTTAGCGAAGATGAGTTCAAGGCCGTTCGCCTGCGCAACGGCCTCTACATGCAACGGCACGCGCCCATGCTGCGCATCGCCGTTCCGTATGGGCTGCTCGCTTCGCGCCAGCTTCGCAAGCTCGCGGACGTCGCGCGTCGCTTCGACAAGAGCGTAGGCCATTTCACGACCCGCCAGAACATGCAGCTCAACTGGCCCAAGCTTGAGCAGGTTCCGGACATCCTCGAGCAATTGGCCACCGTGCAGTTGCACGCCATCCAAACCAGCGGCAACTGCATCCGCAACGTCACTTCCGACCATCTCGCCGGAGTTGCGAAGGACGAGGTTGACGATCCCCGACCCTACTGCGAGCTCATCCGCCAGTGGTCAACGCATCATCCCGAGTTCACTTACCTGCCGCGCAAATTCAAGATTTGTGTGACAGCGTCCCCGCAGGACCGCGCAGCCTCACTCACTCATGACATCGGCCTGCACCTCAAGCGCGACGCTCAGGGCAACACTGGCTTCGAGGTCTTCGTCGGCGGAGGCTTGGGACGGCAACCGATCATCGGTCAGTCGATAGCCAAGTTCATCGCGCTGCCGGACTTACTTGGGTATCTCGAGGCGATCCTGCGTGTGTACAACCGCGTGGGTCGCCGAGACAACATCCACAAAGCCCGCATCAAGGTGCTCGTCAAATCGCTCGGTATCGAGCGTTTCCGCGAGCAGGTCGAGACTGAGTGGCAGGCATCGCGGGAGTTCGCGCCAAAGCTCGAAGCCGGCGAACTCGAGCGCGTCCGTGCGTTCTTTGTGCCGCCTGCATACGACGCGTTACCGAACATCGACATCACTGCCGGCCGTGAGCCTGAGTTCCTGGCCTGGTACCGCTACAACACGTGCGAGCACAAGGTGCCCGGCTACCGCGCGGTATTCGTGTCTCTCAAACGTCATGGTGAAAATCCCGGCGACATCACGTCGGATCAGATGGATGCCGTGGCCGCCCTCGCCGATCGCTTCAGCTTCGGCATGATCCGCGTTTCGCACAATCAGAATCTGTTACTTGGTGATGTGCGGCAGGACGATCTACTGCTCGTCTGGCAGGAATTGCGCGCACTGGGTCTGGCGATGCCCAACATCGGCACCTTGACCGACATGATCGCCTGCCCGGGACTGGACTTCTGCAGTCTGGCGAATGCCGGCACGCTGAACGTCGCAAAGTCGCTCCAAGAGCGCTTTGACGACCTCGATTACCTCTACGATCTCGGCGACATCGAGGTCAAGATGTCAGGGTGCATGAATGCCTGCGGGCACCATCACGTCGGGCATATCGGCATCCTCGGTGTCGATAAGCATGGTGAGGAGTGGTATCAGATTACCCTTGGCGGCTCGGTGAATGGTGGAGTTACGGCGCTGGGCGAAGTGATCGGACCCTCGGTGCCACAGAGCGAAGTGGCCGCCACCGTGGAGCGAATCGTGGAGGTTTATCGAGCCGTACGCGAGGATGGCGAGCGGTTCATCGAGACGCTGCGCCGAATTGGTATCAAGCCGTTCAAGGAGGGCGCCTATGCGACGCATTCTGCGGCAGCATGAGGTCGTGGCGGACGAGTGGCGTCTTTTCGCGGAAAGGACCTGCGACACGGATCCTTTGATCGTTCCGTTATGCGAGCTGCGCAAGGACCCTACCGCTTGGCTGAGTCGCACCGGGCACCTGGGTGTGCGCCTCGCGCCGGCGGAAAGCCTCGAGAGTCTGGCGGATGTGCTGCCTCGGCTGGCGTTGGTTGCTGTTGAGTTTCCGAACGTCGGCGATGGCCGTGGATTCAGCTATGGCCGCTTGTTGCGTACCCGGCTGGGGTTCAAAGGCGAGCTGCGCGCCGTGGGCGATGGAGTCAAACAGGACAAGATATTCCTGTTGGCACGCTCTGGATTCGACTCGTTCGAGTTGCCGCCGGAGGAAAACGCTGACGAGGCGCTCGCGGCGCTGCGGCGTTATGACGTCGTCTATCAGCCCGGCCAGCCGGTGGAAGGCATCACGCGCCAGCGCTTCTTTGCTTAGCGCAGCCGGCAAAAGGGCCGTAGGCCGCGCTGCGTCTGCAGCGCCCTTTTGCCGGCGGCAACGGAGTTGATGTCCGAAAAACGGCGGGGCGCCCAGCCCGCAGGCCAACCCCAGCGCAGGCGGGACGGCACGCGCTCGACTTTCACTCGTGACCCCGCTTAGCGCTCGGGCAGCTTGATTTCCGCGAACAATTGCTCCGCTTCCTCAGTGTTGGCGGCGCGATGCGCACGGTCCACGAGGCGCCGGTCGAGATGCGGCGCGAGCAACTGCGCGAAATCGTACATGTACTTGCGGAGCAGCGTGCCACGGCGGAATCCGATCCAAGTCGTGTGAGCCGCAAAAAGGTGGCGCGCCTCCACGGACACCAGATCGGGGTCATCCGGATCGATCGCCATGTGGGCGACGATCCCTACACCGAGGCCGAGCCGCACGTATGTTTGGATGACATCGGCGTCGCGAGCCGTGATTGCGATGTTCGGCGTCAGGCCGGCCTTGGCGAAGGCTTCGTGCAACGAACTGGGCCCCGTAAAACTGAATGTGTACGTCACGAGCGGATAGGCCGCCAAGGTACGGAATGACAGCTTCCCCGCATTCGCCAAAGGATGCGTCCTAGGAACAATGACGGTGCGGTGCCAGATGTAGCACGGCATCAATGTCAGATCCGTGAACAGGCCGTTCGAGCCGGTCGCGATCGCACAATCGATCCGGTCATGGGCCACCATCTCCGCAATCTGCTCAGAGGTCCCCTGATGCAGGTTCAGACGGACATTCGGGTAGCGCTCACGAAATTGCCGGATCACCTCGGGGAGGACATAGCGCGCCTGGGTATGGGTCGTGCCGATGGAAAGGCTTCCCCTACCCTCGTCGCGCAGCTCGGTCGACAAGTCGCGGATGCTCTGCGCTTCCTGCAAGATTCGCAGCGCGCGATCGATCACCTGCTGCCCCGCGGGGGTAATGCGAGTGAGATTCCGGCCCTCCCGCACGAAGATCTGGAAGCCCAGCTCGTCCTCGAGCAGCTTGATCTGCTTGCTGACGCCCGGCTGCGACGTGTGCAGCTTCTGAGCGGCCGCCGTGATGTTAAGACCGCTCTGGGCTACGGCGGCGAGGTAACGCAACTGGTGCAACTTCATTCTCGTGCGCCTTTCTACCGGGACAAACGGCAGGCAGTTAAACCGCTAGCGTAGCGCAAACACCACGGGCCGCGGGATTCCACATCGGGCGAGTGGCGGCCATCCCCGTATGCTGGTACGAGCGGGGGCTAGCTTGGCAAAAAGGCCACCTCTACTGCGCGAGGTTCGGCTTGCGGCGGCGCGCGTTGCGCGCTCACAAGCGGCAGAGGTCCCCCCAGCTTGTCACCGGTCTATAACCGTCGCGCAGTCCTTCATAAGAAACCATTCGTTCTGTCATGAGGCCCCCCCGCCTATAGTTCGCGCCACTATGGGAGAACTGCTGAACCTCGAGCTCGAACAGAAGGCCGCTGCCGTACGGGAGCGCCTGAGCACCGCCGTCAACGAATATGGGCGGGTCGTCTATTCGAGCAGCCTGGGAGCCGAAGCGATCGTCCTCACGGACATCATCTGGTCGCATGTCCCGGGAATTGACATATTCACAATTGACACCGGACGGCTGCCGGAAGAGACCTACGAGCTTCTGGGTCGGCTCCAGAGCCGCTACAAGCGCAACCTGCGCGTAGTGTATCCAGACGCGAAAGCGCTGGAAACGCTGGTGTCCCACCAAGGCATCAACGGCTTCTACAACAGCCTCGACGCCCGCATGGCCTGCTGCCGCATCCGTAAAGTGGAACCGTTCAAGCGCGCGCTCGCCGGCTACAGCGCATGGGTCACCGGCCTGCGGCACGAGCAGTCGGCGACGCGTGCCCAGGCGGAGGCGGTCGAATGGGACGCGGACAACGGGCTTTACAAGGTGAGCCCGATCCTCGATTGGACCGAAGAGCAGATCTGGCAGTACATCCGCGCCCGCAAGCTGCCGTACAATTCCTTGCACGATCGTCAGTATCCCAGCATCGGCTGCCAACCGTGCACCCGCGCGATTCAGCCCGGCGAAAGCCGTCGTGCGGGTCGCTGGTGGTGGGAACAGCCAGAGTCCCGTGAGTGCGGCCTGCATCCTCGAGTTCGTGCAGCCGCGCAGGCCTAGCCTAGGAGCTTAGCTCCCTGCGCAAGGCGCGCTGACGGGAGCTCGCGGCCGCATAGCTCCTGTAACTGGAATGGGTCTGGATGGATTATCTGCCGTTGTTTCTGCAACTGCGTTCTGAGCCCGTAGTCGTCGTAGGCGGCGGGCGGGTCGCCGCTCGCAAAGTAGATCTGCTGCGTAGGAGCGGCGCGCGGGTGACGGTTGTGGCGCCCGAGCTCAGTGAAGAGCTGCATAAGCTCGTTCAGAGCGGCGACCTCGAATACATCGCCGCACGATTTGCTGAACAGCACCTCGACGGCACCACTCTCGCCATCGCCGCGACGAACGATCACGATGTCAACGCAGCTGTGTCGAACGCAGCGCGCTCACGTCGAGTCCCAGTTAATGTGGTCGATGACCCTGCCCTGTCGACCTTCATCTTCCCAGCGATCGTCGATCGATCACCGATCGTTGTTGCCGTCGGCTCCGGCGGCGAGTCGCCCGTTCTAGCGCGTCGGGTGCGAGAGCAGATCGAATCCATCCTTCCCGAAAAGTTGGGCGCCCTCGCCCGCTTCATGGGTGAGAGACGAAAAGCAGTCCGACTCGCTTTAGGTGTGCTGGCACGCCGTCCGTTCTGGGAGCGTATTGTTAGCGGTGTCGTTGGAATGCGAGTTCTTGCGGGCGACGCAGCCGGTGCCGAAAAGGCTTTCGAGAGCGAACTACGCACCTCCCATCTGACCACCTCTCCAGCTACCGGCCGCAACGGACTCGGTGAGGTGTATCTCATCGGTGCCGGTCCGGGCGATCCGGATCTGCTGACCCTGCGTGCGCTGCAGCTGCTACAGCAAGCAGATGTGGTTCTCTACGATCGGTTGGTCCCCGACGCCGTGCTCGAGCGCTCACGGCGCGATGCTGAGCGGATCTTCGTCGGCAAGGATGCTGGGGATCATACGGTGCAAGACCGGATACACGAGCTGCTCGTGCACTACGCCAGCAAAGGGCTGCGAGTCGCGCGCCTGAAAGGCGGTGACCCCTTCGTGTTCGGCCGCGGTGGCGAAGAGATCGAGGTCCTGAACCGACACGGTATCCCGTACATCAGCGTCCCCGGCATCACGGCGGCGCTCGGTGCTTCCTCTTACGCCGGAATTCCCCTGACGCATCGACGCCTCGCACAAAGCGTGACTTTCGTAGCGGGGCACGTGCTCGCCGATGAGTCACTGGACTGGCACGCGCTGGCTGGCTCACGGCAGACTGTTGTTTTCTACATGGGCGTTTCGCATCTCGACCGCATCGTCGCAAAGCTTCGCGAGGCGGGCGCGCAAGCAGAACGCCCCGTAGCGATTGTGGAGCGGGCAACTTTGCCCGAGCAACGCACGCTACGCGGCACGCTCCAGACGATCGTGGAGGTCGCACGCGGGGCGAGCGTTGCTGCTCCCGCGCTGTTGATTGTCGGCGAGGTCGCCTCTTTTACGGCGAGCGAAGCGCTACAGACAGACGACGCTCGCGAGAATGGATCCATTTCACACGGGGCCGTTGTATGAGTATTTCTGACGGATTCGCCGGCTCGGTCGGCAATACGCCACTGATCAGGCTCCGTGGAGTGAGCGAAGAGACCGGCTGCGAGATCTTGGGCAAGGCGGAGTTCATGAACCCGGGTGGTTCGGTGAAAGATCGCGCCGCGCGAGCCATCCTTGCCGCGGCCGAGCGCCGCGGGCAACTTCCACCGCGCGGTACTGTTGTCGAAGGCACGGCGGGTAACACTGGTATCGGATTGGCGCACGTTTGCAATGAGCGCGGTTATCGCTGCGTCATTGTCATGCCGGATAACCAGGCACCCGAGAAGTACCGGCTGTTGGAAATGTTGGGCGCGGAGGTGCATAAGGTGCCCACCGTCCCGTACAGCAATCCGAACCAATACCAGAAGGTGGCGCAACGCCTTGCGGCGGCGCTGCCGAATGCCATCTGGTCGAATCAGTTCGACAATACCGCGAACCGTGAAGCACACGTACAAACCACGGGCCCCGAGATCTGGAATCAGACGAATGGCCGGATCGACGCTTTCGTAGCCGCGAGCGGAACCGGCGGTACGTTCGCCGGCGTGTCGGAGTATCTCAAGTCGCGCCGCAAAGCCGTCCGCTGCGTATTGGCGGACCCGCCCGGCAGCAGTCTCTACGAGTACGTCCGTACCGGAACGCTGAAAGCGACCGGCTCAGGATCGATTACCGAGGGCATCGGCATCGGCCGGGTCACCGCGAACCTGAAGGATGCGCCGATCGATGACGCCTTACATGTAGAGGACACCGACACGGTACGGATGGTCTATCGGCTGCTGCGCGAGGAAGGTTTGTTTCTCGGCAGCACGAGCGGCATCAACGTGGCCGCCGCCGTGCGCGTGGCGCTCGAGTTGGGACGTGGGCACACCATAGTCACCGTGTTGTGTGACGGGGGCGCGAAATATCAGTCGCGGCTGTTCAATAAGGAATGGCTGGAGCAGAAGGGCCTCACGGCCTCTGCCGGCTCGCCGCCGGCAAGAGCGCCCATTTCGCTCGATAAGGTGATGGAGTCTACGGGCTGACCCGGATGCCACTGCGACGGTGTCCTGACACGGCCACCCGTCCGGGCCCGATTGTTTAGAGCTTCGCTCACCTTTTCCGCGGGTCGAAGCGACCCGCTACATATAGCGGCGCTGCGCGCCGGGCGGAAAACCTGCTCACTGACCCGGACGCTGCGGCGATCCCGCAGCGTCTGATCTACCGTCCGGGCCCTCCTTTTAACTCTTGGCGGCGAGGGCGGCGGATTTCTCCGCCGCCCGCCCGTTCTTGCTCGACTTCGAGGCAGGCGAGCGCTCCTTGTCGAGCGAGCCGACCGGCTCGCCGAGCGCGACTTCGAGCGCCTGCTCGACGCGCTCCACCCAGACGAACTCCAGCATCGCGCGGGTGCTTTCCGGGATGTCCTCCAGATCGCGGCGATTGCGCGCCGGGAGCATGACTCGCTTGATGCCTGCGCGGGCGGCCGCGATGGTCTTTTCCTTGATTCCACCGACCGGCAGCACCAGCCCTCGCAGGCTGATCTCACCCGTCATGGCCACATCAGGCCGCACCGGCTCGCGGCGGAACAGCGAGGCGAGCGAAACAAACATCGCGACGCCTGCGCTCGGACCGTCTTTGGGGATGGCACCAGCCGGGACGTGGACGTGGACATCGCTGTCTTCGAACAGCTTCGGGTCAATCCCGAACTCCGTCGCCTGCCTCTTCACCAGACTCAAGGGCCGCCTGCGCGCTCTCCTTCATCACATCGCCCAGCTGGCCGGTGAGAATCAGCTTGCCGCTGCCCGGCATCCGCGCCGACTCGACGAACAGGATGTCTCCACCGACCGGCGTCCACGCGAGGCCCGTGGCGACCCCAGGCACGCTGGTCCGCTGCGCCACCTCGTTCTCGAAACGGCTCGGCGCCGAGCACTTGTCGCAACGTCCTCCGCATCGAACCTCACGCTCGTCTCCTTGCCCTCGGCGATGTGCATCGCGGCTTGCGCAATCAACGCGCCGATCTGGCGCTCCAGGCTGCGGCAACCGGCCTCGCGCGTGTAGTCGCGGATCAGCTTGGCCAACGCCGCATCGGTGATCGGTCACCTGCTCGGAGGTGAGGCCATTGGCCTTCAGCTGCCGCCGCATCAAGATAGCGCTTGGCAATCTGCAGCTTCTCCTCCTCGGTATAGCCCGTCAGCTCAATGATCTCCATGCGATCACGCAACGGCCCGGGAATCGTCTCGAGCACGTTGGCGGTCGCCATGAACAACACCCGGCTCAGGTCGAACGGCTGCGCGATGTAGTTGTCCCGGAAGGTCGAGTTCTGCTCCGGATCCAGCACTTCGAGCATTGCCGAGCACGGATCGCCCTGCATGGCTCGGCATTAAGCTTGTCGATCTCATCGAGCATGAACACCGGATTGCGTGTGCCCGCCTTGCGCAGGCCCTGGATGATGTTGCCCGGCAGCGCGCCGATGTAGGTGCGCCGGTGGCCGCGGATCTCCGCCTCGTCATGCACGCCGCCCAGGCTGGCCCGCACGAACTTCAGACCCAGCGCGCGCGCGATGCTCTGGCCGAGCGAGGTCTTGCCCACGCCCGGGGGACCGACGAAGCACAGGATCGGGCTGCGGCCCTCCGGGTTGAGCTTGCGCACCGCCAGGTACTCGAGGATGCGGCGCTTCACCTTCTCGAGGCCGTAGTGATCCTCATCGAGCACCTTGCGGGCAGCGCTCGATGTCGATGTGCTCAGAATCCAACTTGCTCCACGGCAGCGCCACCAGCCAGTCGAGGTAGTTACGGACCATCCCGTACTCGGGACTCGCCTCGTTCATGCGCTGCAGGCGCTTGAGCTCCTTGCGGGCGTGCTCGTGCACCTCCGGCGGCATGCCGGCGGCCTCGATCGCCTTCTCCAGCTCCGCGGTGTCGCTCGCGGTCGTCGCCGTCCTCTCCCAGCTCCTTCTGCAGCTGGTGCAACTGCTCGCGCAGCACGGCCTCCCGCTGGCGCTCACCGAGAGCTTCCTGCGTCTGTTTGCTGATGTCGCGGGTGATCTTGAGCACCTCGACCCGATGCGCGAGCATGCGCAACACTTTGTCGAGCCGCTCCTTGAGATCGATCGTCTCGAGAATCTCCTGCTTCTCAGCTCGCCTTCACGTCCATGAAGCTGACGATGAGATCGGCAAGCTGTCCCGCGGAGTCAACGCCCTGCACCGTCCGCGCCAAGATCGGCCGGAACCTGCGGCAACAATGAGAGCGCTTCCATGGCGCGCTGTTTAAGCGCATCCAGGCGTGCCTCGATCTCCGAGCTGCCGGTATCGGTCTCAGTGAGCGACTCGATACGAGCCGCCAGAAACGGCGTCTCCCGCACGATCTGCAACATGCGAAAACGGCTCTCGCCCTGGCAAACCATGTGATGAGTGCCGTCAGGGCCAGTCACGTAGCGGACGACCGAAGCCAGCACTCCGATCTCGTAAAGGTCAGTCGCCGAGGGCTTCTCGACGCCTGGGTCGCGCTGCAACAACAAGCCGATTTTGCGGCCTGTGCGCACCGCGTCCTGCGCGGCGGCAATGCTCTCCTCGCGTCCCAACGCAACAGGCAACACGATGCCGGGGAACAGCACCAGATTGCGCGTGGCAACGATCGGCACCGCATCGGCCGGCAAAGGCGGCAACTCGATTCGGGGCGTTGTAGGGGTCTTTTCAGTGTCGTCCATAGTGTTACTCGCGTGCTCGAGAGGTGGAGGCCGCGGTCAGCCGCACTTCCAGCAAACCGTTTACATAGCGGGTCTCGGCGACCTGCATTCGGGCCGGCAGAGACACTCGCCGTACAAATCGTCCATGAGGAATCTCCAGCCGCCGGATGACGGAATTGGGATGGCTCATGGTCAGGGGACGTCGCGCGCTGACAGTCAGAGCATTCGGCTCGAGGGTGACCTCGATTTGCTCAGCGACAACTCCCGGTAGCGCGAAAATCAGTGACAGACCATCACCGTTCTCGTGGACATCCACGGGCGGCTCCCACACGGCCGCGTCCACGCCCGGGCCCGTATAGCGGAGGAACTGTCGCTGCAGCTTCTCCGCATGGTCCAGGACTTCACATGCCTGAACCCACATCCAGCCGAAATGTCGTTCGGTGTTCATTACTGAGACCTTTCGCAAAGCGCGTGCCGTCAGAGATGCGGGCATACTTAGGGGAGTCAAGGGCGGGGGGGCGAGCACCCGGCGCGAGACTCGGTCCCGTATCGGAGTCGTAGCGCGGGTGCCGGCAATGGCCGTCGCGAGCAGCTCGCACGAGATTCGCACTCGCGTCGCGCTCTTAGCGCGCTCACGAGCGGCATAGGTGAATTTGAGGTTAGCGTTTGTGAACGATCTGCTCAGCCCTGCCGAGCTCGACGCGCTGCGTCTCAGCCTCGAGGTTGCCGGCCGCGCTGTGGTGCTCAGCCTGCCCTTCGCCATTCTGGCGGCCTGGATCCTCACCCGGGTACGGTTCCCCGGCCGCTCGCTTCTGGACGCCTTCGTCCACCTGCCTCTGGTGCTTCCGCCCGTCGCAATAGGCTATGTGCTACTGCTGGTGTTCGGTATCAATGGGGGCCTCGGCGGCTGGTTGCACCGCCAATTTGGCATGCAGCTGGCATTCACCACCGCCGGAGCGGCACTGGCTACGGCCGTGATGGGCTTCCCGCTGATGGTCCGCGCCATCCGAATCTCGCTCGAGAATGTCGACCTTGGATTGGAGGCCGCCGCCCGCACACTGGGTGCGGGACCCTGGGACCGATTCTTTACCATCACCCTGCCATTGATGTTGCCCGGCATCCTGGCGGGAGCCGTGACCGCCTTCGCTGCGGGCTTGGGCGAGTTCGGCGCCGTCATCACCTTCGCATCCAACATCCCGGGTGAAACACGTACGTTGCCACTGGCTCTCTACACCGCGATCCAGTCGCCAGGCGGCGATGCGGTCGCACTGCGACTGGCCAGCCTCTCCCTGGTCTTGGGACTGCTGGGTTTGTTGGCCGCCGAGCTGCTGGCGCGGCGCGTGCGCCGTCTCCTGGGCCGTTAGAATGCTACGCGTCTCGGTACTCAAGAAGCGCGCTGGGTTTACATTGCAGGCAGACCTCGAAGCCCCTACTCCGGGCGTCGTGGCGCTCTTCGGGCGTTCGGGCTGCGGCAAGACAACACTCATCAACCTGATCTGCGGACTCCTGGCTCCGGATGAGGGCCGAATTCAACTCGACGACACCGTTGTGGCGGACACGCGCGCCGGCATCTGCGTCCCCGTAGAGCAGCGGCGCATCGGCTACGTATTTCAGGATGCCAGGTTGTTTCCGCACTTCAGTGTGCTCGGCAACCTGCGGTACGGCTTGAAGCGCAGCGGACGGGCGCAAAGCGAGCGCTGCGGAGGCGATACGTTTGATGAAGTCGTCGCGCTGTTGGGGTTGTCCAACTTGCTGGATCGACGACCGCATCAGCTCTCTGGCGGCGAGCGCCAACGTGTCGGGCTCGGCCGTGCGCTTCTGTCCCGGCCGCGGCTGCTACTGCTTGACGAGCCGCTCGCCTCTCTCGATAGCGCCCGCAGGCAGGAAGTGCTCCCGTATCTGGAAGTATTGCGCGACCATTTCGCGATTCCGATGGTGTACGTGAGCCACCAGTTCGAAGAAGTCGTGCGGCTGGCCACACACGTGGTGCTGATGGAAGCGGGACATGTGCTGGCCCATGGCTCGTTGGGTGAGGTCAGCCTGCGGCCGGAGCTGCGTGACATCGTGGGCCAGGATGCGGTCGGGTCGGTGCTCGACGGCGTGGTCACCAGAGTCGAGCCGGCGCGCGCAATGGCCGACGTACAACTTGGCCAAGGCAGCCTATATGTAAGTCTCGCGGGCGTGCCGGTTGGTGCGCGCGTAAGGGTTCAATTACTCGCGCGCGACATCATTCTTGCCACGCAAAAGCCTCAGGGGTTGAGCGTACGCAATGAATTGCGCGGCCGCATCACCAAGCTGTCGGCCGACGCGGCCGACGGTGTCCTGGTGGAGCTCGACATCGGCGGTGCGACGCTGCTTTCCCACATCACGCAAGAGGCAGCTCTGGCGTTGCATCTCGGCCCCGGAGTGCAAGTGTGGGCGCTGGCTAAAGCGGTTTCAACCCAAGGGCATGTTTTTCGGTCTGAGGCAGCTCGTCATCCATCATTCCACCCAGGAACAGGACGGCAATGACGGCCAGGCCAATGATGCGCCAAGTGCCGAAGGGGTCGAACAACACAGGGTGTCCTGCAAACACGTCCGGTGCGACATGCCTGACAAAAACCGGCACAGCGGCGAGCAATGAGCCGGCGAGTATGATGGGCGCGGCACGGCGCGGCAGCAGCAACCCGAGCACTGCGAAAAATCCCGCCAACGCGGGCAACAGGTCGTAGTCCTTCATCCGCGGATTCGCCAGCGTCAGCACCAGATAGATCAACGTGAGCTTTGGTGCGAAAGGCGCGTGGCGGCCATACTTCTTGGTGAACAGCAACGGCACGAGGGCGATCAGCAGCAGCGACACGAGCGCATGTAACTCCAGCGCCGTCGCCAACTTTCGGGTGATATGGCCGAAGACATAGAAAAACGAATAGCCGACATCGCCGTGACCCAAGGTCCACCATTCGAGGTTGGCGAGAAAGCTTGCGTATTCACGCGGCCAGAGGGCCCCGAACGAGAACCACGTCACCGCAAAGACCGCCACAACGGCTGCACCGCGGATTAACGGAGCCGTCCTCTTCTCATTCTGCAACACCGGCACTGCGAGGTAGATCAGCATGTAGGGCTTGACCACTGCGAACAACAGGATCAACCCATACGGCAAATACCGCGATGTCACACTCCCCACCCTCCCTGCGCGGAAGAATGCGGCCAATAGTGTGAAATGCATGAGCACCGACAGGTTTCCCGGACATCAGCGCCGGTGCGCCGACGCCACCGAAACCCGCGGCGGCCAACAGGACAAAGCCCAACTCTCGGAAACCCACGGCTGTGGAGGGTGCCGGGCGCGCCGTCGCCCGCCGGAACTCGAAATAAAGCCAGCCGACCGCCGCCAGCGTCAGCGCAGGCAACAACACTCTCAGCGTGAGCAGATGCTCCAGCAGTGCCAGCAGCCGCAGGGTCAACGGATGGTAGACGAAGGGAAAACGCGCGTCCCTGCGGTAGGCGTCAACACCTTGCGCATAGTCGCCGACGGCGCGCTCATAGACGGAGATATCCCACTGGAAACCCACGGCCCGGAGCCAAACGGGAACACTGTCAGCCAGGACCCCGACCGAGACGAGCATAATCAGCCACTCGAGGGGACCTAAGCGGCGCGGGGATTTCAGGAGACGCTCGTCCATTGCATTGCAGGTGCGGGAAATGCAACCGAGTATAGGCCCTTGTCCGCCTTGCTCTGGCCCAGTCAAGTCAAATCTGTGCGCCCGGTCACCTCGTCGCGACAATCATGCATCGGGGACCGCCTTATCGCTGACGATGGTCAGCACGTCATAGCTGGCGACGGTCTCGCCATTCTGATTCGTGATTTCGGTGTCCCACCGGACCTCGCCATGTCCCGCCGACGGACGGAAGGATTTTTCCTTGCAGGTGAGGCGCACTTTGATGCGATCGCCGGGCTTGACCGGTTTCGTGAACCGCAGTCCATCGATGCCATAGTTGGCCAACACGGGCCCATAGGGCGGGTCTACGAAGAGGCCCGCGGCCGCGGCGATCAGAAAATACCCATGCGCGACCCGCCCACCGAAGAGAGGGTTGCGCGCGGCGGCCGCCTCATCCATGTGTGCGTAAAAGTTGTCGCCCGAGAGCGCGGCAAACCGCTCGATGTCTTCAAGGGTGACTTCGCGCTCGCCCGAGTTGAACGTGTCCCCAATCACCAGAGCACCGAAGGGTTTACGGAACGGATGCACCCCCGGATCGAGCTGCTTCGCGCCTCTCACCCAGCGGCCAGTCACGGCTGCAATGACATCGGGCGTGCCTTGCACGGCCGTTCGCTGCATGTAGTGCATTACGCCACGAATACCGCCCATTTCCTCGCCTCCACCGGCGCGGCCCGGCCCTCCGTGCACGAGGTGCGGCAATGGCGAACCGTGACCTGTGGACTCCTTCGCGCACTGGGCGTTGATCACAATGACACGGCCGTGGAAGGGAGCAAGACCGAGCACAAACTGCGCCGCCACCTGATTGTCGGCGGTGAACACCGAACCTGCCAGGCTTCCTCCGCCACGCCGCGCGAGATCAACAGCCTCCTGCGTATTCACATACGGGACGACCGTACAGACAGGTCCGAAAGCCTCAACGGAATGAATCGCCTGGGCACTTGCGGTGTCGCGACAGTAAAGCAGTGTCGGGGGTATGAAGGCGCCCTTCTCCAGATCTGCTCCAACGACCTGGAGCTTGCCCGCTCCATGGACGATCTCGGCCTCTTGTTGGAGCTTGCTGAGCTGGTCCAACACCTCACGCCGTTGGCCCGCCGAGGCCACCGGACCCATGCGCACATTCTCCAGACGTGGATCACCCACCGCGATCTTGCCCAGTGCGGCCCGTAGCGCCTCGATGACCTGCTCCGCCCGCTCGACTGGGACCAACGCCTTGCGGATGGCAGTGCACTTCTGGCCGGCTTTGGCCGTCATCTCGCGCACGACTTCCTTCACGAACAGGTCGAATTCGGCAGTTCCCGGAGCCGCGTCCGGCCCGAGTACCGAGGAATTGAGTGAATCGGTCTCCGCCGTGAAGCGCACCGAATTCGCCATGACGGCCGGATGCTGGCGCAGCTTCAGCGCGGTGGAAGCCGAACCGGTAAAGGACACTACATCCTGACAAGTCAGATGATCGAACAAGTCACCGGTACTGCCGCAGATCAGCTGAATCGCACCGTCGGGTAGAATCCCGGAATCGATGATGCGGCGGAACACCTGTTCGGTGAGATAGGACGTGGCGGTCGCGGGCTTCACGATCGCCGGAACACCCGCGAGCAAGGTCGGCGCCAGCTTCTCGAGCATTCCCCATACCGGGAAATTGAAGGCGTTGATATGAACCGCCGCTCCCTCCAGGGGTACACAAATATGCTGGCCGACAAAGCTGCCGCTCTTGGAGAGCATCTCCACATTGCCGTCGACATAGACGCGCCCGTTGGGCAGCTCGCGCGTACCCTTGCTGGCGTACACAAACACGGTGCTGATACCGCCATCGATATCCACCCAGGAATCGCTCTTGGTGGCGCCGGTGGCGTAAGAAAGGTGATAAAACTCCTCCTTGTACTCGGTCAACATCTTGGCGACCGACTTGAGCAAGGCCGCGCGCTCGTGGAAGGTCAGCTCGCGCAGATTCGGGCCGCCGACATTGCGGGCATTCCACAACATTGCCCGATAGTCGATGCCCTCGGCGGACGCGCTGGCGATCACCTCATTCGTGGTCGCATCGCGCAACGTGACGAGGTTTCCTTTGCCCGAGTGCCATTTTCCGGATACGAAGCTCTGCAGCTGCATGATTTCAGTTCCTCGAGTCGACGTTCACCACCTGCCCGTCGATGCGGGCCGAGCGACCGCGGAACAATGCGATCCGCGCCCCTTGCTGGTTGGTGACCGTGATCTCGTAAATGCCATTACGTCGCGAGCGCCACAGTTCCGTGGCGACCGCGGTCAATTCATCCCCCTCGTAGGAGGGCGCCAGAAAATCGATCGAGGCGGCGGCAGCCACGGTGCTCTCGTTGCAGGCATTGCAGGAGAACGCGAACGCACTATCCGCAAGAGTGAACACCATGCCGCCGTGACAAATGCGGTGACCGTTGGTCATATCGGGTCGCACTATCATCGCCAAACGCGCATAGCCCGGACGAACCTCCAGGATGCGGATCCCTAAACCCTGGGAAGCCCTGTCCTGAGCATACAGAACCTCCGCCACCTGCTGCGCCAAGCGCTGCGCCTGTTCGGGACTTGCGTTATCGTTGCTCATGAATGCACGCTACTGACCCGTAAATTGTGGCGCGCGCTTTTGTGTAAATGCGGCCACACCTTCGGCGTAGTCTGCCGTGTAGCCCAGCTCGCGCTGGTAGTCGCGCTCGATATCCAACTGTTCTTCCAGCGAGCGGCTCCAGCTCTCCTGGATTGCTTTCTTGGTCCGCGCGAGCCCTTGCGTCGCAGCCGCCGCGAGCTGCCGCGCCATTGCACCGACGACATCGGCGAACTCCGCATCCTCCACACAGCGCCAGATGAGACCCCACTCCTGCGCGCGCTCGGCGCTCAACTTGTCGCCGAAAAACGCCAGCCCCATGGCGCGTGCATTTCCCAAAAGGCGCGGCAACACCCAAGTGCCGCCCGAGTCCGGCACCAACCCGAGCTTGGCGAAAGCTTGCACAAACACCGCCGAGCGTGCAGCGACGACGATGTCGCATGCCAACGCGATGTTGGCACCGGCACCGGCGGCAACACCATTGACCGCTGCGATCACCGGGAGCGGCAAGTTGCGCAAGGTCATGACCAACGGTTTGTAATACTTCTCAATGGACTCGCCCAAATCGGTCGCCGCTCCCCCTGGGGCCACTGCACGATCGCCGAGGTCCTGCCCCGCGCAGAAGCCGCGTCCCGCCCCGCTCAGCACCAGCACTCGCGCTTTGGCAGCCTGGCTTTGTGATTCGCCGGCAAGGCTTGCCAGCGCCTCACGCACCTCAGCGTGCATCGTGGTGTTGAAGCTATTGAGACGGTCAGGACGGTTGAGCGTGAGACGCGCAATCCCGTCAGTGATGTCGAAAAGAATAGTCTGGTAGCTCATTGGCTTGGCTCCTACCCGCTCGGGCTTCGCGGGCTCAAGCGGACCCTATTTCTCGTCGTAATCGAGCTCGAGCACGGGCGTGGTCACGCGCGACTGACACGCCAACACGTAACCCTGCTCGACTTCCCATTCCTCGAGTGCGTAGTTCTGCGCCATCTCGACACTACCCTTGACGACCTTTGTCCTGCAGGTCGAACACACTCCCGCGCGACAGGAGAACGGTAGCTCGAGGCCGGCTCGGGCGGCGGCATCCAGAATGACCTCATCGTTCATCTTCATGGTGAACGCACGGCGGCGACCGTCCATGAGGATGGTGACCTCCGCCTCGTCAGCTGCTATAGACGTCGCCGGCACAGCCGGCCCCGCGTCAGCGCCCACCGCCGCCGCCCCGTGCGTCGCGGCCTCCGATGCGGTCTCGGATGCCGACGTGGTCGCGAGCGTAAAGTGCTCTTCGTGAATCCGGTCGGCGGCCGCACCTAAGTCACGAAGCGTCGCGGCAACGTCTTCAATCATGTTTCCCGGACCGCAGACGAAGTACTCGGTGATATCCGCGGGCGCAAACAGTGTCCGTGCAAAGTGCCGAACCCGATCCGCATCGATTCTGCCGTTGTAGAGATCCACTTCCTGCGGCTCCCGACTCATGACGAAGTGCAGCGACAGCCTGCCCAGGTAACGGTCCTTCAGTTCCAACAGCTCCTCGAGGCACATGGCGCGGCCGGTGCTCGTGTTGCCGTAGAACAATATGACGCGATTTTCCGCGTGCGCGCTCAGAAGCGCCCGCGCGATCGACAGCACCGGGGTAATGCCGCATCCAGAAGCAAACCCGACATAGGTGCCGGCCGATTGCCCCGCCCTTCTGGGAGTGAAGCTCCCATTAGGGGGCAGAACCTCCAAGTGATCGCCGACGTTGAGTTGTTCCGCCAGATAGCGCGACATGTGGCCGGCCGCGTGCACACGCACCACAATGCGCAGCCGCGCTTCTCCCGGCCCGCTAACCAGCGAGTACGTCCGGCGCAACTCATCGTCGTTGACATCGATTCTGACGACGACGTGTTGTCCTGGTAGCCCGCGATACTCTGCGCGTAATTCCGCGGGCACCTCCAACGAAACGCCCACCGCGTCCTCCGCCTCCGGATGGACTTCAGCAACCCGCAGTGAATGGAATGTCAGCATGACGTCGTCAGATACATTTGAAGTAATCGAAAGGTTCCAGGCATGACACACAGCGATAGTGCGCCTTACACGGAGTGGACCCGAATTCGCTGACACGCTCGGTATTCGTGCTACCGCAACGCGGGCAGCGGATGACCGGCGCGCCAAACAGATGACGCGGGCTGGCGACCGCTTGCGCCGGCGGTGCGATCCCGAAAGACTCCAGCTTCTGTCTGCCGCTTTCGGTCAGCCACTCGCTCGTCCATGCCGGTGAAAGGACTTCCTCCAGGATGGCATCTTGGTATCCCGTCTCATCGAGAGCTTCACGCACAGTACGGCGAATGACATCGGTCGCCGGACAGCCGGAATAGGTTGGGGTCAACCCCACGTGAAGTCGTCCATCGGGCGTCCAGTGCGCGTACCGCACGATGCCCAGCTCGACCACACTCAGAACGGGAATCTCCGGATCCATGACGGTCTCGAGCACGGCCCAGACCGCGCGTTCGCGTTCGGTACCGGTTCTCTGCGCATGCTGAATGCTGACCGACATATGAGCGACCGTCTGGGGGGTTAATTCACTACCACTGGGCGCCGGGGTACGTTCGCTGCAAGTGCTGCATTTCGGTCAGCATGTGCCCCAAATGCTCACTGTGCACACCACGCTTACCGTGCCACGGATACCGAGCGCTTTCCGGGCGCTGCAGCGTCGCTTCGCGGAGCACTTCGGCCACGCGTGCCGACCAACGCGGCTGCAACACGTCCAGTTTCGGGGCGATTCCAGCAGCGGCCATCTCTTCGTCAACTGGGTCCGACGCAAACAACTCGTCGGTGAACCGCCAGAGGCCATTCAAGGCGTCCTGCATCCTTTGGTGGCTCTCCGCGGTACCATCGCCAAGGCGGACGACCCACCCTGAGCTGAATCGATAGTGGTAGCGCGATTCTTTGATGGCTTTGGCCGCAATCGCCGCCAGGCGGCTGTCGGAAGAGGTCACTAACGCCTCGTAAACCTCGATCTGCCAGGCATCGAGCAGGAACTGCCGCATGATGGTCTGCGCGAAATCACCATTGGGTTGCTCCACCAGCGTCAGATTCCTGAACTGCGGCGCATCGCGAAAGAAGGCCAGCGCATCTTCGTCACGCCCCTGGCCTTCGACTTCGCCCGCATAGCTGAGCAGCAACCGCGCCTGACCCACCAGATCCAACGCGAGATTCGCCAGACCGAGTTCCTCTTCGAGCGCCGGTGAGTGTCCGATCCACTCGCCCAGGCGCTGGCCCAGCACCAGGCTGGTGTCGCCCAGACGAAGCAGGTACTCCGCCGCCGCGGTCGTTGTGCTACCTGAAGCGTTGGTTATACCGCCAGCCGAAGCGTTCTCCGTAACGCCTGACGCGGACGTCGAGGTCGTCGTATGTACCTCGCTCACAGGTTCTTGACCTCGTCCGGAATGGCGTAGAACGTTGGGTGCCGGTACACCTTGTCCTTCGCCGGCTCAAACAACGCGTCAGCTTCCGCGGGGTCGGATGCGATGATGTCGCTCGAGCGCACCACCCAAATGCTCACACCTTCTTGCCTACGCGTATAGACGTCACGGGCGTGCTCAACGGCCATCCGCGCATCCGCCGCGTGAATGCTTCCGACGTGCTTGTGCTCAAGCCCCGCGCGCGAACGGATGAACACCTCAAACAGCGGCCAATCATTGCTCATTACAGCACTCCTCTCACGCGGCCTGCGCGGCTTTGGCGCCCCCGCTGGGGATTCCCTCGCTGGCCCCCGCTGGGGGTTCCCTCGCTGTCCGCTCGGTCGCCGCTCGGTCACGCTGCTTTTCCGCATGCGCCGCCGCGGCCTCGCGAACCCAGCTACCTTCGTCATGAGCTCGCCGGCGCGCCTCCAGCCGCTCACGATTGCAAGGCCCGTTGCCTTTCAACACCGACTGGAACTCGCTCCAGTCGATCGGCCCGAAGCGGTAATGCTCGCTCCCCTGCTCGCGGCGCAACTCGGGATCAGGGATGGTCAGCCCGAGAAACTCCGCTTGCGGAGCTGTGATATCGATGAACTTCTGGCGCAGCTCGTCGTTGGTGAAGCGTTTGATCTTCCAGCGCATCGACTGCGCCGTGTGTTTGGACTGCGAATCGTTCGGGCCAAACATCATGATGGACGGCCACCACCAGCGATTGAGTGCATCCTGCGCCATGGCGCGTTGCTCCGGCGTGCCACGCGCCAGTGCCAACATGATCTCGAAGCCCTGCCGCTGATGGAAACTCTCCTCCTTGCAGATGCGCACCATCGCCCGGGCGTAGGGACCGTACGAGCAACGGCAGATGGGAATCTGATTCATGATGGCGGCGCCATCGACCAGCCAGCCGATGGCCCCCACATCCGCCCAGGTGAGGGTCGGGTAGTTGAAAATGCTCGAATATTTCGCCGTGCCGGCCAACAACTGCTCCAACATCTGCTGCCGCGCGATGCCGAGTGTCTCCGCCGCGCTGTACAAATACATCCCATGGCCGCCCTCATCCTGCACCTTGGCGATAAGCACGGCTTTGCGCCGCAGCGTCGGCGCGCGCGTGATCCAGTTTCCCTCCGGCAACATGCCGACGATCTCCGAATGGGCATGTTGGGAGATCTGCCGGATCAATGTCTGGCGATAGGCATCCGGCATCCAATCCTTGGGTTCAATCTTCTCGTCGGCGTCGACACGCTCCTGGAAGCGCGCCTCGAGCGCCGTGGTATCCGGCGAACCGTCCGGCAGACAGTCCTTTCCAAGTGAATCGAGGGCCTGTGTGTACATGAGGGGCTCCAGCTCGGACCGCATCAACGTGACACAAGATTAGCACATTATTTCAATTTTTTGTGTCACAATTTGCCGCATCATGATTCAGGACGTTCCGGGACCTCGTACGGCCGCAACGGCTCTTACGGCCGCGGTGAAGTCACTGTTGCGACATTTTCACCGCCAGAGCCCGATCCGCGGTGGATCGCTCCTGATCACGATTTTTGGCGACGCAATCGCACCCAGGGGCGGTGCCGTAACCCTCGGCGCTCTCATAGCGCTCGCCCACCCATTCGGCCTCACAGAGCGCCTGGTGCGAACCTCGGTGGCCCGATTGGCCCGGGACGGCTGGCTGGTTGCCCGCCGTGACGGTCGGCGCAGTGAATACCGCCTGACCGCCATCGGACAGGAGCGCTTCGCCGAAGCCACACGCCGGATTTATGGCGAGATCCCGAGCTCGTGGGATGGCCACTGGACGCTGCTCATCCTGCCGCCCGCCATCGGTGTCAGGCGGCAGGATCTGCGCGAGGAGTTGCGTTGGCTGGGTTTCGGACAAGTGAGCCCCGGTGTGTTTGCTCACCCGAGCTGGAGCATCGCCGCCGCGCGCGCCGCCCTCAGCGGGTTGGACGGCGCGGCAAACGGCTTGCTGCTAAAGAGCGCGAGCGAAGGCAGTCTGGTTGACCGGAAACTGGCCGCCTCCGGGTGGGACTTGGGCGACCTGACACGACGTTACCGGAGATTTCTCGACACCTTCATACCCGTGATGGAGGCGGTGACATCGTCCGGGAACGCCCTCACTCCCGAAGGGGCATTCGTCATCCGCACGTTGCTGATTCACGAGTACCGCAAGATCCACCTGCAAGATCCGCTCTTGCCGCAAGCACTATTGCCTGCCGACTGGGTCGGCGCCGCCGCCTACGAGTTGAGCAAGCGGTTGTACTCGGCGGTATTCGTGGGGGCCGAGCGATATCTCTCCGACACCGCCAGCACCATGACCGAACCGCTCCCGCCCGCCGACAGCTCCGCTGGCGCGCGCTTCGGCAACCTCGCATCCCCGAGCGTCGTATCAACCTCGGGGTGACTGATTTCGCTTATCGACTACCCGTTTCGCCTTTCCGGACGAGCGCTCCAGCGTTCCTGGCGGGCAAACAAGCACCCGCGCGCTGATGCCAATGACATCCTTGATGTCGCGTTGCAGCTCGATGGTGAGCCGATCGCGCAGGCCGCTGTCCCCGGCCACGCCCTCGGTACACTCAACTTGCACACTCAACGCATCGAGGTGCGCATCGCGGGTGACCTCCAGCAGGTAGTGCGGCGCGAGCCCCTGTTGCTTCAACATCAGCTCCTCGATCTGGCTGGGAAACACGTTGACACCCCGGATGATGAGCATGTCGTCGGAGCGCCCAGTGATCTTCGCCATCCGCCGCATGGAGCGCGCCGTCGGAGGCAGCAGACTGGTCAGGTCGCGCGTGCGATAACGAATGACCGGCAACGCTTCCTTGGTCAGGGTGGTGAAAACGAGCTCGCCATGCAAGCCGTCGGGAAGAACCTGAGCGGTGTGAGGATTGATGATCTCCGGATAGAAGTGATCCTCCCAGATGACCGGCCCATCTTTCGTCTCGACACACTCGCTTGCGACACCGGGCCCCATCACTTCCGACAAACCGTAGATATCGACAGCGTCGATTCCCATACGCGTCTGTATCTGCCCGCGCATGGCTTCGGTCCACGGCTCGGCGCCGAAAATGCCCAGCCGCAGCGAGCTTAGCGTCGGATCGAGCCCCTGCCGCGCGAACTCCTCGGCAATCGCCAACATGTAGGAAGGTGTCACCATGATGATGTCTGGCTCGAAGTCGCAGATGAGCTGCACCTGCTTCTGCGTCTGGCCACCTGACATCGGTATGACGGTGCAGCCCAGATGCTCCGCGCCGTAGTGCGCGCCGAGCCCGCCTGTGAAGAGCCCGTAACCATACGCGATATGAATGACATCACCGGGCCGTCCGCCGGCGGCACGGATGGAGCGGGCGACCAGGTGAGCCCAAGTTTGAATATCGTGGGTGGTGTAGCCGACAACTGTCGGTTTTCCTGTGGTACCGCTGGATGCATGGATCCGCACCACCCGCTCACGCGGTACGGCAAACAAACCAAACGGATAGGCGTCGCGCAGGTCGGCTTTGGTCGTGAACGGGAAGTATTGGAGATCGGACAGCTGCTTCAGATCATCCGGATGAATGCCGGCCGCATCGCACTTGCGACGGTAGGCCGCCACGTTCTTGTACGTATGGCGCAGCGACCACTTCAGTCGCGTCAGCTGTAGAGCACGCAGCTCGTCCGTGCTGGCGCGCTCGATGTCCTCTAGCTCCGGGGGAGACGGGGTTCGGTGCTCTTTGGCCATGCACCGATCATCGCACTACTGCAGGAACCGGTCCAAGCAATGATCGTCGGTAACGGCGCGCAAGCTCGCTTGCGCTCCTAAGCCCACTGGGTCAGCCGCGTCACGAATGTCTGCAAGAAACGATTGGCCTGGTGACCGTCCATGACCCGGTGGTCGATGGTCAATGTGACATAGCACCGAGGTCGGATCACCACCCGATCCTCGCCAGCCTCTTCCACCACGACGGTGCGCTTTTCGAGCTTGCCGACCCCCAGAATGGCCGACTGCGGCTGGTTGATAATGATTGGCGTCGCCACCAGGCTGCCGCTAACGCCGTGGTTGGAGATGGTAAAGGTGCCACCACGAACGTCGGCGGGTAAGAGACGCCCCTCCCGGGCACGGGTCACGAGGTCGTTCAAACCCTCAGCCGTTGCAAAGAGATCCCGTGACTGCACGTCACGGAGGACGGGAACCACAAGCCCCCCCTCTTCCAGGGCCGTCGCCACACCGATGTGGATCGAGTCGAATACCTCCAACGCCGTATCGGTCCACCGGCTGTTGGCTTCGGGCACCACGCGAATGGCGTCGACAGTGGCCTGGAGGAAGTAAGCAGTCAGGGTCAACGGCACCCCATGCTTTGCGAGCTCGCCCCGGTGTTTGAGTCGATGGGCCAGCACGGAAGTCATGTCGACTTCGAACACGGTCGTGACATGCGGTGCCGTATGTAGGAGGCTCTGCACCATGTGCTCAGCGATGCGCTTGCGCACAGCTGTGTGTGCAACGCGATGACTGCCGCCGGCGACGTCGAAAGACGTCGACGTAAGCGCCGCAGCGCTACCAGCGTCCGACGCACCCGCCGGCGCCGATTTGCCGCGACCGCCAGAACCGTCGGCAGACGCGGCGGGCACACGGGCTCGCGAGCCGCCGGAACCGTTCGCCGGCACCGCGGCCGCACTGGTTCGCGACCCGCCGGCGTTACCTGCTGCGATAGCGGCCAACACATCCTCAACGGTGATCCGTCCGCCCAACCCCGTTCCGCGCACCACGGTGGGGTCAAGCCCATTCTCGGACAGAAGCCGCCGCACCGCCGGACTCAGGCGACCCGCCGCCGAATTGTCCGGCGACGCCGCTGCATGCTGCTGTCCAGCGGGACCAGCGTCGGCCCCGAGCGCGCCCCGCCCGCCAGCAACCATTGTTACTCCGGTAGCACCAACGCCGCCAACGAGCGACGCCCCTTCGCCAGCGGCGACACCAGCGCTGCCACCGCCGACGCTCGGGCTATCGGCACCACCGCCACCAGTCGCGCGGAACATCGCATCGCCGTAAGCGCCCGGAACCCCGCCAGAATCGCTAGCAGCCGATCTAACCGACGCAGCTGAGTCAGCGGCGGCAGCCGCTGCCGCCGCGTTGCCACGAGCTTCCGCGGCGCCTTGCGCCTCGATGCGTCCCAACAATTCTCCAGGAGCGATCTCCTCCTGCTCCCCCTTGACGATCTCCCGCAGCACCCCAGCCCCGGGGGACGCGACTTCCACGGTCACCTTGTCGGTCTCGATCTCAATCAGCGGCTCATTCTCCCCGACCGTCTCGCCGACGTTCTTCAACCAACGTAACACCTGCGACCGGGTGCCCTCGGTCTGTTCGGCGGGAGCGCGTATTTCCACTGCGGTCGTCATTGCTCAGATGCTCGCGAGATGTTGGATGGCGCGCATGATACGCTCACTGCTCGGAACGGCGGCGTCGAGTAGCACCGGGCTGTGTGGACTTGGGATATCCGGCATGGTGAGTCTCTCGATCGGCGCATCGAGGCTGAAAAAAGCCTCCTTTGCCAACACTGCGGCGATTTCCGCCCCAAATCCCGCCGTTATATTGTCCTCGTGTACGATCAAACAGCGCCGCGTCTTCTCCACCGACGTCAGCACCGCCACCTTGTCCCAGGGCGATAGCGTTCTAAGATCCAGGATTTCCACATCGACGGCGCAAGCCGCAGCGGCCTGTTCACAGCGCTCCACCATGGCTCCCCACGTGACAATCGTCAGTTCCGAACCGGCGCGCACCACGCGAGCTTTACCGAACGGGACGACGTATTCATCCCCGGGGTAGGGACGACGTGCCCAGGACCCATCCAACATGGCACGATGCTCGAAGAAGATAGTCGGATCATTACCCCGCAGTGCGCAACGCAGCAGCCCAACCGCGTCTTCGGCATTCGAAGGAACCGCGACGTGCCACCCGATCCCATGAACCCAGGCCACCTCGTTCGTTTGACTGTGCCAGGGATCGCCGCACTTGAAAAATCCACCCGGCATGCGCACCACGATCGGGGCGGCAAATCGGTTATGCGTCCGCCAACGCATGGTCCCGCAATCGTTGAGTTGCTCCGCCGCGGGATCCGCATACTTGCGAAACTGGATCTCGGCGACCGGTAGTAAGCCTGCGAGGGACATTCCGACAGCGCGACCGATGATGCCTTCCTCGGACAGGCTCGTATCGAACACACGCGCCGAGCCGTACTTTTCCTGCAATCCCAAGGTCGCCCCGTGCACCCCGCCCTTCGGGCCCACATCCTCTCCAAACACGGCCATGCGTGGATTCGCGGCCAACTCCACATCGAGGGTGCGCCGAATCGCGGTCAGCATGTTGATGCGAGTGCCTTCGGGACGCGCGACAGTGCTGCTGCGCGCAAACACGTGCCCCTCGGGCGCCAACCCACCTTGCTGTTGCAATTCGGCACTACCGTCGGCAGCTACCTCGCAGAACACGTAGCGGCTCACCTGGCCTGCGTCGGGCTGCGGACGCGCGAGGGCCCGTTCAATCGCCGCTTCGACATCACTGCGAGCCTGCGTCGCAACTTGCGTCCAGTCGGCCTCACTCATCACAGCCGGAACCAGGTGTCGGTGCAGCTTTCCGAGCGGGTCACGGGCGCGCTCCAATGCAACCACCTCCGGTGACTTGTATGCCTGCGTGTCCTGACCCGAGTGACCGGAGAGCCGGGGCACGGTCAGGCGCAACAGCACCGGTGCGCGGCTGTCGCGCACCAGCGATACGGCGCGCGCCGTCAGATCCGCTGCCTGAGTAGGATCGGTGCCGTCGCCTTCGAGAATCGTGAGCCCGCAGAAGGAGCGCAGATTGGCCGCGATGTTGCCACCTGGAGTCTGTAGCTTCGAGGAAACGGAAATGCCGAAGCCGTTGTCCTCGATATAAAACAGCATCGGCAGTTGCAACGTCGTGGCAACGGTCAGAGCGGACCAGAACCCGTTGGTCGCCACCGAGGCATCGCCACCGAGGACTACCGCGATGCTATGCGAGTAAGTCGCATCCCGCAGCGCCTCGCGGCGATACCGGATAGCTTGGGCCCAACCCGCCGCGGGCGTGTATTGGGCACCAACGCCACCGCTCGCGGGCAGGACGGTGGGGCCGCCGATGCCGGGCATGTTGAAAACAACACCGATATCCCGTCCGCCGCTGAAGGATCCGGCGCGAGCCAACGGCCCCGCGGCCGCATCTTCGAGTGACACGCCAAGAGCGAGCATGATGGGGCGGGAGCGGTAGTAGACGGTAACGCCGTCATGAGGATCGGTCAGGCGTAACCCGAGCAGAATCTGTGCAAAATCATGACCGCGAGCGGAAAACTGATAGAGCACCTTGCGCTCGGGGAGCAGCTTGGACTCCTCGATGTCATCAAGCGCTCGTGACAGATGCAGAAGGTAGGCAACACGCCGCCAATCGGGCTGTTGCTGCGACTGCTGCGCGGCATACGGAAGGCGGGAAATCGAGGCGGCGGGGGCTGCCATGGCGCGCATCTCCAGTTGCGAGGCTTTGCGCACAGCTTATGCCGATGGTGTCGCAATGAGCTTGCCGTGATTGCTCGTTTTATGGTCACCTTGGCAATATTATTGCCACATCGTAGGTCGGAAGCATGTCCAAGACACTGGATCGGGTCGATCGCCGCATTCTCGATACCTTGCAGGCCGATGCCCGGATCTCCAACCAGGAGCTCGCCAAGCAGGTGGGACTGTCCCCCGCTCCGTGCTGGCGACGGCTGCGGCGACTCGAGGAGGATGGCTTTATCTCGGGCTATGCCACGTTATTGAACGGGTCAGCCATCGGCTTGCCCATTCTCGCCTATGCCCTGGTTACCCTGGAGAATCACCACCCGGAGAGCGTGCGGCAGTTCGACCGCCTCATCCAGGAGCGCCCCGAGGTATTGGAGTGTCACTCCATGAGCGGCGCCAACGATTACCTGATGCGCATCGTGGCCGCCAGTATGGAAGCCTACGAGCACTTTCTGTCGACGCAATTGCTGCAACTGTCAGCGGTGCGCTCGGTGAATACCAGTTTCGTGTTGCGCACGAAGAAATCCACCACCCGACTGCCGGTGGCTTAGTGGCGCCATTTCAACCCAGCTCACGCAGATCCTCCTCGGTAAGCCGTATTGAGGCCGCCGCGACATTCTCCTCGAGGTGCGCGACGGACGCCGTGCCCGGAATCGGCAACATCGCCTTGGAGTGATGCAACAACCAGGCAATGGCAGCGGCGCCAGCACTCACCCCATGTCGTTGCGCCACTTTGCCGAGCGCCTTCACCGCGCCCGAGGCACTGGCATGGCGTCCGGAATCCAATGGTGCCCAGGGAATGAATGCCACCGTACTGCGGGCGCAATAGTCCAACACCTCATCCGAGCGGCGGTCCTGTAAGTTGAACCGGTTCTGCACGGCTACCAGGGGCGTCAGGCGCTGTGCCGCCTCAAGCTCATTCAACGTCACATTGGATATGGCGATATGGCGGATCTTGCCCTCGCCTTGCATCCTCAGCAACTCGCCGATGGAGTCGGCGAGCGGTACACGTGGGTCGGGCGCATGCAACTGGTAGATGTCGATGCGATCACGGCGCAGCCGACGCAGACTGCCTTCACACGCCGCGCGCAGGTGTTTGGGTCGAGCGTCGCGATTCCAGACATCGGCGCCCGGTCGCACCAGCCCGCCTTTGGTGGCGATGACCAGGTCCGCCGGATAAGGATGAAGCGCCTGCGCGATGATATTTTCACTGACCTCCGGACCGTACGAGTCCGCGGTATCGATGAAGTTGACACCGAGCTCTACCGCTCGCTTCACCACGCGTAGTGCCGTCGGCATATCAGGTGGCGGACCCCAAACCCCCGGACCTGTGATTCGCATCGCCCCGAAACCGAGACGATTCACCGTCAAATCGCCACCAAGGGTGATTTGGCCAGCCGCGCTGGCATGGGGAGACGTGGCCATATCCACTCCTGGAAGCGCGCAAAGGTTGGGGAAAGAGCAACCACTATGCCTCGCCCGGAGCGAATGGGCGAGCGCGATTTTTTGGGACGAAAGGCGCGGGCGCGACTACACTGGCAACGGAAAACCACTAGCGCGAGAGCAGCCCCCGAAGGTGGACAAGGTCGATGTAGTCGTAATCGGCGCGGGAGTCATAGGACTTGCAGTCGCACGGGAACTGGCCGTCCGAGGCCGCGAAGTTCTGATCCTCGAAGCGGCGCAAAGCTTCGGCACCGAGACTAGCTCGCGCAACAGCGAGGTCATCCACGCCGGCATCTACTATCCGCACGGCTCGCTCAAGGCCAGCCTGTGTGTGCGCGGCCGAGGTCAGCTCTACGACTTTTGTGAGGCCTACGGCGTTCCTTACCGTCGCTGCGGCAAGCTCATTGTGGCCACTTCCGAGTCGCAGCTTGCGCAACTGCAAAGGATCCAAAAGGCAGCGCAAGCCAACGGCGTGCCTCTGGAATTCTTCAGCCGCGCTCAAGCGCTGGCGCTCGAACCTCAGCTTGTCTGTGAGGGCGCACTGCATTCGCCAATGACTGGCATCATCGACTCACACGCTTACATGCTCGCGCTGTTGGGGCAGGCGGAAAGCCGCGGCGCGACCCTCGTGACCGATACGCGTGTGACGGGCATGCAACTCTCATCCGATAGCGTGCTCATTGGCGTCAACGACACGGAAGCGAGCCTGAAAGCCAACACTGTAATCAACAGCGCGGGCTTGTACGCACCGCAGGTGGCTCGACTCATCGAAGCCTTCCCGGCGCAGCACATTCCAACACCCTACTTCGCGAAGGGTAACTACTTCACCCTCTCGGGACGCTCGCCATTCGAGCGCCTCGTGTATCCGATACCCGAGCCCGGCGGGCTCGGCGTGCATCTGACGCTCGACCTCGCCGGCCGCGCCCGATTCGGGCCCGACGTCCAGTGGGTCGAGCAGTGCGAGTATCAAGTCGAACCGCAGCGGGCCGAGCGGTTCTACTGCGCCATCCGCTCCTACTGGCCGGAGCTGCCCGACGGAGCGCTGCAGCCTGGATATGCCGGAATACGCCCCAAAATCAGCGGCCCGGAGGATGCGGCCGCCGACTTCAGGATCGACGGCCCGGAGGTTCACGGAGTGCCCGGCGTGGTGAATCTGTTCGGGATCGAATCGCCGGGGCTGACGGCATCCCTCGCCCTGGCCTCACAGGTTGCCGCCAAAGTGGCGCGGTAAGCATTGCCACCGTAACCGGCGGCATCACTCTCAACTGATAATTCCGCGCTCCCGCAAGATCGCCACAATCCGCCGCGCGATCTCCTCCGCGGAGCCGTCACCCGCATGCACCACGATCTCCGGATTCTCCGGCGCCTCGTACGGCGAATCGATCCCGGTGAAGTTCTTGATCTTGCCTTCCTTCGCGCGGGCGTAAAGGCCTTTCGGGTCGCGACGCATACACTCCTCGATCGGAGTGTCGACAAAGATCTCGATAAACTCATCCGCTGCGACCAGCTCGCGCACCATCTGCCGCTCGTTGCGGAAAGGCGAGATGAAGGAGCACAACACCACCGTGCCCGCATCGACGAACAGCTTGGCGACCTCGCCAACGCGCCGCACGTTCTCGACCCGGTCCGCGTCGGTGAAACCCAGATCGCGGTTCAAGCCGTGGCGCACGTTGTCGCCATCGAGCATATACGTATGCGTGCCGTGAGCGTGCAACTCGCGCTCCACGATGTTGGCTATGGTGCTCTTGCCCGACCCCGACAAGCCGGTGAACCACAGGATGGCCGGGCGGTGGCCGTTCAGCTCGATGCGCGCGCTCTTGTCGACCAGCACACTCTGGCGGTGGATGTTGGTCGCACGGCGCAGGCCGAAGGTAATCATGCCGGCGCCGGCCGTGGCATTGGTGAAACGGTCGATGAGAATGAAGGCGCCGGTCTCGCGGTTTTCCGTATACGGATCGAAGGCGACCGGCACCGCGGTCGCTACGTTACACAGCCCGATCTCGTTCAGTCCGAGCGTCTTGGCGGCAATGTGGTCCAGCGTATTGACGTCGACTTTGTGCTTGAGGCTGGTCACACGGGCGGGCACATACTTCGTGCCAATGCGCATCAAGTACGAGCGCCCGGGGAGCATTGCCTCCTCCGTCATCCACAACACATGAGCCGCGAACTGGTCGACCACCTCAGGACGGGAGTCGGCGTGTGCAATCACATCCCCGCGCGCGACATCCACCTCATCCGTCAGAGTGAGAGTCACTGCATCGCCGGCTGCCGCCTCCGGCAGATCCCCGTCGGCGGTTACGATCCGCGCGATCGTCGACTCCTTTCCGGAAGCCGCCACCACGACCCGATCCCCAGTCTTGATGGCGCCGGAGGCGACCGTACCGGAGAACCCTCGGAAATCCAGGTTGGGGCGATTCACCCATTGCACGGGAAAGCGAAACGCTCGCTCCGCCGGAGCGTGGTCGACATCCAGACCCTCGAGATGCTCGAGCAGGCTCGGACCGTCGTACCAGCACATCCGATCGGAGCGCGCGGTAACGTTGTCGCCGTAGCGCGCCGACACCGGGATGGTCGTAATGGAGGCGAAGTCCAAGGACTGCGCGAAGCCCAGGTAGTCGCCCACGATGTGATGGAATCGCTCGCCGGAGAACTCGACGAGATCGATCTTGTTGACCGCCACGATGATGTGACGGATTCCCAGCAGCGAGCAGATGTAGCTGTGTCTGCGAGTCTGGGTCAGCAGACCTTTGCGGGCATCGATGAGAATGACGGCCGCATCCGAATTGGAAGCGCCCGTGGCCATGTTGCGCGTGTACTGCTCGTGGCCCGGAGTATCGGCGACGATGAATGAGCGGTGCGGCGTGGAGAAAAAGCGGTAGGCGACATCGATGGTGATGCCCTGCTCCCGCTCCGCCTCCAAGCCGTCGACCAACAGCGCGAAATCGATATCATCCCCCGTGGTGCCATGCTTGCGGCTGTCCCGCTCGAGCGCCACAAGTTGGTCCTCGAGGATCAGCTTCGTGTCATACAGGAGACGGCCGATGAGTGTCGATTTGCCATCATCCACCGAGCCGCAGGTGAGGAAACGCAACAGGCCCTTGGCAGGGCCGCCCGGGCCGCCGGAGCTCACGGTAACGTGCTGGGGCGCATGAGTGATCATCAGAAATAGCCCTCACGCTTTTTCTTCTCCATGGAGGCGGCCTCATCGTTGTCGATGAGCCGTCCCGAGCGCTCGGAGGTGCGCGTGGCGAGCATCTCGGCGATGATGTCATCGAGGCTCGCGGCGTCACTTTCAATGGCCGCGGACAGCGGATAGCAGCCTAGCGACCTGAAGCGTACGTTGCGTATTTGCTCCACCTCCCCGGGCAGGAGCGGCATGCGATCGTCATCGCGCATGATCAGCAATCCGTCGCGCTTGACGACCGGACGCGACGCTGCGAAATACAGCGGCACCACGGGAATATCCTCTGCCCGTGTGTACTGCCAGATATCAAGCTCCGTCCAGTTGGAAAGCGGAAACACCCGGATGGTCTCGCCTTTGGCGATCCGGGTGTTATAAAGATTCCACAGCTCGGGGCGCTGATTACGCGGATCCCAGACGTGGCCGGCCGAGCGGAACGAGAACACCCGCTCCTTGGCGCGACTTTTCTCCTCGTCGCGGCGCGCACCTCCGAATGCCGCATCGAAGTCCCACTTGTCGAGCGCCTGCTTCAGCGCCTCGGTCTTCATGATCTGCGTATGCAGCTGCGACCCGGAGGTGATGGGATTGATGCCCCGCGCGACTCCCTCGGGGTTGGTATGTACCAGCAGCTTCACGCCATAGCGCGCCGCGATGCTGTCGCGGTGCCGGATCATGTCGCGGAACTTCCAGGTCGTATCGACATGCAACAGCGGAAACGGCGGCTTGGAGGGATAGAACGCCTTCAGCGCCAGGTGCAACATGACACCCGAGTCCTTGCCGATGGAATACAACATCACCGGGTTGCGGAACTCCGCGGCGACCTCACGGATGATGCCGATCGACTCGGCTTCGAGCCGCTTCAGGTGAACGGACAAAGCGTGGCGAGTGACTGTACTGCTCATTCTTGCGGGAAAATCAGATCCTTGGATGGTCGTTCAGGCAGGCAGCGGCACGGTAGCCACGGCCCCGCCGGCGATGAAAAATGTATTGCGCAGGCCGGCCTTACCGTACTTAAGCGGCGCCCCGCCCGGAGCGAGCACACTACCGCCGGCGGCAACCAACACTGCGTGTCCTGCCGCGGTATCCCATTCCATGGTCGGCCCGAGACGCGGATAGAGGTCCGCCTCACCCGAGGCGACCAGACAGAACTTCAACGATGAGCCGACCGAAACGCGCTCCGCGACCCGGTAGTGTTGCAGATAGGTCTCGGTTTCCGGTGTCGCGTGGGAACGGGACACGACCACGGTCAGGCCTCGCTCCGGCGCCGATCGGACCCGGATGGGCTGCCGGGGAATTGCGTGGGTTGCCGAGGTCGGTACGAGGCTGCGCAGCGCCCTGCCCGCAACGACATCTCCGATATACAAGCCGGCTGTCACGGGCGCATAAACTACGCCCAAGACCGGGTCACCATCACGAATGAGCGCGATGTTGACGGTAAAGTCGCCGATACGTTGGATGAACTCCTTCGTGCCATCGAGCGGATCGACCAAGAAGAACTCGCGCCCGATGGCGGGTAGTCTCCCGGCCGCGACCTCTTCCTCGGCAACGACCGGCACGCCGTGCGCGGCATGCTTCAGACGCTCAAGGATGATGGCTTCGGCGGCGCGGTCGGCCGCGGTCACCGGCGACTGGTCCGCTTTGTGCTCCACCTCGAAGCCCTCGAGGTAAATCTTGTGGGCAGCACGACCGGCCTCGACGGCGGCGTCGGCCATCGCCTCAAGCAGCGTGGACTGCGAACTTTGACGGTCAGGCAATTGGGAAACTCCTTGGGCAGAAGTCTACACAATGGGGCCCAAGGGGCTGCTGCGGCTGTGCCGTTGGCTCCAGAATTCCTGGGAATGTGCTTAGAAGGAGCAGAGGGTTGAGGACGCACCCCCCGCAGCGGGGAGCACGCCCTCATTAGACAAACAAAGCCACGCCACGCAAGTCGCGTCGCAGGCGACTGCAGGTCAGGGCATCAACCCTGTCGGACCGCCTCGACCTGGATCGCCAGCTTCACATCCATCTTGAAGCCGTACGCATCGCCGAAGCTCAGCCCCCAGTCCTTGCGGTTGAATGTTGCCGTGGCATCCGCGCCGCAGGTTTCCTTCTTGCTCATCGGATTCGGCTTGCACAGGAACTGGTCGATGTGCAGCGTCAGCGGTTTGGTCACACCCAGCAGCGTGAACTCGCCCTGCACTTCGGTGGGCGCGCCGTTCTTGAAGCTCGCCAGCGTGCCCTTGTAGGTCGCTGTCGGATACTTCTGGACGTTGAACATCTCAGGGCTCTTGGCGTGCTCGTTGAGCTTCTCGTGACCGAAGTTGATGGAACTCGTGTCGACGGTGATGTTAACGGTGCCGGTCTGCTTGTCCTTGTCGTACTCAATAGTACCCGAGGACTTGTCGAACTTGCCGCGCCAGACCGAGAGGCCACCCAGATGGTCGGCTGAGAAGCTCGGATAGGTATGGTTGGGGTCGACCTCGTAAGTGGCAGCTGTGGCCAACGCAGAGCCCACGACAAGAGTCAGCATGGCAGCCGACAGAGCGATCTTCATTCTCGAATCCTCCGGAAGAGTTTGGTTTGAGCGCACCGTCGCGCCAGCACACGCGCAACGAGTCGGGGCAAGAGTGTAGCCCGGAACGAGATCAAGCGTAGCGGGAGGGGCCGGCCGGAACCAGCCCCTCATTTGGACGAGCTACTCAATGTGCCTGTCTTCCCAGCGGCGGCACGCCGTCGGGAACATCGTTTGCACGATTACCGCCCCCGATTACCGAACCGCAGCGAGCGCCGGCGGACGTGCGGTCAGACCTAGAGCCTTCGCGACAACTTCATGGGTGATCTCGCCCGCATGGACATTCAATCCGTTGGCAAAGCCCGGATCGCGCTTCAATGCAGCCTGCCAGCCCAGATCGGCCAGCGCACGCACATAGGGCAACGTCGCATTCGTGAGTGCAAACGTCGAGGTGCGCGGCACCGCGCCCGGCATGTTAGCTACGCAGTAGTGGATGATGCCGTCGACCACGAACGTCGGGTCGGAATGAGTGGTCGGCTTGCTCGTCTCGAAGCAACCGCCCTGGTCGATGGAGACGTCGACGAGCACTGTCCCCGGCTTCATGGTCTTCAGCATTGCTCGCGTTACGAGCTTCGGGGCGGCAGCGCCGGCCACGAGCACAGCTCCCACGACGAGATCGGCATCGCGAACCAAACGTTCGATGGCTTCGCCGGTTGAATAAGCAGTCTGCGCGGACGAGCCGAACTGCGCTGACAACTCGCGCAGGCGCGGGACCGACCGGTCGACGATAGTGACATCCGCACGCAGGCCCACTGCCATTTCAGCAGCGTGGGTTCCCGAAACGCCACCACCCAGAATGACAACCTTCGCCGGCGGAACGCCAGGCACGCCACCCAGCAACACGCCGTAGCCACCGTTGGCTTTCTGCAAACTGGAGGCACCTACCTGGATGGCCATACGGCCGGCCACTTCACTCATCGGGGTGAGCAGCGGGAGCGAGCCGTTGGGAGCGGTCACCGTCTCGTAGGCAATCGCGGTGGCACCAGACTTCATCAGGGCCTGCGCCTGCGCCGGATCGGGTGCCAGATGCAGATAAGTAAACAGAACCTGGCCAGGGCGGAGCATGGCGCACTCAGGCAGCTGAGGCTCCTTGACCTTCACTACCAGCTCAGCCTTTTCGAAGATGTCCGCGGCTTTGGAGGCGATGCTCGCGCCTGCGGCGCGATACTGAGCGTCGTCCACCCCGATGCCGTTTCCAGCGCCGGTTTCGATGGTCACTTCGTGTCCGGCTGCGACCAGCTCGCGGACACCGGCGGGCACCAGACCCACCCGATACTCATGGACTTTGATCTCTCGCGGTACACCGATGCGCATGCCGAATCGCCCCCAATTGATGAATAGGTTCCCGGGACTAGCGTAGGCGCCCGACAGTGGTGGGAGTTTGCGTAATGGCGGCTCGTTAAAGGGACCCTCTGGCAGAATATGCGAACAAAGTCTGGACTATCGACAGAATCCTGCGCCTATGGGGCCAGACCGCTAGGGTCGCGCCATCCTGCGACTGCTGCGGCAGAACGCCCAGTTCCCCACGGCGCGCGCCGTAGGGAACAGAACAAGACAGCGCGATGACCGAACCGCGGCTACGCGGCCAGCGGGCGGGCCTGCAGACCCAGCGCCTTAGCAACGACTTCGTGGGTAATCTGGCCCGCGTGGACGTTCAGTCCGTTCGCGAAGCCCGGATCACGCTTCAACGCGGCCTGCCAACCCAGATCGGCCAGCGCTCGCACATAAGGCAGCGTGGCGTTCGTGAGTGCAAACGTCGAGGTACGCGGCACCCCGCCCGGCATGTTGACCACGCAGTAATGGATGACGCCGTCGACTACGAACGTCGGATCCGCATGAGTGGTCGGCTTGCTGGTCTCGAAGCAGCCGCCCTGATCGATGGAGACATCGACGAGCACCGTTCCGGGCTTCATGGTCTTCACCATCGCCCGGGTTACGAGCTTCGGGGTGGCATCGCCGGCCACGAGCACGGTACCTACGACGAGGTCAGCGTCGCGAACCAGACGCTCGATGGCTTCGCCAGTTGAGTAAGCGGTCTTCGCGGCTGATCCGAACTGCGCCGACAGCTCGCGCAGGCGCGCAACCGAGCGCTCGACGATCGTCACGTCCGCATGCATACCCACTGCAATTTGAGCGGCGTGGGTCCCCGCGGCGCCCCCGCCAAGAATGACGACCTTCGCCGCAGGAACGCCAGGCACACCGCCCAGCAACACGCCATAGCCACCGTTGGCCTTCTGCAAATGAGTGGCGCCCACCTGGATGGCCATGCGGCCTGCCACTTCGCTCATGGGGGTCAGGAGCGGCAGCGAGCCATTGGGAGCCGTCACGGTCTCATAAGCGATGGCGGTCGCACCGGACTTCATCAGGGCGTGGGCCTGCGCCGGATCCGGCGCCAGATGCAGGTAGGCTAAGAGAACCTGACCGGGGCGGAGCATCTCGCACTCGTGCAGCTGCGGCTCCTTGACCTTCACGACCAGATCGGCGCGCTCGAAAATCTCCGCGGCCTTGGGGGCAATGCTGGCGCCCGCAACGCGGTACTGGGCGTCGTCCACACCGATGCCATTTCCAGCACCGGTCTCAACGGTCACTTCGTGCCCGGCGGCAACAAGCTCCCGAACGCCGGCGGGCACCAGACCCACCCGATTCTCGTGGTTTTTGATCTCTTTCAGTAGACCGATCCGCATGTGAATTGCCCCCGAATGAGCGTTAAAAGCTGTGCACCAGCCTAAGCGCCTGACGGTGGTGGGAATTTGCCTAGGCTGCTCGCGGAACAGGCGTTATGGCAGAATATGCGAACAAATTTAGAGCTGCCGACAGACTCCTGCGCTTATGAGCCTAGACCGCTACGATCACGCGATTTTGAGACTGCTGCAGCAAGATGCCCGGATCACCAATACCCGGCTGGCGGAGAAAGTGAGCCTGTCCGAATCGGCCTGTCTGCGGCGGGTCCGGGCGCTTGAGGAATCGGGCCTGGTTCTGGGCTACACGGCCCGCATCGACCAGCAGAAGGCGGGATACCCGGTCAACGTGTTCGTGAGCATCACGCTCGATCGGCAAAGCCAGTCAGGCCTGGAAGCCTTCGAGAATGCCGTGCGCAAGATCCCGGAAGTCATGGAGTGCTATCTCATGACTGGAGAACACGACTACCTCTTGCGTCTGGTGGTGGCCGACATGGTGGACTTCGAGCGCATCCATAGTCAGCACCTGACGAGGCTTCCGAGCGTGGTGCGGGTGCAGTCGAGCTTTGGCATGCGAACGGTGACCCGCTCGATGATCATGCCGGTGAAGTGAACGCGCCCGAACAGAGGCGATCGAAGCTATGCGCCCGTAAGAGCCCCTAGCGGCTCCGAGCGTAGGCCGGCAGGCCCTGCGAAAACTCGCACAGCGCGCGGATCCCGCTCGCTTCGGCGTCGGCGCACCACTGCCTGAGCTGTGCGACGGCGCGCGCTTGATTCGCCGATGCATCGTTCCATTGATGCTGAAGGCTCTCACGGAACTCCACCACCCTGCGCAGCACCTCGTATCTCTCGAGTAGCTCACGCAGCGCCCGCCTCGCCTCCTCCGCCAACAGTGACGGATGGCGGATCAGCAACGTCGGTGTCGTCGCCGGAATCGAGCCCCGTGGCTCACGACGTGCCAACTCGCGACACACAGGAAGGACCACGCGACGCGCGTAATCCCGAAGGACATGCATGCGGTTCTTGAACAGAGCGTGGACGGTATCCGCGTCGAGCTCGCTGCGCTCGCGCTCGAGGCGCGGTCGCGGCGCGACGTAATGCACTTTCGCCAGACCTACGGCGCGGAAAGCACAAATCCACAGCCAACCGATGTCGAGCTCCCAACGTTGCACAGCGAAGCTTGCCGAACGGGGGAATGCGTGATGGTTGTTATGCAACTCCTCGCCACCGAGCAGCATGCCCCAAGGCACCAGGTTGGTGGCCGTCGAGGGCATCTCGAAGCTCCTATAACCTACAGCGTGTCCCAGGCCATTCACAACGCCACCGGCAAAGAACGGTTGCGCGATCAGGTGAACCGCCACCATGAGAATCGCCGGGATGCCGAACAGGATCAGCATGATGAGCGCAAACAGGATGAGGCCCACGTTGGAAAAGCGGCTGTACAAGTTGCGCTCGATCCAGTCATCCGGCGTGCCCTTGCCATAGTTACGCAGGATTTCGGGATCCGAGGTGGCCGCCTTGTAGAGCTCGTACCCCTCCAGCACCACCCGCTTCAGGCCGTGGATCACCGGGCTGTGAGGGTCCCCTGGCTGATCAGCGTAGACGTGATGGCGCCGATGCACCGCCACCCACTCCTTGGTGACAACCCCGGAGCTGAACCACAGCCAGAATCGGAACACGTGGCGCAGGATCGGATGCAGGGCGAGGCCACCATGTGACTGGTCGCGGTGCAGGTACAGTGTGATGCCCAGGAACATCAACTGGATCGTGGCGAAGGTCACCACGACATAGCCCCAGAAAGGCAACTCGAAAAGACCGTACGGGGAAAGCGCGCTCATCCACGAAAGACTACGTGAATTTCGCGCGGCGGATTATGAATTTTCCGTGCCGCCGGACTCTTTGGCGAGGCAGTCGGCGAGCCAACGCCACGAGAACGGCTCGCCATGCGGATAGCTGACACCATGCGCCACCATGGCATCGATGAGCTGATCCTGGCGTACGGCGGTGGCCCGCGCCATGACAGGCTCCATCCCAACGTCCTCCAGTGTATGCGCCACTTCGCGCATCTCGGCGGCACGTCGCCGGCCGTGCTCGGCCACACGGCTCACCAGGTAATCAGGCAATTTGTCCAACCAGCCCATCTGCGGGAAGGTGGCCTGCAACGAAGCCAACACCTGTTGCTCGGCACCGCAGCGACGCGCCGCCAACAGGCTTTCCACGGCCAGCGCTTCCAGCCCTTTGATGACAACGCTGCGGCACATCTTGACGGCGCAAGCCACGCCAATTTCCTCGGCGATGGCCGTCGCGTTCATTCCAAGCGCATTCAGTACCGGCGCAAGCTCGTTGGCGCGGTGACCTCCCAACAGCATCGGGACTTTCAGCCTCTGTGGTGCAACCGGCGCCATGACCGCGGCCTCGACGTAGTCGGCTCCGGAGCCCTGCACCTGTTGCGCATTGGCGCGTTTGGTCGCCGGCGAGCACGAATTGATATCCAGGAAGATCTGCCCGGCGCGCAGCAGCTTGCCAGCGTTGCCGGCGACCACACCGGAGGATGAGGCGGTCACCGCGGAAATGACCAGGTCGACCCCCTGCACCGCGACTTTGAAACTCTCAGCGGCTTGAACGTGTGCGCGGCGGGCCTTGTCCGACATCGGACCGCGTGAGTCCGGCGCATCAAGCAGTATGTCGTAAGTGACGACCTCGCGGCCGCTTGCCGCCAACTCCTCACCGAGAATCGAACCGGCTTCGCCGAAGCCTACTATCGCTACTTTGCGCACACTCAGCTCACTCATTCGTCATGCCTCCAGCAGTGAGCGGCTCCAGCCAGGCGCGCAACGCCTCGCTCACCGCCGCGGGACGCTCCATGGTCGACATGTGCCCGCAATACGGAACCACCGCCAGCGTGCTCCCCGGGATTCGATCGCATATTTGCTCGTGCCGCTGCGGTGGTGACCACAAATCCTCCTGTCCACACAGAATCAGCGTCGGACAGCGGATTTTCCCGAGCAAGGCGGTTGCATCGGGACGGTTGATCATGGCACGCGTCTGGGCTGCGTAATACTCGGGCGTGCGGCGCTCGATCATATCGAGGATGGCGTTCACGAGGACGGCGTCCGACAGGCGTGAGGGATACACCATCCCTTGGAGCCACTCCCAGCCCATCGCGCGCATGCCGCGGCGACGAGCTTTTTCGACCAGGGCAAACCTACCCGCCGCCTCGCGCTCACCGCCCTCGCCCGCCGGCAGTGGATGATAGCCAGTGTCGAGAAGGGCTAGTGCGGTGACCCGATCAGGAACACGCCGCAAGACTTCGAGGGCAACGCGACCGCCCATTGAATGCCCCGCCAGCGCAAAACGCTGTGGCGCCTCGGCGATAATCGCCTCGGCCATCGCGACCAGAGAGTCGCGCGCGCCGTTGGTAGCAACCTGCACATTGGCCACACTTGCCAGCGCCTCGCACTGATGTGCCCAAACGGTCTCATCGCATAGCAGGCCCGGGACCAGAATCAGAGAGGTTTTCACCGCATCGATGGTGAGTATCGCCTCTGGATTCGTCAATGGGCGAGGTCCGGATTAAGGACCGGACGCCCGCTGCAGGTGACACTCTGCGGAAGGCCAGCCAGGAGCCTGCCTGACCGATGATGCGCCCGCTGCGGGTCGCCCTCGCGACGGCGATCATCAGTCAGGCAGGCTCTCGCGGCTGCGCTCGAGAAACTCCAGGGCATCCAGCCCGCGAACCATCGCGGCAAGCCATTCGTCGACACCCGTGTCTGGGCGGCGTGCGGGAATGAGGCGTGCTATCGACACTCGTTTGCGGGCGGCCGCCTCGGCACTTCGCTCTTCGGGCGGGCAGTTGCCTTTGCCGGCCAAAATCGCTCGCTGCGATTGCGTCACGATGGAGTCCTCCAATTTGACGGTCATGATTGCTGCTTCGTCTGTTCTGCGGGTGGCTCGGCGTCCCGCCAGCCACAACGATGTTGGAATTTCGCGCGCAGCCGCTCGCGCTCCTCCGGCGTCATGTTTTCCCAGCGCTGCCGCCACATGCGCTCGCCCCAGTGGTGACGGCCGTGCCATCCGTGGCCACCGCGCCCGCGGAATCCGCCGAACAGGATGCGACACAGAATCAACAGGCCCACCGCTTGCCAGAATTGCAGCGTGGGCCCGTGGAACAGACTCGGCACGAGCGCATTCCACAGACTCATCACCACAACACTCAACACAGCGATGAAGGCAAGCGCCAGCACTACGAAGCCCGCACCCCTCGCCACCGAATGACCTCGAAATCTCACAACTGTCTCCTTCAGGCTGCGCGCAGCAAACGATCACTCCGCCAGCCACTCTTCGTAAACGACCTGCAGCCGCCGCCGCAAATGCAAAATCGCATAGCGCTTGCGCGACAACAGCGTACTGACTCCAACATTCCAACGCGCGGAGAGCTCCTTGAAGCTCGCACCTTCCAGCTCCTGCGCGATGAAGACATCGCGCTGCTCCCGCGGCAGCTCATCCAGCGCCACCTCAATGTGCTCGAGCAACAGCTCGCGGACCGCCACCGCGTCCGGCCCGTCATCCGGCGAGGGCAACAGATCTTCCAGCTCACCAACATCCTCGCCTTCCTCGAGCTCGATACCCTGATCCGCCAACAGCTCGGGTTTCTTCTTACGGAAGCGGTCGATGATGCGATTGCGCGCCACTCGCATCAGCCACGCGCCGGCCTGCTCCACCGGCTGCATCAGCCGATGCGCGGCCACGAGCTCGTAGAGCGCCTCCTGCAAGACATCCTCGGCCTCGGCCGCGTCCAACACCCTGCGCCGGATAAAGGCGAGCAGTCGGCCCCGCTCGCGCCGCACTGTGGCGGAAATCTCGCGATCTTGGGCAGAAGTTGTCAAACGGTCGAGGAGCGCGGCGTCCATCTATTTAGATAGACGGCCGACGCCCTCGGATATTGTTTTGGGGGGTTACCGGGTAGCGACCGCGACGGCCGCCCCGGCCATGACAACGCCGGTGCCACGCTGCACCCAGCGGACAGATTGTGGACGGGTGAGATGCCTGCGGGCGCGGCCCGCAAAGTACGCGTAGGAGCCCAGGACGGCGGGCAACACGACGCAGATGACCAAGGCAATCTCGAAGAAACCTCCCACCGTGAGCCGCTTCAACTCCACGACCGTGGGCAGGATGGCAAGGAAGAAAATCATGGTCTTGGGATTGCCCAGGGTCAACGCCAAGGAACCCAGGAAGAGCTGCAACGGGCGCTCGCGCGGGCGCGCCTTGACGTCATCCCCCATCAGCGCCGGCGGGGCGGTCCACAGGCGATACGCCAGGTACAGCAGGTAGGCGGCTCCGGCGAACTTCACGACAACAAATACGGTGTAGGCCACCTGCGCGAGCATCGCCAGGCCAGTTGCCGCGAACGTGAACCAGATGAGATCCCCGACCAGGAAGCCGGCAATAAAGGCTGGCGCACCGTGCGTCCCCCGCCCCAGCATCCTCGCGACAATGGCCGCCACCCCTGGCCCAGGGGCAGCCACCGCCAACATGTAGACAAGAGCGAAAACGGATAGTCCGTAAAGCGACATTGGGGTGTCCCTCAAGTAAGCGGGGGGAGCCCCGGTGGGCATCCCGCGCCGACAACGCGACGAGTGAGTCTACCGGGCGCGGAACGACCCCTGCCAGAGCGCAATGGCCCGTTTGCCGCGTGAACACCTCGTGCGGACGCTAAGACGGCGCGCTGCGCTCTCGCCCACGCAGGCGCCCAGTACCGATTCCCCCATTTCCCACAGCACCCACTGCTGCACCAAACGGCCCGAAGCGCCACAGCATGACCGGTAACACCAGCAGGTTCATCAGGGTCGAGGTGGCCAGGCCCCCAAGGATCACCGTCGCCATCGGCCCTTGCACCTCGCGCCCTGCTTCACCGCTACCGACCGCCAAGGGCAGCAGGCCCAGAGCGGTGACAAGGGCGGTCATCAGGATCGGCATCAGCGCGCTCGCGCGCCCCTCGCAGCACCGTCGCGAGTGCCCACGTAGCGCCTTCCACGGCGATGAGATGCTCCACGTGGGCCACGAGCAGAATTGCATTGCGAGCCACAATGCCAAATAGCGTGACAAATCCCACCAACGATCCGATTGAAAGCGTAGCACCCGTCAACGCGACCGCGACGACGCCGCCCACCAGCGCGAAAGGAGTCGTGGCCAGAATCAGCGTCACCGTGCGCGGATCCTGGAACGCTACCAACAGCAACAGAATGATCCCAACTGCCGCAATCGCCGCATGCAGGATCACTTCGTGCCGTGCCGCCGCCTCGCCTTGCGCCACTCCGGTGAACTGCAGGTAAACATCGCGGGGAAGTCTGACACGTTGATTGATCGCAGCCTGCGCTGTCGCAACAAACCCGGCGACATCCGCTACGGAGGGGTTAACCGTTACTACCTGACGCCTGCGCGCCCCCTCGTGCATGATGCTCGTGCGCCCCTCTGCCGCCGAGATCGTGGCAAGCTCTCGCAACGGGACCGTCACGCCCGAGGTCGCGCGAATCAACAAAGAGCCGATGGCTTCCGGATCAAGGCGCTCGGACGGCGGCAGGCGTACCACCAGATCGGTCACTTTGTTGCTGTCGTAGACCTGCGCGGCAGTGGCGCCCTCATAGGCTGTTTCGACTGTATCCAACACATCGGTGGCCGTGAAGCCGTACTGTTGGAGGCGCTGCGGCCGCAGATCGACGTGCAGAAACGGCGCACCAGAGGGCGCCTTGACTTGCACGTCCTTGGCGCCCGGAATATCGCGCAGCACCGCGGCGATCTGAGCAGCGACCCGGTCGAGCCCATCCAGATCGGGACCGAAGACGTTGATGGCAACCTCTGCGGTCTCACCGGACAGCGATTCGCTCAACCGATCGCCGAGAAAGGTGAGCACTTGCGATTGCAGATTGGGGTAACGCTCGGCGACCGCCCGGATGTCCGCCTGCGTCCGCGCCTCCCGCCGGCCTGACATGTGCGCCAGCTCAATGTGAAATTCGCTGCGATTCGGCTCCCAGGTATCCTCACCCGACTCCGCGCGACCGATCGTCATCTCCACCGACAGGACCCCGGGCACGCCCAGGAGGTCGCGCGACACCCGCGCGCCGAGTGACTTCATTGCGTGCAACGAGGTGCCGGGAGGCGCGACGGACTGCACCACGAAGTGGCCTTCACGAAATGGCGGCATGAGCTGACCGCCGAAGAATGGCAAGGTAACAGCCGCCAGCAACATGACGATCACCGACACCGCGATGACCGTGCGAGGACGGCGCATCCAAGCTTCCAGGATCCGTTCATGAAACCGCTTCAGCCGCGCGAGCCAGCGCGCCTCGGCGCGTGGCCAAGAATGTCTCAACAGCAGGAGCGATAGCGCCGGAGTCACCGTCAACGCGACGATGAGCGATGCCAGCGTCGCAAAAATAAATGACGCCGCCAGCGGTGCGAAGAACTTACCCTGCAAGCCGGACAAAAACAGCATCGGCGCCAACACCAGAACGACAACGAACGTCGCATATACAACCGGCGCCCGAACTTCCAACGACGCCGCGTGGATTACTTCGCGCGCGGCTGCGTCGTCGTCAGCGACACCGTCGCTCGCGCCAGTGTCACCGCCTGGCGCATCGCCGCCTGCGCCCGCGCGAGCCGCCGCCCCCAGGCCAGCCCCTCGCAACCGCCGCACGATGTTCTCCACATCGATGATGGCATCGTCCACCACGACGCCCAGTGCTACAGCCAGCCCCCCGAGCGTCATGGTGTTGATCGTCCACCCCAGCGCATTCACCACGATCACAGCCGCCAGCAATGCCAACGGAATCGAAGCGAACGCCACGGCGACACTGCGCAGATCGCGCAGGAATAAAAACAACAGCAATGCAATGAGGACCGCCCCTAGTGCGACGTCCCGCCGCACACCACTCAAGGCGTTCTCGATGAAGTTCGCCGGCCGGTGCAGATCGGCGTAAAGCACAATCCCACGCGCAGCCAGCGAGGGTCGAAGGGCATCGATCTGCGCCTCCAACGCACGTGTGACGACGAGCGTGTTGGCCCCATACTGACTCGATAGGCCCAGCATCACGCCGGACTTCCCCATGATGAGAGTGTCGCCGAACTTCGGCGCGGCCCCGTCCCGCACAGTCGCAAAGTCGCGCAACCGCAGTGGCGGACCGTCGACGTTCGGCACTACCGCAGCGCCGAGGGCCTCTGCCGTTAACGTCTGCCCGCGGCTTTCTATGTGAACCCGTTGATTGGGAGTTTCAATGAACCCACCTCCCCGCACGCCCGTGGCCGACCGTACGGCTGCCACCACGTCGCTAAACGCAAGGTTGCGGGCATTCAACTGCTCCGGGTCGACCTCGACCTGCAGCTGGCGCTCATCCCCACCATACAGGGTCGCCCGCGCGACACCGGGGACCGCCAACAACCGTGGCCGGATCGTCCACTGCACCAGGTCACGCAGCTCCAACGCCGATACCTTGTCGCTCACGAAGCCAAGCTTCAACAGGTCCATTGTCGAGGACACGAGCGGGGTCAACTTAGGAGGTTTCACGCCGGCCGGTAGTCGCGAGCTCACCTGACCCAATTGTTCCGCAACGATCTGTCGCGAGCGATAAGGATCGATATTCTCCTGGAACACGACCGTCACGACCGAGAGACCTGAAATCGTCTCGGACCGTACGGCCTCCACCCCACTTGCCCCACTGATCGCCTGCTCGACCGGCAGGGTGACCAACTGCTCCACCTGCTCCGCGACGAGCCCGGGTGCCTCGGTCTGCACACTGGCCTGGGGTGGCACGAATTCCGGGAAAACGTCGTACTTCGCCCGCGACAACACCAGCACGCCATACACCACCAGAATCGCCGCCAGCGCGCACACCACGACAGGCAAGCGCAGCGACCAGCGGATAATGGCGGCAAGCATGGTTTAGTTCGTGTCGGCGTCCGATTCCGCGGGGGCCGGACTCTCAGCAATACATC
>CAVVXG010000051.1:0-9568 GCA_963752125.1 uncultured Pseudomonadota bacterium | reverse complement strand
CGGCGGCGAGCCCATCCGATGCGAGTGTGGGACTGTCGCAAGCGTGAATGATGTAGTGCACGACACCCGGGTGATCCGGGTACTTCGTCCATAGGGGCGTGAGAACCGCCATCGCCTGGCGCTCGTGCGTCAGACTCGTGTCAGTGGGCGATTCCGAGGCCAACAGCGATAAGGCGTAAAACGTTGCGGCATCCACATCGTCGGGATAGTGCGCGTGCAGGGTGCCCATTGCCGTCTCGTAGGCTGTGGCTCGCGCGGGGAAGTCCTCCTTGCCGGGCTGGAAGAAATTGCTGAGCGCCGCAATGTACTCGCGCTCGCGAGCCGTCTGGGCGGGGTGGGATTGCGCGGCCTGCATCTCGCGCCATCCGGTGGCCCACGCGTCGGCGTCCGGCCGGTCCCAGATCGGGTGCCAGACGCTCATGGCGAGCCCCCAGTGCGCCATGGCGCACGTCGGGTCGCTTTGTACGATTTTCGCAAATTGCCGGCTGGACTCCACGTACCAAAAATCGTGGAGCAGCGCGACGCCCCGATTGAACTCATCGCGCACCGCGGGCGAGCAGGACACCGCGAAGGAGACCGCTCCCACGCGCTCGACAGAAGGGGAGGCAGGTGTAGCCGGCGAGGCGGGTGGCGCAGCTTGGGTTGTTGCACTGGCCGCCGCCAGCAAGCCGGCGATCCAGAAGGTCCGGCATCCGCGCACTGAAGTCCGAATTCTCATCAGAGTCTCCGCAAGCGCAGCTTTTCCCGATATTAGCGCGGGTCTGTGCCGTTGTATCCTGCAGCTACACGGGGGCGGAAAACGAGAACAACGCTTGGCCGACGACACGCGCGCACAGGAAATCTGGCTCGGCTTCGATACGGGCGGCACCTTTACCGATGCGGTCGCGCTCGACGGCTCGCGACGGGTGCTCGCCACCGCCAAGTCCTTGACGACTCACTGGGACTTCTCGATCGGCTTGGGTGGCGCGCTGCGAGCGCTCATCCGAGCCCTGCCTCAAGAGGTCCGCCGCGAAAGCATTGCCCTCGTTTCGGTTTCCACCACACTGGCCACTAACGCCGTCGTCGAAAACCGCTTCAGCCCGATTTGTACTGTCCTTGTCGGTTTTGACGACAAGATGGTCGCGCGCTCTGGCCTGGAGGGCGAGGGGGGAGGGGAAATCGTACGGGTGCGCGGCGGACACGACCCGACAGGTCTGGAGGCCGAGCCTCTCGATGAAGTGGCACTCGAGGCCGCGGTGCGTGAGTTGGGCTCAAAGGTCGAAGCCTTCGCGGTGGCCGCGCAGTTCTCTGTGCGCAACCCCGAGCACGAGGAACGTGTCCGCGATCGGATCCGCTCACTTTGCGGCAAGCCTGTGACCTGCAGTCACGAGCTCAGCTCGAAGCTCGATGCGCCCAAGCGCGCTCTGACCGCCGCACTGAATGCGCGCCTCACCCCGCAAATCCGACATCTACTTGAAGCGGTGCGACAAGTCCTCGAGAGCGAAGCGATCACAGCGCCGTTGATGATTGTGAAGGGCGACGGAACCTTGATGAAAGCGGAGGTGGCTCTCGAGTATCCGGTGGAGACCGTATTGTCGGGACCCGCGGCCAGTGTCGTGGGCGCTGCGTTTTTGAGCGGCCTGCGGGACTTCGCGGTCGCGGACATGGGCGGTACCACGACCGATGTCGCGATCGTTGTCGATGGCCTGCCGGTGGTTCGTGATGAAGGCGCTGTGATCGGGGGCTGGCGAACGATGGTCGAGGCCATTGATGTTCATACGTGCGGCCTGGGTGGCGACAGTGAGGTGCGCTGGGACCGCGATCACCGGCTGGCCGTCGGTCCGCGTAAAGCCCTGCCGCTGAGTCTGCTCGCGCATCAGTTTCCGCAGGTGCTGGAAGAATTGCGCAAATTGGCGGCGGCCGAGCGCCTGCCACTCTTTGCCGGGCGGTTCGCCTACCGCAATCCGGGTCGTGATCCGAGCGTCAACCTGGATCGGCTCGAGCAGCGTGTGTGGCAACTTCTCACGGCCGTCCCGCGACGACTCGATGAGATTGCCGGCACCGCAACGGGTGTTGAAGCGCTGCGGCGGTTGGTGGATCGCGGGCTGGCCACGCTCGCGGCATTGACTCCAAGCGATGCGATGCACGTGCTCGGCCGGCAGCACGGATGGAGCACCGAGGCGGCGTGGCTTGGCGCCGCCATCCTGACAACCGAGGAACGCAACGCTCGCGCCAGCAAGGAGCGGGATACTCCAGAGGGTCTTTGTGAGCGTGTCTACCAACATGTCGTCAAACAGGCGGGACGCGTCGTGCTCGAGAGCACGCTGGCGCAAGATCCGGGTGTTGAATCAAATCAGGGCCGCTGGGGCCCGCTGGGCGCGCTGCTCGAGGATGTGACCGCCGGTCGCGCGTTTTCGCGCCTCCTGGATGCACAAATCCGTTTGGCGCTCCCTTTGATCGCCATAGGCGCGCCCGCCGCGTCGTTTTACCCGGAAATCGCGCGCCGCCTCGGCGCGCGGTTGGTCGTGCCGGAGCATGGCGCTGTGTGTAATGCGGTGGGTGCCGTGGCGGGAGTTGTATCCGAGACTTGCGAGGTCCTCGTAAACCAACCTGCCTTCAATGTCTTTCGCGTGCACGATCCCACAGGTAGCCGGGACTACACTCAAGCGCAGGAAGCCATCGACTACGCAAAAACGGTTTCGCGGCAGCTTGCGCTCGCAGCCGCTCGACGTGCCGGGGCGATGGAGCCTCACGTTGAGACATCCGTCGTTGAGCGGCGGGCGAACGCCGGAACCTCCGATGACTATCTCGCCGAGGCTACCGTGCGATCCAGGGCGACGGGCCGTCCGATGACAGGCTCACGGGACCCGCAAACTGGCGTAGCGCGGCGATGATGTAGCTGCCGTCGGGCCGGGCGTCGCCTGAGTCGGTTGAGAGTGATTTCCAGGGCAGGTTGGGGCGCTCGTGATGAAGCCGATGCAGGTGATGGTTCAGCACAATGACCGCCGCCCAGGGAGGCAGAGTCAGGTTCAGGGCGGCTTCGGGCCCGCGGCCGTGCATCCCATAGTGGGGCAGATTATCGAGCGTGGAGTAGATCAAGGCTCGTACGTAGAGCGCCGCGAGCAGTAGTGGCCAGAAGGGGCCGTAATGCGCCACCGCGCCGATGATAACCGTGGCGCTCAGGGCGCAATCGGAGCGAATGCGTGCGATCCGCGGCCGGTCCGCACACCATTTGAGGGCCGCCTGGCGCATCGCGGCCATGTCAGGCTCGTTGCCGGAAAATGCCTGCCGTAATGCCCGCTCCCGCCACTGTCGAGGCGTGAATAGCACCCAACCTGCGAGCGCGGTGAGCAGATAGTGGCCTCCCAGAAGATGTCCCCAGTGCCGCAACCAGCTTGCCCATAGCGGCTCGCCCGGCTTGCGTCGATCCGGCCGGTCGTGCTCATGCCCGTTGTAGCGGTGATGCATGAGATGCCCGAACTGCACGGTCTCGAACGAGAATCCCAACAATACGCACAAAATACGCGCCGCCGCGCGATTGAGCGCTGGCCGGCGCAAAAGCCGGCCATGGATGCCTTCGTGCACCAGCCCCCAGAGGGTGGGCGTCAGGATCAGAAATCCTGTCGACAGCAGTGCGAACGTCCCGAAGCGCCCGGTCTTCAGTACAGGGACCGCGAAGTACAGCAGTCCGCCGTAGCTGCCCAGGATGGCGCTGCCGAGGGCGAGGTTCGCTCGCCAGGGAATCTGCTTTGCGGCGGTAGTCACTGCACGCTGGTGTATACAACAACCAGCGCGCCGGACGGTTTACAATTGTGTGAACCCGCTAATTCTTATTCACTGGCTTTGGATTTCAGGTTTTCGTTGTTCGCTTCAATGAATGCCTTGATCTCATCGCCCATCTCGAGCAGCTTCAACCACTGCTCTTTGTACAAGGTCACCGGAAAGCGCCCCATGCCGTAGACCGACACGGCGCCTTTCTCGCTCACTTTCATGGCCAGCTTGCCGCCGCGACCGCCCTTCTTGAGGCGCTCATTCTCGGCCCGCAGGCGCTCCAGCTCGGCTTGCAGATCATCGGACATGGCACCCTCTCCAGGAACGGTTATTGGATAAAGAGCGCTCATTATACCAACTTGCCGGCTGCAACCGGCAGCGGGCGACGCTAGAATCGGCCGATCGGGGCCGCGGGACAACAAAGGCAAGCCCGGCCGGCCAGAGAGAGGAGTTCGAGCCAGGTCGTCACGGCGAGGGAGAGTTGCCATGCGTCGAGTCTCGTTGGCTTTCTCGTTCTTCATTGTTCTTACTACCCTATGTGCTCTTTCGGTTGCTCAGACGCCCCGGCGCCTGGTGACCGCGCCCGTCGATGAATCCGCATTGGCGACACTCGGTGGCAATACGCCACCGGCCGCGATTCGCCTCGAGTACGACAAGGGAGCGGTGGCGGACGACATGCGCCTCGAGCACGTATTGTTGCTGCTGAAGCGGGATCCGGATACCGAGGCGCGGCTGCTGGCAAAGATCGAGGCCCTGCACGATCCTGGCTCGCCGGATTTTCATCACTGGCTTACCGCCGAACAGCTCGGCGCGCAGTTCGGCGCCAACGGCGAGGATCTGGAGGCCATTCGCGCCTGGCTCGGATCGCACGGCCTGAGCGTCAACAGGCTTTATAAGAGCGGCCTGGTGTTGGATATCAGCGGTACCGCAAAGCAGTTCGGCGAGGCGTTCCACACCGAAATCCATAGTCTGGTCCTGCCGAATGGCCAGAAGCATATTGCCAACACGCGCGATCCGCAGATTCCGGCCGCGCTCGCGCCGGCGGTGGCTGGAGCGCCATTGCACGACTTCTTTGCGCAGCCGCGCCTCACGCCGCATGCGTCCGGTGAGTTACGACAGCGCGAGCGGTCACTGGCAACCCCACTTCGAGGTTCCCAATCAGGGAGCGGTCCTCAACGTCGTCGCACCGTTCGATTTCGCGACGATTTACAACCTGCTGCCGCTTTGGAACCGTGGCATCACGGGCAAGGGCGTGACCATCGCGGCGGTGGAGGACACCAACCTTGCCAACCCGGGCGACTGGGCCACGTTTCGCAAGACCTTCGGCCTGACTGGTTTCAAGCATGCCACGTTCAAACAGGTTTACCCCGGGTGCGCGAACCCGGGCCAGAATGGCGATGAGATCGAGGCGGCGCTCGATGTCGAATGGGCGAGTGCCGCGGCGCCCGATGCCAACATCGTGCTGTCGGCGTGCGGTCCATACGCAGACCACCTCCGGCCTGGACCTCGCCATCCTCAACCTACTGGAAACGAGCCCGCCGGACATCCTCTCCGATAGCTACGGACTGTGCGAAACGGTTTCGGGCCAGGCCGAAGTGGCGCTGGAAAATTTCGAGGCCGAGCTGGCCACGCTCGAGGGTGTCACGTTCGTGATCGCGCAGGGTGATACCGGCGCCGACGAATGCGCGCCTGCGGAGAGCACTCCGTTCTCGACGCAAGGCATCAATAGCGGCGACAACACGGCATCAGCCTTTGCCGTGGATGTGGGCGGAACGGATTTCATGGCGCAGTACAACTTCGATACGCACGGCGTTCCGCTATCGCGGTATTGGAGTGCCACCAACAACCCGAAGACGTTGGCTTCAGCGTTGTCGTACGTGCCGGAGATTCCGTGGAACGACGGTTGCACCAGCCGCCTCATTTACACCGATCCGGTGATCGCCGGCTTCACCACGGCGTTCGGGCCGAACGGCTTCTGTAACTCCCCTGTCGGCCAGAAGAACTACCTCATCGACGTCGCCGGCAGCGGTGGCCCGAGCACCTGCTTCACCGGGACGCCTTCCGTACCGGGTGTGGTCGGCGGCACCTGCAGGGGAAATCCCAAGCCCTCTTACCAACGGGATGTGCCTGGTGTTCCAGCCGATGGCCTGCGTGATCAACCCGACATTTCACTGTTCGCGGGCAACGGCGTGTGGGGCAGTTTGTATGTGGAGTGTTTGTCCGATCTTGCGCAAGGCGGCGCCGCGTGCACAGCCCAGAATGACGCTGTAATGTTGGGTGGCGGCGGTACCTCCTTCGGGGCACCCGCGATGGCCGGCATTCTGGCACTGATCGAGCAGCGATTCGGCAGGCAAGGGGACGCCAACTACGTGCTGTACCCGCTCGCCGCGCGGCAATTCCGTCATGCGGGAGCTTCGCGCTGCAACGCCAGCCAGACCAGCGGAGCACTGCCGGCCGAGTTCTGTGTCTTCAATGACATCACGCGCGGTGACATGGATATCCCCTGCGGCATCAATAGCGACGGGAGTTTCTACGATTGCCACGGCGCCAGCGCCGCGCTCATTGGCGAGCTGTCGAAATCCGACTCGGCGAATGCACCGGCGTATCCCGCCAGGGAGGGCTACGATCTGGCCACTGGGCTGGGGTCGGTAAACGCGACCAATCTGTTCGAAGTGTGGCCGGGGCCTAGGTTCGACGACTGACTAGAAGCTGAAGGGCGGCCGTTTCGTCAGGCCGCCTTTTTGCGCTCCGGCCGGCGCTCCGCTCTGGGGTCTTCGTGCTTGTGCAGCAGTCGCGTCAACATGCATTTCAGATGCGAGGGCGACAGGCCGGCCTCCGGCAGCGACATCTTCAACGTCGCATCGTCGATCAGGGAGTTGGTATGCAGCACCGCGAGTGCCCCCGCGCAACGGCCGAAGCGCAGGGAGCGCCCCAGCGGTGTGGTCGGGTCGGATGTCACCATCTGTTCCTCGAGCGCACCCAACATGAGCTCGGACAGCTCCCAGTCGGCACCGATGTGCCAGGCGACCATCGGGGTTTGCGAGTCGAGCAGAGTGGCGATTACCAGCGGATCGGGTTGGACGTGCGGCCAGGCCGTCGCGTAGTGATCCATGGTCGCACGGAAGACGACAATCTCCGCCAGTCCTGTGATGAGGGTGAGCAGCTCGGCGGAGAACGGGTCCGCCCGTTCAACCAAGGCAGCGTGCGGGATGGCTGCATGCGCCGACCGTAGCGCGTGTTCCCAGACGATTTCCGGGAAGCGCGGAAACCCGCCCGCGTTGGAGGCGTGGAAGATCGGTTGCATCACTGCGGCAGCGATCAGCGATCGCAGCCCATCGCTCCCCAGAATGACCACCGCCCGTTCGATGGATTCGACCGGCTTGTAGGTGACGCGATAGTAGGAGCTGTTGGCCATCTTCAACAGGCTGCCGACCAGCGAGGGATCGCGCGAGATGAGGGCGGCCAGCTCGCGTCGCGAAACTTCCTCGTCGGCAACCGCGCGCATCAATTGCGGAAGCAGGTTAGGGCGTCTTGGGGCGTAGCGCCGTTGAGCCGTTGCGTCGCCGATGGCGGCGATGGTCATCGCCACGATGGCCTCGTGCCGCGGTTGCAGTTGGCCCAGCTCCAGCACGTTCAATTCAAGCTCGCGCAGGCGCTTGAAGACCTCGGCGCGATCGAGAATCTGTACCGCGGCCGCCTCCAGCACCGGGGGCTCCGGCAGATGCCGTAACGCAGCCGGTAACTCGAGTACCCCGTGGGGATGACCGGCGACAGCCACCCGGTGGGTCCCGAGGGACTTGCGCAGCAGCGGGAGCAGGGCGAGTCCCGTAGCTCCCAGCACCATCATTGTCACAAATAAAATCAGCATGGCTGACCGACCCTTTCAGATCACGACGCTCCCTATATGTTGTCGGCACGCAGGTGCAACAGCCGCTGTCGTATTTCACATTTTGTGATCGGATAAGCGTTTTCCGAGGCCTTGGCGCGGGACGTTGCTTTTCCGCGCCCGTACATCCGTCCTGATCTGAGATTTCAGGCACCTGGAGCGGCAAATACCTGCCGCAACCGGACGCCTGTGAGCGGCCGAATGTTGCCACCTCCGGCCAAGCGAAGAGGGGTGTCAAATCGGGCGCAGCAGCACCTGGTCGCTTAGCAAAGAGGACGCCACCTCAGCAACGGCGAACCGCGCTTGCTTGGCAAGCCGCGCGAAGTCTTCCTCAGTGCGCGGGACCAGCTTAAACCGGCTGGTGGTGAGGAAATTACGCGTGAGCGGGTCGGCGCGAGTGACGGTGCCGCCCACCAGCATCACGTTGTCGACGCAACGCAGCGCCTCGAGGTTCCGCAGTACCGTCGCATCATCGCCGTATTCGAACAGCGCGCCTTCAGTGGAGGCCGCGATGAGGGCCTCGGGTGAGCTGGTCCTGCGGACCAGGTCAGCAAGCGTCGCTGCATCCTGCCAAGAGTACGCAATTCGCTCAAAGCGAACGTTCAGTCCGCGCAAGGGGCCATCCCGCAGCAGTGCTTCGAGTGCGCGCGCGCCGAATTCCGGGCCCTCAGTGTCGGGGTCGAGGACGTGGATGCTGAACTGCCGCTGTTGAACGGTCGCAGGGTCCAACTTCCGCAACAGGATCAGTGTGTTCAGGCAGTCGATGGCGCTGCCGCCGCCGATACTGAACAGATGCACGGGCGCGCCAGGTCGGGCCGACAATTCAGGTTGCAACCCTGCAGCGAGCAACCGTGCCAGCTGCTGCAACCGGATCCGCAGGGAGCTGATGGCCGGCACCGCCGCCAGGCGCCGATCCGCGGCAGTGTTGAACGGCGCCACCAGATTGGCGGCTCCGAGCTTCATGACGTATGTGCTCATTCCTCCGAGCACCGGCGCTTCCGCGCGGAAGAGGTTGTGGGCCAGGAGTGAGCGCCGTGCCATGGAGCGCATCATCCACTTCATGATGAATCCCGGCACGCGCTTGCGAGCCCTGTCACTCTCTTCGAACGCGCGCCGCAGTGCACGGATTGATTCGGCATCGTCGGCGATGGCGAATGCCGGGTGCGACACATCGATGACGGGCAGTTGGTAGCCCTGTCGGGTGAGGGCGTGGACGATCCCGGCAGCAGGGTTGGATGCGGAAGTCGTTTGTGACATCGTGCAAGTGAAGCCAGCATTACGCCGTGGCTGATTTACGAGTCCGGCGGCTCCGCCAAGAGCGCGATCGCCAGCGCGCGGCACTGCCCTTCGACGGCGTGCCAATCGTTCCAAGGCTCCACAATCCCTTTGTATTCGCTCAAATCCAGCTCCGTCAGATCAAAAGGATCGGGGTTCGAAAGTTTGACGACGAGCGTGCTTAGCATGTCCCCCCCTTCACCCGCGAACTCAGCATACAACTCATTCATTCGTTGCAGTGCCCCCGCACTCTCATGCGGTCCCAGATGATGCGACAGCGCCGCCACATCCAGATAGTCACGGGTGGCATTGCGCTCGACCACCAAGTACGCCTTGATCCGCAGCATTTCCTCAACCGTAGGCACTCTGAGCTGTTGCCCCCCTCGCAACCCCACGGTTGTCGTCTCCAACGGCGCCGAGCGCCGCTGATTCCGCAAGCCCGCATCGATGCTGTGGATCTCCCCAAGCACCAGCTTGCCTCTCACCCGGCGCCTGGTGCGCCATCCCACAATCGATTCGAGAGCAGCGATGGCAGAGTCGTAGTGCTTGGCCAGGTCCTTGATCACATGATCGTGATCGACCGAGAAGCGGTGCCGCGCGTGCAGGGCCGCCGCGGTGCCGCCTACGAGTACCGCGCCTGGGAGCTTGGTTTGCAGA
>CAVVXG010000050.1:0-51004 GCA_963752125.1 uncultured Pseudomonadota bacterium | reverse complement strand
ATGTATTGCTGTACCCGAGGGAGGTACAATCGAGCTTGACGGTGTAGTCACTGCCGCGACGACAGTAGGCAAGGTTGCTGCGAGAGCACTGCTGACAGCGGTGACAACAGCATAATGCAGGTCCCCATCCCGCGCACTCGCCGCGTTAGCCTTTTTTGCTATGGGCACTATCTCATCATCATCTGACGATTGTTCACGGGACACATCCTTCCTTTTTCTTTGACGCTCTTCTGGCTTTTTCTGTGTTGAATTTCGCTGCCGGCGCCCGCGCTGCAACTTCTTCTCACGCTCAGTTGCCAGGAACTCCTGTTCTTGCTCATGCTGGAGTTGCAGGGGCGGTTTCTTGTCGCGTTTTGGGCGAGAACCAGGCTTGGTGGCTGTTTGCAATGAGACTGGATCAGCTTTTACCGTTGTCTTGACAAGGGTGGAATATTGATTCGGGAGGTCTTTTCGATCACAGAATGTAAGCTCTTGTCGATGTGAGTTTGAATGGCGGCAAAATCGAAGTCAGATCTCACTCTGGTCGAAGGCTCCGTATATTTTACAGAGACTGCCTTGTCACCCACTTGTGAAATGTAGATTGAGCCTTCATGGCCGAGCAGAACAGCATATGCATGACTGGCTGTAAGCATGTGATGACAGATGATTCGACTCAGCAGATTGTATTTATTGTCCACTTTAACCTGTGAAAGAAACACTTAATTATGCTGATATCACTTGTGTCAATGCTTACCACGAGGCTTTCGAAGTATTCCGTTTTTTTCCCAGCAAACACTACCGCTTTGTATTGGCTGACGTCAGTACCAGGGATGGCAAGACTGGGCAGTCTGCCTCCAAATCGTCGTTGCAACTTTTGGTTTTTCATACCAGGTTGAAGCCTGCGAAATGAATACAACAACAGGGAGGGTATGATAACTTCTACCTCACGTCTTCTCGCAGATTCACCAGAAATTCCTCTGTCACATCAACGAAGTTAGACGGATCCGCCCATGAAGTGCAAGGAGCGCCGACACCTCGCTCAACCCCTAAGCTCGTCTGAAACTTGTTGGTGGGAATTGCTGTGTAGTGTCTGCCATGTTCTCTTTCAGACCGACAGCAACCGTGCTGCTGATCTTGTTTCCTATGCGCAGATTACGAGCATTAAAGAACAGCGAGCATGTGATTGCGTGTCAAACTAGGAGAATTTTGTGAAACACAGCCAATTTACCTGTTCGCAATTCTCCCTCCTGTCCTGCGCCTGAAGACGTTGAAGGCGAGGGCGGAGCGTCCGCCTCAAGAGCTGGTTCGGGCTGGTGCTGTTGCGCGTGCACCTTGGAGTTGGGTGAGCCATCGGGAAGAAGAGCACAAGACAAGACGCGATATCTGAATTTCAGCTATTAAGCATCTGCAAATCTTACAAGTCTTACACGCAGTCATGATCTTTTGCAACTTGTGCAAGGAAGAACTTTGCTCCCTCGCTTGTCTCAACCTTTCCAAGCACTCGTATCTTGTCGTCTCCCGATGAGATTTCTTCGGCTGTTTTGACGAGCCCTTCTGGTACTAGAGCGTCGTAATGCCCTGTCAGCTTTAGAACGTGAACGACTTTTGCGGACCGTCGTTCTGTGTCAACGAGGTAAGACCCTGAAAGCTTACAACCCTGGGTAGAAGCAACTTATATACAGAAGAAAGGGGATACGCCTTACCTCCGAAAATTTGAAATCGTCAGGATTAGCCACGGTATGGATGCGGACGTTGCAATCATATTTGCGAATGAAAACTAGAAAGTGTTGTAGTCCCCCTTGCGTCGATGACCATTCTGCTTGAAGGCTTGGTGAAACATGAGCTTTAGGGCTGTAAGTTCCTAAGAAGTGGATGACCAATCAAAACTATCGGTGTGGGATACCGCAGCAGTGGTTCCTTGTTCTTGTTGAGCGTTTAAAAGTGCTTCGGTAGGAGGGTCAAACTCCATGACTGCTATTATCTACATGCACACAGCTGTAACATAACACGTACCGTAAATGTTACCTCATCAGTTATGCAATCTTCAAAGAGAGCTTGGCGCAAGAGAAATGGCCTCTCAAAGTTGCAATTCTTTGCCTTCATGCATGCGTAGCACCTATAGTTTTGCTCGGTCAGGACACAGCCAACTGATTGAAGAGCCGAGGCGCACGATACACAAACCCAAGCCAGTTTACACCTGAAGTATGGGAAGTAAAGCAGAGAGACGGCAACGCACATATAGCATTGTACGTCGCACACCATTTTCTTGGATTCCCTGAGCGGTGTTCAAAACTTAAGCAACGAAGGAGGTTCGAAGCCTCATCTCATCCAACTGTACATGGACTGGTTCAAGATTACCAACGAAAGGAAGTGGGATGTGGCATACGAATGGATTCCCCGACACCTAAACCAAACGGCCAACTGGCTGTCCAAGCGACCGCTGTCCAAATTTACAGCCTGACCACGAGCTTTACAAGAGGTTGCTCAAGCATGGTCGGATGGGCCGGTGTTGGTCAAAGTACCAGATCTCAACAGAGTTGCTGAAGAGATAAAGGCAGTTAGAGAGTCGGAACAAAGATGCGTGCTCGTTCTTCCCGAATTCATGTCTGCTGCCTGGTGGTCACAGGTTGGCGCGGCCACAAAATGGATCTCTCTACCAGTTGCGACTCAATCTCTGGTTCAAACAGCAACAGGCGAGCTATGCACAGTTCCATGGAAGGTACGAGCAGCCCAGTTTTGGAACGATCGATTCCTGAAATCCGGCGCCTTGGAATAGGTTGATCAGGGCGTCGCGGTGCGGCTTCAAGACCTGCGGTGCCCTATTGAGCGCGAGCTCCCCAGATAGGCCGATTTGGGTGCTTTTCGAACGCCGCGCCATGGGAATGGTTCCCGTTCAGTACAATCGCAAAATGCACAAGAAAACCGCCCAAAACACCGGACCCTCCGGCCCGGCCCCTGATTCCGCGTCGTCGGCTCCCGTTCTTTCCGAGAAGCAGCGTCGCTACCTGCGAGGCCTAGCCCATCCGCTGGGCACCCTCATCCGACTCGGCAAGGACGGGTTAACCGATGCGGTCGCGAAGGAAACCACCCGCGCCTTGTTCGATCACGAGCTGATTAAGGTGAAGGCGCCGGGCGGGGATCGCGATGCCCGCGACGCGGTATTCGTCGCTCTCGCTGAACGCACTGGCAGCGCTCTCGTGCACCGCATCGGTAATGTGGCGGTGCTCTATCGGCCGCGCCCCGACCTGAAGCGGATTCTGATTCCGGACTAGCCGGACGGCGGCCAGACGGGTGCGGTTTATTCGAACCGCACCGCCACGATCTCGTAAGACCTGATGCCTCCGGGGGCGGCCACATCCACCACGTCGCCCTCGGACTTACCCACGACCGCACGCGCAATCGGGGACGTGATCGAAACACGCCCGGAGCGGATATCCGCCTCGTCCTCACCCACCACCTGGTAGGTCACGCGATGGGCGCCGTCCTGCTCCTCCAGCTCCACCAACGCCCCGAACACCACCTTGCCGGTGTTTGTCAGCTTGGTGGTATCGATCACCTCAGCGGTCGAGAGCTTCGTCTCAATCTCTTTGATGCGGCCTTCGATGAACCCCTGCTGCTCGCGCGCGGCGTGGTACTCCGCGTTCTCCGACAGGTCACCATGGCCACGGGCCTCCGCGATCGCCTTGATCACGTTCGGCCGGGCTTCCGTCTTGAGCTTCTTCAGCTCCGCGCGCAGCGCCTCGGCACCACGCATGGTCATCGGGGTTCGTTTCATGCGCTTTGCGTCTCGTTGTTCGCGATCTCTTTATGCAGATCCTGGAGGCGATTCACCTCAACCTCATCGAGGTGATCGAGCGCCTCGCAGGTCGCAAGTCCTGCCGCGAGAGTCGTGTAGTACGTGACCCGGCGATACACAGCCTCGCGCCGAATCGAGTGCGATTCGCGGATGGCCTGCTTGCCTTCGGTCGTGTTGACGATCAGGTCGATTTCGTCGTTCTTGATCATGTCCACGATATGCGGCCGACCCTCTCGTACCTTGTTTACGCGGCGGCACGGCACTCCCGCTTCGGTGAGCACCTGTGCCGTCCCTTCCGTGGCGAGCACCTCGAAGCCGCGTTCGATGAGCTTGCGCGCAAGTCCCACCGCCCCGGGCTTATCACGGTCACGCACACTGATGAAGCATACGCCGTTGCGCGGCAGGGTCACGCCCGAAGCAGTCTGGGCCTTGGCATAGGCCTCACCGAAGGTGCGCCCGGTACCCATCACCTCGCCGGTGGACTTCATTTCCGGGCCGAGGATCGGGTCGGCCTCGGGGAATTTGTTGAACGGGAACACCGCCTCCTTCACCGAGTAGAAGGCCGGAACGCGCTCGGTCAGCGCACCAAGCTCCTTCAGCTTCCGGCCCGTCATGACTCGTGCCGCGATTTTCGCAAGCGGCGCTCCCGTGGCCTTCGACACGAACGGCACGGTACGCGAGGCGCGTGGATTGACCTCCAGCACGTAGATGATGCCGTTTTGAATGGCGAACTGGATGTTCATCAGGCCGATCACGTTCAGCGCCTTGGCAAGCTTGCGCGTCTGCTCGCGCAGCTCGTCCTGCACTTGCGGGGTCAGACTGTAGGGCGGCAGCGAGCATCCCGAGTCGCCGGAGTGAACGCCCGCCTGCTCGACGTGCTCCATGATGCCGCCGATCAGAACGTCCTCGCCATCGCAAACCGCGTCCACATCGACCTCGATCGCCACATCGAGGAAGCGGTCGAGCAACACCGGGCTGTCGTTCGAAACCTGTACGGCGTGGGTCATGTACGAGCGCAGGTCGTCCTCGTTGAAGACGATTTCCATCGCCCGACCGCCGAGCACGTACGAAGGACGCACCACGAGCGGGAAGCCCACCTCGCGCGCGAGACTCACCGCCTGGTCCTCGGTGCGCGCGGTCGCATTCGCCGGCTGCTTGAGGTTCAGCTTCTTCACCAGGGCCTGGAAGCGCTCGCGGTCCTCGGCGACGTCGATCGAGTCGGGCGAGGTGCCGATGATCGGCGCGCCGGCCTCCTCCAGGGCACGCGACAGCTTCAGCGGCGTCTGGCCGCCGAACTGCACAATGACGCCCTTCCGGCTTTTCCTTGGCGATGATTTCCAGCACATCCTCGAGCGTCAGGGGCTCGAAGTACAGCCGGTCGGAAGTGTCATAGTCGGTCGAGACGGTCTCCGGGTTGCAATTGACCATGATGGTCTCGAACCCGTCCTCGCGCAGCTGCAGCGCGGCGTGCACACAGCAGTAATCGAACTCGATACCCTGGCCGATGCGGTTCGGACCACCGCCCAGGATCATGATCTTGCGGCGGTCGGTTGGATTCGCCTCGCACTCCTCCTCATAGGTGGAGTAGAGGTAAGCCGTCGAGGTCGCGAATTCGGCCGCGCAGGTGTCCACGCGCTTGTAGACCGGCACGACACCCAGCTCGTGCCGCTTCGAGCGGATCGCGCGCTCAGGCATGTCGATGAGCTTGCCCAGGCGGCTGTCCGAGAAGCCCTTGCGCTTGAGCAGCCGCAGGCGCTCGGCGTTGAGTGCGCCAAAGCCTTCCTTGCCGACGCGCGCCTCTTCCTTGATCAGATCCTCCACCTGCGCGAGGAACCACGGATCGATGTTGGTCAACTCGTGAATGCGCTCGAGCGTCCAGCCGGCCCGGAAGGCATCCGCGACATACAACAATCGGTCCGCGCCCGGTGCCTGCAACTCGTAGGTCATCTTGTCGCGCGCTTCATCCGTCAACGGCAGCGCCAGCTTCGGCGACAAGCCGTCGAGCCCGGTCTCCAGACCGCGCAGGGCTTTCTGCAGCGACTCCTGGAACGTACGGCCGATCGCCATCACCTCACCCACCGACTTCATCTGTGTCGTCAGGCGATCGTTGGCCGCCGGAAACTTCTCGAAGGTGAAGCGTGGGATCTTGGTCACGACGTAGTCGATCGACGGCTCGAACGACGCCGGTGTCGCACCGCCGGTGATGTCGTTCTTCAGTTCATCGAGCGTGTAACCCACGGCGAGCTTCGCCGCAATTTTGGCGATCGGGAAGCCCGTGGCTTTCGAGGCCAGCGCGGAGGAGCGGGACACGCGCGGATTCATCTCGATGACGAGCAAACGCCCATCCTTCGGACTCACGGCGAACTGCACGTTGGAGCCGCCCGTGTCCACGCCGATCTTGCGCAACACCGCGATGGAGGCGTCGCGCATGCGTTGATACTCTTTGTCCGTGAGTGTCAGGGCCGGCGCGACCGTGATGGAGTCGCCAGTGTGCACACCCATGGGATCGAAGTTCTCGATGGAGCAGACAATGATGCAGTTGTCCTTGTGGTCGCGCACCACTTCCATCTCAAACTCTTTCCAACCGATGACCGACTCCTCGATCAACACCTCGCCGGTCGGCGACGCTTCCAGCCCGCGCGTCACAATCGCCTCGAGCTCTTCGCGATTATAGGCAATACCGCCGCCGGTGCCGCCCATGGTGAAGGACGGCCGGATGACCACCGGATAACCGTTTTCCGCGGCAATCGCATGCGCTTCCTCGATACTGCGCGCGATCTGCGATTTCGGACACTCCAGTCCGATCTCGCTCATGGCGTTGCGGAACAACTCCCGGTCCTCGGCCATGTCGATGGCGGCACGGGAGGCCGCGATGAGCTGCACCCCATGCTTCTCGAGCACGCCTTCGCGTACCAGATCGAGCGCGGTATTGAGCGCTGTCTGACCCCCCATGGTCGGCAGCAAGGCGTCAGGCTTCTCCTTCTCGATGATCCGCGCGACGGTCTTCCAGTTGATCGGCTCGATGTAGATGGCATCCGCCATCTCCGGGTCCGTCATGATGGTCGCGGGATTGGAGTTCACCAGAATGACGCGGTAGCCCTCCTCCCTGAGCGCCTTACAGGCTTGCGCACCGGAGTAATCGAACTCGCAGGCCTGCCCGATAATGATGGGGCCGGCGCCGATGATCAGGATGCTCTGGATGTCAGTTCGTTTGGGCATGTTCGTAAAGTCTTTGCGACGCGCGCCGCATCTCAAGCCAGGAGGGCTCGATCCTCCTCTAAGGAATACGCCCCGGTTACTTGCGGGCGCTTTCCTCTGCCAGCTTCAGTTGCATCTGCAGCCGACGCAACATCAGGTGGTTGAATCGTTCAAACAGCGATTTCAGGTCGTGCGGACCGGGGCTCGCTTCCGGGTGTCCCTGGAAGCCGAACGCGGCCCGGTCCTTGAACGCCAGTCCCTGCAGCGTGCCGTCGAACAGCGAGCGATGCGTGGCCTTGACGTTCGCAGGCAGCGTCGCCTCATCGACGGCAAAACCGTGATTCTGGCTGGTGATGAACACCCGCCCGGAATCGAGATCCTGCACCGGATGATTCGCACCGTGATGACCGGCCTTCATTTTCAGCGTCTGCGCGCCGGCGGCGAGGCCTAGGATCTGATGACCGAGACAGATCCCGAACACGGGCAAATCGGTCTCCAGAAACTTGCGCGTCGCGGTGATCGCGTAATCGCACGGCTCGGGATCTCCCGGACCGTTCGACAGAAAGACGCCGTCCGGTTGCAGCGCCTGCACTTCCTCCGCGGCCGTCTGCGCCGGAACGACTGTCACGCGGCAGCCGAAATCGGCCAGCAGACGCAGAATGTTGCGTTTGATGCCGAAGTCGTACGCCACGACATGCAGGCGCTGATGCGAGCGGATGGGCACGCGGTTGGATTCGGGCCAGACCGTACCCTCGTTCCACTGGAACGAGCGCTTCGTGGACACGACCTTGGCCAGATCCATGCCTTTGAGGCCGGGAAACTTACGTGCGAGTTTCACAGCGGCCGTGTGATCGACCGTCTTCTCGCCGGTCATGATGCAGCCGGATTGTGCGCCGGTCTCCCGCAGAATACGCGTCAGCTTGCGTGTGTCGATGTTGGCGATGGCAACAATCTTGCCGCGCTCGAGGAACTCGGTGAGCGACTCGTTCTTGCGCCAACTGCTCGCAACAATCGGCAGATCGCGGATGATCAGGCCGGCAGCGTAAACCTGCGTGGCCTCGAGATCTTCAGGCGTGGTGCCGGTGTTGCCGATGTGGGGACAGGTCAGTGTGACAATCTGACGCGCATACGACGGGTCGGTGAGTATTTCCTGGTACCCCGTCAATGCGGTATTGAAAACGACTTCGCCTGTGGTATTGCCTTTTGCTCCAATTGACTGGCCGCGGAAGATGGTGCCATCCGCCAGCGCCAGTACCGCAGGTACGCCGCCGCTCACTTAATAACATCCCCTTTGACTATTTGGCTAAAAGTCGCCTGTGGCGCTTTTAGCAGGCCCACCGCGCCGCTCGTTCCAACACGCGAGCAAAAAGCGTGGTTTTTGCTCGCGAAACACGTGCAATTCCGGGATAGCGCTGATGCGGGCGCCACTTGTAGCAACCTGTGTGAGGGCTTCTTGCAAGACCTCAAGCCTCAAGCCTTACTACACCGCGCGCGCATATACAAAGCGGGAGGAGTTCTCTCGAACATCCTCCCGCCTTGCATGGACTAACCCGTACTCGGATTACGGGGAAATTCTAAGGGCCAAAGCATGAGGTGTCCACGGAAAAATCCCGCCTGCAACACCATCAAACTCCGCAGAGTCTATCCTAAGCCCCTGTTTTTAAACCAATAAAATCGCGCATAGAATAGCGACCAGGCGCCTGGTTCGCGAGCCAGAGTGCCGCCCGGAGGGCCCCGCGGGCAAAGACAGCCCGGTCGGTTGCCCGATGGCCGAGGGTGACCTGCTCGCCGGTACCCGCGAAAAGCACTGTATGGTCGCCTACGATGTCTCCGCCCCGGATCACCGCGAAACCGATGTCGCCGGGCTGCCGCTCGCCGGTTCGGGTTGGGAGCTCGGCGCGCGGGACGGGGGCAATCGAGGCCGGCGCCCCATCACCACCGCCCTGCGGGCCGTCTGCCCCGAGCTGCGCGATGCCAGCGGCTTTCTCCACCACGGACTCCGGCAGCCCCCGGCCTTGCGCCGCCGCCCGCCCTAACGCCAGGGCCGTCCCGGACGGGGCGTCCTTCTTCATCCTGTGGTGCGCCTCGAGGATCTCGATGTCGAAGTCGATAGGCAGTGCCTTCGCCGCGATCCGGGTGAGTTCGGTCAGCAACGTAACACCGATGCTGGTGTTAGGCGCGACGAGCAGCGGGATCTCTGTCGCGGCGGCATCGAACCGGGCCGCCAGCTCCGTCGGATAGCCCGTGGTGCCGATCAACAACGGCTTATGGGCCGCGCGGCACACAGCGAGGTTGGAATGGGTCGCGTGGGGCTGGGAGAAATCAATGACCACCTCGGCACGCGCTAGAGCGGCAGCCAGGTCGTCCGTAACGCGTACGTCAATCGGCCCGACGCCGGCCAATTCGCCAGCGTCCTTCCCGAGCGATGCGCTGGTGGTGGAGGCCACCGCGCCCATGATGGTCAGCTTGTCCGGAGCCTGGGACGCGGCCCGCACAAGGGCGAGGCCCATCCGGCCAGTGACACCGATGATGACGGTATTCAAAGGACGCGACATGCAGGGCTCACTGTCACGCAGGGGGCCCCAATCGGGGGCCGTGCAATGCCGGGCTTTCCAGGCTCAAGCCGAGCCGCCCGAGAAAAACCGTTTCACACCCTCGAAAAAGCCTTTCTCGCGGGGTGCGTGCCGGGTCCGGTCACCCCTGAGGGTTTCCTCGAGCTTGCGGATGAGCTCGCGCTGCTCCGCGGACAAATTCACAGGTGTCTCAATGACAACTTTGCAGAACAGGTCGCCGCGGGAGCTGCTGCGCACCGGCTTCACGCCCTTGTCGCGCAGCCGGAAAACCCGTCCCGACTGAGTCTCCGCGGGGATCTTTATCGTCACCTCGCCATCGAGGGTAGGCACTTCCACGGTCCCGCCCAGAGTGGCGGTCGCAAAGCTCACCGGCACCTCACAGCTCAGATGCTCGCCGTCGCGTTCAAATATCGCGTGCTCTTTGACGGCGATCTCGACGTAAAGGTCACCCGGGGGGCCGCCGTTCCTGCCTGCTTCGCCCTCGCCGCCCAGCCGGATCCGGTCGCCCGTATCGACACCGGGAGGCACTTTGACCGACAGCTTCTTGGAGCGGCGTACGCGACCCTGCCCGAGGCAGGTGTCGCAGGGATTCTTGATGATCGTGCCGGTCCCGCGGCAGCGCGGACAGGTCTGCTGAAGTTGGAAAAAACCTTGGGAAATGCGCACCTGCCCGGAGCCGCCGCAGGTATCGCAGGCTGCCGCCGAGCTTCCCTTGGCTGAGCCGCTGCCGTGGCAGATCTCGCACTCGGACAGCTTGGGAATGTCGAGCTCGATCGAGTGTCCGAAGACCGCATGATCCAGCTCGAGCTCCAGCTCATAGCGTAGATCGGCGCCCCGGAACATTTGTGAGCGACCGCCCGCTCCACGACGACCGGCGCCGAAGATGTCGCCGAACACGTCGCCAAAAATATCGCTGAAAGCATCGCCCGGTCCGAATCCACCGCGCCCGCCGCCACCGCCGCGCGAGGCCGCATCCAGCCCGGCGTGACCGTGTTGATCGTAGATCGCGCGCTTTTGAGGATCGGTGAGCACCTCGCAGGCCTCCTTGGCCTCCTTGAACAGCTCCTCCGCCTCCTTGTCGTTCGGATTCCGGTCCGGGTGGTGCTTCATCGCGAGACGGCGATACGCCTTCTTGATCTCCGCCTCGGTTGCTGTCTTGGGTACGTCGAGTACCTTGTAATAGTCGCGCTTGGACATGCGTTAATCAGTTAAACAGAAGCACCTGAACCGGCTGGCCCTCTTAAGGCTCGCCGGTCCAGGATCATTCGACGTTTCCGCCTAAGCTTACGAAGCTTTGCGGTCCTTGTCCTTCACTTCCTCGAACTCTGCGTCGACCACATCCTCGCGGCCAGCCTGAGCGCCAGCGCCAGCTGCGCCGCCCGCCGCACCGCCGGTCGGATCCGCGGCGCCCTCGGCGCCACCCTGATTCGCGGCATACGCCTTCTGGGCAATGCTGGCTGAAGCCTGGCCGAGCGCCTCGGTCTTCTTCTCGATGACACCCTTGTCGTCGCTCTTGAGCGCCGTGCGCAGATCGGAGATGGCCGACTCTACCTTGGCGCGCTCACCCGCATCGACCTTGTCACCGAGATCCTTCACGGTCTTCTCCACCGAGTGGATCAAGCCGTCCGCCTTGTTGCGCGTCTCGACCAGCTCGCGGAACTTCTTGTCGTCCGCCGCATGGGCTTCGGCATCGCGCACCATCCGCTTGATCTCGTCCTCGTTCAGACCGCTCGAGGCCTTGATGACAATCTTCTGTTCCTTGCCAGTGGCCTTGTCCTTCGCGGACACGTTCAGAATGCCGTTCGCATCAATGTCGAAGGACACCTCGACCTGCGGCATGCCGCGCGGCGCGGGCGGAATATCCGTCAGATCGAACTTGCCGAGTGACTTGTTGTCAGCCGCGCGATCACGCTCGCCCTGGAGCACATGAATGGTGACAGCGGTTTGATTGTCGTCCGCCGTCGAGAAAACCTGCGACGCCTTGGTCGGAATCGTGGTGTTCTTCTCAATGAGCTTGGTCATGATGCTGCCGAGGGTCTCGATACCCAGCGACAACGGCGTCACATCGAGGAGCAACACGTCCTTCACTTCGCCGGCGAGCACGCCCGCCTGGATCGCGGCGCCTACGGCAACCGCCTCATCCGGGTTCACATCCTTACGCGGCTCCTTGCCGAAGAAATCCTTGACGACCTTCTGCACCAACGGCATGCGGGTCTGACCGCCGACGAGAATGACCTCGGCGATGTCCTTCGCGGCAACACCGGCATCCTTCAGCGCCGTGCGGCAGGGAATAACGGTCTTCTGCACCAGATCATCCACCAGCGACTCGAGCTTCGCGCGGGTCAGCTTGATGTTGAGATGCTTGGGTCCCGAAGCATCCGCCGTGATGTACGGCAGGTTGATGTCCGTCTGTTGGGTCGAGGACAACTCGATCTTCGCTTTCTCGGCAGCCTCTTTCAGACGCTGCATCGCGAGCGGGTCCTTGCGGACATCGACGCCCGACTCCTTCAGGAACTCCTCGCCCAGGAAGTTGATGATGCGCAGGTCGAAGTCTTCGCCACCCAGGAAGGTGTCGCCGTTCGTCGAGAGCACCTCGAACTGACGCTCGCCATCGACCGCGGCGATCTCGATGATGGAGACGTCGAACGTGCCGCCACCCAGGTCATACACGGCGATCTTGCGATCACCGCCCTGCTTGTCCTCGCCATAGGCCAATGCGGCCGCCGTGGGCTCGTTGATGATGCGTTTGACTTCGAGGCCGGCAATGCGGCCGGCATCCTTGGTCGCCTGGCGCTGGGAATCGTTGAAGTACGCCGGAACGGTAATGACCGCTTCCGTCACCGGCTCGCCGAGATAATCCTCGGCGGTCTTCTTCATCTTCATGAGGACGCGCGCGGAGATCTCCGGCGGGGCCATCTTCTTGCCCTGCACCTCGACCCAGGCGTCGCCGTTATCGGCTTTGGCGATCTTGTACGGGACCATCTTGATGTCCCGCTGCACCACCTCGTCCTCGAACTTACGGCCAATGAGGCGCTTCACGGCGAACAACGTGTTCTGCGGATTGGTGACCGCCTGGCGCTTCGCGGGCTGGCCCACGAGCACCTCGTTGTCTTTGGTGAACGCAACGATCGAGGGAGTGGTTCGATCACCCTCACTATTCTCGATCACTCGGGGCTTGCCGCCCTCCATGATGGCCACGCACGAGTTGGTCGTGCCGAGGTCAATGCCGATTACCTTTGCCATAGGGTTACTCCGCCAACAATGCTGTTATCTGCTATCTACAGGCTTCGGCCATTACGGGGCCGCGCCCGGACAGTCTCTTACTAAATAGGGACACCTGGCTCCTCTTTTTGGGGAGGGTGCCGAGCGATTCAAGGCCGTCTCGTTGCACAACGGTCCGATCCGCGGTCCGTCTTACGGGGCCTTCGACACGATCACCCGCGCTGGTCGCAGCAGGCGTCCGTTGAGCTCATACCCCGGCTGCACCACCTGAAGGACCGAATTCGGCTCGGCGGTGTTCGAGGGCTGCGCAAGCATCGCCTCGTGACGCGACGGGTCGAAGGGCTCCCCTACCGGATTGATGGTCACGATACCGAGCTTTTCCAGTGCCTTCACGAGGAGCTGGAGCGTGGCGTCCTGGCCCTGCTTGAGACTACGGATGTCCGATGCTTTCTCGGCGTTTTGCACGGCAAGCTCGAGGCTGTCGCGGACGGGCAGCAGTTCCTGGGCGAACTTCTCCAGCCCATAGCGATTGGCTGCTTCGATATCCCGCTGCGCCCGCTTGCGGACGTTGTCGAGATCCGCGACGGCGCGCAGATACTGCTCCCAATGGCTCTTGGCGCGCTCCTCGGCCTCACCCAGAGCCTGCTGCAGGCGCTCGAGCTCGACCAGCTGAGACGCCGTCTCGGGTAGCACCGCGGTCTGTTCGCCGGCCGATTGCCGGTCGGATCCGGCCGCTTCATCCGTACTCATTCCAAACCTCCGCATGAATCTCTTTAACGACTGCAGAAATCGACCCCGGCCCGGAGGGACCTACGCCGTTTCAGCGCATTTTTGACTTCGTCGGTCGGTGGGGCTTTAGCGGCGCGAATTCAAGGCGGCGCCGAGAAGTTTCGCCGTCATGTCGACGATGGGAATCACCCGCTCATAAGCCATGCGAGTAGGTCCGATGACCCCCAGGACTCCCACGACCGCGTCTCCGGCGGTGTAAGGGGACGTCACGACACTGCAATCGTCAAGAATCTGATAGCCGGACTCGTGGCCGATGAAAATCTGCACGCCCTCGGCCTTGAGACTCTGGTCGAGCAGGTGCAGGAAGTCGCGCTTCTCGTTGAACGCCTCGAACAGGCGGCGCAGCTTCTCCACATTCGTAAGCTCGGCCATCCCCATCAAATTGGTCTCGCCCTTGATGACGTACCCGAGCTGATCCTGGTCGTCGGACTCGAACACGTGCTGCGCCACCGAAATGGCATCCAGCATCACCTGATTCAGGTGCGCCTGCGTCTCCGACAACTGGCGCAGAATCTCCTGGCGCGCCTGCGCCAGACCGCGCCCGCGGAATTGCTCGTTCAGGAAGTTCGAGGCCCGCTTGAGCTCATCCGGCGAGTAGTAGCGCTCGAGCTGAATGATGCGGTTCTGCACTTCGCGGTCGTTGAACACGAGCACCACGAGCACACGGTTCTCGGCGAGCCCGACAAATTCGATTTGAGTAATGGAGGCTTGTTGGGTTCGCGGTAGCGTCACCACGCCGGCGAGGCGGGTCACACTCGAGAGAAACTGTGAGGCGATCGCGATCAGGTCTTTGGAGCTGTCGCGGTTGGTTTCGAATTGACGCCTGATTTCCGCGGTCGCCGCCTCTTCCAGCGGCTGTATCTGCAACAAGGTGTCGACGAAGAAGCGATAGCCCTTGTCCGTGGGAATGCGGCCGGCCGAGGTGTGCGGGGAGGACACGAAGCCCAGCTCCTCCAGGTCGGCCATCACGTTGCGGATGGTCGCGGAGCTCAGCTGCAATCCGGACTCACGAGAGAGGACGCGCGAGCCTACCGGCTGCCCGTCCCGGATGTAGCTTTCGATCAGAATTCGCAGGAGGTGTTGAGCGCGCTCGCTCAGCGCCTCGTCCCGACTTTCGTGCGCCATAGGCACCATACGTATCGCCCTGCCGCCCACAATGCACATTGTGGGCCGAAAAAGCCAGTAGTCGCTTACCGCGCGGCTGGCGCCCTTTACGGGCGCGCGTTCCACTGCTCGTCGGGGGCCGCCGGAGGTCGTAGTCAGCCGCGCCCCGTAAGCTCGTAGTTGGCCGCGCGCCGCAAAATTCTGGCGCCTGTCGCCGCTCGGATGGCCCTCTTACACCCCCCATGCTACAAAGGCGCCGCCTCGCACGGCCGCGAGGTGCTCAGTCGAGATTCCTGATGGCTTTCCCCGTCCGCGCATGTGCACTGGTCGGTCGTTTTACGGATCCGCGTGTCGCGGAGTCCGTGAACACGCTGTTGCCCCACTTGCAGGCGCGCAAGATCCAGGTACTGGTCAGCGCAGATGCCGATCTCCCGAGCGATGTTCACGGCGTGGAGCGTGCGCCGGAGCGCGAGATCGGTAAGCGGATCGACTTGATCATCGCCATCGGTGGCGATGGCACCCTCCTCTACGCTGCCGGACTCGTAGCGCGCGATAACGTTCCTCTGCTTGGGATAAACCGCGGTCGCCTCGGGTTTCTGACGGACGTTCTGCCGCAGGACATGATCCCTTGCGTCGACGACGCCATCGCCGGGCGTCTGGAGGCCGACAAACGGCCGTTGCTGTCCGCCTGTCTCTATAAAGCCGATGGCACGATCGCCGAGGGGTTGGCTCTCAACGATGTGGTGTTACAGAAGCTGACCACCGGCCGCATGCTGGACTTTGAGACCCGGGTCAACGGGAGATATGTCAACACGCACGCGGGCGACGGTATCATCGTATCGAGCGCGACCGGGTCGACCGCCTACACGCTGTCGTGCAGCGGACCGATCGTTGAGCCGCACCTCGACGTCATTGTGATGGCGCCGATCTGCCCACACACTCTGTCCGATCGCCCGATCGTGATCTCGGGCCGGTCGGTCGTCGAGGTGGAACTGCTCGAGTATCCGGAAACACGCGCCGAGGTGACCTGTGACGGACGGATTCTCGGGTGCATTGAAGCGAGCGAGCGGCTGCAGGTGAAGGCGGCCGCCGAAAGCGTCACGCTGTTGCATCCGCCGGGCCACGACTATTACAAGCTGTTGCGTTCAAAACTGCATTGGGGCCGCGGTAGCGTGGAACGATGACGCGGCACTGGAGTCTGGCTGATCAGTGATCGCCGTAGCGAGGGCGACCCTCAGCGAGCAGATTTCGGCGATCGTTTCCCGCGCATAGTCGATACTATGTAAGGGAAACGATCGCCGAAATCTGCCGCTGAGGGGCGGCCGCAGTAGGCGATCACTGGTCAGCCAGACTCCAACTCTGGCGCTCGCTGTAGGAAAACATGCTCACTCATCTACAGATTCGTGACTTTGCGATCATCGATGCCATTGAGCTCGAGTTGCGCCCTGGATTGACAGTCCTCACCGGCGAGACCGGCGCGGGCAAGTCAATCCTGGTCGACGCGCTGCAATTACTCGCCGGCGGTCGTGCGGGATCCGAGGTCGTTCGACACGGCTCGGAGCGCGCGGAGATTTCGGGGACATTCGATCTCGCACAGGCCCCACGCGAGCTCAAACAGTGGCTCGAAGAGCAATCCCTGAGCGGTGGCGAGGACCTCATCATTCGCCGCGTCGTGGCGGCCGACGGCCGCTCACGCGCCTACCTGAATGGACAGTCGGTACCACTGCAGCTGCTGCGTGAAGCGGGCAACATCCTGATCGACATTCATGGGCAGCATGAATTCCAGTCTTTGATGCGAAACGCCGCGCAACGCGAGCTGCTCGACGGCTACGGCAAACACGACACGCTCGTGGCGCAAGTAGGCATCGCCCACCGCGTCTGGCACGAGATCCTCAACAGAACGCTGGAGCTCGAAACGAAAGCGCGCGATCGCGACGCGAAACTCGAGCTGCTGCGCTATCAGGTCACCGAGCTCAACGCGCTGCAGTTGAAGGACGGCGAGATCGCGAGCCTCACAGAAGAGCGCGCCCGGCTGTCGAACCGCGGACGTCTCGCGGAGGGTGCGCAGGCGGCTCTTCAACAACTGTTTGAGAACGAGGAAGGCAGTGCGCACGCCGGGGTAAGCCGTGCACTGCAAGCGCTGCGTGGCCTCGCCGCTGTTGATCCGAAGATCGCCTCCGTTGTGCCGATTCTCGAGGAAGCGTCGATCCAGATCACCGAGGCGGCACGCTCGTTGGAGCACTACCGCGAGAGCCTTGATATGGACTCCGCGCGGCAGGATGAGGTTGAGCGGCGCCTGTCTGCGATAGAGGAGCTGGCGCGCAAGAATCGCGTCAAGCCGGAAGAGATCGTGGAGCGTGCGGCACAACTCGGCACCGAGCTGGAGGGCCTGGAGCGCGCGGAGCTCGATTTGGCGGTGCTCCGCAAAGACCTGGCGGCAGCCCTCGAGAGCTATCGCACTCAGGCACAACAGCTGTCGGCGCGCCGTGTCACGGCGGGCCGGGCGCTAGCCAAAGACATCACAACCCGCATGCAGACATTGGGCATGTCGGGTGGGCGTTTCCAGGTTGAGGTGACTCAGGACGGTAACGCCGACCCTGCGCAGCATGGGATTGATCAAATCGAATTCCGTGTCACTGCGAATCCCGGGCAACCCTTGCGTGCCTTGGCAAAGGTGGCCTCGGGTGGCGAGTTGTCACGTCTCTCGCTCGCCGTGCAGGTCTCGTGTGCGGCGCGCGAGACTCGCTGTATGGTGTTTGACGAGGTCGATTCCGGCATCGGCGGCGCCATCGCCGAGATTGTCGGGCGAGAGCTTCGGTCTCTCGGGTCGCGCGGGCAGGTGTTGTGCGTGACACACCTTCCGCAGGTGGCGTCTCAGGGGCATCACCACTTGCGCGTGACGAAGCTGACGGATGGGCGTACGACGCGCACCGCACTCACAGAGCTTTCGACCGGTGATCGCGTGGAAGAGCTGGCGCGCATGCTCGGCGGCGTCGAAGTCACGACGAAGGCGCGCGAGCATGCGAAAGAGATGCTGAAAGTCGCGGCCGAGGGGTCGACCGGAGATACGCAGAAGCAGCCCCGGCCTGCGGTATCGAAACGGCGTTAGGATCGGTACGCCGCCGCCGCACCGGTGGGCTCGCGGCAGCAGGTGGCGCCGACGTGGCGGTAGGTCGGCGCGGCGAATCCCGCCTAGCTATTCTTCTTGTTGGTGCCCCGGAACTCGCAATCCACGCGCCGGCAGTTGCCGTACATGATCAGCGAGTGGTCGCGAATCGCGAACCCCAGCCGCTGGGCCACGGTGTTCTGGCGCTCCTCGATGCCGGCGTCAACGAACTCTTCAACGCGGCCGCAGTCTAGACACACGATGTGATCGTGGTGGGTGCCCTGATTGAGCTCGAAGACCGCCATGCCATCCTCGAAATGATGGCGTGTCACCAGACCCGCCGCCTCGAACTGCGTGAGGACGCGGTAAACGGTGGCGAGTCCGATGTCCTCGTTCGACTCGAGGAGCGTGCGGTAGATGTCTTCGGCTGAAAGATGGCGCGCGGTAGTGGTGCTCTCGAGAATCTCGAGAATCTTCAACCGCGGTAGCGTCACCTTCAGACCGGCTTTTCGAAGGTCCTTGCCTTCCACGGGGGTCTCCAGAGGGTCTGGCCGCGCTCTTGGGGCTGCGGCGGCTCACGATCAGGTATTATGCGCCAAACAGATACGCTTAATAGTATGTCTCATTGCACCTGCATGCGGCCAGCGAGGAAGAATTCTCCAGTGAATCGATCGATCTTGCGCGGTTTGGCTCTCGGCCTGGTGGCTGCCGGCACCCTGCTCTCCGGGTGTGTCTACAGGATGAACATTCAGCAGGGTAACTATCTGGAGGGGCGCACCGTCGACCAGCTCCAGGTCGGCATGACCCGCAACCAAGTGCGTTACCTGCTGGGTACCCCGATGGTGCCGGATGCGTTCGACAAAGAGCGCTGGGACTACCTGTACTACTTCAAGAGGGGCCGACTGCGGCGCCCTGAAGAGCGTCACGTGACTGTCTTCTTCAAGGAAGACAAGGTCGAGCATTTCGTGCGGGACAACGTGCCCGAATCGCCGCCGATGGCGCCGGATGAGGGCGCTCCGATCGCGAAGTTCCCGAAGATCTGACGCGCCTCGCCAGAGGAAATTTGAGCCGCGACTGTGCGTTAATCGCCTGGGTGGGGTCGCGGCCAGCCACCTTTAGCGCTGCTTCGAGCGGCGGTCTTTCCGCACTTGTTCGCGGCGGCGTTCCTTGGGATCGCTCTGGAGTGGCCGGTAGATTTCGATACGGTCACCATCATCGGGAACGGCTTGACGATCGCAAGGCTCACCAAAGATGCCCACTGGGGCCGTCTCCCAGGGAATCTGCTCTACTTCTCCGTGCGTACCGCGCGTGGCCCGGGTATCAGCGGCAAACCCGCGGGCCGTTTTAATGGCGTCGGCGACGGTTCCCTCGGTCGGTAGGTCGACAGTCCACAAGTACTGATGATCACGCGTTGCGTAAGCCACTACGCATCGCTTCGTACCGGCCATCGCAGCCCCCTCATTTTACGGCGTCGATCGTGCGCGGGCGACGAAGGCGTCCACCAGCGACGCGGCGGTTTCCGCGAATTTTTGCTCGAAGAGCATGGCGGAAAGCGAGTTTTTAAAGGCAAAGCGCATGCCCAGCTCGGCGCGGCATCCGTCGGTGCCGATCGGGGTCAACAGCCACTCCCCTTCGAGCATGCGGAAAGGACCGCTCACCAGATGCATCACGATTCGGCGGTCGGACTCCAGCTCATTGCGCGTGGTGAACTCACTTTGCAGTGGCCCGCGCTTTACGCCAATAGTCGCGACGATCTCGCGGTCCGAGCGCGACAGCACCTTGGCGTGGGTACACCACGGCAGGAACTGTGGATAACTTTCAATATCGTTGATGAGCGTGAACAACAGGCTCGGCGGCTTGCCCACGAGCGCCGAGTGCTTGACCTCTCGCATGGTGCCTCAATTGTATCGGAGTACAATCGCTCACCAAAATCGCACAGCAAAACATTTCGACTGGCGGCGGACCTCCCCGCCACCTGATAGCCCATGGCCAAACCTGCTTCTGAAACCCCTCGCCTGATCGCCGAGAACCGCAAGGCGCGCTTCGACTATTTCATTGAAGAGCGCTACGAGGCCGGCCTCGTCCTGCAAGGCTGGGAAGTCAAATCGATGCGCGCCGGGCGTGCGCAGCTGAAGGAATCGTACGTCTACGTGAAGAACGGCGAGGCCTTCCTGTTCGGGGCGCATATCTCGCCGCTGAACTCTGCGTCTTCGCACGTGGTTGCCGATCCGATCCGGACGCGCAAACTTCTGCTGAGCGCGAAAGAGCTAAGTGACCTCGGCGCTTCGGTGGAGCGCGAGGGGTACACGCTCGTGCCGCTCGACCTCCACTGGAACCATGGGCGCGCCAAATTGCAGATTGGGGTTGCTAAGGGAAAGAAGCAGTACGACAAGCGTGCGGTGGAGAAGGATCGCGATTGGCAGCGGGATAAGCAGCGGTTGGCGCGGATGCGGCGGTGAGATTGTCGGCGACTTGCTCACCCAAGTCTGTAGTCGCCCGCCTAGAAGCCGCCCGCCCGCGCTGTGAGCAGCGGGTGACTGAATATCATTTCTTTTTTCCGCGAGCGCCGCGCTTGGTTTTCTTCTCGGTGCTGTTCAAAAGCAGTCGTTGGAAGCCCAACACCAGAGGTGTCAGAGACTGCGGGACTGCGACGGAAATGTAGTCCCATCCTTGCGTAGCGCAGGCTTCCTGCCACTTTTCGTTAATGATCCCCGTCGCGCGATATATGCTCGATGGCTCGATGCCATACCTCTTCGCGACTTCCTTACCTGGCGCCTTGTCCACCAGAACGGCTCTACATGCCGCTATGAGCTCGGGCGTGCGTATCTGAGTAGCGGCGAGAGCGAACTCAAACTGTTCGGGGAGCATCGGATCCGGTTCGGTTTCTGGTGTTGTCCTTGATCGCGGTCCCATTATCACAGGCTCCGGCAGAGTTGACCAATCCGACTGCTTGCGGTTTATGTACCTAAAATATCACTTTCTAGTTGTAAAATGGAAAACGTTGCCATATAAATAACAGTTATCACCCTTCGTAGTGCCGAGCCATCCATGGGACTTCAGCGTCGCCGCAAGCGAGCCAACTGCGACTTCGACCGCTGTCGTATCTTTTTTGTTTGCGGCGCGGCGTTACTTTCATTCCAGACGGTGCAATAAATGGCGTGCCGATCCACCTATCAACCTCACAGGATGGAGACGCAAATGGACGAAGAACAGGAAAAGACTGCGCAGGCCCCTGCCTATGAAATATTTCCGCTTGGAAAAGCGTCGGAAATGACTCGAGGATCGACGATTCTGTATCCGTGGTTCGAGGCATCTCCACCGCCATTTGATCGGTATTGCCTCAGTTGTTGAGTTGACTTGCCCAGGGGGGCGCCGCCACGGCGGCCCCCCACTCGTGGCACGTAAGGGCTTACATCGGACTGTATGGAGCGGCCCATGAGTTCTCGTGAAGTTCTGTCCGAGGCAACACGGTGGCTGATCGAACTGGAAGCCGCTGAACGCCTCGATGATGTCTGGCCGGAATTTGATAACTGGTTTCAGGCAAGCGCCGCCCATCGCGCGGCATACGCCAAAGTACGGGGCGCCTGGGCCAAGTCGGGAAATTCAAAGAGTCCTATCCGGCGAGAAGGCGCGCTACCCAGGTCTCGTTGGTTCCGCGGCTATCGGTGGATCTATGCACGGGCTTGGCTTTCCTGTTGGTGGCCGCTCATAAGCGCCATTGCCATCATGATCTTTGTTTACTGTGCCTCTGGCGCAGAATGACTCAGACACCTACTCGCGGGCACTTTTGGTGAACGCACCGTACGTTTCCACAATTCCTCGCCCCGTTTTTCTATCTAACTGACAGTCGCCGACGGGCGGCAAAAGCAACCGGCCTCCTCGCCTGTCTTTGCATTCGCTGCAAGGCTTGCCACCGGCCGCCGACGGTACCTTCAGCCCAGATCTCTCACTGAGATCCCCGCCAATTCCTTTAGGAGTTCGATACACATTTTTTTGTGTTCGTGGCCCTGTTTTCAACTTTGGACCGTCTATAGGGCGCGATGAGGGTGGAGGGCCCCAAATGACGGTTGTATGGGGCATCGGATGAGTGGCGCCACGGATCCTAGGGAGCGAAACAGGCCATGTCTAACTATCGTTTATTAGGCCAACAAACTAATGTCGAAACAAGAAGACGATGCTGGTCGGTCGCCGCTGCCGAAGCGCAGAGGACCGACGGCAGAACAGTTGCGAGAGCTTGCTGCCCAAGACCGATGGCTGAAGGAACACATCAACTGGCAAGGCTTGCGACGATTCGCCTACAGTCATGAGGACGATGCCGTGATCTGCGATGAGGCTGTTCAGGACGTGTATCACAGGATGGTGGGCTGGAGCGTCGAGGACTTAGAAGGATTGCGGCACCCTAAAGCATATACCCGCCAAGCCGTGCTCAACCGGATCAACGATTTGAGGGCGGCTATTGCGAGCTCTCTCCCGGATGACTACGAGAGCGTACCGGACAATACCCCCCCACCAGAAGAGCAGCTCGAGAGGCGTGAACAGGCGATCGAGCTCCTCGCGGAATTGCCGCAGTCATGGCGCGAACCGCTTGTCTACATTCGGGTATATGGATTTACGATCGAGGAGACTGCGCTGGAGTTAAATTTGACACACGACAGCGCGAAAAAGCGAGGCGCTAACGCCCTTAAGTACCTGAAGATCATCTGCGGCGTCCTTCCCCAGGATTCACTGGTTCGCAGAGTCAAGAAACTACTACAACGCGAGGGGAGAGGCCATGAGTAGTAACGACGCGATGGATGTTGCGATGGAGTGGGTCGTGGTCATGAGATCCTCCGCAAAGGCCGAGCTCATGGGCGCGGAGTTTCAGGCGTGGCTGCGCCACGATCCGAGCAATCGATTGGCATACGAGAACGCCAGCCGTTATTGGGACAGACTCGAACACGCAGTCGCCTTGCTCCGGCAGGGAGAACCCTCAACTCCAGAAGCACTACTGAACGAGATTGCCGAGGTAGCGCAACGCGCCCACCGGCGTCGTGATCTCAGAGGCAAGTTTGAGTGGTGGGCCATTCGCATCGCATGCATCTTGGCGATCAGCGCCATAGCGTTGATCGGCCGGCAAATGTTGGGAGCACGAGAGGCCCCGGTTACCTGGATTCCGTACGACGGCGCCCACACCAGTTACACCCTCAGTGACGGAAGTGAGCTCTATTTGAACGGTAAGAGTGCGGCCGCGCGCGTGCACATGGGTCCTCACGCGCGGGAGATCGCTCTCGAGCGTGGCGAGATTCTCGTCCACGTCAAACGTGGAGACTCCCGCCCCTTGCTCGTCGAAATTGACAATTGGGTTGTTCGCGCCACCGGCACCCAATTTGCCGCGAGCCGTGAGCCGTCGGGGGAAATGAAAATCACCGTCGAGGAAGGCTCGGTGGACATTGACCAGGCGAATCTTTTTGGGTTAAGCCGCCTCCTGAGGCGATCAAACATCGCCCACGCTGGGCAAGCCGCAGTCATCTCTGCCGGGACAGTACATGTCGCGGATCGAGATCGTTCCGAAATCCAGCGCGAGTTAGCATGGAGCCGCGGATGGCTCTACCTGAGCGGAACCCTGGAGCAAGCGGTAGCGCAATTTAACCAGTACAACGAGATCTCGATCGTGATCGTCGATCCGTCGATCTCAAAGATGGATGTAAGCGGTCCCGTTGATGCCCACGCGCCCAAGGAGTTTGCCGAATCGCTGCGTCCGCGCCACGTGCGTTACGAGATCGAGAGGGGCGCCGACAAAAGCACGATTCGGCTCTACGCAGAACGAAAACCGCGCTGAACAACAACCGATTCAACTCACGGGGAAAGACTAAGCATGCACAGCCGATCTGGTGCGGCAGGGGAACTATTGCGACGGGCTTCTCAGGTAATGTCGATCATGCTGCTACTATCATCGGTCGCACCGTCCATAGTTGCGGCGGCGGAAGCGCAAGACCGGCTGCAGTTCGAGATTCCGCCGGGACCCACTCAACAGGCTCTGTTGGCATTCTGGGATCAATCTCGCATCAGTGTGCAATTCTCCAAGCCGGAGGTACAGGGATCCTACAGTTCCGGGCTGGATGGCTGGCTGGAGCCTCGAGGAGCAATGACGCGGCTCCTCGAAGGTACTTCCCTCTGCGCGACCTGGACGTCCTCCGGACAGTCGGTCACGGTCACGCGCTGCCCAAAGCCCACCGAACCAACATCGGATGGCGCTGCAGAATCAGCGGGCCGGAGGGCGTCAGTCGCCACACCAACGCAACCTACGCCACCGTCCACGGTGGTAGTCCCGGGATCGTATATTCATGGGACTGCGCCACCGACCCCCAATGTAAGGGTCATTTCGCGTAGCGATCTCCTTGATATGGGGATTGGCACGACAGCGGAGCTGGTCGCCGCGCTCCCCGAGCTGGGCGGCACGCCCCTTACGGCTCGTGCCGAAGGCAACTCAGGACTCGGGATCGCAGTGAACTTGCGGGGTCAAGGACCCACCGGAAGCCTGATTCTCGTGAACGGTCACCGACTTCCGAACTCAGGATCGCTGGGAGCCTTTCAGGACTTGTCTGTTGTCCCCTTCGCAGCGGTGGAGCGCGTGGAGATCGTGCTCGGCGGAGTGACAGCCCAATTCGGTGCGGACGCGGTCGGCGGAGTCGTCAACATCGTCACGCTATCGGAACCTCAGTCCCCTCAACTCAGTCTTCATCTAGACGAAGGAGTGGGTACACGTTTTCAACAAGTAGAAGTGAACCAGATCGCAAGTAGAGACTTGGGATCCGGCCTTGCGTTAGAGACGCTGGAGTACAATCGCGCGAGCCCCTGGCGGGGACGAGACCTGACGTTCCCGCAAGATGTCGTGAATCAGGTGCCGGGGAAGGATCATGTTGGCATGTACGCGCGTGTTCGAGAGGACCTGCCCCATGAGATGCAATTCACCACCGAGGCGTTCTACACACACCGACACTCAACCGAACAATATGATCTGGCGTTGGCGCCAGTACTGCCAAATTCCCGCCTCAAGCAGATGGCCGGCGTATCAGTGCAGATGACATACGTCGCATCGGAGCTGCAAACTGCCGTCGGTACAGATGGCGTGCTGTCGTTGGGCGTCGACCGAGCTACCGAGACCCAAAGGCAGTGGAGTTGGCCGGCGGGCTCCGTGGAATTAGCGGATGGAACGACTGAACCGGTCTCTGCGGTAGGGATCATTCCGACCTGGTTTACATCCTACGCGCGCACCGATCAGCTGGATGCGAAACTTGACAAGGCCATCGTGACTCTGCCGAGTGGCGATCTCCGGGCACTCATTGGCGGCGAGCGGCGCTGGCAGACACAGCAAAACTCAGACAGTGGCAGCACCCCAGGAGCAGCACAGCGGTACCGTCGAACCGCCACAGCGAGATTCGCGGAATTGCACATTCCCCTATTGGGAAAAGACTGGTCCCTCCCCGGGTTACGGTCGCTGGAGCTGGCTGCGGCGGGGCGGCGCGAGAGCTACAGCGACTTCGAAGGTCATTTCATGCCGCAGTACTGGCTTCGATGGTCGCCGCTATCAGGGCTTGAGCTCTTTGCAAGCGCGGGACGAGCGTTCCAGGCACCCGTTCTACCGGATCTAGACGCGACCCGAAACGCAATCGTATTAGGACAGGCCGCCGACTCACAGTCTCCCTCTGGGCAAAACACCGTGTTGATCGAGTCTGGAAATAACCCGAACCTCATTGGAGCGACTGCCACCAATGAAGACCTTGGCGTCCGCTTTAATTGGAGCCTCTCAAATACCTCGTATTTCAACACGGAGGCGAGCATCTTCAGAATCCACTTCTACGACCGAGTGGAGCGCATCGACTTCTCCCAGGTCCAACTGGCCGATCCCAGCTATGCATCGATCATCACACGCGACCTCACTTCCTCAGAACTTGCGACATTGTGCGGCAGCAGCCAATTTCACGGCATATTGTCTGATTGCCTCACCAAGCCCATCGCCCTAGTCGACATCACGCTGAAGAACTTCGACTCGCTCTCGACCGAAGGCGCTGATATACACAGCAAGTGGCGCACCTCATTCACAGGAGGATACGTCGAGCTCGACTTCCGCGGCGCCTACTATCTCAAGTACCGGGAAAAGATTACTCCACAGGCCCCGGAAGTGTCGCTCTTGCGAACACAGGACAGCCCAGCACCCCTGCAATTATTCAGTCGTTTGTCTCTTGCACAAGGGCACGCGGAATTTGCTTTATTGGTTCACTACCTCAGCGGCTTCACCGATCAATCCACAACACCTATACGCTCCGTATCTGCCTGGGCGCCGTTGGATCTCCAAGTACAATACTCCACGCCGCCCTATACCGGAGGCATGCTCGAGGGAATTGTCATATCTGTGATGGTCCGCAACGTGTTCGATCAGTCACTACCAGTTTTGAGCGATGTTGCGATTAACCAGAGCTACGATCTATTGAGCGGTTTTGCTGTCAAACGCATGATGAGCATCCGCGTTCAAAAGCGCTTCTGAATGGTAGCCATTGGCAGCCCCTATCGCGCACCGCAGGCCTGCAAGACGATCCAGCCGAAGAGCCACAGCAAAATCGACAAGCACGCAAACGACCAGAGTGAGAATAGCACCAGAAGTTGGTACTCAATGGAATAAGACGCCGACTTGGACAGCACCCTTTCCGAGAGCATAGACATGCTCACGAGCTGAAGCAGGGACAGAGTCGCCAGAATGTGCTGCGGCGACACTTCTCTCATCATGAGCTCGAGGGAAGGCGGAATGAGCTCGGCGAGTATTCTTGCGATCATGACCCAATAATTCCTTGCATGGCAGGTTCGTCATATAGACGTCCTGAAATGCAATTGTGGGCCATATTTGAAGGAGACCTCTCCCAAGAATCACGCTTCTCTGCGAGGAAATATCACTCCTAACGTTCATAACGCGCATTGCGATTTCAGGGGTGGCTCCGGTTCTTAGGACAGATTTCTGATCGAGATAAGTGGATCTGTCCGAGCGGTTGCTATCGATCCTGTCTCTCTTTTCGACTCTCGTCAATCCCTCTTCCCCGTAGCTCAGTCTCCCGTCCCCCGAAGGGGGCGGGAGAAGCTCCTGCTTTAGTTCCTGTTATGTTAGGGGTCTGATTATGCTGCTCGTGGCATGACGCAGGGCATCCCGAGATACATCTCATCAGGCGTGGCATAGTTGAGAGCCTCGTGGACGCGACGGCCATTGTAGAAGCTGAAGTACTGCGTCAGGCGACGGCGTGCCTCGGAGCCGGAGGCGTAGGCATGCAAGTAAACTTCTTCGTACTTCACGCTGCGCCACAGCCGCTCGATGAAGATGTTGTCGATCCAACGACCCTTGCCATCCATGCGGATCGCAACTCCGGCCGCCTTCAGCGGTGTCGTCCAGTCCTCACTGGTAAACTGCGATCCCTGGTCCGTGTTGAAAATCTCCGGTGGCCCGAACCTCCTGAGAGCCTGCTCAAGCGCCTGCACGCAGAAGCCCGCCTCCATCGTATTCGACAAGCGCCAGGCCAGAACCTTGCGGCTGGCAATGTCCAGGATCGCCATCAGGTACAGGAATCCATGGGCCATCGGGAGATACGTCAGATCCGACGACCACACCTGGTCGGGTCGCTCGATGACCATGTTCTCCAGCAGATACGAGTAGATCGTCGCTCCGCGTGCCGGAATGCTCGTGCGCGGCCGGCGGTACAGCGCTTGGATTCCCATCGTTCGCATCAGGGTGCGCACATGCCGCCGCCCCACCGGTTGACCCTCACGCCGCAATTGAGCTGTGATCTTGCGCGCTCCGAAGAACCGGGCCTCGAGGTGCAGTTTCTCCAACACCTCTGTTTTTCCAGCTCGTCACCTGAGTGGAATGCACCTCGTGATGCGCGGCAATCTCCGCAACCGTCTTTTCCCCGCGGATCGCCTCCAGTGCCACTTGCGCCTTGAACTTCGCGGAATGGTTACGTCTTGGCTTTCGCATGGGCTTCTCTCCGGTTAGGCCCGGACAGAAATCCACTTATACCCGTGTCCGAAATTCCGAGACCACCTCTTTAGTATCGGCGGCTCCACTTACTTGAAATAGCGCCGGCTTCCCTCGTCAGGCAAGGGAAGACCGCCGGTCCAAAGAGTACATGCCGTTGTCCCTACGATGGATCACCACGACTAAGGAAGCGCCATATCTTGGTCTAAGTCACTAATCTATAAGGATTACGTTTCGGCGAAGTCTACCGCACTCTACCGACAGCTAACGGCGAACTGCGATCGGGAGCACCTTAAGCCATCACGCCACTTGTGCTATGCTCCCGATATCTCCCACCAGGAGAAAGTGGTAATACCTACAAGCCTATGCCTCAGGATGACAAAACTCACCGCTATGAAGCTGCGTCCGTTGAGGCAGCCACGTTGGATGTGCCTGCGGGGCTCTACGAACAAGCGCGGCGGCAGCTGCTGGAAAATGAACCGCTGCGGGCCCGTTCCTCTGAAGGCACGAGCATTCCGCATGCCTTGTCGATGACCGAGATCGACGCTCTGCGTTCCGTAGGACTCTCCACCGAGCGCTGGAAGACAGGGGTGCGCACAGACCCGCTCGCGCAGTCCATTGCCGATTACATGGCGCTCCTGGATACCAGTCTCACCACTAGCCAAGCCGCGAAGTATCTCAAGGTGGATCCGAGCCGAATCCGTCAGAGGGTGCGTGCGGGTAGTCTCTATGGAGTCGAATACGACGGGGAGAAGCGACTGCCCCGATTCCAATTCGAGCGTCGCAAAATCCTTCCAGGGCTCACGGAGGTGCTCCGTGAGTTACCCACGAACCTCAGCGCGATCGATGTCGCAGAGTGGTTTCTTGCGCCGAACCCGGACCTTGAGATCGAGGAGCAACCGGTAAGTCCTCGGGACTGGTTGCTGACCGGCCGATCGGTCGAACACGTCGTCTTGTTGGCACGCGGCTTCGAATAAATCCAAGCAGGATGCCCAAGTTCCCGAATCCCCCCGGCGCCGACGCGCTCGCTCGCCTAACTCCTGCCGTTCGAACGCTTGCGCCGGGCTCGCGCGTGGCTCGCATTTACTACACACGCAGCCGGTACTCACTGAGCTGGGACGGATTCCGCCATTTCGGCCCATTAAATTCGCGCTGGGACCATCACGTGCCCGACGGTACCGGAAGTCCTGTGCTGCAGGACAGATCGATCTACTACGCCGCCACCGATGCGAAGACATGCCTCGCGGAATTCTTCCAGCACACACGCCGCATCGACCGTGTGGCGCAATCGCCGTGGCTCGTGGTGTTTGAATTAGCCCTCCCGCTCGAGCTGTTGGATCTGACCGGTGACTTCGCTACGCGGATAGGCGCCTCGATGGAAATTCACTCTGGCTCCAGAGCGCGGGCACGTCGGTGGGCGTGTGATCTGTATGAGGCTTTTCCGGATCTCGACGGGATCCTGTATGCCTCCTCGATGAATGGTGGGGAGCCCGCCCTGGCTCTCACCGATCGCGCGGAGAGGCGCGCTGTGCTGCCGGAGCACCCGCTACTTCACCGATCTCTCGCGGATGACGTTCTGATCGATTCGATAAAAGATGCCGCTGACGGACTCGGTTACGGGCTGCGCTGACACGGCCACCCGTCCCAGCTTCAGAGGAAACTTTTGTGATACACTCCTCGCGTCCATTGGGGGCGACCGGTTTCGACGTGGGTTTGCGAATCTCCAAGGGCGTACCGAGGTGCAGTGCCCTCGTTAATCACATTGCAAATCATAGTTGCCAACGACGACAACTACGCCTTAGCCGCCTAATCTCGGCTGACCTCTGACACAGTTTGTGCCTATGCATCTGAGTCAGGGGACGCGTTCATAGGATCGCGCTCCAGCGTGCGACAGGCTGGAGCGTTAAGAGTTACTGTGGCTGGCGTCGTATTTTTCCTGCCCGTCGGGTAGTGCGGCGTGAGAACCAATGACTGGCTATGTACGTAGATCTTGTAGGCTAGCGCTTGCGGACGGGGGTTCGATCAATGGGTCGCGTCACTACCGTAAGGAGTGACTGAAAACGGAGCTCACATCGGTGAAACCTGACGGCGCTCTCTCATGTGAGAGCGGCATGGCAACGCCGAGGGGTAGGAAGAAGGCCAACTTCAGGCCTGCCCTGTAGAGACTCATAGACTCGCCGACGGCGCTCTGCGCCCGGGGCGGGCACTAGGATCGGGACGGTTCGATCGTCCGGATAACACGCTCCGCATCCGTAACGCTCACTGGAGCGTCGCGGATGAAGGCATAGTCCAGCCCGCTGCGAAAGCCGCGGATGTGCTGTCCCCCCGCCTCCACCAGCTGAAGGTTCCCGGCCGAAAGGCCGGGAACCGCCGGCTCAGTTCAATGTCGTCGGCGAATCTTCATAAACGCGCAATCTTTGCGTCTTCCTTGTCGCCCGTTCTTGACCATAATTCATTGATCCAAGCGCAAGCTTCACCAGCTCCCACAACGCGATGGTCATGAAAACACGAGAACTCATCGAGGCGAAAATCGCCGACCTGTCGTGAGCGTCAGTAGCACTGAGTTGCCGCTCCTGACATATATCAGATCCGCCATCGGCGCTGGCCGCATTACAGGAAAGGTGCGCTCGCAGGAACACCATTCCCCGAGCTACGCCTACTACATCACCAGCCGCCAAGCTTTGACGTTGCTGGCGCGCGTCTGCCCTTTCCTCCGAACTTACAAACTCAAGCGCGCTTGTCTTCTGCTGGAGGAGTATCAGCGAGTCACGCCTAGGAATGGGCGGTACACCGAAGAGCAGCGTGCTGCGCGCGCGCAGCTCGAGAACCGCTTCTTTGCAATTTCCACACGCGCGGGAACTACGAGGCGTGTTGCTCATTAGCCTTTGACCTTGCATCCGGGCATTTTGCCGCAAACGACGATCGCCTCAGCTTGAGCACAACTCTTGCTGCGCCACTGGCAAGTCCAGCAATCGCAAGGACATTAGCCGGCGGTGTCGCTACCGCCCCTGGGTAGACTAGATGAAGTCAGAAGACATCGAGCCGCACAGCAAGCGCGTACGATCAGCCGACGAAGAGAATGCGCTCACGGGAGCGCGCACTCTCAAATCCATTGATGAGCTGCGGGATGCAGTAAACGATTGTAAGAGATGCGGGCTGTGGAAGTCCGCGACGCAAGGCGTGCCCGGTGAGGGTGCCGCACCCTCGAAGCTCATGCTGATCGGCGAAGCGCCGGGCGATTCGGAGGACTTACAAGGGCACCCGTTCGTGGGGCCTGCAGGTGCAGTACTGGATCGTGCGCTGCACGATGCGGGCCTGAGTCGCCAGACCGTCTACATCAGCAACGCCGTCAAACACTTCAAATTCGAGCCGCGCGGCAAGCGACGCCTGCACATCAAGCCGGCGGCAAGCGAGATCGAAGCCTGCGGCTGGTGGCTCGCTGAAGAGCTGCGACTCGTCGCGCCTAAGCTCGTGATGGCGCTCGGCGGAACCTCCGCGCGCGCGTTACTCGGTCACCCGGTGACCGTGTCGCAAATGCGCGGCGCACCAACACGACTCACGCCGACCACACACCTGTGGGTCACAATACACCCGTCGTTCTTATTGCGCATTCCGGACGACGTGCAACGCAAGAACGAATACACCCGCTTCGTCAATGAGCTGAAGGAAGCGCTGGACTGGATCGCCAAGCACTAAGAGCTTGGCGGCTTGCGGTCCTCCACGAAGGTCGCGGTAGCGGTAGTACGAGAAGCGCTGCGTAGGGCAAGCAGCAATTACCGCCGTGCATTCCCATCGAGAGAGAGGAGCGGGCCATAAAGCTCCGGCCGCCGGTCACGAAACACGAACCAGTTGTCTCGCAGCTCCGCCGCGGCGTTGAGATCAAACGATGCCGTCAGCACGGCGTCGCCCTCTTCGCCCGCCTCGGCTACCTTCGCCCCCGTGCCGTCAGCGATGAACGACGACCCATAAAAATTGATATACAGCCCGTCGGGATTCTGCACCGAGCGCTCCAGCCCATAGCGATTCGAAGCCACCAATGGCGTAAGGTTGGCTGCCGCCTGCCCCTGCTGGGTGCGCTGCCAATGCTCGCGTGAATTGACCGGCAACGCTGGCGGCGGCTCAGTGCCGATCGCCGTCGGATAGAACAGGATCTCCGCCCCAAGAAGCGCCATCGCACGCGATGTCTCCGGGAACCACTGATCCCAACAGATGCCCACGCCAATGCGCGCGAACCGCGTCTGCCATACCTTGAAGCCCGTGTCGCCAGGGCTGAAGTAAGTCTTCTCCTGGTAACCCGGACCGTTTGGAATGTGCGACTTGCGATAGATACCGAGATTCGTGCCGTCAGCATCGATGATGGCGATCGAGTTGAAATAGGCCTGTCCGGCGTGCTCGAAGAAGCTGATCGGCAGCACGACACCCAGCTCGCGCGCGACCTCGCTGAAGTGCCGCACAGCGCGATTTTCGCCGACACTGCGCGCCAGGCGCAGGTGCCGCACATCCTGCTCGATACAGAAATACGGCGCCTCGAACAACTCCGGCAGCAGAATGATCTGCGCGCCGCCCGCGGCCGCTTGCCGCACCAGTTGCTCCGCCTTGGCAATATTGCCGTCGGCATCCCAATCGCAGCTCATTTGGATCGCGGCGACGCTGACCGGACGCGGCTCGCGCCGGAAGTGCTCAGGCTGTTTGGACATCGAAAATCTTCCCCGGATTGAGAATCCCGCGCGGATCGAGCGCTGCTTTCAACGCTCTCATGGTGCCGATCTCGGCGGCCGAGCGCGAGATGCTTAAGTAGGCCTTGCGCTCCAGCCCGATCCCATGCTCGGCCGATATGGAGCCGGAAATCGAGCGCAACGGCTCGTACACACAGCGCTCGACAATTTCGAAGCTCGCCTCGTGCCCCTCGCCGGAAGACACTGTGATGTGGAGATTGCCATCGGCGACATGGCCAAATACGTACATACGCGCGGCCGGCACGGCCTGCGCCAACTGACGCCGTAGCGCATCCAGATATCCCGGCATGTCCGATATGCCGAGACTCACATCGAAATTGTGGACCGGACCGTAACGCCGTGTTTGAAACACGTCTTCCCGTGGCGCCCACATCGCTCGTCGTTCGAGATCGGACTTGGCGATCACCGCATCCGCGACCAGCCCCTGCTCCATTGCCGCACCGAGCGCCTGCTCGAGACGCTCGGCGTCCGATTCCGGATCGGCGCCCAACGACTCGATGAGCACATAGACCCCATGGCCGTACGGCAGGATTGCCGCATTGATGGCCGGCGGCGTGGTGGTGACCTCGTAGAAGTCCGGCCACATCACCTCAAACGCACTCAACTGGCCGCCCAGCCCCGCATCCATCAAGCCGAGCAGGCGAACCAAGCTGTCGAAGTCAGGGCACGCCACAAAGGCGGTGCCACAACTGCGCGGACGCGCCACCAGGCGCAGGTCGGCACGAGTCACGACGCCGAGGGTCCCCTCGGTCCCGATGAACAATTGCTTCAAATCATACCCGGCGTTGTTCTTCAACATCCTGTTCAGCGAGCCCAACACGGTGCCATCGGCCAACACCGCTTCAACACCGAGCACCAGGCTGCGCATCATCCCATACCGCACCACGCGCATACCGCCCGCATTGGTCGCGATGTTGCCGCCGATCGTGGCACTCCCGCGTGCGCCCAGATCAAGCGGAAACATGAGATCGAAGCGCTCGGCTTCCTCCTGCGCGCGTTGCAGGGTGACGCCTGCCTCGACGCGCATGGTGCGCCCGGGCACATCCACGCTTTCGATCCGGTTGAGCGCTTCCAACGACAGGATCAGGTCATTCACGCCCGCGGCAGCGCCGTATACCAGTCCGGTACACCCACCATGCGGCACGACCTTCTGACCCCGGGAGTGACAGAGACGCAGGACCGCCGACACCTGCGCCGTATCCCGCGGCCGAACCAACACTTCGGCGCGAACTTCCCCAGCGAATGGATCGTAGGTCCGGGCGCGGAGTGGCTCACCCGTTACGACGCCCCAGTCACCCACCAGCGTCCGCAGATCGGCAAGCAACTGATCGTTCGGCACGGTATCGCCCCCTTCAGCCCTTCTCACCCGTGCGGGCATGCGCCTGGCGCTCCGCTAGCGACTGCCGCACCTGCTCGGTAATCCGCATGGCGGTTTCCAACGCCATGAGCCCCGCCTCACCAGAAACCACTGGCGCACGGCCCGTGCGGATGCAGTCGAGGAACGATTCGATCTCGGCTTTAAGCGCATCACCCTGATCAAGGTTCTGCTCCTCGATCGTCACGGGCAAAGGACCAGGCGGCTCGGACGGGTTGCGCTTGCGGATCAAGGTCAGGATCTTTTGTTGCAAATCCAGAGACAGATACGCGTCGTCCTCGAACACGCGCATCTTGCGCTCGGTCTTGAGGCTCACGCGCGAGGCCGTCGCATTGGCCACGCAACCGTTCGCAAAGCGGATGCGCGCGTTAGCAATGTCGATCTCCTCCGAAAACACTGGTGTTCCAACAGCATCGATGCTCGTGATCGGCGCGCCGACAATCGTCTGCACAATGTCGATGTCATGGATCATGAGATCGAGCACCACATTCACGTCGGTGCCACGCTCCCGGTAGGGAGCGAGACGATGGCACTCCACGAAGCGTGGCGAGCGCAGATGCGGCTCGGCTGCCAAGATCGCGGCATTGAAGCGCTCGAGATGCCCGACCTGCAGCACCCGCTTGTTCCGGGCGGCAAGCTCAATCAGCTCGCGAGCTTCAACTCCCGTTTCGGTGATGGGCTTCTCGACCAGCACGTGAGCGCCGGCATTGAGGAAATCACGAGCGATCGGAAAATGAGCCGGCGTCGGCGTGACTACGCTCACCGCGTCGACCTTCCCGAGCAGCTCGTGGTAGTCCGCCAAAGCTCGCGCGCCGACTTCGGCCGCGACCTTCTCGCGAGCCTCCTGACGCGAATCGACGACGGCGACGAGCTCGCAACCCTCTGCCTGCGCATATTTTTGCGCATGAAATCGGCCGAGATAGCCGACACCGATAACCGCTGCTCTGATTTTTTGCATGAGAACGCTATTATGCCCGCCCGTTCAAGCGGCGTTCTCACTCACTTACATCATGGCCGCCAACCCTTCAGCGCAAGCTTCTGATTCCGGGACCACCGAGCGCCCGACCGGCAGGCCGGTGCGCCGTGAGCTCCTGATTCTTGGAATTGCACTCGTCACTGGGCTGCTGTTGCTGCCGCTACTGATCTGGATGGCCGGTAATCGGATCCTGGGGCCCTATACGCACACACAGGACCCCACGGCGGGCACCGGCCCTGCGAGGCTCCTGGCGGACTACTTCACCGGGCTGGCCCACGGATCCCTCATATTCTGGTGCGTGGCTCTGGGCCCTTTCGTCCTGATCACACTCGCGCGGGCTCTGTGGGCCTTGCTGCGCTCAGGCCGGGACTCTCCCGACTTACGCTAGCCAGACGCGCCGGCGATCTTGATCGCGGCTATAAAGCGCTTCTGAGAAAGCCTGGGGAAAGCCGCTGCCTGCCAATCTTGTGACGAGCGGCAAGCGCGCGCCACCTTGGACCCTGTATTATGACAGTGGGGTGATGGTCGATCGGCCACGGAAATCCGCCCCTGGCCGGCACCGGCTTCCCATCTCGACGGGTTGATCCCTACTTCGGCCAGTACATCCAGACCGCCACGCCGAACATGGCGACGGTTGCAAAGTGGGCCGCAAGTCGCCATGAACGAGATCGATACGCCATTTCACCGTAGAAGCTAATCGCGGAAGCTGCGGCGAACAGTGTGAAAACAGCGACGGCGCGCAGCAGCGGGCCGTGCTCTGGAGCAAATTGAGCCTCATTCTCTGGAAGGAAGAGGATCACCACCCAAGTGAGCAGCAGCCCTGTCGAAAGCGCTACCGTGGAGCCTGTGACAATGGCCAGTAGAAATCCCAAAGGACGCATAATGGTTCCCGAACGAATTCGCGCCGGACAGATTCGCGCGTTTCCTGCTTGCTGAGGTGGTCCGCACGTTCTAGCCTTGTCCCAAAGTTTACCGAACTTACGAGCGTCGTAACGATGTCAAAGTCTTTTAGCCGGTCATCCGGCTGGATTGTCGCCTCGGCTCTGACGATCCTGGCCCTTGCGATGGTTGGATCCGCCCGAGCCCCGGCGAGCGCCTCGATCCTGCCACCGGGAGCCATTGCTCCCACCGAGGCGCAACGCGCCACCGCCCGCAAGATCGGTAGGATCCTGGAAGAAGCCCACTACAGCCGCGCCCCGATCGACGACAAGATGTCGGAGCTCGTCTATACGCGCTACCTCGACTTTCTGGACGGCCAACGCAGTTACTTCCTGGCGAGTGACATCGCCGAGTTCTCTGCCTACCGCATGAAATTCGACGATATGATCCGCACCGGCGACGTCGAGCCGGCCTATCTGATCTTCAACCGCTTCCAACAACGCAACCGTGAGCGCATGGACGCAGCGCTCGCGATGCTGAAGACCGAGCCCGACTGGACGGTCAATGAGTCCTTCGAATTCGACCGCACCAAAGCGCCGTGGCCGGCGACACCTGCGGAAATGCAGGACCTGTGGCGCAAGCGGGTGAAGAACGATGCGCTGTCACTCATGTTGACCGGCAAGCAATGGCCGGAAGTTTCCGACCTGCTGCGCAAACGGTATGAGCGCGTCCTGAAGCGCGTCGACCAGATTACCCCGGAAGATGTGTTCGAGAATCTCATGAACGCGTACGCGCGCTCATTTGACCCGCATTCGAGCTATTTCTCGCCGCGCAACTCCGAGGAATATCGCATCCAGATGAGTCTCAACTATGAGGGCATCGGCGCGTCGCTGCAGTTGGTGGATGACTACGTCACCATTATGAGCGTGCTCGAGGGCGGCCCGGCTGCCGTCGCCGGCACATTGAACACCAACGACCGGATTACGGGCGTTGGGCAGGGACACGACGGTCCGTTCACTGACGTGATTGGTTGGCGCCTGGACGACGTCGTCCAGCTCATCCGCGGCAAGGCGGGCACGAGCGTGCGCCTGCAGGTATTGGCCGCTGGCGCCGCACCGGGCTCGAAAGAGAAGGTGTTGGAATACACGCGCAACAAAGTGACGCTCGAGGCGCAGGCCGCGCACAAAGAGGTCAAGACCGTCGCGCGCAATGGCAAAACGTTGAAAGTCGGGATCATCACCGTCCCGGGTTTCTATCAGGACATCGCCGCACAGAACGCTGGTGACCAGAACTTCCGCAGCACCACGCGCGACGTGCTCAAGCTCATCAAGGAGCTGCAGACCGAGAATATCGATGGTCTGGTCCTCGACCTGCGCGGCGACGGTGGCGGCTATTTGCCCGAAGCGACCGCGCTGACCGGATTGTTCATTGACCATGGCCCGGTAGTGCAGCTGCGCGACACGACCGGCCGGCTCGAGGTGTTGGATGATCCGGAGCCCGCTCCGGCTTATACCGGCCCTCTGGCGGTGCTCGTCGACCGCTTCAGCGCTTCGGCTTCCGAGATCTTCGCCGGCGCCATCCAGGACTACCACCGCGGTGTCATCATCGGACAGCGCACATTCGGCAAGGGCACGGTCCAGAATCTGGTACCGCTCGACCGCTGGTCGCAGAAGCCCACCAGTGGTCAGTTGACCGTGACCATCGGAAAGTTTTATCGCGTCACGGGTGAAAGCACGCAGCATCGCGGCGTTGAGCCCGATGTGCCACTGCCGTCCGCGATCGACATGAAGGAAGTTGGCGAGAGCGCGCTCGACTCCGCCCTCCCCTGGGATCGAATTGCTGGAGTACCCTTCCAGGCCAGCACGGTGGCCACGACGGTTCCGCCCGTGACGGTGCTGGCTTCCGAAGAGGACAGCCGCGCGCAGCATGACGCCGACTATCGCTGGCTGGTCTCAGACATCGCCGCCATCGATACGGTACGCGGCGAAAAGAGCATCTCGCTCAATCTGAAGACCCGCCGCGAAGAGCGTGCCAAGCTGGAAAAAGAACGCTTGGACCGCGAGAACGCCCGCCGGGCCGCCAAGAATCTGCCCGCGTACAAGACGACCGAGGAGCTCGACAAGGTGAAGGATGACTCGCCGGACATCGTGCTGACCCAGTCGGCCGAGATCATGGCGGACATCGTGACCGGAACGCGCGCGCAGCAAACTCCGCAACAGAAGACAGCGCGCCGTAACGAGTTTACGCCTACGACCCGCCGGCAGGATTAACGAAGCAGGATCCGGAACAAGTCCCAGGTATCTTCGCCCAGGACGTTAGGCATGCGAGCCACCGCGGATCCGGTGGCCTCGGTGTCCAACACATCGCCCTCGGAGAACGCCAGCGAATCCGACGTCGGTGAGGTGTCGGCCTGGGTGCGATAGCGTGAGACCTGTTTGAGACGATCGCTGCGCGCTTTCACGTCCTGCGCGATGTTGGTCTTACTGTAAAGGAGCACGCGCGCACGCTCGATCTCCGCCATGAGATCTTCGCATTCTTCCCTCGATCCATAGTCATCCGTGACTTCACGACGACTGGTCGCCTCGCGTGCGAGCCGAACCAGCGGCGTCTTCACGAGCCGCAGACATAGGACTTCCGCATAGGCGATCGCCGCGATGTTGATTGCGCGGCGCGTATCGACCGTCAGACCCGGGAATTCTGGCAATGGTTCCCTTTCGATAGCCTCCATCACCGCGCGGGCATCAATCAGGGTCCCATTCGCGCCCACCGCGACCGACTGCGCCTGGGAGATCCGTTGGTCGAGTGCGCGCCGCTTGAAGTAATGCCAGAATCGGGTGAGCCGCGCTTGCTCAGCCTCGAGTGAGGTCACAAGGGCCATCGCCTGCGCGGCTGACGTCTCGGCCGCGCGCAGTTGTTTTTCGGCGGACTCGCGTTTGGTGAACTGCTTGCGATTGTGCTCGGCCAAGTGTTGCCGGCGCTCACGTTCCTCCTGCTGGCGCACGAGGTCAGCGACAAACTGCTCGATAATCTCACGGCCGGATTGCCAGAGCCGTCGCAGCTGGTAAAAAACGAGCGCGGGATAGGCGGAATCCGCGACACCGAGGCGCTCTTCCAGCGTGTTCAGCATTTCCTGGACGCGCGCCGTCGCCCCCTCTTGCTGCTTGATGCGGTCCTTGAGGCGGTAGATTTCTTCCTGTAACTCCCCATGGGCCCTTCTGAGCTCCGCGCGGTTATGGAACAAAGCGAGGACGCGGTCCTCGTCTTCGTCTTCCGGCGGATCGTCTTGGCGGAATGGGAGCTTGAAAAATCCGAGCTGTCGCAGTGCCTTCATGAGGTGTGAGCGGGCCCGGGCCGCCCACAGTTCACGCGTCAGCCGGTAGCCTCGTGGCGGATGAGAAGCGATGCCCTCGCTCCACGCAGTATTCCAGCCACTTATTTAGCATCACATTGCGGCCCCAGCGCTGATCCAGTTCACGCTCCGCATGGGTGCGCAGAGCCTTGAGAACCGGGGTTCGCGGCGCGGCCCATTCGAGCGCCTCCACGACGTGGGCATCGTGGTAGACACGTATGCGCATATCCGGGTATTGGACGGCGTGATCGGCCTCCCCCTCGAGCAGGTAGGTCAAATTCAGCGTGCTCGTATAGGGTGAGCGCTCGGTCACGTTGAGAAGCAGATCACAATCCCCGGGTACCCCGGAACGGTGCCGTCCATCCAGGCCACGGAGGGTACCAGCGAGCCAATTCAGGCGAATGTAGTTACTTTCGTACAGCCCCATGAGCGCCACGAAGCTCCGCGGCTTGGTGCGCCAGGAAACCGGTGTCAGTGTGTCATTCAGTAGCATCTCGCCTCGACTATAACGCACGTAGGTGACTGTGCAAGCCGGACAGGGCCGCAATTTTCCGTTTCGTTTGGCCCGCTTGTTGGGCGTGCCGCACGCAGTGCGCTGGCGACATCCATGGCGCAACGAACGCGGCTTGCGGGGACGCTCCTATGAATGGGGACTGTCAGGAAGGCTTGCAAGTTTCGTGCTGCCGACAGCCCCGCCGGGGCCGCGGCGACAGCAAAAAACAGGCCACCAGGGGCCTGTCTTCGGCGCTTAAGGCCGCAGGCGCCGCTCGATTCCCGTGGTGTTGAGAATACGGCTGGCGATCTCCTCGATGGAGCATTCGGTCGTGTCGAGCAAGGGAATGGAATAGCGGGCAAACATAGCGTCCGCGGCACGCAGCTCATAGGTGACCTGCTGCCTCGAGGCATAGCGGCTTTCCGGCCGCCGCTCATTACGGATCTGTTGCAGGCGCTCGGCCTTGATGGTCAAGGCATAAAGTTTGCGACGGTAGGGCTCGAGACGGGCCGGAAGTGTTCCCGCCTCCAGATCATCGTCGGTCAAAGGATAGTTGGCTGCAAAGACGCCGTATTGCAGGGCCATGTATAGACAAGTCGGGGTTTTGCCGGAGCGGGAGACGCCGACCAGGATGACATCGGCGCGCGAGTAATCGCCGCCCGTGCCGTCATCGTTCGTCAACGCAAAGTTGGTCGCATCGATACGTATGGTGTAGGAGGCAATATCCGCCATACCGTGCGCCCGGCCCGCGCGGTGACTCGAGCGGGTGTTGAGTTCGCGCTCCAGAGGGCCGACGAAGGCGCCGAAAAAATCGAGGAACAATCCGTTGGCACCGAGTACAATGTCACGCAACTCGTCCTGCACGAGGGTGCTGAAAATAATGGGCCGCAGGCCCTCTTCCGCGGCAGCCCGGTTGATGCGCGCGACAGCCTCGCGTGCCTTGTCAACGCTCGATACAAATGGCAAAGTCACCGCCCGAAATTCGACGCCCTCGAACTGCGTCATGAGGCTGTGGCCCAGAGTTTCGGCGGTCACTCCCGTCTGGTCCGATACGAAAAAGGCGGTTCGACGGCTCACGGTTTTGACTTCGCCCCCTGACAGGTTCGTTGAGCCCGCAGTCTTTCACCGCTTTCCGCTCCTAGCAAGCGTTATGTCGCTTGGCGCCGGACGGAGCCAACTGTTGACCCGAGAGGACCCGCTTTGAACGCATACGTCATCCCCTTCGAGCAGCTCGGCATGCACGACGTCGAGACCGTCGGCGGCAAGAACGCCTCCTTGGGCGAAATGATCGGCTCCCTGGCCAAACTCGGTGTCCAGGTGCCGGGCGGCTTTGCCACCACCGCGCACGCCTACCGTGAGTTTCTGCAGCAAGGGGGACTGGACGCCCGCATCCGTGCCGAGCTCGCCGGGCTCGATGTCGATGACGTAGCGAAACTCGCAGCCACCGGCGCCCGCATCCGAGGCTGGATTCTTGCGACGCCCTTCCCGCCTCAGATCGAGAAGGCGGTGGTGGACGAGCTGCGGAAAATGAGCAAGGGCCAAGAGATTGCCGTTGCCGTGCGTTCCTCGGCCACCGCCGAGGACCTGCCGGAAGCCTCTTTCGCGGGGCAGCAAGAAACCTTCCTGAACGTGCGCGGCGAGGCGGCCGTCCTGAAGGCCATGCACGAAGTGTTCGCGTCGCTGTTCAACGACCGCGCAATCTCCTATCGCGTCCACCAGAACTTCGATCACAACGTCGTCGCGCTCTCCGCCGGTGTGCAACACATGGTGCGCAGCGACCTCGGCTCGAGCGGCGTGATGTTCACGCTCGACACCGATTCTGGATTCCGCGATGTTGTATTCATCACTGCCTCCTATGGCTTGGGGGAAACGGTCGTACAGGGCGCGGTGAATCCCGACGAGTTCTACGTTTACAAACCGACACTGCGTTCTGGCAAATACCCCATCCTGCGCCGCAATCTGGGTGGCAAAGCGATCAAAATGGTTTATGCGCCTGCCGGCTCCGCCGAGCGGGTGACGACGGTCGAGGTCCCGAAAGCCGAGCGCCAGAAGTTCTCGCTCACGGATGAGGACATCATGGCGCTGGCGCGCCAGGCGCTCATCATCGAGGATCACTACAAGAAGCCCATGGACATCGAGTGGGGCAAGGACGGCTCCACAGGTCAGATTTATATCCTGCAGGCACGCCCGGAGACCGTCCAGAGCCGTGCCGGCCGCACGATCCAACGCTTCACGCTGAAGTCAGCACGGTCCAAGGTCGTGGCTTCCGGCCGCAGCATCGGACAGCGGATCGGCTCCGGACCCGCGCGAGTGATTCGCGATGTGAGCGAGATGGCACGAGTGCAGGCTGGAGATGTGCTCGTCGCGGACATGACAGACCCCGATTGGGAACCGGTCATGAAGCGCGCCTCGGCGATTGTAACCAACCGCGGCGGCCGTACCTGCCACGCGGCGATCATCGCCCGTGAGCTTGGCATCGCGGCTGTTGTGGGCTGCGGTGATGCGACACAGAGGATCCGCGAAGGGCAGGAGGTAACGGTTTCCTGTGCTGAAGGCGATACGGGTTATGTTTACGAGGGGCTGCTCGAGTACGAGCTTAAACAGATCGAGCTCGACTCGCTGCCGAAGATCCCCGTCAAGATCATGATGAACGTGGGCAACCCGGACCGGGCCTTCGATTTCGCCAGTATTCCGCACAGGGGCGTCGGACTTGCGCGCCTGGAATTCATTATCAACCGCATGATCGGCGTCCACCCGCGCGCGCTGTTGGAGTTTGATCGGCTCGACGGCGAGCTACAGGATCAGATCCGCGAGCAGATGGCGGGCTACTCCGACCCGGTGGGCTTCTACGTCGACAAACTCGCGGAAGGGATTGCGCAGATCGCGGCCGCCTTCGCGCCGGAACCGGTCATTGTGCGTCTCTCCGACTTCAAGTCGAATGAGTACGCCAACCTGATCGGCGGCTCGCGCTACGAGCCTGAAGAAGAAAACCCGATGCTCGGTTTCCGTGGCGCCGCACGCTACGTCGATGAGACCTTCCGGCCCTGCTTCGAGCTCGAGTGCCGCGCGCTGAAGAAGGTGCGCGAGACCATGGGCCTCACCAATGTGCAGATCATGGTGCCGTTCGTACGCACCGTGAAAGAAGCAAGCCAGGTCGTCGAGCTACTGTCGCAGAACGGCCTGCGGCGCGGCGTAAACGATCTCAAAGTCATCATGATGTGCGAGTTGCCGACGAACGCGCTGCTCGCGGATGAGTATCTCGAGCACTTCGACGGCATGTCGATCGGATCCAACGACATGACACAGCTCACGCTGGGGTTGGACCGCGACTCGTCGATTGTTGCGAAGCTTTTTGACGAGCGCGACCCCGCGGTGAAGCGGATGCTGTCGATGGCGATTACGGCCTGCAAGAAGCAAGGCAAATACGTCGGTATCTGCGGCCAGGGGCCGTCCGATCATCCCGACCTGGCGCGCTGGCTGCTGGAACAGGGGATTGAGAGCATGTCGCTCAATCCGGATACGGTGGTGGAGACTTGGTTGTTTTTGGCGAAGCCGTAGCGAATTCGCTAACGCCGGCCGGAGAACGCGGGCGCGAACAACTTGGCACGGTAGTGCTGCAGCTCGCGAATCGATTCCATGATATCGGCGTGGGCGAGATGGGTACCCTGCTTGACGAAGCCTTCCACGACCCCGGGTGCCCAGCGGCGCGCAAGCTCCTTCAAGGTACTGACATCCAGATTGCGGTAGTGGAAGAAGCGCTCAAGCTTCTGCATGTGGCGCGCCAGAAAGCGCCTGTCCTGACAGATGCTGTTGCCGCAAATGGGCGAAGCGCCCGGCGCGACCAGCGGCGCCAGAAATTCGAGCGTGCGCGCTTCAGCTTCCGCCGCCGTGACCTTACTCGCGCGCACCCGCGCCAGCAGGCCAGAAGACCCGTGTTGCTTCTGGTTCCAGTCATCCATGCCCGCAAGCACTTCCTCGCTCTGATGGATCGCGATCACCGGCCCATCGGCCACCACCGCCAAGTCCTTGTCCGTCACGACTGTGGCGATCTCGATGATGGCATCGGAGTCCGGCTTGAGGCCCGTCATCTCAAGATCGATCCAAATCAGGTGGTCCGCGCTCGGCATGGTGATGTTGCTGCCCGTGGGGCGTGCTGTAATGGTAGCGTGATAAAGGCTCTCGTATGAGTCTACCAGACGCTCCAAAACCATGAATGAGACCTTCGATGCCCGAGTGACGGCCACCTTTGGCCGCCATCTGCTCGTGCGGGATAGCTCCGGAAAGGAGCTGCGGGCGCGTCCCTTCGGGCGAGGATTGACTCTGGTTTGCGGTGATAACGTGCGCTGCCGCGTCGATCCGCATCACGACGAAGTACACGTTTTGGAGCTGCTTCCGCGACGGACTGCGCTCTATCGTTCCAATGTGCGTGGCGTGTCCGAGCCGGTGGTCGCCAACCTCACCCAGCTGCTCGTAGTGCTGGCGCCAATACCGGTCCCCGACTTGTTCGTGATTGACCGGTATCTGGCGGCGGCCGCTTCCGGCGGAGTTTCCGGAACGCTGGTGGTCAACAAGACGGAGCTCGGCATTGGCGACGAACTCCAGGCCCAGCTCGATGTGTTCGATAAGGTGGGCTATCAGTGGATTCCCTGCTCGGTTCGCAGCGGCGAGGGAATCGACGGGCTGCTGAAAACATGTGCCGGAAATATTGCGGCGTTGGTTGGGCAGTCAGGGGTAGGAAAGTCATCCATCGTCAAACGGCTGATTCCAAACGCCGAGGTCGAAACCGGCTCACTGGTCCGTGAGGAGGAAGGCCGGCATACCACCACAGCGTCGAGACTGTTCGATTTGGCGCACGGTGGGCATTTGATTGACTCGCCCGGGGTGCGTGATTTTGCACCTGCGATTGATCGGCTGGACAGCCGGAGCTTGGGGTTTGTGGAGGTTGAGCGGCTGGCCCCGGGGTGCCGGTTTGCGGACTGCCGGCATATGCGTGAGCCGAGATGCGCGGTGAGGGATGCTGTCGAAAGCCCCGGGGGCGCTATGGATGCACGGCGGTATGAGAGTTATCGGAGGCTGCGGCGGTTGTTTGAAGACCTAACAGCGGCACGCGGACCAGAGAGACGGCGATAACCAAGCGAGCGAGTGTCTGAGGGCGCTTGATCCGCATCGCTAGGTCGCGTGCGCCGATTACGTCAGGTGACCGACTGCCGTCCTGTCAGTGCATGAGCGAGCGTTCCACCATCGACGTACTCGAGCTCGCCGCCAATCGGCACGCCGTGGGCAATGCGGCTGGCGCGGATGCCTCGCTTGGTCGCGAGCTCGCCGAGAAAGTGCGCTGTCGCCTCGCCTTCCACTGTTGGATTCGTCGCGAGAATGACTTCGCGTACCGAGCCCTCGTTGAGAATTGCCTCCAACTCCCGCACGCCGAGCTGTTCCGGCCCAATACCGTCGAGCGGCGACAAGTGCCCCATCAACACGAAATAGCGACCGCGATAGCTCCCAGAAAGCTCAATGGCAACCACATCCGCGGGTGACTCGACCACACATAGAAGCGCAGCATCGCGATTGGTCGCCGCACAGGTCGAACACACCTCATCCTCGGTGAGCATCCGGCAGCGCCGGCAGCGCACTACGGACTCCAGCGCAGCATCGAGCGCGGCTGAAAGCGTCCGGGCACCCGACCTACCCTCTTGCAGCAGATGGAACGCCATCCGCTGTGCTGTCTTGGGACCGACGCCGGGCAGAGCGCGTAGGGCCTCAATGAGTTGGGTGAGTCGTGGTGAGTGTTTCATCCCTTAAAATGGCATTTTCATGCCCGGCGGGAGCTGCATGCCGGCGGTGAGGCTCGACATCTTCTCCTCCACACGCAACGCTACCTTGTGAACGGCATCGTTGATTGCGGCAGCAATGAGGTCCTCGAGCATCTCGCGGTCCTCGCTGGCCACGGCCGGCTCGATTTGCACGCGCTTGACCTCGTGCTTACCGGTCATGGTGACCTTCACCATACCGCCGCCCGACTCACCGATGACTTCGATAGTGGCGATCTCGGCCTGGGCCTTCTGCATGTTGGCCTGCATGGCCTGGGCCTGCTTCATCAGGTTGTTGATACCGCGCATGAGAGGACTGGCTCCTGACTAATTTTCCACGAAAGACGATGATGTGTTTACTTCAAAGGCCGCACGGTGTCGGGCAACAGCGTCGCCCCAAAGCGCTCCTGTAAACCCTGCACTCCCGGATCGCTCTGGAATGCCTGCCGTGCGCTCTCCAGCTCCTGCTGTGAGGCTCGCTGCTCGGCTTGCGCAGGTGTTTCCGTTTCCGCCGTACCCGTCGTGAATTCGAGGCGGACCGTTTCCCCGTAATAGCGCGACAGCGCCTGCGCAAGCTTTTCCTCCTGCGATGGAGTCCGAACCAATTTAACACGCGGGTCGACTGCCAGGCGCACCAGGCCGCCCTGCCGATCGACCAGGGCGCAATGGCTCGCCAGCTGGCGTGCGGCGCCTTGCAGGTCTGTCTGGTTCAGGATAGCGGCCCAGGAGTTTGCGGCAGCCTCGGGGGCGCTAGGAGAACCCTGCGCTACCGTTGCTGGGCTCAGGGCGCCCGCGACAGGACCAGAGGCACCCTTATCACCTGGGACCTGTTGGTGGCCGCTCGACGCGTCAGTACGTCGATCGCCGGAGGCGGAGCCGGCGAACACCGTTGCGGATTGCTGAGGTGCCCCCTGCTGCATCGTGCCGCCGGCAGCGGCTCCGGCTTGGCTGCTGGTCGCGCCACCGCGGCCTGCGGCTGCGGCTTGGGCAACTGCACGGGCGGCTGCGGCGCCGCTTGTGCCCGCCTGTGCTGCGGCCCGTGCTGCTGCGGCTCCGCCCTGCCCTCCGGCTTGCGCGGGTTGTCCGGTTGCCGTTCTGACCGCTGCGCTGGCTGCGGCGGTAACACCGACCGGCTGCACCTGCACCATGCCGGCGTCATTTGCCGGGCGGAAAGCGATCATGCGCAGCAGGGTCATCTCAAAACCCGTGCGGGGATCGGGAGCTAAAGCGAGATCCCGCCTTCCAATGATCGCAGTCTGGTAGTACAGCTGAATGTCTTCGGGCGAGAGTGCCTTCGCCAAGCGTTCCAGCAACTCCGGCGCGTACATATCGTCGCCCTCGAAGTCGCTGACCGTCTGCTTCATCGCGACCCGCACTAGCAACCCAGCGAGCTCGTCGAGTACCTGTGCGTAGTCCGGCGCAAACTCCTCCAGCGAACGCGCGCACAGCATGAGTTCCTGCACATTCATGGAGGCGAGCAACTCGGCGAGACGCTCGACGTGGTCTCGGGAAATCGTCCCCAGCATGGACCGCGCTTCTTGCTCGCTAGCGTTACCGCCACCGAAGGCGATGAGCTGATCGAGCAGCGACAGACCATCACGCATGCTGCCATCAGCCGCCTGCGCAACCAGACGCAGCCCTGCCGCTTCGAAAGGCACCCCCTCCTTCTCAAGCAGCGCCTTCATGTGCTCGGCAATCTGGCCCACCGGCATGCGCTTCAAATTGAACTGCAAGCAGCGCGATAACACCGTCACCGGCAGCTTCTGCGGATCGGTTGTCGCCAGCAGGAACTTCACATGCGGCGGTGGCTCCTCGAGCGTCTTCAACAGCGCGTTGAACGAGTGCGTCGAGAGCATGTGCACCTCGTCGATGAGGTACACCTTGTAGCGACCGCGAGTCGGCGCGTATTGCACGTTGTCGAGCAGCTCGCGAGTATCGTCGACCTTGGTGCGGGAGGCGGCGTCGACTTCAATCAGATCTACGAAACGCCCCTCATCGATCTCGCGGCAGGTCGCGCACACACCGCAAGGCTCGGCCGTAACACCGGTCTCGCAGTTCAAACACTTCGCGAAGATACGGGCGATCGTGGTCTTGCCGACGCCCCGCGTGCCCGTAAACAGAAACGCGTGATGCACGCGCCCGGTCTCGAGCGCATTGACCAAAGCGCGCCGGACATGCTCCTGCCCAACCAGCTCAGTGAATTTCTTGGGGCGCCACTTACGCGCCAGCGCGGTATAGCTCATGAACTACCTTATTAACCCCAAGTAAGGCCGCGGGCGCTCCAGATCAAGTCACGGCCCATGCCATGCCCGCCGTCGCGCACCCGTTCTGCGCGGTATTCGCGCGATCACGTCTAGACCAGGGAGGTAGCCCGCACCAGCTCTGGCTCCGGCACCCGACATCGCCGCTGCCGCTGCTGCCTTCCGGCCCTGACGGGATTCACGACTAGTCGTCGCGGAGAAGCCGATGCGAGCCACCATAGACTGGCCCACGACGGATACAGCGACGGATGGGGTGGATGGGACTCGACCTTGGCGCCCGGTTCCCGACGATCCCCTCACACCCGCAAGGGACGTCCTCTTGGCTCTTGCCAGGAACCGCCCCCCGCCATGCGGGCCGGGATCGTATCACATCGACGGTAGTCCATTCCGCGAGTTCCCCATGGCCCGTATCGTCCAGGCCGGCAATGCCCGATTGCCTGTATGGCCAATGACTTACTCTACCGGCTAACCCCATTTGCCCCGCAGTTTCGCTTAAGTCTGGGAGTCTTCCGAAAACGCGGGACCTATTGCAACCTGATTGATGACGACGCACGCAGGAGAGAGTGACGAGTCGCTGATCGGACGCTACGCACGCGGCGATGCGGGAGCGTTCGAGATACTTTATCGCCGTCACGAAATGCGCACCTGGCGTTACCTGGAGCGCAATGTCGGTAATCGCGCGACGGCCGATGAGTTGATGCAAGAGGTGTGGTTCGCTGTCGCAACGAATGCGGCGCGCTACGAGGCCACCGCGCGATTTACGACCTGGCTATTCCGGATTGCCCACAACCGGATGATCGATTCGATTCGCGCGAATCGGCCGCAAATGAGCCTGGAGACGCTCGGATACGAGGCCGAGGCCGTGGTCAAACAATTGACGACCGACCCGAACGTCGGCCCATTGCAGGCCGCGGTCGCGCGGGACCAGGCGACCGCACTTATCCAAGCCATCGAGCAACTGCCGAGTGAGCAGCGCGAGGCTTTTCTTTTGCAAATCGAGGGTGACCTGAGCGTCGAGGAGATCGCCGCAATTACCAATAGCAGCTACGAAACCACCAAAAGCCGCCTGCGCTATGCCAGGACGAAGCTGCGCGAATTACTGAACGAATACGCATGAACGACGTACCGCCAACCCAAGAGCCACCCGACGAAATCGACGTTGCCTATCGTCGCGCGTCGGCGCTCGACCCCAGCAGGCCAAGTCCCTGGGTGGGTCGAGCGGTGCTCGCGCATGCAGCGCGGGTGGCTGCGGAGCAGGCGGCGATTGATGAGGGCACAAACCAGGCCGGGAGAATTCAGCGCACAGCGGCGGATCATCGGTGGTGGCGACCCGCGCTATTCGGCACGCTAGCCGCGGCGGCTGTGGTAGGCCTGCTGGTTGCGCCGCAGGTATTCCGATCTCGCACTACCCCGGACGCAGATGCACCGAGACAAACTGTCGCGGAACCCGTGATGCCGTCTCCGGCGACACCCATGCCGCAAGCTAAATCACTGCCAGCGCCAGGGGCAACGCCCGAGTCGACTGCACAGTCGGCGCAAGCAGCAACACCGGCAGCAGCGCCCGCGCCACCCGTGTCGTACGTGTCGCCGGCGCAGCGGTCTGCCGACGACGCTGCACGAGAGAAATTGAATGCATCTGTCCTGGCCAGAGCGCCAAACGCCAAAGCCCGCAGCGTCACCAAGCCAAACAACTCAGCGTCGAGTGCCGCCGCACAAAACACGCGACCTGGCGAGACGGAAATAACCGTAACCGCGTCGCGTAACCAATCCCATAACTACAACTCGGCGCCGATATCGGCTTCTGCCCTCGCGAGGGACTCGACTGCACTAGAAGAGGCGCAGCAGTCCGAACTCCCGCTCGGCTCACCAGCCGAATTGCGCAGAGCCGCCGCAACCGGTGACATAGCGCGATTACAGCTCTCTCTCAACGAACAACTCGACGTCAACTCACGAGACGAAGCAGGTCGCACCGCGCTGATGCTCGCCACACTGCACGTTCGGACGGAGGCAGTTAAGGAACTCCTCGCGCATGGAGCCGATCCTAATATCGCGGACAACATGCGCATCACCCCGTTGCAAGTCGCAAGATCGCGTGGCGACACCGAAATTATCGACGCCCTGAAAAACGCTGGCGCTCGATAAGACACAACACGGCCGAGCCCGAGCTGACATCACTCGGCCACACAACCGCCAAACTAATGTAGTCAAAACTTCACGCTCCGACCGCATCCTGCCGGCGCTCCGCAACGGAGCACATCGAAGGAAGATAGGATGCGCAGTATCAGAATCATTGCCGCGGCTTTGGTCGCGGGTTTCACACTACCCGCCGGTGCCGCCGAGATCACACAAAGCGGGTTCTCGCCCTTATACGTCGGCGTGGACTATGAGACCGCCACGGTCCCCACCAACCCCGACGCTACTGGCAAGCCGACCACGAGCCGCGCCTACATCGCGCGCATCGACCTGAAGGCGCCTGGCATTTCGTTCGTCACCCCCCCGCAAAGCGGACCGCTCAACACGACGTCCGAAACCATCTCCACCTTCGCGACAGAGCAGAAAGTCCGTCTTGCGATCAATGCGAACTTCTTCGCCCCCTGCTGTGACGCCTTTGCCGAGCCCAAAACGGTCATCGGGCTGCTCGTCTCCAAGGGAAAAGTCGTCGCTCCGCTCAGTACCGATCCGCTCAACAGCGAAGCGGTCCTGGCCATCACCCGCCATAACGAGGCAGTGATCGCGCAGTCGCCACAGATCAATCTGGCAAACACTTACACCGCCGTCGCCGGCTCCGCGATCATTGTCCAGGACGGCCAGGACATCAGCGCGAGCAGCCCGAACGAAGGCGATCCCGCGGACCCCAATCCGCGCACCCTCGTCGGCTTGTCCGCTGACGGCCGATTTCTTTACTTTGTGGTGATCGACGGTCGCGTCGCCGGATACTCGCTCGGAACCACCAACGGGCAGTCCGCTGCCCTGATGCTCGCCATCGGATCCTACAGCGCCATGAATCTTGACGGTGGCGGCTCGACCGAAATGGTGCGCGCGGACGTGCTGGGCAAGCCCTACATCGTCAACAACCCCAGTGGTGGCGCGGAGCGCTTCGACGCCGCCGCGCTCGGCGTGCATGCCTTTCCGCTGCCTTGGACCGGCAAGCCCGGCGACCCGTTTCCGTTCGACGAATAGCTAACAGCGACTGAGGCTGAACGTGCCCGGCGACTCCGTGCAGGAGTCGTCGAGCACGCATCTTCACGGCAAGATCAGACGACGACCAACCGCACGTCAATATTGCCGCGGGTGGCATTCGAATACGGGCAAACCCAGTGTGCTTTCTGCACCAAGGATTCAACATCGGCACGCGACAGGCCAG
>CAVVXG010000049.1:0-67871 GCA_963752125.1 uncultured Pseudomonadota bacterium | reverse complement strand
AAATTCGTCAGTGAGGCAAAATGGGAGCTCGCTGGTTACAACAACAACGAAATTGTTTACACGGTCTTCGTAACGAACCAGGACACGCGCATCATCCGCTGCACAACCGAGGTGAAAGGCTTTTACTTCGAGAACGGCACGCGGCTGAGCATCTCTGACCGCCAGATCACTACGGTCTTCCCGAATCAACCGACGCGAGTGGGCTACTGGATGGACATGGATCAGCCCTCCGGCGCCAACTATTCGGTGAAGTGTCATCCCGTCTGAACCCGGTGGCGCACTGACGCACCGCGCCTGCCGCTGCGTCGCGCCGTCCCAAGCCCACTGGTCAAGAGTCTTAAATTTGTAATAAAAACGTTATCTTCCCCTTATACCGTTTCGCTTGCTTACGTGACGGGAACGCCGTCTCGTCCTGAACAACAGTCAGATAACGCCTGGACCACGAAGGGGCTTCCATGTCGAACAGAGTTTTGCGGCGCGCGAGCGTTGCGTGTGCCGTATCCGTCGTTGCGCTCTCCGTCAACAGCATCGTCCACGCGCAGGCCTCCGACCCGGTGGTCTTCAGCTTCGCAACCGTCGGCGACAGCCGCACTGATCCGAACAAGCCGGACGCCACGACCCTGCTCGCGAATCCCAACCCGACGTCCCAGGACGGCGCGCCCAGCCTGACCGGCACCATCCTGCCTCAGGACAACCAATGGGTGCAGAACACTCAGGCGTTCGGCGCCATTCTGGCCGGCATCCAGGCACAGAATCCGAACCTGCTGTTCTTCAACGGCGACATGATCTACGGCTACGGCCGGCCCATCCTGCCGACTGCCTGGGCGAACGGTAAACCGAACAGCTGGAACACGGCGCAGACGGTCAGCCCCGACACGGTTTTCGAGATCGCGCAATACGCCTACTGGCGCGGCATGGTCGCTCCGTTGTTTCTGAACGGCACCTACGTGATACCGGTGGCGGGCAACCACGAGACTCAGTGCAGCTACAGCGCCGCGCCGTACAGCTCGTCCAGCGCGAACCCGAACTGCAACACTGCCAGCCAGGGAAACCTGACGGGAAAGACGGCCTATGCGGATAACGAGAACATGTTCCGCTTCAACACCAGCGACCTGGTCCAGGATCTGGTGACGAACATCCGCTTCTCGCACGTGAGCGGCTATTTCGCGACCAACGTGAACGGCCTGACGCAGGCCACGGCGCCGCAGGCGAGCGCCAACAACGGGCCGATCAGCAGTGATCAGCACGACCTTACCTACTCGTTCGACATCCAGACGCAAGGGCCGCTGGTGCACTTCGTGGTGATCAACACCGATCCTGCCGGCGCGGACTCCACAGCTCCGTCCGACTGGCTCGCGAGCGATCTGGCGGCGGCCAAGCAGCGTGGCGCCGCCAAGTTCTTCGTCTTCGGCCACAAGGCCGCCTTTACCTACAACTACGCCGCGATCTCGGGCGGCAACATCAATCCGCCGACCTCCAACAGCCCCGGCCCGGGCGGACTCGACGCCAACTACAACGCGCAGAATGTGCCGACGTACCGCAACACGTTCTGGAGCATCATTGCTCAGTACAACGCGACCTACTTCAGCGGTCACGAGCACACGGTGAATGTGGCGAAGTACGCCGACCCCACCGGCACCTACTCCAACAGCCCGTACCAGGTCATCGTCGGCTCCGGCGGCTCGCCGTTCGACGACAAGCTCGTCGGCACCTGCTCGACCACCAGCCCGCCGGGTTGCACGGAACCGAAGCTCACCAACCCCTACGACCGCTACTACGCGTGGGCGCTCGTTTCCGTCCATCAGAGCGGCAACGTGTCGCTGCAGGTCAGCGGCTTCAGCGATCAGTTCGGCCCCGTGCAGGATCTGAGCCTGTACGACGTCTCGTCCCTGCAATGAGCGCTCAGCCGAATTACTCCAGGTAAAAAGTCATGTACAAAAAAGCAATCTTGATCGGCGGCGCCTTGGCGTCCCTCGCCCTGCTCCCGGGCATCGCGAGCGCGAGCTTCGTGCTCGACACCGGGACGCCGTCGGATCCGACTCTCGCCCCGGTAATCCTCAATTCCACATCTTGGGTTGCCGGCGAGTTTTCGCTTGGGGCCGAGTCGAACATCACGTCGTTGGCGGCCTATCTCGCCCCGGGGGGGAGCGGCCGCGGCGGCACGCCTACGTACACATTCGACATCTATTCGGGAAGCCCGTTCCTCGATACCCAGAAGAGCACCCTCGTGCCTCTGCAATCCTTTAGCGCGACTTTCTCGGGCACTGGTTGGAACACCACCAATACCAACTTTGACTTGGCCGGCGGCACCTATTGGCTGGCACTGCAGATGAGCACGACGGGCACTCTGGATCTGCCGCAAGAGTCCCCACTGTCGACAGGCACAGCGCCAGCGCTCGGGTTCGCCACGCTGAGCACGAACACCGCCGGCAAGTTCACCCAAACAGGAGCCCTTCCCGTCGGGCTCGAGGTCACTGCCTCTCCGGTGCCCCTGCCGGCGGGAATCTGGTTGTTGGGAAGCGGACTGCTCAGCCTGGGCGCGTTCGCACGACGACGCTTGTTCAGCTAGTCCACAACATAAGAGCGACGGCCAGCGGAATCCACGCGGACAGATAAGCGAGTGCGCCCCAGCGATGATCCGCTGGGGTCACGAGGGATTCCGCAAATAATCGACCCATTGCGCGGGCGGTAACTGCACGAGTTGCCGCCCGCCACTTTGCGTAGCGCGGCGTCGTCATGACCTCCAAGGCGGCCCGCGCGACACCCCGAAAGTCTCTTCTGTCCTCAACCGCCGCCGCAATTGCCCTGCGCAGCTGATATCCCAACACTTGACTGGGCAGCATCGCCACCCAGGTGACGCCCAATACGGCGATCAGCGGATCTTCCAACACGGCAGCCAGCGCCAAGAGACCTACGGCACTCACACCCTGTATGAGGAGCCGCCACAGGCTCTCGGGCCTGCTAAGCGCTTCCAAGGCCCTTCCGCCGTCGAGCGGGGTGAAGGGCAGCAGGTTCAAGCCGTTGAGAATCAATAAAACAAGCGCACCCAGGTGCAACAGGCGGTTCGGTCCGTAGACCTGCTCGAGCGCCAGCAAAACCACAGCGAGCCATAGGCCAGGGACTGGCCCGGCAAACAGCACGACCAGTCGGTTGCGAACGCCCGTGGCTACGGGCCTTCCTACTGTTATTGCGCCCAACAACGGCAGGAAAAAGACATGCACGTCCCGATAGCCGAGGCGGCGCATCGCCAGGGCATGCCCCGCTTCGTGGAAGCCCACCACTGCCAGAATCAACGCCGCGATGTATGCGTTCCAGAGCGCTGTCATGGCGACAAAGGACAGGAGCGCCGTCGCGAGAATCACGGTCAACAGGGGCCAAGGTGTGCCCGGCGGTGCCTCGGGATTGTCGGCGACGTGCAGGATTGCCTGGAGATCGGCTTCGACGCGGAGCGCGTACTCGTCGGCCGACGCCAGCAACGTCGGCGCTAGCCTGGACGCTGGCGCCGGCCCTGAGGGTGGCCCTGACAGCACCGCTATCCGCGACACCACCGTTGGCTCGGACATCACGGCTGGCGCAGACATCGCCGCCGACGTAGGCGCCACCGCCGACGCAGATGCCACAACTGGCGAAGACGCGGACCCTGGCGCAGACGCCGGCTCCGCCTTAGGCATCGTCGCCGCGCCCCCTGCCCCCGGCGTCGCAAATACACCGCGCGAGTAATGGGTCAGAGCGAATGCGCCACGCAAAGTGAACCGATCAATCCGCGCATCGTCCGTAGGCGCGACCCAACCGGCCTTGCGAAACTGCGCACGCAGCTTGGCCAGGTCGGTGGCAATAAGATCCAGGGCATCAGGCAAACCGTCATGCGCGACAGCACGACGGGTTACCTGCTCGGCCGCAACCCTGGCAGCGTGTCGCTCGACCAGACCGGCAACGGCCACCGTCGGATACGCTTCAACTCGCAATCCCTGCGGCAAAAACGAGCTCAAAATGGGTGTATTGACCGTCACGAGCGCTTCACCGGAGGCGAGCACGGTTTTCAGCTCGATCTCTACGAGCCGGCCGAGCTCGGGTGCGAGGCGCCGGCGCACCAACGCGTACGCCGGAATCCGCTCGTTGACGAACACGCTGACCGCGAGCGGCGTCCCGTAGTATGTCATCAGCGCAGTGACGCAGCCGAAACCCAGATGTCGGAAGCCGGCAGCGGCCAAATCGCCGTCCAACAGTCCGAGCAGACGCAACTCACCCGCATCGATCTGCCGTCCCTCGGCAGGACGAGCCTCGACCTCGCGCAACGCACACGTGAGATAGACGCGAGCACCCAGCAAATAACGGACAGCCTGCAGAAGCAAACAACCAAACGCCGCCCATGCCAGAACGCCACCCGGGCTCATGATTTTACGGTCGATGACCTGTGCCGCGATCGGGCGCTATCTTTGCCACATTCCCGTGGCGGATTTCAATGCATCGCGCGAGCTTTAGTGCAGCCAGTCGGTCACAAAATCATTGATGAGCGCCCCACCGCCCACCAGCCAGGCGAACAGAATCGCGCCAAGCAGCAACGGCTTGATCCCTGCCCTGCGGATAGCGGACAGGTGAGTAGTGAGACCCAGCGCACCCATGGCCATGGCGAGCAGAAACGTATCCACATCGATCGCGGTCGCAACCGCGAGCCGTGGCAGAGGCGCCCAGGAGTTGAGCACCACCACACCGATAAAGGCGAAAGCAAACCAGGGGATGGTGAGCTTGCGGGCAGCCCCGGCGTCCCGAGTAGCCGCATCGCCGTGCACACTCTCGCGTGCCAGCCAACCTGACAACCCGATGAGAAACGGCGCGAGCATCATGACTCGCACCATCTTGGTAATCACCGCCGTGTTGGCGGTCTCGGCGCTGATGGAACGGCCGGCGGCAAACACCTGCGCCACCTCGTGAATGGTGGAACCCGCATAAATTCCGAACGCGCGCGAGCCAGCCGGCAGCAGCTGCCAATGCAAGTTAAGCTCATAGAGAGCGGGGTACAAGAAGATCGCCACCGTCCCGAACACGACGACCGTCGAGATCGCTACCGTGACCTGCTCCGCCTTGGCGCGCAGCAACGGCTCGGTAGCCATCACCGCGGCCGCTCCGCAGATGGCGTTTCCGGCACCGATCAGCATTGCGGTCTTGCGATCCAGCCCGAGGAAACGTGTGCCCAGAATATGCGCGAGCGCGAATGTCGAGCTCAACAGCAGCGCGTCGATCAACACGCCCGGGATGCCGACCTGTCCGATGTCATGCAGTGTCAGCCGCAGGCCGTAGAGGATCACACCGGCACGCAACAAAGTCTGCTTGGAAAAGGCAATGCCGTCGCCGCTGCGAGCAGCGACGTAAGGGTAAACCGTGTTGCCCAACAAAATGCCGAGCACGATGGCGACCGTCAGCGCGCTCATCCCGTGCGCTTGCAGCCACCCTAACGTCCCGAGGCGTATTGCCACGATTGCAAGCACGGCACTCAGGGCCAGTCCCGGAAGCAAGCGCAATTTAGCGTCCATGCCCGGCACTCTAATGCTCCTATTGTCAAGCAATCCAACGGATTATTATTGTATTATCAACCTATCAGATAGGTTAATTCCAGCGACAGGATTTCGGATGAATGCCCTACGCCTCACCCTGCGTCAGCTGCAGATCTTTCGCGTCGTTGCCGAGACGGGTAGCACCGCCGCCGCCGCGGCGAATATTTCCCTATCGCAGTCGGCCACCAGTGCCGCCATCAACGAGCTGGAGCGGCTCCTGGAGCTGCAGCTGTTCGATCGGGTCGGCAAGCGGCTGCAACTCAACGACAACGGCCGGGCGCTGCTGCCGCAGGCGCTGGACCTGCTCGATGGCGCGGCATGGATCGAGCGCTGGGCACTCGACAGGGACTCGCACATCGGCACGCTGCGCATCGGCGCCAGCACCACCATCGGCAACTATCTGCTGCCAGCCGTGCTGGGCGGATTTCGCGCCAGCCTGCCGCAGCCGGCTCAGCAAAACTGGCACGTGCAGGTCACGATAGCCAACACGGCCGCGGTCGCAAGCCAGGTGGCCGCCTTCGAGTTGGATCTCGGCCTGATCGAGGGGCCGTGTCATGAGTCCGACCTGACGGTGCAGCCCTGGCTGCAGGATGAGTTGGTCGTGGTCGCCGCCGCCCACGATCCGATCGTGCCGCGCCGCCGCAAACAACGGATATCGCTCGACACCTTAGCCAAGGCTACCTGGCTGTTGCGCGAGCCGGGGTCCGGTACCCGCGAGATCATCCATCAGCTGTTGATCCCCCACCTGAACCATCTGCGTCCGGGGATCGAGTTCGGCAACCCGGAGGCGATCAAGCGTGCGGCGGCCAGCGGGCTGGGCATCACCTGCCTGTCACGTTATGTAGTGGAAGACCTGCTCAAGTCGGGAGAGCTGGTCACGCCGCCCACCGAGCTGCCGCGCCTGACTCGACACTTTTACGTAGTGATGCACGAACGCAAGAAGCGGACACGAGGGCTCGAGCTGCTACTCAACTATTTGCAGCGCGTCAGACCTGGTACGTATCCGTGATCCGAAGCGCGGGCCGGCTCAATCCGGGGTCTGTGGCGGCGGCGTCTCGTAGCCCTGCTGCAGGTTGGCGAGCTCGCGCGGATCGATGTCGGAGATCGCAACCAAGTCCAGTCCCGCCTGATGCCAGGAGCGCAACGTGTAGCCCTGGACCCGCTCGATGCGCTGCAGTCTGTCGAGCTCGCTTCCCGGCACCGTGCTCAGCACGTTGATGATGTGGCCGTGCTTGCGATAGACCACGGCAGCCGCCGGCTGATGTTGAAGATAGTCGAGTCGGCCACCGACAAGCTCAAAGCCACGCGTCGTCAGGTCCGGGACCGGCGGGGAGAAGTTGATCTTGCCGGCGAACCAGGGTTTGACGGTGTGGTGATCCGTGGAGATCACGTCGTTCAAGTGGTCGACGAGCAGCGAGCGGACATGCGTAGCGACGATGTCGTCAGCCTCCAGAGACCGCTGTTGGAGCAGCACGGTAGCCAGCAAGGCGCTGGCCGCCAGGGCAATCGGCCAACCGGCAAGCAGGAGCCAACGGCTGGCGCCACCGCGCGGACGCACTGGCTGTTGAGTGGCAGCGCCTCGTGCAAACGTAGGTTCGTTAGCAACCGCATCCGCCACCGCCGGCCTGGACACGCGCGTACCGCGGGCACCAAGGGGAGTGACAGCTTGAGTGTCCACGTCCACACCAACACCAGCTCCGGCACCAACACCACCGTCGAGTACGCCATCAACCAACGCCTCATCGGCCAACGCCTCCGTATTCACGGCCAACGTGATCCGCTGCAGCAACGCATCCGGCGCGGCGTATGTAAGGCTCGCTCCGCGCAGATTGGACGACAGCGCCTGTTGCGCCTCGTAGCGCCGTTGGCACGCCGGGCACCCCTCGAGGTGCGCCTGAACGTCGGCGGCGTTTTTGACATCCAGCTCGCCATCCAACAAGGGATCTATCCAGCGGCTCAATTCCTGACAGTTCATAACAGCACCCCTTCGTCAGCGCGCTCGATCCACATCTTGCGCAACATATCTCGAGCGCGCGCCAGCCGTGACATCACCGTGCCGATGGGCATGCTGGTCAATTCGGCAATTTCCCTATAAGACAAATCATTGATCTCACGCAATACCAACGCTTCGCGGAATTGCACCGGCAATGCTTCGATCATCTCCCGCACGGCCTCGCGCTTCACGGCACGTTCCAAGATACGTTGTGGATCCAGTTCCAGCTGAGCCTCGTCGGCCTCCTCGGTCCGAATCGAGACGTCCTCTCCTGGTATGTCCGTTTCGAGGGACTGAAAGTTCGTTTGTCCCACCTTCTGCCGCCAGGCGTAGAAGCAATTTCTCACAATTTTCAGGAGCCAGGCGCGAGCTTCACCACCCCGGAGCGAATCAACGTGCCGGAACGCACGCAAGGCAGCGTCCTGCACAATATCCTCCGCGACCGAAGCATCCCGGGACAAATAGCGAGCGAACGTATAGGCATCGTTCAGCAGGGGCTCTATGAGGTCACGGAATCGCTGCACACGGGTATCCACGTCTTTGCCCATTTATGTTCAGATCTTTGTAAGCCGCGTTTTATTCCCAGGAAGGGAAATTTTCAGCGCACAGCTTACCGCGTCGGAATAGAACCCGGTGAGCCCCGATCTTCCCATTAGCTGCCATGAGCGGCAGTGACCACAGGAGATCGGCGTGTCAACCAAAGATTCTTTTCATCAGGGGCGCCGACAGGCGCTGAAATGCCTTGCCTACGGAGGAGCGGGTACACTTTTCACCCTTTCCGCCGGAATACTGACGCCGGTGGACCTGGCGCAGGCCGCGGACAAGGATGGCTCCGCCGCCAAAGGCGGCGTTCCGCTGTTTGTGCAGATCAGCGACACCCATATCGGCTTCAACAAGGATGCCAATCCGGACGTCGTCGGCACACTGACCAAGACCATCGCCCTGGTGAACGCCATGCCGAAAAAGCCGGCCCTGGCCATCCACACCGGCGATATCACCCATCTGTCGAAGCCTGCCGAATTCGACACCGCTTCCCAATTGCTCTCGCAGCTCAACATCACAGAGCTGCATACGACCCCCGGTGAGCACGATGTCGCCGACGCTGCCGTAACGGAGTACTTCAACCGTTATGGGAAACCTTCGAACAATCGCGGCTACTACAGCTTCGATCACCAGGGCGTGCACTTCATCAGCCTGATCAATGTGCTGAATTTCAAAGCCAACGGTCTGGGCAACCTCGGCCAGGAACAGCTCGAATGGCTCGAGAAGGATCTGAAGGGCAAATCGGCGAGCACACCGATCGTCGTGTTCGCCCACATGCCCCTGTGGACCATCTACGCCCCCTGGGGTTGGGGTACTGGGGACGCCGACCAGGCCGTGGGCTACCTCAAGCGCTTCGGCTCGGTGACCGTGCTGAACGGCCACATTCACCAGGTCGTCCAGAAGGTGGAGGGCAACATCTCCTACTACACGGCCCGCTCGACCGCCTATCCGCAGCCAGCCGCTGGCCAGGGACCGGGCCCCGGACCGCTCAAGGTGCCCAGCGACCAGCTGCCCACGATGCTCGGAGCCAGGTCGCTGACTCTCAAGCATCATCCCAACAGTTTGGCCGTCACGGATACCACTCTTGCGTGATTACATGAAGACTACCGTTACTTTGTTCGTACCATTAGTTCCTGGCGGCTGCGGCCTGCGCACAGTCACAGTCTGCACCACCGTCCACGCCCGTGGCCGCCACGCGGGCGCAGCCGGCGGCTGCAGCGGCTCAGGGCTCGATCATTTCCATGAAGGAGTTCATGTTCTCTCCGAGCTCCATCACGGTGACGCCGGGGACGACAGTGACGTGGAAGAACCTCGATGGCGAGCCCCATACGGTGCGCAGTATCGACAACTCTTTCCATTCCGACGCGCTCGATCAGAACGACACCTTTACGTTCAAATTCGACAAGCCGGGAACGTACCGTTACGTCTGCTCCATTCATCCGCAGATGGTCGGAACCATCGTGGTGAAATAGCGCGACATAGCACTCACTGCGCTGTAAGCGGAACACGTGTCGCTGCGGGGAATGCTCCTCGCAGCGACACAGTAGCGACACCCACCGGCCGAGCACCTCAGCCCCGCCCGAGTTTGCCCCTTCTTGGGGCGCAGATCACATCGCGCCAACGGTCATAGGACTTATTATCGAGCGGTGATCCAGGCGCCCCGACTCGATCTAAGTACCTATCCCGACTCGCCTTACGCTGCGGAGCTGCAGCGGGCATCACCGCAGATGCGTTTTGCGCCGGCCCTGGAGGCGCTGTACTTGCGCTGTCGCCTGCTCGACAGCCGAACCCTGATCCGGGTTGCCTCCATTCTCACGATCCTCCTGTCTGCCATCCGCGCCGCCGAGCAAGCCTACGAGGGTCTCTGGAGCGACGTGCTCGTGCTCCATTTCTCACTCGTCATCGCATCTTCCGTGCTACTGGCAGCGATAGCCTGGAGCCCGCAGTTCGAACGGCTCTATCCCGGCTGGGCGCGGATCATCATCCCCGTGCGCAACGCCATCATCGCCGCGCAGGTCGCCCATGCGGTCGCCCATGGACAGCCCGAGATGCTGATTGTGCTGCCCATCACATTCATTGGTCCATTCTTCTTCCTGGGCCTCCCCCTGCGCGCATCCCTCGTGTGCTGCGCCGCCACCGCCATTGCGTACGTCACCTTTGCAGCGGTGTACGGAATATCGGCGCAAGTCGCTCAGCGCACCGACGTGCTCCTGCTCGGGGGCATCATCGCGTGCGTCATTGCAGTCTGGAATCTCGAGAAGACTTCGCGCCTGTCCTTTCTCGAAGGCGGCTTCATCGCCGAGCTCGCTCAGCGCGACCCCCTGACAGGCACCAAGAATCGACGCGTGTTCGACGAGCACCTGGAGCAGGTGTGGCGACAGGCCGTCGATCGCGGCAGCGCCCTCGCACTCCTGGTGATCGATATCGATCATTTCAAAGCGTACAACGACCACTACGGACATCAGGCGGGCGACCAGACGTTGCGCCGCGTCGCCCAGACGCTGCAGAAATTCGTTGGCCGGCCGCTGGACATCCTGACTCGCTACGGCGGCGAGGAGTTCGCCGTCATTCTGTACGACGTCGATGAGATGCAGGCGCATCAGGGAGCGGAGCGGATTCGCCAGGCCGTAGCGGATATGGGCATCGAGCATCGCGCATCACGGACCACATCCCGAGTCACCATCAGCATCGGCGTCGCTGCCATCCGACCGACAGCCGACCGAACGCCCCGTGGCGCACTGCAGCTCGCGGACCAGGCTCTCTACCAAGCCAAGGTACAGGGGCGTAACCGTGTCGAGATCATGGATCAGGAGCAACATCTGATGCTGGTGACTGGTGTTTTCGCGATCAAGCGCTCTTGACCGCGCTGCTATCGAAAGCCAGCGGACAGCACCGAACCAACAATCGAGCAGGCGGCGCTGTGCGCCGTTGGGATAGGCTCTCATCCGGCAGCTGACGCCCCGTACCCAGATCGGTGTTTTGTTGATTTCTTGGCACGATTGCCACCGCGCACCGCGTGACCGGCGGAACGCGCAGCAGCTTCAATCCTGGGAACAGCAAACGACGTTCCTGCTGCTGAGATGGATTTGTAACTAACTTCCGTTCCCGTCTTACAAATTTCACTGTTCCAGCAACGGCACACCTGCTGCCGCAGACCCGCGCTGCTCCTATAGTGCGCCCTCGTCAGTCGCACGGCTGACCGTCACGGAATTATCAACATTTGAACGGGAGGGATTCCTATGAGCCGCTACATGGGAGTAGCACGGCGCCTGTCCGCCGCATGCGTGTTGTTTTCGATTTCCTTTGCCGCGTCAGCACAAAACTATGTGCAGACCAACCTCGTATCCGACATCACCCAACCAGCCAATGCCGATGGCTCGGCGGTCAACGTCGACGCCAACCTGAAGAACCCCTGGGGCCTCTCGCGCGGCGCCGCATCACCCTGGTGGGTGAACAACGGCGGCACCGGAACATCCACTTTGTATAGCGGCGCCGGCGCGACGGTGCCGCTCATCGTCACCATCCCCAACGCGCAAGACGTTGCCGGACCGTCCCAGCCCACCGGGATGGTCTTCAACGGTAGCGCCGACTTCGCCTTGGCTGCGGGGAATCCGTCGGCGTTCATCTTCGCTACTCGCGAGGGCACGATTGCCGGTTGGGGACCGCCGGCGACTCCCGTCAAAGCAGGCCTGTCCACCGCCATCACCAAGGTCGATGAGTCGAAGTCAGGCGCGGTGTTTTCAGGACTCACCTGGGTGGAGGTCAATGGCGCGCACTTCCTGCTGGCGGCGAATTTCAGCCAGAACCGGGTCGAAGCTTTCGATACGAACTTCAAGCCGGCGCTGCTCGCCGACATGCCTTTCCGCGCCGAGCGAGGCCCGTCGGGTTTCGCTCCTTACAACGTGCAGGCGGTCGGCGACTCCGTGGTCGTGACCTACGCCAAGCAAAGCGCCAACAAGGGCATCCCGGACGATAACTGCGGTGATGAGTGCGGCTTCGTGGCCATCTTCTCCAAGACCGGCAGGCTCCTGCATCACTTGGAAAGTGGCCCCTGGCTGCGGGCGCCCTGGGGCGTCGCTCTGGCGCCGCAGGACTTCGGGACCTTCAGTCACGCTCTGCTGATTGGCAACCGCTTCGGCGGAACGATCGCCGCGTTCAACCCCGACACGGGCAAGTTCCTCGGCAACCTGCTGGATGCCAACGATGCGCCCATAGCGATCGATGGCCTGTGGGGCCTGGAGTTTGATAACCGCGGCGGCAACGAAGCCGGCACGACGGCGCACCCGTCCACGGGACCCGCGCTGTTTTTCGCAGCGGGAATTGATAACTACGCCCACGGGTTGTTTGGCACCTTGACACCCGTTGCCGCGCAGTTAAATGCCGAGGATCACGAGTAACAAGCGCCACTGTAGTGATCCAGCCCGCACCCCTCGCGGTCGGGCTGGATCAGCGTTCGGTTTCGGCGTCGATCCAGTCGAGATAGCGCTTCGATCCGGCCGTGACGGGAATCGCCACGACTTCCGGATTGTCGTATGAATGCACCGCCAGAATGAGGGCCGCCACCGCCTCATAGTCGGCCTGCTTCGCCTTGATGAACAGCCTGACTTCCTTGGCTGTCTCAACACTACCCTGCCAGCGGTACGTACTGATGATGTTGCTCGCCTGTACGCACGCCGCCAGTTTCTTGCCCACCAACTCGCTCGCAAGTTGGTGCGCCTCCTCATCGTTGGGGCAGGTCGTCATGACAATCAGGTACTTCGAGGGCGCCATTCACGGATTCCAGCTGGGAAGGTGCGCCAAGTATATATTGGCGCACCGCACCCATCGGCGCGTGCGCATGTCTATGCGCCGCGCACCCCGACCAGGCATACCATGCCGCCCGGCCCTGGCAGCCGGGTCACGTGCAGGCCGCGACTTGTAAGCGTGCCCGCCACCCAGTCCGGCGCAAGACGTAACTTCGGGTAGCTGCTGACGCGCAGCTTCCATTGGCCGCCGTCGCGCTCATGCAGCAGGTCATGAACGGTCACGCGCTCCGCGTCGTACTCCAGGAAGCAGGTCAGGATGCGATCCGCATCGCTCCTGACGGCAATGAAGCGTTTGTCACCGGTCAAGGCATTGGAGTAATCGCGGAATGTCAACACCAGGCGCCCCGCGACATTCAGCGCTGCCGCAGCTTCGGTAAGCAGCGATTCCACTGCCTCGAGGGAAGGCAGGTGTGTCAGAGTATCTCCCATGCACAGCAGGACATCTGCCCTACGCTCGAGCCGGGCGGTGAAGCCGACAATATCGGCTTGCGTGGTCTGCAGCGACAAACCGTCAGCGTGCCGAGCGAGTTCCGCGAGCAATTCCGCACTGCTATCGACGGCAAGAACCGTCAGCCCGGACTGCGCGAGCGCAATCGCATGCATACCGAAACCGGCACCCAAGTCAACGGCAAAACCCGCCTTGCCCGGGATGAGTCCGAGTGAGGTCAATTCCGTACGGCCGCGCTCGATCGCGGCCGGCACGCCACCGGCCATCCACGCGTAGATGGGAGCCAGGTGTTGGGCATAGTGAGCTTGAACCGATTGCATGGGCGCCAGTGCGTCAATCCTTGGGCTTCATGACCAATATATTCACTTGCGCGCGGATCGTGAAACCCAGCTTCTCGTAGAGTGAGATGGCGGCATCGTTACCCTTCCAGGCGTGCAGGAACGGCCGCTCGCCGCGCGCCACGATGTCAGTCATGACGGCCGCTGACAGGCGGCGCGCCAAGCCCCGTCCGCGAAAATCCGGGTGAGTGCAGACCGCGCTCACTTCAGTATAGCCAGGAAAGCGCATGCGCTCACCTGCCATCGCCGCCAAGCGCCCGTCGATGCGAATGCCCAGGAAGGTCCCCATGGTGTGAGTGCGCGGCAGAAAGGGCCCCGGTTCCGTGAGCCGGGCCAGACTCAACATCTCAGGCGCGTCTTCGTCCGTGAGCGTCACGATGTCATCACGACGAACCTCGACCGCCAGATTCTGCGCGGCGAGCATCTGCACACAGGTACCTGCTTTGACCTCCGCCAAACCCGGTGGCACCACGATGTCAGGAACCTGCAAGAAGTACACCGGCCCCTTGAGCAAGGCCGCTAACGCGGCGACCGATTCCGGCGTGTCATCACGAGCGGAGGCGAACAGATTCACATCCGGCATGAACCGCCGTGCCAACTCATTGCCTTCCGACAAGCCGGCGTGGTGTGTCGTCAAGGTCGCCCAGACAGGCCGGTCAAGTAGGTGCATTTCTTGCCTCACTCGAGCCCGAGCGCCAAGCGTTGCGCGCGAACGCTGAGCGGGGCTGCCTCCAGTGCTTGTTCCAATACAGCCAATACTAGCAATCCGCCCCTTCACGCGCGCCAGACAGTGAGCCAGCCGCCCACCGGACGGCGATGCTCCAAGCGGATGCGGGTTTGGCGCAGTAGCTGGACGTCGAAGGCGTTCTGCGCCGCCAAGCGGCGGATGTAGTCGGCGCCATGAGCGTATCGCCCCATCACACCAAGACGATAGCCCTCACCCCCGCCAGCGACCTCGGCGCCGTCGAGCGCCTCTATTTCCTCCAGCGCTTCAGCGCTGAATACAAACAGCCCTCCCGGACGGAGCACCTGACGAATGGCTGGGATCAGCGCGTCGAGTTTCCCGACATAGATAAATACATCGGCGGCGGTCACGACATCGTAGTGACGTTGTCGCTCCTTCTCCTGAGCCAAAGCCGCCATCAGATCCGCACAATGCAGCTGCGTGTAGAGCTTGCGATCGCGGGCGCGCTCGATCATGTTCGGCGCAAGATCGATCCCCGTCAGACAGCGGCTATAAGGAGCGATCTGCATCCCCACCAGGCCGGTGCCGCAGCCCAGATCCAGAACGTCCCACGGTACCTGCGGGGCACCCTCGAGCACGCGCAGCGCCGCCACCATCTCCCGAGGAATTGCGTAGCCCAACTTCGAGACCAGCTCCTGATCGAAGGTCGCCGCGCTGGCATCGAACAGCTGACGCACGTAACCCTCGATGGGACTGGCTGGGTTTGCGCCCGATAGCGCGGCCAGAAGATGGCTCGCCATGACTTCCCCGGGCTGCTCTTGCAACACGCGCTCCAGACAGCGGCGCGCCGGATCAAACAACCTGGCGCTCAGCAACCTGATGGCGAGACTCAGATAGAGCCGCGCGGCGCTTTGGCCGGCCTCGGACTGTTGCAATACCTCCAGGGCCGCCTCGAGAGCGCCGCTGGCCGCCAGACCCGCGGCGCAAAGTGTCGCCGCCTGCGCAAATCCGGGCCTCAGGCGCAGTGCCTGCCGCGCACTGTGCACGGCGGCATCGAACCGCCCGGAATCCAACTGAACACTGCCCAGATTGTAATGAGCCGCGGCTGAAGCGGGATTTGCGGCGAGCAAGCGCTCGAACGCCCCGAGAGCACCGTTCGAGTCGCCCAGTTTCCACAGCACCTGTCCCAATTGCATGTAGGTCGCACCCGGTGCCGGGCTTGTCGCAATCACATCCCGGTAACAGCTGACGGCTTCCTCGAGGCGTCCTAGCTCCACGAGCGTCTCAGCCAGACGCAGGCGGGCCTGATTGAGTGCCGGCTTGAGCCGCAATACGCCCACAAAGCACTGCTGAGCCTGCTGATAGTGGCCGCGCGCATGAAGTAACTCGCCCAGCCCCAGGCAGGCGGCTGCATCCGACGGATCGATGCGCAGCGCTTCCCGGTAGGCGCTTTCGGCTTCCTCGAGACGCCCGAGCTCCTGCAGAGCGACCCCCAAATGGCGGTGCGCCGGGCCTAACTGCCGATCCAACGCCACGGCTTGTTTGAGGGCGCTCAGCGCCGCGGCCGGATGACCGTTCGCCAGCTCGCCTAAGGCAAAGTCATGGCGCCGCAGCGCCATGTCGCGCTCCTGGCCAAGGCAACAGTGTTGGTACAGTCGAGTGCTGCCACAGGGACAGCGGCGGTCTTCGGATAGGTTCATTGGCGGCACTTTGCCACGGCATTCGTGACAGCAGCAGTGGACCAGGGAAGCCGCCGGGTCGAGAGCCGCCGACCGTCCGCGTGAGCGAATGGCTCCATTCAGGGAACCTTCAGCTCCTTCATGTATCTTACACTTACTTACATTTACACACGTTGCTGAGGGAGTGCTCTGGTGAGGGTCTACGGTTTACTGGCGGCGAGTGCCGCCGTGCTCGGACTTTGCGGATGCGGCGGCGGCGATGAGCACCTGGCGCCACAGATTGTCACGCACATTGTGAGCGACCCGGTCTATGACGGGGACATCGAACAGACGGGCCCGTCGACATTCGTCATAACGCAAGGAATGACGGCGAATGTGCAGACGGTGTTCGCGGGTATCGATCCGGCGAGTGGCGGCGAATTCCGCGCCTTTCTCGACTTCCCGCTCTCCGGCGGCAACGGCGTGCCCGGCAATGCGTTCATCGATTCCGCATTCCTGGAAGTGCTCGTCGATGACCTCGAGCCGCAAAGCGGCAGCGTGCCCATTCGTGTCGATCTGGTCGCCTTTCAACCGCCCAATCTGCTGGCAAGCGATTTCGACCGCAACGCCCAGCCCGCGTTGGCGTCGGTCCTGGTGCAGGGCGATGTGACGAAGTCCGATATCGGCCAGTTCGTCGCCGTCGATGTCACACCGCTGATGATCCGTGCCCAGCAGCTGGGACTGGTCGATTTTCAGGTTCGTGTCATGGAGGACCTTGGCCCCGCCATCTACACCTTGATGGAGATCGATGACTCGACGGCCAGCGACCGCCGCTCACGCGCGCCGCTGCTGACGGTAACCTATCACTGACGGCCGGTTGAGTTTGTTGTTGGCCCGCAGCATCACTTGCTGCGGGCCGCCCGAGCTTACTTTGGCAGGGGCGGCTTCGCGGCGGGCCTGTGCAACCCAAACGTCCCGCTCTTCAAGTCATAGGTAACCCGGTTGCCGAGGCCCAAGTGCACATCAAGAGCGCGCGCGGCCAGGGGCTTGGCAATCTCCAACCGGAACAGCTCGCGATGCTGCAGCGGGTCACCCGCACTCGGGTTACCTGAATTGACGCCCATACGGGCCTGCCCGATCCGCAGGCTGAGACTGGGCAGCTTAAACCCGCCGCTGCCGCCGCCGATGGGATGGCTGATATATAACATAACCTCCGGCGACTGCGGCGCCGGTCCGACAGGCGGTGTGGCGTTCGCACCCGCCGCCGCGAATAAACAGGTTACTCCAACCCCTGACCGGAACGCTGCCCGCGCTTGCATGACAGCCCACCTCTTCTATTTCTGGGGCCTACATTAGCAGGACGCGGGGGCGGTAGAAGTGCGAGGCGTCATAACGCGCCGTCGCTTTCAACTTTGAACTTATTGCGAAGGCCGAGCCGTAGAAGCGCGGTGCAACCGTTGCTCGAGGTATTGCACTGTAAGGGCCTGAAGGTCGCGCATTCCCGCGGCACGCCCGGACAAACCCTCTTCGTCGTTGAGCAAGCTGAATGCCTTCATCATCTGCAGCACCACGATAGCCATGTCGCGCGCCGAGTCCGCCGGCAGAGTCGGCGCTCGGGCGCGCAAGATGGTTGCAATGTGTTTGCGGAGCAGATGGCGGAACGTCGTACGCCGGGTTCGTTCGTCCATCCGAGCTTCCGCCAAGGGCAGCGCCGCGGCGCGCTCATGCGGGTGACTCCGCAACAATGCGAACAATCGCTCCACCAGCGTCTGCATGTTGATCACCGCAGCGGACACTTCCAGCTCTTGCAGATCAGTGACCAACAGCGCGACAAAGTTCTGCACCAAAGTGTCAGCCAACGCCTCCTTGGCCGGAAAGAACTGATAAAGAGACCCGATCGGCGCGCCGGCACGGGCGGCAATTTCGGTCATGGTCGCGGCCTCATAACCCTTTTCCGCAAACACAGCCGCCGCCGCCGCCAGCAGATCAGCCACGCGCTGCTTGCCGCGCGCACGCTTCGGTGTCCGCGCCGCCGTCGTTTCTGTTGACATTTATGAATCAATCCTCATAATACTTTTATATGAGGATACCCTCACATAAGATCCCATCTGCTGTCCCATAGCCCTGCGGAGCCTACCCATGCAGCTTACTGCCAAAGAGACCGCCTTGGTTCTGATCGACCTGCAAAAGGGTGTACTGGCCATGCCGGTCGTGCCCTATTCCGCCGTCACCGTCTATGAACGCTCGATGCATCTGGCGGATCGTTTCCGCAACGCGGGCGCGCTGGTGGTGCGAGTGCGTGTCTCCTTCTCGAGCGACCTCGCCGACGCCGCGCGACCGCCCGTGGATCAGCCGACTAACCTCGGAGCACTCCCGCCCGGGTGGGACGAGCTCCCGGATCCACTGCCACCGTCGGACGTGCTCATTACCAAACGCCAGTGGGGTGCTTTTTACGGAACGGAACTGGATCTGCAACTGCGTCGCCGCGGCATCCGCCGCATCGTACTCGGCGGTATCGCTACCAACATCGGAGTCGAGTCCACCGCGCGTAGCGCCGCGGAACGCGGCTACGAGTTGGTCATACCGGAAGACCTGTGCAGCGGCGCCAACGAAGAAATGCACGCCTTCAGCTTTAAGTACATCCTGCCGCGCCTGGCGCGCATTACCCAATCGGAGGCGATCACCCTTCAATGAGCGCCGGCGCCAAACCTAGGGCCGGATGGCGTCCTCCCGCATCCTGGCCCGCGCCCCTCCAGTGGACCGCCCTCATAGCGGTGTCGATCCTGGTCGCGACCCTTTGGAACTGCGCCGGATTACCCGCGGCCCTTCTGCTCGGCCCCCTGATCGGGGGCATCGCTTTTGGGGTCAACGACGTGCAGCTATTCGTACCACGTTGGTCGTACCTGGCTGCCCAGGCCGTCATCGGTGTGATGGTGGCCGCCAGCATCACACCTGAGATTGTCGCCACCTTGACCCACGACTCGTTGCTGTTCGGGGTGGTCACGGTGACTACCTTGTTAGGTGCGGCCGCGCTCGGCTGGATTGTCAGTCGCACGGGCCTCATACCTGGAGCCACCGCCGTGTACGGCATCTCGCCCGGAGCAGCGAGTGCGATGGTGGTGCTCGGCGAAGCCGAGGGCGCAAACGCGCGCCTGGTTGCCTTCATGCAATACTCCAGAGTGTTGTTGGTCGCCCTCGCCGCTGCAATCGTCGCCCACTTCTGGGCCGGCTCATCCGGTGGTCACACCAGCAGCCCGCCCTGGCTTGCACCGGTGCATTGGGACAATCTCCTGAAACTGGCAGTCCTGGCGGCCCTCGGCCAGCAAGTTGCGCGGCGATTGCGTCTGCAGGCTTGGGCGGTGCTCGGCCCGATGCTGCTGTTATCTGCACTGCACGCGATTGGTTGGTTAACGATCGACCTGCCGCAGTGGCTCCTGGCCACGGCCTACGCGCTCATCGGGTGGCAGATCGGATTGGGTTTCCGGCGCGATGCCTTAGTCGATGCAGGGCGAGCCCTGCCAGCGGTTATCGGCGCTGCAGTGTGCCTGATCGCATTCTGTGGCTTGCTAGCCTGGTGCCTGGTACGGGTGACGCATATCGATGCCCTCACGGCGTATCTCGCCACCAGTCCGGGCGGACTCGACTCCGTCGCCATCATCGCGGCTTCCACGACGCGCGTGGACTTGCCGTTCGTACTCGCACTGCAGTCGGTACGACTGCTGTTGGTCATCGCCCTCGCACCGTCGATCACGAGGCTGGTCGTCCGTCACGCATCCCATCTGCAGCCGGAGGCTTGAGTTCACCTGAAACGGGCGTTGACGAGTGCCGAGGTTGCGGTCTGGCGGCGCGGCAGCTCATACTTTGACGCCATGGATCGGCCCACTTCCGTGCCGCTGAAAATCGGGGACTGGAAGGTCGACCCGGCACTTGCGCAGATGTCACGCAATGGCGAGAGCGTTCGTGTGGACGCACGCGCTCTGAGGTTACTGCTGTATCTCGCTGATCACGCCGGCGAAGTGGTGAGCATCAATCAATTGCTCGATCACGTTTGGTCCGGCGTTGCCGTCACGCCCGACTCCGTCTATCAGGCCATCACATTGCTGCGGCGCTTGCTGGGTGATGACCCCAAGGATCCCAAGTACATCGCCACGGTGCCGCGAATGGGATATCGCATGGTGGCACCGGTCAGCGTATGTGTGGAGACGCTGTCGATAGCGGACCCCGCACAGTCATCCACCGTCGAAACCGCACCGCCGGCCGCCGACAATTCCACGCCGCGCGCAAGGCGCCTGCGTCTTACCGTCATCCTTGCGTGCGCGGCGACGCTTGCGATAGCGGCAATCGGACTATCGCTCAATCTCCACAACGCGCCGGCAAGGTCCGTCGCCTCCCCGACACGCCAATCGATTGCCGTTCTACCGTTCCTGGATCTCACCACACAGGAAATGACCGAGGAGTACTTCGCCGACGGCATGACCGAAGAGCTCATCGACAAGCTCAGCAAGGTCGGCGCCTTCAATGTTCCCGCGGCTACCGCCTCCTTTTATTACAAGGGCAAACAGGTACCGCTGGCGAGCATCGGAACCTCCCTCGGCGTGACTTATCTGTTGGACGGCAGCATCCGCAAGTCCGGATCGATGTTACGCGTTGCCGTACGCCTGGTTCGCGCCCGCGACGGCTACGTGATCTGGTCGCAAACGTACGACCGGCCCGCCGATGATCGCTTGAAGGTGCAGGATGAAATCGCGGCGGCGGTGTCGAAATACCTCAGTACAGCCCTGAGCTGAAATTTCAGCGCGCGGGTGCATCAATCGACATCCACCCGCGGACGGGTGACGGAAGTGGGGTCGATAGCCCGCAGATTCAGCTTACGCAGTGCCGCGAAATGCGCGTCATGAACCTCGCGGTTGAAGAGCGACCACGACTCCGCCGCCTTGAGGACCGGAGCCATTTGCGCGAGTGAGGCGTGCAGGCGTGTCAGATCCGCGGCGGCCGCGGCGAATTGCCCATCGTGCAGATACCGGTCGATCGCCCGCAGGTCGAGCACCCTTTGTTTGAGAGCCCCCCGGGCGGCGAGGCGCTGTTCCACTCCTCCGGAAACAGTTGGATCCTTACGCTCGGGATAACACTCGCTAAGCTCCCGAAGCTCGCGATCGATCGTGTCGAGCGCCAAGCCGGCAACAGCGCCGTTGTGCTCGGCAAGCGCAGTGTCCAAAACCGCGCTGAATCGGGTTATCTCGCTCAGGTGCGTGTCGGCGTCGTCTGCCAACAGACCCTGCTCGCCATCCCCTACGGCCTCCAGGTAGGCAACGAGGTCCTTGCGATCATCGAGGCTCAAACCCAGATAAAACACTCTGTCGAAGTACGACACCACCTGCCCGTAGCTGTTATAACGGCCGTCATGAAAATAGGGGGCGTTGAAGTTGGCATTGCGCAAGGTCGGCGTTTTGAACTCCCCGCCCGAGCCCACATCGTGTTGGCGATGATCGACGAAGGCCGCACTCGGAATGTGACATCCCGCACAGCTCATGTGGGGATCATGTGGGAACGGCTTGCGGAACAACGCCTCACCTCGCCGTTCGGAAGCTGTAGTCGGTCCCTGAAGGCCGCCACCCGCGGCGAGCCGCGGGTTGGGCACGAAATCGATATCCTCGATATACATCACGAGCGCGTCCATGATCTCGCGTGAGGGTTCGGAGCCGCCAAACTCCTCGACAATGACGTTGCGAACGAACTCCCCGAGGGACGAAGTCCGGCCGTCATGACCGTACGGCGCGAGCAAGTGTGCGCCACGAAGACTCGGTGTGGTCAGGGCATCCAGCACGCCATCGTCGGCTTTGGGGTTGAACAGGGCCCCTGTTGTGTCAAAGGTACCGGGCCGCGTTGCCAGCCCCGGAATGAATAGACGCGGATTGCTCGCGCCATTGACATGGCAGGTGTTGCAGCTAATTCCGGCCTGACGTGCAACAGCGCCAAGAATCAGCGGTGAGTTGAAGGCAATATCCCCCAGAACTCCCAAGTAAGTTTGACGCCCGCCACGCGTCTCGGACCTGAAAACCTCCCGGGGCCGATCGGGCGCATCATCTCCCAGCTCCGTGCCCTGAGGCAGTACTCCTCCGGCACCAATGTATTCCGCACCGAAAGTCACCGGCGCGGCGGCGCCGAACAGCAACGCGATCACAACGGATCTCGCTGCCGTGAGCATGCGGGATGAGATGTTCTTCATGTTCAATTACCGAATGAAGGCTTCTCGAGCCCCAACTGCTGGCCGAGACCGGCCAGATCGGCGGTCAGTGTCTCGCTTGCCTCGCGCAGTGCTATTTGATCCACATCGCTCAGGCGCGGCACGGCGACGAGTTTCTGCAGTCGGCCGAGGTCCGAGGACACCTGACTCGATGCTCCGGCCTGTTTCCGCCTTGCCTGTGGCGCGAACACCTTTTGATAGGCCGCCGCGACCGCTGCGACATTGTTCCCCATCTCCGCAAGGGAGTTCCCGCTGAAGGGGGACTCCCCACCCGCGGCCTTGTCCTCTCCGACCTCGTACGTGAGGCGCACTATTCCGTTCAGAAGACTCTGAGCCGTCAGCGTCGTGCCCCGCAATTGGCTTTCAAGCTCCGTGAGGTTGTGTACGAGCTCGTCCGCGGCGGTCAGCACATCCGTGCTATGAGCGCCGAACAACCGCGCCTCGATTGCATGAAAACCGCGTTCCCCGTCCGGCCACGCATCGATGGCACGGTCGAGATCGGGGAAACACTCCGAAGTCACTATCTCGGAGCTCTCCCACCCGGCGCGCGCTGCGAGCCATGCTCGCTGTGCGCCGGGAAGATCGTGAGCGGCGATCCGGTCTCGCATGGCGCGCACGGCAACAAGACTTCCCTCAGTCTGCTCGAGAACGTACGACCTGAACCGCGCCGACGCTATGTTCAGCTCGCCCGGAAGACCACTCGGCGCTGCGCCGTGAGCCGCAGCGGACACCCCCCACAACCACAACACAGGCGCAGCGAGGCGGCGGATATGTTTTTTCATAGAACCCCTCGCAAGGAAACGTGCCACTCCGAACTTCACGCTTACCACCAGGCAGTCGGGAACGGACAACCGTTCCGCGTGCATCAAAGGATGACTGCGGCCGCGCCGCATTTATTCCCAGATTGTGCACCCGGCAGACAATATTTTTATTGCAGCCCGCCGGGAACACGAAAGGCAAGCGGGCGCCGGAGGCATCAGCAAAAATGTCACAAAGCCCCCCTAGCATCCGCCGCAAACAGATTGACCCAACTTCAGCCGAAGTCAACTGTTGCGATTACTCCCGTCCGTCTTCAACATAACTTCAGGGGAACATCGTGAATTACCGGCGTAACAGCCCCACAAGAAAATCCCTCACGCGCATCGCGGCCGCGACCCTGGCCGCCTGCGGGGTCATCGCGGCATCTCTGGCCGCTGCCGACCAGGATAATGACTCCCACCGCGACAGAGGCCCTGTCACACGGCATATCAAGCACGTAGTGGTCATTTTTCAGGAGAATGCTTCGTTTGATCACTATTTCGCGACCTACCCTGACGCTGCGAATACCGACGGCGTCCGTTTCGTTGCCAAGGCGGGAACACCCACGGTCAATGGACTCACCGACGGCAACAGCCAGTTCCCCGAGCGGGTGCAGGTGGGCCTGCACCAGTTCAATCCGAATACGACGGTCGGCGCGCCCACCGGGATGAATCCGAACGGGGGCGCCAATCCGTTCCGCATCAGCCACGAGCAGGTCGCCACCTGCTCGAACAATCACGACTACGACGGCGAACAGTTGGCGACGGACGCCGGCTTCATGGACAAGTTCCCGCAGCAGAACAACGATAACGGCACGGGTTGTGCCACAGACGGCTCCACCGTCATGGGCTATTTCGACGGCAACACCGTGACCGCCATGTGGAACTGGGCGCAACGTTTTGCCATCAGCGACAACTCCTGGGGAACGACGTACGGACCCTCGACGCCTGGCGCGCTGAACCTGATATCCGGACAGCTCGCCGGCGCGGTGGTCCATACCTTCTCGGGAACCACAGGACCCACCGGCCAACTCAGTGACGGTGTCCAGACCAGCTCGATCAAAGGCACGTTCTTCGTCGGTCCGACCAACCCGGTAGTGGTGACCGATGTCGTGGGGTTCGCCAAACCGGTGTCCGCGCAAACCGGCACGTTGACGACCGACCTCGATCCTTACCTCGATGACTGTGGCGCCGACAAGGGCGGGACGGTCGCGGGGCAGGCGACCGTTGAGATGACCGGTAAGAACGTCGGTGATCTCTTGAACGAGAAGGGCGTCACCTGGGGTTGGTTCGCGGGAGGTTTCCGGACCGCCGCCAAGGCGAATCCCGCAACCACGGATACCACCCATCCCTTGGGCGATGTCAGCAACGACCCGTTCGGCACACCGTCATTTGGTGGCGCCGCGAACGACGGCCAGGCGCAGAACGTAGGCACGAGCAAGTTTGTGCCGGCGGTTTGTAACGCGTCGCACGTCCTGCATCCTGATGCAAACGGATGGTTCGACGGCAGCTCCAAGCCCGTTCACACGGTGCGGACCGACTTCAACCCGCACCACTCACCGTTCCAGTATTACGCCTCCACCCGCAACCCGCATCATCTGCCGCCCTCGTCGGTCGCCGCGATTGGCCACACCGACCAGGCGAACCACCAGTACGATCTGCTGGATTTCTATGCGGCGGTAAAGAATGGCAATCTCCCCGCGGTCTCCTTCTTGAAAGGAATCAATCGGGACGATGGCCATCCGGGCGGCGAGTCGGACCCGTTGGCCGAGCAGCGCTTCCTGGTACAGACAATCAACGCGCTGCAGCGCTCGCCCGAGTGGGACAGCACCGTGGTGTTCATCGCCTGGGATGATTCCGATGGCTGGTATGACCATGCAGCACCGCCGCTGGTCAACCCGTCGGCGGCGCCGGGCTTCGACTTCGCCAACCCCGCCAATGGCGGCAATTGTGGCTCGCCGAAGCCGGATGCGATCCTGGGGCGCTGTGGCCTCGGCCCGCGCCTGGTGCTGAGCGTGGTCTCACCGTGGACCAAGGTGAACTATGTTGATCACACGCTCACCGACCAGACATCGATCTTGAGATTCATCGAGGACACCTGGGATCTCAACTACATCGATGGCCCGGCAACCCACGATGCGACCAACCGTTTGCGCAAGCCCGGCTTCACCGTGGCGCCGCAGAAACAGTCGTTCGATGTGGTGACCGGCTCGTTTGACAACGTGTTCGACGGCGAGCCGCACTTCGAGCGGTTCTTCCTCGATCCGGTGACTGGCACACCGCTCAGTGGCCGCTACTGAGCTAGCCTTGAGCGATTAGTGATGTGATTCGAGGAGCTCATCCGCTTGCCGCGGCACAGCGGCAGGATGAGCTCCTCTTCGTTCGGCAGCACGATGACGCAGTGCGGCTGCGGTCCGGCTGCAGTCCGGCTGCGGTCCGGCTTGCGCTCGCTGCCGCAACAATTAGAATGTCGCCTGCGATATCGGGGCGACCGCGCGCACATATAAAAGACCGGCGCGGGGCGCGAAATGGTTTTCACTCTGCAACGAGGGATTGACCATGCAGCCTTTCCAAATATTGGTGATGTCGGCATTCCTTGCGGTGCTGCCCCTCCAGGCCGCCGCCAACACGCCTACCAAGGACGAAGTTGTGGCGACTGTGAAGAAGGCGGTCGCGTTCTACAAGGCAAACGGCCGCGCGAAAGCCCTCGGGGAATTCAACAACAAGGACGGTCAGTTCGCCAAGGGCGAGGACTACGTCGATATACACGACCTGAACGGTGTGTGCGTGGCACATCCGACTTCGCCAGAAGTGGTCGGAACGAACCGGCTCGGGCAGAAGGACCTCAATGGCAAATTCTGGATCAAGGACATCATCGAGGCGACCAAGAAAGGCGACACGTCCGGGTGGGTCAGCTACGTTCGCAAAAACCCCGTGAGCGGGCGCATGCAGGACAAGCTCTCCTATTGGGAGCTGAATGACGGATTGATCTTCAAGGCCGGACTGTACGTCGAATGACCGTGGTGGCTTTCTGACGGATGTCGGCTTGCCGGGACTCCACCCCGGTCGGGCGCAATACCGCGTAGGTCAACGCCCCGAGAAGAAGTGCGCCAAGGCCGGCATAGAGACTCACCCAGCAAAAGCCGTGTTGCAGCGCTGCGCGCAGGACCGCCTGCAGTTGTGGGCTCCAGCAAACATCTCGCTCATGCCATGAAGGCGCAAGACAACGTAACAGTCCGCCCGATGCGGACGCGAGAGGACGCTGCGGAAATTGTGGATATGGCCCGGGAGCTCGCTCTCGCTGTGCAGGATCCACGGCCCCCCATCACAGCGGAAAGTCTGCTACGTGATGGGCTCGGGCCTGAGCGCTGGTTCGACTGTTGGTTAGCCGAGACCGAGGGGCAGGTATCCGGCTACGCGCTGACATGTCGGGGCTTCGAAGCGCACACGGGCAAAAAGCGGCTGTGGCTCGGTGACCTGTATGTCCGGGAGTCGGCCCGCAACAGGGGCACAGGACGAGCTTTGCTCGAGACGCTCGCCCGGTACGCCGTCGAGCGCGGCTGTGACGCAATCTATTGGGAGCTCTGGCGGCAAAACACAGCCGGTCGGGCGTTCTACGAGAGGCTCAAAGCGCAAGAGCTCACTGACTTGGCTCTCATGCGCCTAAGCTTAAGCAAGTGACATTGACCCAAAGATGGGTTCGCGCCGTACGGTGCGGATGGCTTCGGCGAGCTTGCCGAAACCGCTGCGCATCTCGGCGTCGCTGAAAGGTACATACCCGAGGGCGAGCCCGTGTTGCTCAGAGCCCGGCCGTCCGAGGTGCGACACCGGCTCGACAAAGACTCCCCGCCGCCCGGCCTCCTTCGCGACGCGGCGATCGCTGACTCCCGGCGGCAGACAACCCATGAGTCGCAGCCCGGCTGTTGCCGGCCTGAGCCGCAGTAGATCGCCCAGTTCCTGCGCCGCCAGAGCGAGAAACGCTCGCTGGCGGTCCGCATACAACTCCCGCATACCGCGTACGTGCCGCGCAAAATAGCCCTCCGCAATGAAATCCGCCAACACGGCCTGTTCGGCGGTCGGCGAATGCCGGTCCGCGATAAGCCGGGCGCGTGTAAAGGCATCCACCAGCGAATCGGGAAGAACGACATACCCGAGCCGCAGAGCCGGAAAGAGCGTCTTGGTGAAGGTCCGCAGATAGATGACCTGTTGCGCGCCGGGATGCTCCATGCCGCGCAGAGCCGCCAGCGGCTTTCCTTCGTAAACGAGCTCTCCGTTGAAATCATCTTCCACGAGCCAGGCTCCCGCCTGGTGCACCCATTGCAGCAGCGCGTGGCGGCGGCTCAAGGCCATCGTGACCGCGGACGGCGGCTCGCAGGAGGGGGTCACAAAAACCAACTTCGCGTCCGCGGCCGCATGCAGGAACTGCTCGATCGAAAAGCCATCTTCGTCCGACTCGACCTCGACCACGCGTGCGCCGACACCGGCAAACGCCGCCCGCGCGGGTGCGTATCCGTGTGCTTCCATGCAAACCGTATCCCCCGGATTCAAGAGCAGGCGGCCGATGAGATCGATTGCCTGCTGGGCGCCGGCCGTGATGACGATCTGCTCCGGAGCGCAGCGGACCCCTCGAGCGGCGACGATCTGGTCGGCAATCGCCTGCCGCAGCGGCCTGTAGCCCGCTCCATCGTCGGGGGACAACATCAAGCGGGGCATTTGCCGCCAGCGACGCGCACTCAGCCGCGCCCAGGTCGCCACCGGAAATGCATCGAGTGCGGGGACCCCCAGAGAGAATGTCTGGGGCTTGATATTCTGGCGAAGCGGCCGGACTTCACCGCAAGCCGCGATCATTCGCGAGCCAAGTTCCGAGAGCCGCGCCGTGGCTGGATGTTTCGTTGCCGGCGCACCGGCTGGAGTGAGCGCGGCTGAGACGACCGTGCCGCTACCGCGCATACCGCGCAAGTAACCCTCGGCCTTCAGCTGCTCGTAGGCGGTCACGATCGTCGTGCGTGATACCCCCAGGTCATCGGCAAGCACACGCGTTCCCGGCAACCGGGCCCCCGCGCATAACTGGCCCTCCACTATCGCGGAGCGCAACGCCTGATACACCTGCCTGTGCAATGTCGACCCCACTTGGGTCCGGTCCACCGCAATCAACATCGGGACGCTATTGATACCCTGCCGTGTCATTTTGTCCTCGGACCACGCCACAGACCGCTACTTTCGCACGCCTGCCGGCGCCCGGCATCCGTTGCGTACCCGCTCAACCACACCAGACCTTGGTATGGTCAACCTGCCGCAATCCGGTCATTTAAAGCGAACAGCCACCCCAGCACGATCGACCGCACCCGAGTGCTCAAGCCGGATGGTGCGTCGATGCGTGCGATACTCGAGCCAAGACGTTTTGCCCTCAAAAGTGCACTAGCGCTGGCGCTGGCGCTCGGAGCACTCGACGCCCACGCCCCGGCAACAGCGGCGCGAGCGACCACGGCAGTCCATAGCGGACCCACAGTTGAAGAGGAGACGATCCGCATCCCCGGGCCTCTGCAGGACCTGAGGCTTGGTTTACGACACGCGTGGAGCGCGAGTGCCTCGGGTACGAGCCGCACCGTGGTCCTCGTGTTGCCGGGCGCGGCCGTCCCCGTCTCCGGTAACCCGGACTACCCATTTACACCGGGTCGCTCACTCATGAAGGCGCTGGCTGAAACCGGCCTCGACGTGTGGTCAATGGACTACTACGGCTACGGCAACTCGGACCGCTATCCGCAAATGCAACAACCTGCGGGCCACGACGTCCTGGGGAGGGCAGCCGATTGCGCGGCGCAGACGCAAGCAGCTGTTGCATACCTACGGCGCAGCCAAGGCGTCCAGCGTGTCATGTTGATTGGTGATTCGGCCGGCTCGATGGTCGCCGGCGTATTCGCCGCGAGCCATCCGGAGCTCATCTCGCGGCTCATCCTTTTTGGCCCCGTCACACCCTTTACCGCGGGCCCCTCCTCGACACAAGCGCAGCCCACGTACGACCTGGTCAGGCCGCAGGAGCTGTGGGAGCAGTTCACCACTTGGAGCCAGGAAGCCGGCGAGCCGCCGGTCCTGGACGCGACCGCCTACGAGGCGTGGGCGCAAGACTATCTGCGCAGCGATCCGACCAGCGGCACACGCAACCCGCCCAGTGTCAGAATACCCAACGGCTTTCAAGCCGATCTCACGGACATTGCGCACGGCAAGTTCATCTACGACCCAGGCGAGATCCGCGCGCCGACACTCATCATCATGGGCGAGTGGGACGAGATCGCAACCTTTCCGGGAGCCCAGTGGTTGCTGCGAGCATTGCGGCAAGCGCCCTCGCGTCAATTGATCATTGTCGGCCGCGGCAGCCACACCATTCAGTTCGAAAGCGAGCGGACGCAGCTCTACCAGGCCATGGCCGAGTTTCTCAATCGCGGCACCTGATGCAAATCGGGCATCGCCGCGATACCGCCACGGCATGGCACGTGGAGCAATTGTCAATAGTTTGATTTGCGTGCTAGCGTGACTCGATCGAAGTGCCCTGACCGTCGCCGCGGACGGCGCGGCTCACAAGATGTGTCAACACACGATCGGGGAGAACGGCATGGGCGATTTCAAGCGAAGGACTTTCCTCCAAGGCGCGGTGCTCGCGGGAAGCAGTTATGTTGCCGCAGGCGCGGTACGGGCGGCGCCAGAGGGCGATTGCGATCGGCAGCATGAGGCCTGTGCGTTGCCCGCCCAGACAACCTGGGAGCCTGAGCCCGCACAGGTGCCGGCCAGCCAAAGCTATGTCACCCTTCCTGACGGCGCGCGCCTCTGGTACTGGGATACCGGCGGCAAGGGCGAGCCGGTCGTCCTCATGCACGCGAGCACCGGTAGCGCCCTCAACTGGGGCTACCAACAGCCCGCGCTGGCTCGAGCGGGCTATCGGGTGATCGCCTATTCGGCGCGCGGGCACTATCAGTCCGACCCTCCTACCGCGAGCAGCCCGCCCGCGTCCCAAGACCTGTACGACTTCCTGCATGCTCTGAAAATTGAGCGCTGCCACCTGGTTGGGACGGCCGCCGGCTGCTTCACCGCCATGGACTTCGCGGTCTCGCATCAAGACCGGCTGCTCTCGCTGATGGCGGGCAACAGCTTCTTTGGTATCTCGGATCCGGACTTCAGCAACACCACCGGCCTGTTGCTGCCGAGTGTGTTCTCCAGCGCGCCGGCGGACTTTCGCGAGCTGGGCCCCTCCTACCGCGCGGGCAACCGTCCCGGCGTCGCCCGCTGGCTGGAGTTGGTCTCGCTGGCCGGGGCGGGCAGCCAGCCGCTCGCCAATAACATCCTCTGGCCGTCCATCGAGTCACTGCGGGTGCGTGCACTGCTGTACACCGGCTCGGCGGATCTGTACCTGCCGCCGCCGCAGTTGCGCGTCGTCGCCAGCCACTTCCACGGCGCCCAAACGGTCGTGTTCGGCGAGGCCGGGCACAGCTCGTACTTTGAGCAGTACGCAGCGTTCAATCGCGTGTTGTTGCGATTCCTGCGTGGTCGGGACGTTCATCAGGGACATGACGACTGAGGATAAGGTGCGCGCGTGCGCACGTTTAAGCGCGCTCGACCCTGTCATGTTGGTGTTTTTGCTTAGTTTCACTTGAGGACAGTGTATGCGGATAAGTCGAATGACCCTCGGAGCCGGGCTGATGTGCCTGATGATCGGCACTGCAAGCGCCGACACGCCGGCACCCTCGGTGCAGGGCCCGTGGCTCGGAGTCTGGAAGTTGAATGTGGCGAAGAGCCAGTACCAGGTCGGCAAGCCTCCGGAGGGGACCGAGCGGACCTATGCGATGACCGCCACGGGTGCGGATACCTTCGACATCGTGATTGACTCGAAATCGCCCGAGGGCAAGCCGACCATGCACATGGAACTGCGCGGCGGCAAGTTCGACGGCAAGGGCTATAAGGATGTCGGCAATCCGGTCGCCGAATTCAATGCCTTCCGCCTCATCGACAAACGCTCTTACGATTTCGTCGAGACGACGCATGACGGCAAGCAAGTCATGAAAGTCACGGTCGAGATTTCCGCGGACGGCAAGACACGGACCTCCCATCAGGAGGGCGCGGGCCCGGACGGCAAGCCGATCCGCAACACTGCCGTCTGGGACAAACAGTAGACCAACGTAAAACGCACCACTGTGATCGAGCGCCGCAGCGGCGGCGCTCGACATGAGCGGTAGTCGCTCAGACGATCGCACTCGCGCCGACCAGAACAAGCACGACCGCGGCAGCGGCGGCGATGCTGACAATCATCTGTCGCGGGGTGCGGCCGCGTGACCACATGAAGAGGCCGCTCGCCCCGAGAGCGACCATTCCCACGGCAAAACTGTCCGACAGCAAAATCCAGGCGACACCCCCGCCGATCCCTTTGTGCAAGCGTTCGAGGACAGCCAGAGGACTTTGAACGCTGGTACGGACAGTGGCTGTCTCGGAGCCCGCACGGTACTCGGCCTGAATGGTCGTGCGGGCATTGCCGCCCGTCAGCATCCAACGAGCACCGCCCCCTCCTGCGCGAGCCTGGGGACCACGCTGCGGCTCGAGTTGCAAGTGCTGCGCGTTGGCCAACCAGATCTTCAAGGCGTCCGCGGAGACACGCGCCTCTTGCGGGAGGGGAACCTCGACCCTCGAGACCTCGGTGCTGCCGCCCTGCGGAAGCTTCAGAACACCGCGGTGGTTTTGCAGAAATCCGCTGACCCCGAACAGCACGGCGGCAATCGCGCCCCAGGCGCCGACCCATATGTGCACCTGACGGATCAGTCTGTGGGCGCTCAAGCGGCGTAGCTTCCTGGAAGGCCCGGGGCTCGAGGCACTCATACTTCGGCCCAGCGTCGCAGCAGGTTGTGATAGACGCCGGTCAGCTCGATGAGGCTCGACTGCTCCGGACGCGCACGACTCAGCCTTTGAATCGCCTGGTCCAGGTCGAACAGGATCTGGCGCTCGCCTGAATCGCGGACCATGCTCTGCAACCAGAAGAACGAAGCGAGCCGCTCGCCACGAGTAATCGCCTCGACGCGGTGAATGGTGGTCGCCGGATATAACACGAGGTCGCCCGCCGGCAGCTTGACCCGATGCACGCCGGAGGAGCTTTCGATAACGAGATCGCCGCCGTCATATTCCTCCGGGCCCGACAGAAACAGGGTCATCGACAGATCGGTCCGTATGGGTCGCGCAGGTTGCAGCGAGGTGTCGTAACGGATGGCGTTGTCGATGTGATTGCCGAAAACGTTACCCACCCGGTAGCAGTTGAAGAGCGGCGGAAAGATGTACCGCGGCAGCGCGGCTGCGAAGAACAACGAATTGCCCTCGAGCGCCGCGAGTACCGCCGCGCTCAGCTCACGGGCGACCGCGTTGCCCTGCGGCAGTTGCAGATTGTGCTTGGCGAGCACTGACTGATGTCCGGCGGTAATGCGGCCGTCGACCCAATCGGCCTCGGACAGCCGTCGCCGAAACTCGCGCACTTGCGCCTGGCTCAACACATTTGGGACATGGAGCATCATGGGTGGGAAGCACCTTCAGAACGAGACCAGGGCAGTCAGGATCGCCGTACGTCCGGTGCCCGGGTAGACCCAGCCGCTGGTGGTGGATACCGTACGCAGTTGACTGAAGTATTCCTTGTCAAACAGGTTGAGCACGTTCAACTGCAGGCTCACAGCCCGGCTCACATCGTAGGACGCCATCAGGTTATGCAGAACGAACCCGGGAATGGTCGCCCGGTTGTAAAGCGCCGTGGGTGCCGCACTACTGGCGGTCGCCCACACCCACGAGGTGTAGTTGATTCCGTAGCCGAGCGTGAATCCGTGCGGCAGCTTATAGGTCGTCCACAGGTTCGCCGAGTTCGCCGGCGTATTGGCCAGCGGGTTGCCCTTTTGCGCATCGAGGCCAGTCAATGCCACGGTGTGGTCGGAAACGCTCTGCAACACCTCGCTGCGCAGGTGTGCATAGTTGGCGAACACGGACCATCGCGGCGTAATGTTGCCCGCGATCCCGACCTGCTCGCCGTCCACGCGGGCCTTGCCATCCAGCTGCTGCTGCGGCACGTTCGGATCGCCTGAGGCAACCAGGTAGTTTCTGCGGTCCGTGCGGAAGAGAGCTGCCGTGAACGCGAGCTGCTCGCCGAAGAAGTCCCACTTCGTGCCCACCTCATAGTTGAGGTCGCTTTCCGGTGCGACGTTGCAGTTGGTGGAGCAGCTGCCGTTGACGGTCGAAGTTGACGGAATCTTGGCATTGGCGAAGGCAGCGTAGATGCTGCCAGCCTCCACCGGCTTGTATAGCAACGTCGCCCGGTAGGAGAACAGGTTGTTATCGTTCTCCAGGGGGTTGGTAGCCGCGGGGACCAGCGGTCCGGGCCCCGTGGTCAGGCTGGCCGCGGGTGTGGCGACCCAATTCTCGTAATCTGCCTTGTAGTGCTCATAGCGCGCGCCGATGCCGAGCAGCCAATGCTCCTGGAATTTCAGGGTATCGAAGACATAACCTGCCTGGTCATCGAGTCTCGAGCGGGCCCGACTCGACACCGTAAGATTCAGGGGCTGGGAAAACTGGTGACTGGGATCGTAGAGGGGCTCGGGAAGCAGCAGATAGGTGCTGCCGTTGGGATTGCGATATCGACCGCCAAGGGTCTGCCAATACCACTCGCGCGACAACGCCGCCCCGACAACCAATGTGTGATGGACGCTGGCGGTATCAAAGTGCAGCGTCAGATCCGTCTGGTTCGCGGCTATGCGGTTGCGGGTATCGCGCAGATTGCCGATCGGGCCGCCCGGGGTGTACGTCGGTCCGCCTATGCCTTCGAGCGGGCTTGCGCCAGCTGCCCCGCACCGTAGCGTGGTCCCCGGTGCCTGCAGGTTGGTGCCCAGAGGATATTGGCCAGGAGCGAAGCAAATGCGTCCTTCCGCGGCGTCGGTCATGCTATAGCGATCGTACTGTTCGATCCGCGTGAGGTTGCGAATGGCGGTGTCCGTATTGAAGTCATGCGACAGAATGGCGGTCAGGGCGTCGTCGTCGATTTTTTCCACATCGACGTTGCTGAAACCGTAGTAGTTGCTGCGATTAACCCCTGGCACCGGCGCGAAGTTGCGCAATGGTATGCCGTACTCGGGGAAGTTGCGATCATGCTCGTGCAGATAGGCGAGAGTGAATCGGGTCGGGGTGTCCAGGCCGACGACAAAGGATGGCGCCAGCCCCCAACGCGTATAACTCGTGACGTCACGGTCGGCGACCTCATTACGATGCACCATGGCGTTGACGCGCACCGCCATGCCGAGATCGGGAGGGCCTACCCGCTCATTGACGTCCGCCGTCGCGCGTCCGTAGTCGGCGGTTCCTACTCCCGCGCTGACGTTTGCAAAGTCCGCGGCGCCCGGCAGCTTGGAGACGAAGTTGATCGTGCCGCCGAGCGCGCCCGCGCCGGAGTAGACCGAGCTGCTGCCCTGCACGACTTCGATGGCTTCGGTATCGAATGGATCCGTGTGCGTGGTGTTGGCGCTCTGGCGCACGCCGTCGACGGTAATGTCGTTGGTCGCCGTGAAGCCGCGAATGTTGATGCTATCGCCGTAACTGCCCCCCTCGCCCGCGCCAAACGTAATCCCGGGAACGTTCTGCCGCAAAACATCTCGCAACAATAACGTCCCTTGCTGCTGGATCAACTCCGACGGTATGACCGTAATGGTCTGCGCGGTGTCGCGCACAGACTCCGTGTACTTCGGCGACTCCGCCCGATCGACCTTGTACTCACTCACTGTCTCATCGACGGCGATCGTGCCGAGCTGGGTCTCTTTCCTGGATGGCGAGCTGTTGCTGCTCGGATCAGTCGCCGCGGGCTGCGCTGCCATGGCATTCCAGCTCGCTCCCAAGGCCAGATGAACCGCCACGGCCAGAAGGCGGCGTGATGTGGAATTCGACATGTAAACCCTCGACCTCATGATTTTTCTTGCGGCTCATCGCCCGTCGGAACACATCGTAAATGCAACTCATTCTCATTTGCAATCGTATTAAGGTCGAGATAGGCTTGGGACATGTTTGCGGAAAGCACGATTTATCGCGGTCCGGTGAGGCCCGGGCTCACGCAGCGCAGCTTGGGGCCGCCCGGCCTGACGCGGCGCGGCCTGATCGGACTGGGAATCCTGGGAGCCCACGCAGGGGTGATCGCCCTGTTCGCTCTCGGCATTTATACGCCGCAAGCGCGCCCCGAGTTGGCGCCTGTCACTGTTGATTTCCTGGAAGAGCAACCTGCAAAGCCGGTGGCACCGAGCCCGGCGGAGCCTGAGCTCGTCGCACTCACACCGCCCGCAGTCACGGCACCGGACGTGCCCCTGTTGGATGAGGCGGTCCAAGTGGAGGTACCGACCCAGACACCGGCCTCCCCTGCGCTCGCACCCGCTGTATCGACCAACAGTAGTGGCGCGACCACGGTGCCCGAGTTGTCAGAGGTTGCCTACCTCGAACCGCCCGTGCCCCGATATCCGCCCGAGTCAAAACATGCGCGAGAAGAAGGCCGCGTCATTCTGCGAGTACTGATTGACGAGGCAGGACGCGCAAGCAGTGTCAGCATCTACCGCTCGAGCGGCCATCCGCGACTCGACGAAGCGGCATGCACGGCGGTTCAACGCGCTGTATTCAAACCGTACCTGGATGGAGGGATCGCTCGCGCAGCGGTAGCGCTCGTTCCCGTCGAGTTCTCACTGCACGGCGTGGGCGATCGCGGGCGCCGCAGCGGCTGAGGGTTCCGTCCAGTGGCGCACGCAAGCTGTCATGACCCGCTGCCGTAAGGTCGGGTGATAATCTCGAGGTAATGGCCATCCGGATCGTTCCAATACAGGCCACGTCCGCCGTCATGGTGATTGATCTGCGAGGGCATCGAGTGCATCGGATCGGCCCAGTACTCCAGCTCGCGTGCGCGGATTCGCTCGAAAATGGCGTCGAACTCGGGCTCGCTCACCAGAAAGGCGTAATGCCCGATCGTGATAGGCCCCTCCCGGTGCTGGAAATCGAGCGAGATGCCGTTGTCGAGGGTCACCACCCAGAACGGGCCGAAACGGATCGGCGGATCGAGCCCCAGGATTTCACAGAGCCAGTCCGCGGATCCTTTGGCATCACGCACTGGTACGATGGTGTGATTGAGCTGAACTGACATCCGAAGTTCTCCTTGTCGTCCTCTATCACGACAACCATACCGGATATCAAGCTTCAGCTGACCGCGCGGCGCGCCGAAATTCATCGGGGTGGCCACGGACGGCCACGACCCCGCCGGCTTGAGCCATTGGCGCGCCGCTCGATTTGAGGCGTTGCGCGCCGGGCGACCGGCGGCGAACATTTGATTCTGCGCTGCGGCTTGCGAGCTGCAAGGTTAGAATCGTCATCATGACGACCGTCACACGTAGCTACCGAATTCGAGCCTATCCAAACGGTGCACAGCGCCGTCTGCTCGATCGTTGGTTCGGTGGCGTCCGCTGGCTCTGGAACACGACCCTTGAAATCCGTTCCGCAGCCTATCGCGAATGCGGGCTGACTCTCACAGGCAATGACCTCTCGCGCTGGCTCACGCAGTGGAAGCGCACGAGTGGGCACGAGTGGCTCGCAGAGATTCCCGCAACCGCTCTCACGCAGTCTCTGCGTGATCAAGACAGCGCGTTGCGCAACTTCTTCGCCCAGCGTGCGCGTTACCCCCGCTTCAGACGTAGACAGCACGGTGGAAGCCTACGATTCCAAGACGTGGGTACCGCGTGGACTCGCGGCACGGTGAGGCTGCCGAAGTTGGGCATCGTCAAGATCGCCGAAGGGCTCCCGCAGGTGGAGCGGCCAGACATGATCACGCTGTCGCGGGATGCTGCCGGCCGCTATTACGTGAGCTTTTGCACGCAAGTGCGGAAGAGTCTATTGCCGATTCGGCAGCGCTCGGTGGGGGTGGACCTGGGATTGAAGCATCTGGCCACGCTGTCGACCGGTGAGACGATCGCCAATCCGAAGCACTATCACGCTCGCCTGAGGTATCTACGGCAGCAGCAGCGTTGTCTAGCGCGACGTCAGAAGGGGAGTCGGCGACGTGAGAAGCAGCGGCTACGGGTAGCGCGGGCGCACGCGCGAGTGAGAGATGCCCGCCAAGCAGCTGTGAATACGCTGACGAGCCGCTTGGTGTCCGAATTTGACCTGATTTGCATTGAAGACCTGAATGTAACGGCCCTGGCGCGCGGGCGACATGCCCGTGCGATCCATGAGGTCGCCTTCAGCGAGATCCGCCGCCAACTCACATATAAGTGTGATTGGTATGGGAAGATCCTGGAGCCTGTGGATCGCTGGTATCCCTCGAGCAAGACATGCTCGAACTGCCGACACAAACTCGATGAGCTGCGGTTAGATCAGCGGCAGTGGTGTTGTCCGAAATGCGGGGCCAGCCACGATCGTGACATCAATGCCGCACGGAATTTGCTGACGCAGGGTCTGCGTCAGCTTGCCGGTTGTGACGACCGGGATCTGCGCGTGGATGCGAGAGGTGCATGCTCGGAAGAAATTCTCGAGCAGGTGCTCGCAGAGGAAGCGCGAAGCGGGCATCGGAATTGCGCCTATCTGGAACGGGCGCAATTTCGATAGCAGCGCAGTCAAGACTTCGACGCACCGCGCGGCGCTGAGGGGGGCCTAGCGCAAGTCTTGTCAGTATCGATACACACCGGTCACGCCGACAGTCATGGGTGTCAGCGTAAACCCTCTATAGAGAGACGTCGTTGTGTTGTCCCGGTAGCGTTGCAGCTCCGGATGCTGGTTGAGAAGGTTGGTTCCGTAGAGCGAGACGTCCCAGCCTCCGAACCGCGTCCCCAACCGCCCCGACAACAGGTTGTAAGCCGGTGTGCGAGGAATCGTTGGATCGGTAGCGGCGGAGGCCAGATCCAGCGGCGTGCTGTCGTGACTCGAGTACTGATCGTCGAGACGAAAGTACGACCCGCGACCGAAGGCCTGGAAATCGTATTGAGCGGAGACTGCCAACTTCCACGGAACGACGGACAGAGGCTGACCCGCGGAGCGAATCACCTTGCCGCCTGAACCGTAGGTGGTCGTGGTGAATTTCGCGTCCGAGTAAGCCACGGAGAAGCCGAGCGACAGGTGATCTGTCGCCACGAAATTCGCCAGCGCATCCACGCCTTTACTGGTGGCGTTGCCGAAATTCGCAGTGATGGGCACGTTGCAGATGGGCAGAGTCAGACCCGACTGGATGTTCTTCCAGGTGATCTCATAGACGCTGCTGTCCAACTGCAGCCGGCCACCGGCGAGGCGGTTCTTGCTGCCGACCTCGTAGCTCCACACATAGTCCGGCTGAATGGTGCGCGGATCGGTCGTCAACCCGAGGGCATCCAGATCCGGCTTGCAGTTGATCGGTGCGGCACCGGCCGTCGAGCCTTGCCGGTATCCCTTGGCAGCCGAGGCGTACACCATGTTGTTCTGGTCCGCCTGATAGGTGGCGACGAATTTAGGCGTGACCGGTGTATCGCTTTGCGAGGACACGCTGTTGATCCCGGTATTGGTACCGACGACCGGGCCAGCGCTGAACTGCGTGTTGTCGTACTGGTGATGGGCGACCCGCACTCCCGCAGTCAGCGTCAACTTGTCGGTCACCTTGAAGTCGGTCTGCCCGAATACCGACTTCTCCTGGTCGGTGAGGTCCGAGATCGCATACAGGAACCAAAGGTTCTGATACAGAGGAATGTGCGTCGGCGTGCCGTACAGGTAGGTCAATGCCTGATCGAGATAGGGATTTTGAATGTTGTTGGCCGCATCCTGATGCGAGCGCTGATAGTACAACCCGAGCACCCAGGTGAGGCGCGCGCTCTCGTCGTTGCTTTGCAGACGAACTTCCTGGGTAAAGACATTCTGTGTATCCAGCAGAAAGCCGGGAGCCTGGTAACTCGATAGCGCAGGCGACAGCTGTGTCGGCGCGTAGTTGGCGAACACTGCCAGCGACAGGCTCGAATTGTCGTAAACGTTCTCGTTGCGCCGGTCGAGGTACGAGGTGTTTGAAATGAGCGATATCTTGCCCAGATCCCAGACCACTTTCACGGCCGGGAGGCTGAAGCGGTCCCGGGTAGGCGCCGCTAGAACGTTGGCGTTCGCGAATTGGTTGTGCGACGGGTCCGAAAAGGACTCCCAGTAGATCGAAGAATCATTAACGTGATTCTCCTGATAGTAGACGCTGCCGGTAATGTTCAGGTTGCTTTGCGGGCGCCAGCGCATGGCGGCTCGCAGCACCTTGGAGTCGTCCCAGTTCGAGTTGGAATCGAGCAGGCGCTGGTCCTGCCAGCTGATGCGATCGACATAGCCACCGTCGCGGCGATACCAGGCGCTGACGCGGAAACCGAGCTCATCATCGACGATCGGACCGCCGCCGGCCGCGCCGAATTCGTAGCTGGGATCGCCCCCGCGCGTGGAAGACAGGTCGCTGCGAACGTAGCTGCTGTAATGATCCAGGCTCGGATCGGGCGTAATGAAACGAATTGTGCCGCCCTCGGACCCGGCGCCGAACAGTGTGCCCTGCGGGCCGCGCAACACCTCCACGCGCTCGAGGTCGAACAGCTTCGGGTACGGGTTGACGGAGCTCAGGCTGTCGGGCCGTATCTGCACCGGCGCCTCGTCGATGTAGATACCGACAGTGGCCGATCCGGCTCCAGAGGAGATACCCCGGATGGAAATGTCGCTACCGGCCGTGTTGCCGCGCACTTGCGGTGTCAGCGTAACGCCCGGCGTGAGGCGTACGATGTCGGTGATGTCCTTGGCCTGCTCCTTATCCAACGTGTCCTGGGTGTAAGCCGTCACGCTGAGCGGAACTTTCTCGAGCGACTGGGCCCGTTTGGTCGCGGTGACTATGATTTCCTCCAGCTTGACCGGACCGCTCGAGTCGGCTGAATCCGTGGACGTCGTTTGCGCAAGCGCCGGTCCGCCGCTGGAGGCGAGCGCCGACAGCACATAGCTCCAAATAGGCCATCTGGTTCGTTTCACAGGTTGCTCCGGCCCCGCTGGCTCTCTCCCCTGGACCCGAGGCAGCGGAACGATGGTGACGGTGTTGTAGTTGAGAAAGTGGTAGGTCAAACCCGAGCCGCCGAGGAGAGCGGTCAGAGCCTCGCCGACACTGAGCTCGCCGTTAATGCCGGCGGTGCGCTGCGTGCCGATGACCTCGGAGCGATAGATGACCTGTAAGTCTCTTTGCTTGGCGAGCGCTTCCAGCGCGCTACCGAGCGGCTGCGCGGCTATGGTGATCGGCCTGCGAATGACAGCCGCGGCATCCTCCGCGATGGCCGGCCCACCGCCCAGGACAACTGCTGCAAATGCCAGACGCAAAACGACCCCCCTGCCCCATATACCGAGGCTCGATCTGGCCGCCACTGCGAAAGTTGGCGACCTTTTACTGGTATAGAGCGCGGGTGAGAGCGAAAGAGACACTAGGGGGAGAAAATTTCTGTGAACGAAAGTGTCAGAGTACGTTCAATGCGATAGGTGTACGGCTAGGGCTCCTTGGTGGTGATTTCAATGGCGGATGCGGTTTCATGGACTTGGACGTTCGGTTGTGCGCGAATGAACTCCACCAGCGATGCTCCATCGGTGATAGAAAACACGCCGCTGATGTGCATGTCGGCGAGCCCCGGGTCACGCAGAATGAGGGGCCGCGAGCTGTAGCGGTTGAACTCGTTGACTACGGTGGCGAGCGGCGCCTCCTTGAATACGAGTTTGCGGGAAACCCACGCGGTCGTGGCATCCACATCCGCAGACGCTGACGGCAGAAGGGAGCCGCCGGTCGCCGTCGCCTGCTCACCCGCGCTCAACACGACGCTGAGCGCTCGCTTGGGAACGGCGGTTGAGCCGGCAGCGCCGCCGGATTTCAGAAGGCCCGTGGCAGGCCGCTCGGGACGAACAGGCGCGCCCGCAGCGCCCTTGGCCTCCGAGACCTGAACACGCCCCTGAATGACGGTTACAGTCGTGTCCGCATCACGGCGATACACATCAAACACTGTCCCGAGAACCTGTACCTCAGTGGAGCCCGCGTGCACCACGAAGGGGCGGCCGGAGTCCTGCGCTACATGAAACAGCGCCTGCCCGTCCAGCAAGTCGATCCGGCGCGTGGTTGTGCTCAATTTCACGAGCAGCCGCGAACGAGCATTCAGCTCGATTGTGGTGCCATCGGCAAGGCTGATGGTGCGCTGTTCGCCCACTCCGGTGACATACCGATCGGGTCCGAGCTGCACGAACAACACGGCGCCGAGCGCCGCGACGGCGGCGACCGCGGCCACAGCGAAAGCGATTCTCCTCTTAGCGCGCGGCGGCGCCGCAACCCCCACGCTGCTCTCGAGATCACCCAACCGGACGACGGAGTCGGCGCTCAAGGCTTGCCGCACCAGCTCATCAGCCTGTTGCCGTCCCTCGCGGTCGATGAGCGCTGCGTCCTCCCAGAGAGCAGCGATCTGCAGGTAAGCGCGCACGTGCTCGGGCGAAGCCCGCAACCAGCGGCTGAACTGCTTGCGCCCTTGCGGATCAACCTGACCTTCGCCGAAGTTGACAAACCATTCGGCCGCCTCATCCAGCATGCGGGCGTTGGCGGCGGGTTTTGCGGGGCGCACGGGCATCGGACCGTCCTAATCCATCTCATCCAGGCGTTGTTGGCAATAACTGAGCGCGGTGGCGAGGTAGCGCTTGACCATCGAATGCGAAACACCGAGCCTCAGCGCGATCTCACGCAACGGAATCCCATCGCGACGGTGCATGACCAGTGTCGCGTAAGCTCGCGGCGAGCGCTGCTGCAGCGCCTCCCCGAGAGCCTCGAAACGCTGCTCGGTCTCCACCTCAGTGGCCGGGTCCGTATCCTCCACGGGCGGCAGTTCCGCCGTCAAATCGACGGACTCGAAGGTCTCCTCGCTCACCAGGCGCCGCAACGTGTATTGATGCAACACGTGGCTGGCGATGGTGTAAAGGTACGCTTGCGGGTTGCGGATCGCCTCGTGATCCTCGAGGCGCAGCAGGCGCAAAAAGACCTCCTGGACGAGGTCCGGAACGTCCGCGGCGGCCGCATCACGCATGCGTGCGGCGAGGAATCGCCGCAGCCCCCTGCCGTAGGAGGTCTGCAGAGCTGTCAGGAACGCCGCGCGACTCTCCGGGCTCAAGCGAAGTTCCGCTGGACGACAGCCGCAGTCTGAACGCGACGCGCCCCCAGCACCGCACGGTGCTCGGCGGCCGTAGACGGGCCGATCTGCCGTTGCATTGTCGTTTCCCCCAAGTCTGCCGCAACCGCCGGACCTGGCCGATGCCGCCAGTCCGCGCGACAAGCATGACTCTACTTAACGTATTAATCAATTGCCCGGCGACCCGCGGGCCTTGGCTTGTATAGGCAGGTATGTATGTGATTGCGCAGCACGCCTGATGCGCGGCGCTGTTGGTTTTTTGGACGCCACGGCCATCCTGACAGATCCCAACACCGGCAAGGAGCACCGATGTCGCGCACGGGCCGCGTGAGAGCGGCCGTCATCCTCGGAGGCATTCCTTTAATTTGTAGTGATTGATAAACAAATCACTTGACCCCGCGATTCAAGTCGGTAGTCTATATGTATCAATCACTACATAAATAGGAGACACTCGTGGCGGCACTGAGCGGTAGAGTGGCTTTGGTTACCGGCGCGAGCCGCGGGATAGGCGCGGCTATCAGTCGCCGCCTCGCAGCGGACGGCGCGGACGTGGCGTTCACGTATCACAGCTCTGAGTCCCACGCGCGCGAGGTCGCCGCGGACATCGAGCGCGCGGGTCGGCGAGCACTACCGCTCAAAGCCGACTCGGCCGATCCGCAGGCAGTCGCGGCCGCGGTGAGACAAACGGCTACTCAACTCGGCCGTCTCGACATTCTGGTAAACAACGCCGGGATCTTCGTTGCAAAGCCGATCGATGAGCTATCGCTCGACGACTACGAGCGCACGATGGCCATCAACGTACGCGCGGCGTTCGTGGCTTCCCAAGCGGCGGCGGCTCACTTCGGCAGCGGCGGTCGCATCATTTCCATCGGGAGTTGCCTCGCCGGTTTCATGGGCAGGCCGAACGGAACGTTATATGCCATGAGCAAGACTGCTCTGATCGGTCTCACCAAAGCACTGGCTCGTGATCTGGGACCGCGGGGCATTACGGTCAATCTTGCGCATCCCGGACCCACCGACACGGATATGAACCCTGTTGACGGACCCGTGGCCGAGATCCTGCGGCCGCGCATTGCGCTCGGACACTACGGGACGAGTAACGACATTGCCTCGCTGGTTGCCTATCTCGCCAGTGAGGAGAGTCGCTTCATCACCGGTGCGGAAATTGCTGTTGATGGAGGTATCAACGCGTGAGTTGCGAAGAGTTGCGACTGCGCGCCAAGCACGGCGAGAGCGCTAACAACATGTTGGTGCTCGTCGCCGTTTGCCTGGCCGGCCTCATCATGCCCTTCAGCTTCACCGGCCCGAGCGTGGCGCTGCCGGCCGTCGCTCACGATCTTGATGCGGGCGTCGTGGCACTGGGGTGGTCGATGAACGCGTTCATCGTAGGTTTCGGCAGCGTAGTCATGGCCGCCGGCGCTCTGGCGGACGAGATCGGGCGTAGGCGGGTATTCCGCTGGGGTCTCACAGGCTTTGGTGTGCTCGGCGCGACAATGACTTTCGCGCCGACCATCGTCTCGCTCGATCTCCTGCGGGGCGCGCAGGGTATCACGGCGGCACTCGCGATGGCCGGTGGCGCGGCATCGCTGGCCCAGCATTTCGAGGGGACCGCGCGCACTCGCGCCTTCAGCATGCTAGGCACCAGTTTCGGCGTGGGTCTCGCGTTCGGCCCGCTATGGTCCGGCTACCTCGTCGAGCATATTGGCTGGCGCGCGGTGTTCGTCACGCCAACCCTACTTTCATTCGTTGCTCTATCGTAGGGGAGCGTTGTCTGCACGAGTCGCGCGATCCGCACTCGGCCGGGATCGACTGGTGGGGCACCGCGACCTTCACGGGAATGGTGCTCTCGCTCACCTTTGCGATCGTCGAAGGCCCGCAGAAAGGCTGGAGCTCGACGCTGGTCACCGGCTTGTTCGCGGGCACCTGCACACTGCTGGCGCTGTTTGTGATGATCGAGAGACGGCGCAGCCGGCCGATGCTCGACCTGACATTGTTCCGCTACGGCCGCTTCATCGGCGCCCAGATGCTACCCATCGGGACCGCTTTCGCGTTCGTGGTGCCGCTCGTCCTGTTACCCACTCGCTTTGTAGGCATTCACGGGATGAGCGCCGCGGATGCGGGAGCCATGATGCTGCCGCTGTGCGCCCCAATGGTGATCGTGCCGTTCCTGGGCGCACTGCTGTCGCGTCACGTATCCTCCGGGCTGTTGTCGGGAATCGGGCTTACCGTCGCGGCGGCCGGCCTGCTCTGGATTGCGCTCTTACCCGAGAGCGCGGCTGTCGGTCAGTTGGTCTGGCCTATGCTCACGATTGGCGTCGGATCGGGGTTGCCATGGGGCTTGATGGATGATCTGGCCGTCAGTGTCGTCCCCAAAGAGCGAGCGGGCATGGCCACCGGTGTTTTCTCCACGATGCGGCTCACCGGGGAAGCTATCGCTCTGGCGAGCGCCACCGCCTTGCTGGTCGGCCTGATGCAAGGCCAGCTGCGCGAAGAGCTTGCGACTCGCGCGGCAGGGATGTCCGCAATCGACCTCGACAGACGCCCAAGTCGCGGCAACAGCCAACATGCTGGCATCGGGCACCTTGGAGAGCACATCGACCCGGTCAGGTCCGCTTGGCCGAACCGTGTTAGTCGCAATCTATGTGCACGCGTTCACGCGGATGTCCGCGATTCTGGCCGCCATCGCGGCCGTCTGCGCCACCACCGCGTTCGTCACCCTTTGCCCGACCAGGCGCCATCACACGCTCAGTGCGCAAGCGCACCTCCCCATCCAACACCCTGATGAGGCTGTCATCGGCAAGGTGGCAACGCCTGCGCCCGACTGCCGCTCGAACAACCGCCGATAGTACCCATGCGGCCTGCGGAGCAGCGCGTCGTGACTGCCCTCCTCGAGGATCCGCCCGTGCTCGAACACCAGAATCCGGTTCATCGCACGCACGGTCGAAAGACGATGCGCGATGACGAGCGAGGTGCGTCCTGACATCAGCCGCTCCATCGCTTCCTGGATGAGCGCCTCGGACTCCGAATCCAGGCTCGAGGTGGCTTCATCCAGAATGAGAATCGGCGCGTCCGCCAGGAATGCTCTTGCCAGCGCGACACGCTGACGCTCACCGCCAGAGAGCTTCACGCCGCGCTCACCCACCAAGGTCTGGTATCCGCGCGGCAGCCGCATAATGAACTCGTGCGCATTGGCCAAGCGCGCGGCACGCTCGATCTGCGCCTGCGAGGCTTCAGGGCGAGCGTACGCGATGTTCTCCGCAAGGCTGCGATGAAACAAAATCGGCTCCTGTTGAACGATAGCGATTTGTGAGCGTAACGAAGCTTGCGTCGCCTGCATGATGTTCTGACCGTCAATCACGATGCGGCCCTCAGTTACGTCGTACAGACGCTGTATCAACTTCACGAACGTTGTTTTTCCAGACCCCGAGTGGCCGACGAGACCAACGCGTTCGCCAGGTGCGATGCGCACGCTCAACTCCCGATACAGAGGCGAGGTCTGACCGGCGTAGCAAAACGTAACGTGCTCGAATCTCACCTCGCCCGAGCTGATCCGCACAGGCCTCGCGCCGGGCGCGTCCGCGACCCCGAGCGGCTCGCTATAGAGGCGGACCATCTCCTCCATTTCATTCACGGAACGTTGCAACTGGTGCACATGCTGGCCGACGTCCCGCAGATAGCCGTGGACGACGAAGTAGGTAGTGAGAACGTATGTGATTTCACCGGGCGTGGCGCGGCCCTGCCACCACAACCACAATGCCACAGCCGTGACGGCCGTTCGGACCGCCCAAAGCAGTGTAAGTTGGCCTGTGCTGCTCCAAGTGTGCCGCATCCAGGTTCGGCGGGTGCGGCGCGACCACTTCTCCACTACGCTCGCCAGTCGCGCGTCCTCCCGAGCTTCCGCGCCGAAAGACTTCACAACTGCATTCGCGCCCAGCGCGTCCGACAACACGCCACCCATACGCGTGTCCAACGCGTTGGACAGACGGGACGTCGGCGCAATCACATATGTTGCAAGCCCAACTGCCAGGGATATGTAGGCGACTGCACCGACGGCCATGATGACACCCATCACGGGCCAGTGATGACCGAGCAGGACCACCGTGGCCACGAGGACCACAAAGGCTGGCAACAAGGCGAGCAGCAGCACATCGTTCAGTGTGTCCAACGCCCACATGCCACGCGTGATCTTTCGCACGGTCGAGCCGGCGAAGGTGTTGCTGTGCCAGTCCGTGGAGAGACGCTGAACACGATGAAACGCGTCTCTCGCTATGTTGCGCATCATGCCCAGGGTCAATGGAACGATACCGCTCCACCCCAGATGCCGCAGCCCGATCATCACAAGCCCGAGCGCCACCATGGCTTCGAATGCGTACAGCGCTGTGCCGGCAGCCGAGCGCCCCTGTGTCAGCGCATCCACCAGACGACCCGCGAATACCGGCAAAACCACCTCAGCCAGGGTGGAAAGTGACATTCCGAGCGCGATGCGGGCGAGCAGCGCCTTGCGCGAGCCCCAATGCATCAGGGTGAAAGACAGAACGTTGCGTAGGGCCTGAGCGCCCTGTGCGGGAGATTGAGTCATGATTTCGACGCGCGCAGCCGCGCGTTTCCTTGCGAAGATGAACCGTGGACGACCGGAACCGCGGCGAACCAGACGCCGCGCGGCAGGCGCGAGCCTTGCGGACCTAGTGGTTGCCGATTACAGGTGGAGAGCGCATGCGTGATGTTTCCATTCGGGCCCTCCTTTCTTCGCAGGTAAGACAGTGGCAGGAGCGATATTAATAACACCGCTCCCGCCCTTGTGGCAAGAGGGTGGCGGCAAGTGCGCCTTGCCAGTCGCGGGAGGCTGCCTGCGCCTGTGCCGGCCAGCGGCCCGGTGTTACTTTGCAATGCAAAGTTAACTTGCTATAATTTGTCCACACCGGGTCGAGCCGCGACCACGCCCCACTGGAAAAGGCGACAGGAGTCACCAGGCGATGAACGAACATCCGATCCATCAGGTCAGCGCGTTCGGTCCGATCTTCATGTCAATTCTCGCCCTGTTGGCAGTTGCGAACAGCCACCATCATGCCTCTCATGAGGACGGTAACTGGCATGTTTGGATGCTCATGTTGTTCTTACAGCTACCATTGATTCCGTACTTCGTGATCCAGTCGCGCCACGGATTGCGCCCGGTGGCGCCGATCGTAGCGACACAAGCCGCTTTGTGGGCCATCGGCTTGATCGCCGGGGCGTATCAGCCAGCTTGGTCTTAAGTCTTAATTCGTAAGTCCCGCGTTCCCGACCCCTGCTCGGCCAGAAATTGCGGCTGCCCTGATTTTCTGCGGCGCAATTCACGCTCCAGTCACGCACCTGACACGCGCTCACTTTGCAATCGATGCGCGATCTCAACTCGCAACCTGCGAGTGCATCGTTCCCACAATGGAGAGCAACAACATGAAGTTCCCAAAACCTGCCCTGGTGATTGCCAGCTTGCTGCCGCTCGCGGCGGCGGTGGCTCCCGCCAGCGCTTCGACCATCACTTTCGATTGGACCTTGGGGCCGGCTGCGGGTGTCACCAGTGGCGGCATTGCGAAAGGCAGCGGCACGCTGACCGCCAACGTCGGGACCAGCGCGGACACCATCACTGCCATCACCGGCACGATCGGTGGCGAGACGATCTCCGGACTGGAGCCGACAAACATCCTCAAGGGCACCGCCACGATTCCAGACAATGCGCTGTTCCCGAAGGGCAGCACCTTCCTGTCAACGAAAGGCGTGGGCATTGAATTCACCAACGGCACGGGATTGCTGTTGTGGAGCGACTTCGCGCAAGGCGCGCAGGGTGCGAACAATAACAACGCCTACTCGGGACAGTTGGTCACTGCCACCGGTACCCCGGGCGGCTCGGCCGGCCAGGGCACGTTCACCCTCTCGCCGGTGCCGCTGCCGGCGAGTTGGACGATGCTCCTGCTGGGAATCTGCGGCCTCGGCGTCCTCAAAGTAAGTGCCACGAAGAATCCATCCAAGCACGACTGCGATGCGCTGTCAGCTGTCTGACATCGGGCGCTCAAAGCGCTGACCGCCCGCGCACACGGTAGGTGAGCGTCAGATCACGGAAGACGCCCGGTCCAGCGCCGGGCGTCCTCTCGCTACGACCGGAGCAAACGTCACAGTACGGTCACAGTGACGTAACGGTCCGTCAATAGCTTTTTCCGGTACTAGAAAAACGATTGAAATCGCACTGCCGTTGGCGCGTGACGGGGCATTTCCAAGCAACCTTGCCCGGAAATCCTGCTGCTCATTCAGCGCCGACGTGACGGTGCGATGCTCGTTCCCAAAAAATCTTAAGGAACCCTACAATATGCATAAATCTAATCTTTGGACCCGCCTCGGGTTCGCCGTCGTGGCATCGACTGCCGCGGCCGCGCATGCGGGCGTGATCGCGGACTGGGATTTCGGCGCGGTTGCCACAACGTCGCCGGATAACAATCCGGCGCCCACCACAGGGACCGGGACTTCCGCGTCGCTCGGCATGACCAACAGCTACAGTTATGCTGGCGGCATCACAGGCGCGACGACTCTCGACGACATTACCAACGATTCCGCCACCTCCACGCAGACCGGATCTACCCTCGGCAACGGTAACGTCTGGCGTATCCGCGGACAAAACCCCGGGAATGGCTGGAACAACGCGGCCCCCCAGTACAGCCAGGGAGCCCAGTTCAACGCAAGCACCGCAGGCTACAACGGGGTCAGCCTGGCGTTCACCTGGGCCTCGACCACCCAGGGTGTCGGTAATCTGCAGGTGCAGTACAACACAAATGTAAACAACGCGAGCGGCTGGACTAACATCGGCTCCCTCTACAGCGCGACCGTCGACAACGGCACGCCGGGAACCGCCGGCTTCGGCTTCCAGACCGACACGATCAATCTCGCCGGGATTGCCGGAGCGGCCAACGACGCGAACTTCGGCATCCGCCTGGTGTCCGCATACAATCCCACGCTCGGTAACGAGTATGCGTCTGCCACATCCGTGCTGGCAGGCAAACCTGTTCAATACAACAACAGCTCGGGCAACTGGCGTATCGCCGACGTACAACTTGACGGTACGGTTTCCCCCGTACCACTGCCGGCGGCTGCGTGGCTACTGCTCTCTGGACTCGGTGGGCTGGGTGTCCTGCGCCGTCGTCTAGTCGGAGGCGCCGCGACGCGCTGCTAGTTTCCTAACCCCGATGGAACCGCGGCAACGCCCTTCGTGAGGGATGCTTAGGACGGGCGTTGCCGCCGCCGCGCGGCTGAAGACGGGGGCTCGGTCCCCGAGAGGCCGCCGCGGAGGCACCCTCCTGGCGTTGCAATTCGTCACAATGCCGCGAAATTTACGTCAAATTCGCTATTTTTATTTAATTCATAACCTATTGATTCTAAATAATTGATGCACCGCACACCGATAAATTAGCGGGTTTCTACCGTTAAGACTTCAGTCCTGCTGTCGCTATCCATTAGGAGATCGAAAACCGAGAGTGTGTCTATCATGTTGTCTCGTCTACCGCTGGCTCCCAAGCTGGCTCTCGTGGGCATCTTGCTGCTGTTGCCCCTGGGATTTTTGACCTACACCAAGGTCAAGCAATGGAAGGACGACATCAGCTACGCCGAGCACGAGCGCTCGGGAATCATTTACGTGCGCCTGGTCAGGCAGGCTCTGGAGCCCCTGACCGCCCATCGTGAGGAAACCACCCGTATCCTCAATGGCGACACCGCTGCCAGTGCTGCAGCGAGCGCGGACAAAGTGGACGCCGCTCTGTCTGCGCTCACCACCCTGGATCAGCGGGAGCAGGCCAACATGGAGACCGGCCAGCGGGTCGCTGACATCAGCTCCGCTTGGTCAGCGCTCAGGAATAACTGGCACAGCGGCAGTTCAGAGGCCAACCGCGAGGCCCACGACAAACTGGTCACCTCCCTCATCGCGCTCAACGACCAGGTTGTCGACTCGACCGGCCTCGCCCTGGATCCGGAGTCCGAGTCGTACTACGTCATCGACCTGGTCACCAGCCGCCTGCCGCTGATCATTGACACTGTCGGTCGACTCGTCAGCGGCTCGGCCACAGCAGCCACCAAGGGAACCTTGACGCTTGCAGACCGTGACAACGTCCTCTCGGGGCTCACCATCGGCCGCGAAAAGCTGAACGAAGCCGCGAGCGACGTCCAACACGCGCTCGCCTTGCACGACCAGCGCTACGGCGCGGTGGCCACTGCGCAAGCGAGTCTCGCCAGCAGTGTGACTCAGAGTTTTGACCTGATTTCCAACAAGGTCCTGAGCGGCAACGCTGTTACCGCAACGTCAGCCGATCTGTTCGCCGCCGGCGCCACCGCCGAATCCGCCGTGTTGGGGCTCTACGATGCTGGCAGCCAAACCGCTGAGAAAGTAGTAGCTGATCGCATCAGAGCTTCCTACGGCTATGTCGCCGCGACTCTCGGCACCCTTGTCGCGTTGCTGGCGGTTTCCATCACCATAGGTTGGAAAGTACGCGGCCAGATCGTCCGACAGCTCGCTATCGCTCGCGGCGCTTTCGAACACATCGCCGCCGGAGACTTCGGCTCTACGCTCGAGCCGGAGACCGCCGATGAGGCGGGAGCGGTGATCCTGGGACTGGACCGGATGCAGAAAAACCTGTCCCAACGGCTGGCCCTCGAAGCCGCCGCGGCTGCGGAGAACGCACGCATCCGTACGGCTCTGGACAAGGTGTCCACCGATGTGATGTTGGTAGATATCGAGGGCAGCGTCCTCTACGTGAATGAAGCCTTGCACGCCTTGCTGCGAGGGCGCGCCGGCGAGATCCGCAACGAGATCCCGGGCTTCGATGTGGAGCGGGTGGTCGGTATGCCGTTCCAGAGCTTCTGCCAGTCGGCAGCCGACAATCTGCTGAGATCCACCAACGGGAGCGCCACCGAGGATCTGACCCTCGGTGGCGCTCAATTGCGCATGATCGCCTCACCGGTCATCAACGAGGCGGGAGCGCGGATCGGCACGGTTGTGCAATGGATCGACCGCACCCAGGAAATCAAGACCGAGCAGGAAGTGCAAACCATCGTGCGGCGTGCCATGGATGGTGATCTGCGCGAGCGTATCGCCGAGTCCGGCAAGACCGGGTTCTTCGCCGCGCTGGCCCAAAACGTCAATTCGTTGCTCGACAACGTAACCGATCTCGTACGCCGTGTTGGCGTCGCGGCGAACGAGGTCGCACTGGGCTCGGAGGAAATCTCCAAAGGCAACGCGCATCTGTCGCGCCGCACCGAAGCGCAAGGCGCGAACCTCGAGGAGACCGCCTCATCGATGGAGGAGATGACGGCGACTGTCAAACAGAATGCCGACAACGCGGCGCAGGCGAATCAGCTGGCGATAGCGGCACGCAACCAAGCCGAGAAAGGTGGACAAGTTGTCGTCTCGGCGGTGGAAGCGATGAATGAAATCAACAAGGCGTCCAGCCGCATCGCCGACATTATTGGAGTCATTGACGAGATCGCTTTCCAGACGAACCTGCTGGCGCTCAACGCGGCTGTCGAAGCCGCACGCGCCGGAGAACAGGGCCGTGGCTTTGCTGTCGTGGCGCAGGAAGTCCGCAGCCTGGCCTCGCGTTCGGCGGGCGCCGCGCGTGAGGTGAAGGACCTGATCGCGGACTCTCTCTCGAAGGTCAACGAAGGGGTGAAGCTAGTGGACGCCTCCGGACAGACTCTTGGAGAAATCGTCGCGGCCGTAAAGAAGGTGACGGACATCGTGGGCGAGATCGCCATGGCGTCACGCGAGCAGTCCGAGGGCATCGACCAAGTCAACAAAGCGGTCATGAGCATGGAAAATGGCGTGCAGCAGGATGCGGCCCTGGTCGAGCAGGCGGCCGCGGCCGCCCAAACGCTCGCCGGCCAATCTGTATCACTGCGCGAGTTGATGGAACACTACCAGGTGTCGAACGACGGCGCGGCAGGAACTCGCCAGAGAGCGTTGGGCGTGGCGACAAAGCGCCGCGCGGCATAGCGACCGGTTAGACCCGATGACAGCGCAGGTCAACTGCCCCAAGGCAGTTGGCTTGGCGCTCATTGTCAGACCTGGATCTGTCGTGTCCCCTTCACTCTGGCGCTACCGCCGACCCACATCGTGGCCAGCTTGTCGCCCTGGCGCTGCGGCTTCGCGACAATCAGACTGGGTGATGCCGGGGTCATGAAGTGCCCTTGCTCGAGAATCAGCTCCTCGCGTTGCCCGCCCAGCCGCGAGTCGAGCCAGCACGCCAGCGCACCGGAAGCCATCCCGGTGGCGGCTTCTTCGGGTATTCCATAGGCGGGACCAAACATCCGTGCCGTGGCGTCCCGCCCAGGCACGACGGGGTTCAGCGAGAAGACATAGTAACAAACGGCCTGAAACCAATTGCTGATTTCCTCGATGCGCTTCAGGTCCGGACGGATAGCACCAAGCACGCCGGTATCGGCTATACCGATTTGTATCGAACGGTTGCCATTGTCGGCAAGAAACGCTGCGGTACCCGCCAGGAGCTGCCCTTCGACAATACCGAGAGAGGCCAACACGTCGCGCCTGGCGCCCTCATCGAGGCTGGTCACTTCGGCCGCTACTTGCTCGAGAAATGCCTGCGAACCCCGAATGCGGATGCGCCGCGGCCCATCGACAGTTTGATTCACAATTTCATCCCGCGCCAGGCAGCCCATTTGCGCCAGCCGGGCGAACGTTGCGACGGTAGCGTGGCCGCAGTGGGGAATCGGCCGAGTTGGGGTGTAGAACTCCAGCCGGTAGTCCGCATCATCCGCCGGTAGAACGAACGCGGTTTCCGAGACCGCCACATGCCGGGCGACCTCCTGCCGCTGCGCCACCGACAGATCCGCGCCGCCTTCGAAGACTATGCCGGCCGGATTGCCTCCGGCTGCACCATCGATGAAGGCATCAACGAGCTCGACGGTTACATTGCGCATGAGAATCTTCCGTGGGTTTTTCGCTTCAGGTCGCAGCGATCCTCGCACCCCGCGCGGGCGCTTCACAAAGGACTTGTGTCGGCGTATAGATTAGCCTGGCTAATGAATGGTCCGACTGATGATCCCGCGCAAGATTTCCCTGGACGCCCTGCGAGTCTTCGAGTCCGCGGCCCGCCACCTGAGTTTCACGAAGGCGGCCGCGGAACTGCATATGACTCAGGGCGCCGTGAGCCAAAGGATCCAGAGGCTCGAGTCGACCCTCGGGACGGTGCTCTTCCGGCGCCTGACCCGGGCGTTGCAGTTGTCACCCCACGGGGAGCGCCTGTACGCCGGGGTGCATGCGGGCCTTGGGCGCATCGCATCGACACTCTCAGGGTTTCGCTCCGAGACGAGCTCGGGCGCCTTGGCACTGACGGTGTCGCCATCGCTTGCCACGCGCTGGCTGATGAAGCGCACGAACGAGCTGGCGCAACTGCGGCCCCCGGTGGCGATCTCCGTGATCGCCGATGATCGCCTGTTGGAGGTTGGAATCGACGCTGACGCGGCGCTACGCTTCGGCCGCGGGCGCTATCGAGGGTTGCAGAGCCAGCGCGTCGGGGATGACGAAGTATTCCCAGTATGCAGCCCTGCATTTCTTGAACGCTACCCGGCGGCACGCCACTTCGGTAGCAGGCAGCAGATGAAAGCGTGGCGCAAACTAACACGACTGGTGGATTCGGTTGCGGACATTGACGGCAGCGGCTGCGGCTGGCGCAATTGGGGCGAGATCGTCGGCGCCAGGTGGGACAGCGATGCTGCGTCCGTCGAGTTCAGCCACGGCCATCTTGCATTGCAGGCAGCGGCAGAAGGCGCGGGGATCGCTCTGGCTCGCAGAGTGCTCGCGGCGGATGATCTTGCCAGCGGGCGACTTTTGCGTATCGCGCGAGCTTGCCCGAGCGTGCCCGCTCGTTTCGCCTATTACTTCGTTACGCGGGAAGATCCCGACGCGCGCGGCCGTACGCTCGCGTCCTGGTTGAAATCTCAGCTGGCCGGGACCAACTCCGACACTGCTTAGTCCGCGATGAGCCGCTTCGCAACGCCGTTTCCAAGCGGCTGTTCGTTCCATTCAACCCGCGCCGCCGTCGTGTCGGCGCGCTGAGCTTCTGGTCCACCAGTGGATTGGAATACGATACACGACTGCTCACGTAAGGGGGACGTACAAGATGCTGAAAAAATGGGTGCCTGCAGTGCTGCTCGCCTGTGGGATTCTGACCGTACCTGCAACTTTCGCCAAGGACAAGGAGCCGCCCAAAGCGGCTGAGGACGCAAAGGCCGCGGATAAAGGCCACAAGGACGATGACATCAATCTACCTGCGTTTCCGGCCGACAAGACTGTCCACCAGTCCGTGACATTGGACGGTCGCGAGCTCAAGTATGATGCGACGGTGGGCTCGCTGCCGGTTTTGGACGAGAAGGGCAAAACCATCGCCAGCGTGATGTTCACGGCTTACACCGTTCCCGGTGCCAACCGGCCGGTGACTTTCGCACTGAACGGCGGCCCCGGAGCGGCGTCCGTGTACCTCAATCTCGGCGCCATCGGTCCCAAGCGCGTGCAATTCGGCGCCGAGGGCGACAGCCCGTCCGATCCTGCGATTGCGCGCGACAACCCCGGAACCTGGCTCAACTTCACCGACCTCGTCTTCATTGATCCGGTCGGGACCGGCTTCAGTTATGCACAGGTGTCCGAAGAAGAAGCCAAGAAACGCTTTTACAATCCGAAGGCGGACATCGAGTACCTGTCGCGCATCATCTTCGACTGGCTGGTCAAGAATGAGCGACTCGGCTCGCGTAAATATCTGGTCGGCGAGAGCTACGGCGGCTTTCGCGGCCCGCGGATCACGCATTACTTACAGACTCGCCTGGGAGTCGCGATGAGCGGCGAGGTGCTGGTGTCGCCCTACCTCGACCCGGGAGCCGCCAACAACGAGGACCTCTCACCGCTACCGTGGATGTTGACCCTGCCGAGCATCTCGGCGGCCAATCTCGAACGCCAGGGTAAGCTGAGCGACGCAGCGATGGCCAACGTCATCGAGTACACCCGTACCGAATACGTCCAGGATCTGCTGAAAGGCCGCTCGGACACCCAGGCGATCGAACGGATCGTGAAACGCGTCACCGAGCTGTCCGGCCTCGATCCCAACTTCGTGCGTCGCTCCGGCGGGCGGCTGGAGACCCAGGCCTATCTGCGCGAGGTCTACCGAGCCGAAGGCAAGCTGGGCAGCCGGTACGACTCCAACGTCACATCCTACGATCCGTTTCCATTCGCACCGAACCAACGCAACAACGATCCGATACTCGACAGCATCATCGCACCGACAACCACCGCGATGGTCGATTTCATCACCCACACCGTCGGCTGGAAGTACAGCGGACGCTTCAATGCCCTCAGCTATGAGGTCAACCGCCTGTGGACGGACTCACCGGACGGTGAAAAGAGCGAGAACGGTCTCGAGCGCGGCTCGGTGCCGGAATTGCGCGAGTCGCTCGCCATCGACCCCAAGATGCATGTGTTGATCGTGCATGGCTGGGATGACCTGTCGTGCCCGTTCATGGCCTCGGTACTGATCGTCGATCAGATGCCGGTCATGGGCAAAACGGATCGCATCGCGGTCAAGGAATATCCGGGCGGGCACATGTTCTACAGCCGGCCGCAGAGCCAGAGCGCGCTGAAGAGCGATGTGATGCAGATGTACGCCAGTCACTAGCAAACGGCAGGGCGGCGGTTATAGGCGGCTGCTATGGCCGCCGCCCTATCCGCCTCTTCGGAATCCCCAGCTGCACGTTGACGAGTGACTGCACCCCTGCCGATCCATTACGCTTAGCTGGCGGGAACGGTCGATAAGGAGTCGGAAGGGTGCCCGAACCTGGATATCGCTGGGTCATTGTCGCCTCCGGAGCGGTCTTGGGATGTGTCGCCATAGGGGCGATGTTCTCGTTGCCCGTATTTCTGATTCCCATGGCCGCGACGACAGGTTGGTCGCGCACCGGCATCTCGCTTGCCATGACAATCGGCTTCCTGGCCATGGCCTTCGGCAGCATCTTTTGGGGCACGGTCACAGATCGCTTCGGGCCACGGATGGTCGTGCTGATCGGCTCCGCACTCCTGCCCATAAGCCTGGCGCTCGCAAGTTTCAGCCGCACACTATTCGAGTTCCAACTCGTGTTTGGCCTCTGTGTCGGTATCGCGGCCGCGGCGATCTTCGCTCCCATGATGGCGACGGTGACCGGCTGGTTCGAAACCCAAAGGAGCCTCGCCGTATCACTGGTGTCGGCCGGCATCTACAGCCTCGAAGGCCTGGCGGGGCTGGGAGGCCGCGTGGGATTCGGCATTTTGGGCGACAAATTCGGGGCCAAGCGAATCCTGGTGATCGGACTGCTCATTCAGGCGTTCGGCGCACTGGGTTATTACTTTACGCGCAGCCTTGGTGAGTTCTACGCCATAGCGGCACTATTCGGCTTCACGTACGCCGGTGTTATGCCCCTTTATTCCGTCATCGCACGCGAGAACTTTCCGCTGCGCATGATGGGCACGATCATAGGTGGCAACGCCATGGCGGGTAGTCTGGGCATGGCCACGGGGCCGCTGCTGGGCGGCTGGATCTTCGATACGACCAACAGCTATGGGTGGCTCTACATCGCCAGCTTCGGCATGGGGATCGGCGCCGCCCTGATCGCCCTGACTTTCAGGCCCTTTCCTCAGCGCGCGCCCGATGCGCTAGCCAGCCGAGCAAGGTGAGCCCCAGGACGATCGACGTTGCAGAGCCCGGCAGAGGAACCGGCTGGACGGTTGATACGATGTAGGCCGCCTCGGAGGCGGCGGGGCAAGTCACTCCGAAGTTCGGAGGACACGGGTTGTTGGGTCCGTAACTGCCGACGGTGCTCAGGCCCTGGAAAAGCCAGAGTGGCTGCGGATTCGGGATCGCCGTGGGGGTGTACGAAACCAGGTGATACTCGAACACGTCCGGGGGCGGGCCGTCACCGGGACCGGCTGAGTACACCGTCGCGAGTGAGAAACTGAACGGCTTATTCACCGGAGGAGGCGCATCGGACTGGAAGAATGCCAAGAGGTTGGCCAGATCCTGCGAGAATACCGTGGGTTGTCCAGGGGCAGGGGTGAGCAGGAAGTTGGGCACCCCCACATCGTTCCCCAGCTGAGTGAGCTGCGCATCGGTCGCCACCTCGCCCGCCGCGGGTGTAAACGTCGACGTCGGTATTTGGGCCACTTGCCAGTACAACCCCGTATTGGAGTCGAACATCCAGTGCTGCGCGTAGTTATAGGTCAACGTCGCAGAGGTTGCCGTTCTGCTCAGCAGGCCAATGAGTATCAAAACCGCCGTCGTTACGGCGCGCACGGGAAGCTTGTTCATGGATTTCCTATCACGGCGCGAGGCGAGATCACGCTGTGATATCGCATCCCGATGTCACAACCGTGACAGTAAGATCAAATCTCGCGAGGCGTTTTCGGGCAGCCCGTGCAAGGTGTTTACCGAAACGCCCTCAGCCATTTCGACAGCGCCTGGTTGAACGCGTCCGCGCGTTCCATCTGTACAAAATGACCGGTGTTGGGAATCAGGATAACCCGGTGGTCATGCCGCCGCCCGCAGAGACATTCGTAAAACTCCCGAGGGGAGGCACAGCGTTGATGGCACGAATCGTGCCCGCGCACTCGCCCATGCAGGCGGCGGGCCGCCTCGAGCGCGGGCCGACTTGGATTCCCAATTTAGTTCATATCTGGCATGGCGGCCATGCCCAAAGGATAGACCCACGTCGTGTCGGCCTGCCTCACGGGACTGATATGCTGCGCGCCCATTTCATTCCGTACAGTAGGTTGCACAGCAGATGGCTGAACATTTCCGTGCTTGGACCGCGTTATTGGTCGCCCTCCTGGTCACGTCCCTGGCGCACGCCTCTTCGCATCCCGCGGAGATTGTCATACCCGGCGAGAAAATTTTCCCTGAGAGCCTCACCTCCAACGACTCTTACATCATCATCGGGAGCATCGGCGCACGCACCATCTGGCGCGCGAAGGCCGGCTCGGACACCGCAAAGGCCTGGATTCAACCGGGCACAGACGACATGCAGTCCATCTTCGGCGTCTTCGCCGACCCTAACTCCAACACCCTGTGGGCCTGTTCCAACGCCTCCGGCCCGCCGGGGTCCACGCCCGCCTCCTCTGCATTGTATTGGTTCGACCTCAAAACCGGCACACCCCGCGGCCACTATTCCATGCCAACTCCTGGCGCACTGTGCAATGACATCGCGGTTGATGCGCAAGGCAACGTCTATGCAACGGACTCCCTGAACATGCAGGTGGTACGGCGCGCCAAGTCAGGCCAAGCGCTCGAAGTCTGGGCCGGCGCCGACGGTACCTTGGGTACAAAGGGCGCAGTCGTGGACGGTATCGCCGTGCTCGGCGACCGTGTGATCGTGAATACCCTCAGCACGGGCAAGCTATTCAGTGTGCCTATCGAGAAAGACGGCAAGGCGGGGGCGGTCACCGAGATCAAACTCGACCGCACGATTGAGCGCCCGGACGGCATGCGCAGCTTCGGTAAGGACGGCCTGTTGCTCGTTGAAAGCGGCTCCGTCGGTCGCCTGTTGAAAGTCTCCCTCAGTGAGAGCTCGGGCAAAGTCACGGTGATCAAGGAAGGCTTTCCCGGCGGACCTGTCGCCGTCACCGTAGTGGGTACCACAGCTTACGTGCTCGAAGGCCAGCTCGCCGCCCGGCGCGACCCCAGCATCCCACTAACGCCCTTCAAGGCAACCGGGGTGCCCGTTGGCAAACCGTAGATCGCACGACGGCCCTTTACCTCGAAGGTAATTGACCCAATCACTTCGGGGACCTACCTTGCGGGCATACACGCAAGAGGCAACCAAGAGCCAAGGAGTCGCGATGTTGCGCCAGAGTGCCACCCGCCTGACGTTTCTTCTCGTCATATGGTTCGGCGTGTGCGTTCCCGCCAACGCCGATACCGCCGCGCCGCCGGGCCAGAAGGCGGTCTTGGTAACCGGTGCCAGCACGGGCATTGGACGCAGAGTCACCGAACGGCTAGCTGCGGATGGCTACTTCGTATATGCGGGCGCACGCAAAGATACGGACCTTGCAGCACTCGCCAAGCTCAAGAACGTCCAGCCCGTGCGCCTCGATGTGACCCAGCAGGAAGACATCGACGCTGTGGTGGCGACGATCACAAAGGCCGGGCGCGGCCTTTATGGTCTGATCAACAACGCCGGGATCGGCACGGTAGGATCCATCATCGAGTGCCCGCTGGAAGAATTCGACTCTACGATGCGCGTCAATGCGGATGGACCATGGCGGGTCACCAAAGCGTTCGCATCGCTCATCATCGCCTCCAAAGGACGCATTGAGACGACGGGGTCCATCGCAGGGATTCTCGGCGGCGCAAACCTGAGCGCGTATGCCATGAGCAAACACGCGGTCGAAGGTTTCACTGATTCCTTGGCCGCCGAGATGGCACCGTACGGCGTCGAGGTAAGTATCGTGGAGCCGGGCACCTACAACACCGAAATCTTCCGCAACGCGGCCCACCGACTGGGTAACAAGTTCGCGGCGCGGGCCAATGACCTGGACAAATACGAGCAACCTGACGCTGTCGCCGCAGTGTTCGCCGCAGCACTCTCCGATCCCAGGCCAAAACGCCGTTATATGGTCGTTCCGGTCGAGGACCAGGCGCGGCGCACGATCAAGAAACAGATCGAGCAATTGGTGCAATTGAACGAAGGCCAGGCGTTCACGTACGACCGCGAGACGCTGATCAAAATGTTGGACGAAGCACTCGTCGGATCCCGGCCTCGCGTTCAATAGCGCAGCTGCCGCAAACGCGGTCCTGCACCCCGCGGTGTACTAACCGCGGCGCTGCCCCGACTCGGCAAACACAAAGTAGTTCTTCCCTTTTCCGGGCTGAATGGCCTTGGCAAAGTCGTCGAGCGAATACGCGGCGCCGACGGGAATATGAAAGTCCTCGCGACCGAAGACATCGATGATCTGCCGTAGCGATTCGAAATCCTCCGGGCGCGGCGGACGGGCAAAGAAACGATAGATGTACGGCCTGATCGTGATGATGTTCAACAGGACTTCGAGGTTATGGAGCGCAAAACGCTCTTCGCTCATGCCGCCGTAGATGATGACTTGTCCACCGACCTTGAGGCACTCGAAGAGCTCTCGCAGTAGCGGACCGCCCACGCAATCAATCACGGCGTCGAGGCCCCTCCCGGCGGTGAGCTCCATGATTCGCTTGCGCACAGATGGATCGCCAGCGCTTTGACGCCCGAGGGGAAGGACATTCACGCCTCGCTCCTGCGCAAACCGCAGCACCATTCTGCCTACGGAGGAGTTTGCTGCAGTCACCGCAACTGTTTGGCCGGGCTGCACCTGCGCATTGTCCAGAACGTCCCATGCGGTGATCGGGTTCAGCATTTGACCCGCCTTTTCCAACGGGTAGTCACCAGGCAAGGGAATTAACCACTCGGCAGGCACAGCCGCATATTCGGCCCAGGTGTTGTAGTAACTGAACGCCACCAGCGTCCCGGGCTCAATCCCGACACCATCGCTCGCTTTCACCACGACGCCGGCGCCATGATTACCCGCGATTTGCTGAGGCAACACAGGCTTCTTCGGCGGCGGATACAAACCCTGGACGAAGAGTGCATCGCCGGGGTTCACCGACGAGGACATCATCCGCACGAGCACTTCGCCCTGCTTCATTTGCGGCGTAGGCACCTCGCGAAGCTCCAGCACCTGCTCGGGAGGACCGATCCGGTCGAATACGATCGCTTTCATGGGCCAGCACTTTAGTAGCCACGGCACCGCGGGTGAATTGGCATTCCTGACAAAAGATATGCAAAACTTGCCACATGCGCACGACTCATATTGCCGTCTGGCTGCCGTCTTCCTTCTATTCAGCGGTGGCGTCCACCATCGTCGAAACACTGCAAATCGTGAACGACGTGAGCGGCTCGGCCGTCTTTACCTATGAGTTTGTATCCCGCACGCCGCGGCCGGTGTCCACCACCGGGATCACGTTTTCAGCGCACGCGACACCGTCGCGCAAAATGGATGCACTGATTCTCTTGGCGCCGCCCGGTCTGGAGCTGCAACAGCTCACGCAGACTCTGGAACAGGAGAGCCACTACGCACGACCGCTCATCGAACGCGCGCATGCTCAAGGTGCTTCGATCGCAGCCCTTTGCGGAGCGTCCTACCTGTTGGCGGACGCGGGCTTGTTGGATCACAAACGCGCCACCATCGCCTGGTGGCTGAAACAGGAGGCCGCGAGGAGATTTCCGCGTGTTCGATGGGACGCGGCCCGACTGATCGTTCGTCAGGGTCGTCTGTATACATCGGGCGCGGGGTTCTCAGGACTGGAGCTGATCACCACGCTGTTGGTGGATCTGGGGTTTGCCAAAGAGGAGCGGCTGGTACGCAAGATCATGGTGTTACCGCCCACGCGGCGTTTTCAGACTCCTTATGAGCTACCGCCATCGCAGATGCCTGAAACGATGGCGCCGTTGCTGGCGAAGTTGAACGAGCTATCCAAGGCTCAGGTACGCCATCTCAGCCTGGACTATCTGGCGCGCCACTTGAGTCTTTCACCACGAACGCTGGCCCGCCGGTTTCTGCAAGAGTTACAGACCAGCCCTGGCAAATGGATCAAGGAGCGGCGCCTGGAGGCAGCTCGCGAGCTGTTGGAAGCTACTCGCCTGAACGTGGCCGAGATCTGTTACCGGGTGGGCTATCAGGATGTTGCCTCATTCAGCCGCCTGTTCTCGCGCACCACCGGTATGCCCCCTGGCGAGTTCCGCAAGCAGCTTCAAGGGCAAGGGCCATAACGTATTCCCGACAACTGCTCCGATACCTCCCAAAGATGCCGCGCGACCGGCTCATTCAACGCGGCGCGCGGAGCCTTGCTCACTGTGGGATAGCCGTTCTTGCCTCCGGGACCCATATAGTCGGCGCTCTTGGCGAGAGGGGCGGTAGCCTGATAGAGAATCGGCACAGCACCTGCCTCGGCCGAACGTCCCAACACGATCTGGATGGCCCGAATGAGGTGTTCCATCCCGCGCCGGGGCCGCCCCCAATCCGCCTCCTTGCCGACCAGAAGCCTGGTGTTAACGGCGCCTGGATGCGCGGCGAAGCTGCCGACACCAACGTGCCGGCTACGGCGGTCCAACTCGAAAGCAAAGAGCAACGCCGCAAGTTTTGACTGCGCGTAGGCGGCGATCCAGCCGTAATGACTCTCGCACTGCAGGTCATCAAAATCGATTCGCCCCCTGGCGGCAACATCGCTGGACACGGTCACCACGCGCGCTCCAGCTCTCGCGCGCAATGCGGGCTGTAGCAGACCCGTGAGGGCAAAGTGGCCCAGATAGTTAATTTGAAAATGTGCTTCCAAGCCGTCGGCGGTGAGGCGACGTGGACCGCCCGCGACGCCGGCGTTATTGACCTGGATGTCCAAACCATCGTTGCACCTGGTGAAGTCGGCGGCGCAGCGGCGCACAGAACCCAAGTCAGCGAGATCAAGGAGCTGTACGGCAACGCTCGCTTGCGGTGATGCGGCTTCCATCAGTCGCGCAGCGAATTCGACCCGGCCACGGTCGCGCGCCGCCAAAATTACGCGCGCGCCGTGCCTCGCGAGCACGCGAGCCACTTCGTAGCCTATGCCGCTGCTCGCGCCAGTCACCAGGGCCGTGCGGCCCCTGCCTCAGCCTCCCGGCCAAGGCCGACGACTTAGAAGCAGAAATTGTCAGCCTCCTGAGCGATGCCCTGACGCACGCGGCACAGCGCAAGGACTATATGAGTGTGGTGATCCCGCGAGCCGTGATTGATCGCAGCATCGCCAAGGAGTTGGCGAAGTTCATGGAATCCACTCGGGCCCCTGCGCTAGCCGCGCGACTGAAACAACATCAGGATGCCGGTTCGCTTTCGCAACGCGCCGACGCCGATGCCCTCGCTCATGGACTGGCGCTGACCATGCTTGCGCTGGGGTTCTTCGGACAAATCGTTCTGCGGCTCGACCCGAAGCTGTTGAATCGCATCATCGCGAGCCTCGCGGACGCCCTTGCCGGCGCTCACACTCCAGCTGCTCGCTCTACTACAACTAGAGCACGATCATCGTAAGAGTTCATCCCCGGCGCCAACCCCTTCGGACCGCGATATGACCCGATCATGAGCGGGTCTTCGCTCAGGGCTCGCGCCAACGATGCTTCGACCTCCGCGACAGATGTGCCGGATACCGGATAGCCATCCGTACCGATGGTGACCGTGCGTATGGCTGGTGGGATTATGACTTTCTCGACAAAGATCTGCGGCACTTGATCGCCGTTGATAGCACCGTAACTGCGCTCGGATCCGGTTGAGTTCGCGAAGGCATCCTTTACCTTCAAGTACTCCGACACGAGCGCGGTCTCCGGCCGATCGGCCATGAGCTTCTCATCGGACTCACCGGCCAGCCTCCTCGCCCAAAGGTACGCGGAGCGCAGCTCCGATAGCGGCGCCTCCATCGCCAATACCGGCTTGTCCGCGCGTCCATCCAGGGAGTACCAACAGTCGCCGAGCCGCCACAGCTCGTCACGCGTCAGATCCATGACGCAGAAAAACGCGCCTCCGGTATGACGATTGCCAAAGCCACGCGACTGCTTCAGGGCAGCGACCCTGTTCACGGCGATTTGGACGATATCGCGGACAGGCATCTCCGGCGCGGCCAATTCCAGCGCTCGAAGAACCTCGATACCGATCAGCCTGCCGAAGGTGACGCCCAGGTCTTGCTCAGTATTGGGGACGAAACCGGAGGTCGAGTCGATGACCCCGGCGAATCTGGCTGTCTCGACCAACAGATCTTCGCATGACCGTGGGTCACCCGCCTTTGCGCGGATGAACCTCTCCCGCACTCGCCATCCACTCACGATGCTTGGGTCCCGGATGCATTATCAGAAGTCGCTACCGAGCTTAGCATGCCCGGAACGGTGACAATGACATCCGGCGGCGGGCGCGTGGGAAGCCACGCGCGCTCATGGGGCCGTCATCGAATGAAAATGTTCCCACTCATGCTGCGCGCCCAAATCAGCTTGCCGCCCCCATTCACTTTCTGATGGCACGCGCGGCCGCTGCCATCGACCTCCATATCGTCATTCTCCACCGACAACCGGCCTGAGCGCGTCGCGGCGTCGATCTCAAACCCGGACTCCGTGTCCGCACCGATGTGAATACTTCCTGAGGCGGACTTGAGGTCCCACTTATCGTAGACGCCGCCAGCCACCCGCAGCTCTCCCGCATCCGTCGAGCCAGTGAAGCTGCCGCTGACACCATCCACGTCCACGCTCCCCGCGCCTCCCCTGACAGTGGCAGAGCTGCCGGGACCGATGTCTTTCATGACGATACTGCCGGACCCGGTCTCGACCCTGGCAGCGGTGCCTACGCGATTCACCTGTATGTCTCCACGGCCGGTTCTCGCATCGACGGTGGAGGTCACGTACAGCACTTTTACATCCCCGCGATCGCTCACCGCCGTTACAGGCCCCATGACACCCGAAATCGTCTGTCTTCCGGTTCCAACTTTTGAATTGACTACGATCCAGTTTGGTACGTTGATCGTATAGGAAACGCGTAAGTTATCGCTGGCAGGCGCGCGGCTTGGGTTGAATTGCACCTTTACATTCTCGCCTTGCCGCTCGACGGTCAGACCCCGATCGAAGAAGTCGGCGGGTATCTGGCCTTCGGATGCCTGCGCCGTCGCCGACACCAGGATCTCACCCGCATGCGAGTAGGCGATCGTTACATTGCCATCGGGGACAGTCACATCCAGGGTGATGTGGTCACTGGGCTCCAAAGACAGCGTACGGTGAAACTCAACCGTGCTATCCGCGAAGGCGCAGACCCCGCGTAGCGCGCCTAACAGGAGCACGGCGCAAACGAGTTGCTTCTTCATTCGATTGAGATGCTCCCTTTAACGCTGCGGGCCAAGATGTGCTTGCCGCCGCCATTCACCTGCTGCTGCAGGTGGTGGATCTCGGTCTCGGACTCTTTCATATCGTCACGGTTCGCGACGATCTCTCCGGATTCGGTGTTGGCCTCGATGTCGAATTTCGATTTCGGTGGCAATTGGAGCAGAATACTTCCCGAGGAGGACTGCAGCTGCCAGTCACCCGACAGCGCAGCCTTGATATGAAGGGACCCGGCCTCCGTCAAAGCGTTGACGGCGCCGCGAGCGCCGCCTATGTCAATTCGACCGTGACCACCCTTGACGACGGCCTTGGAATCTCCATCTTCCATCAAAGTGATATTGCCCGTATCCGTCTGAGCATCCACCTGGAAATCACGGATACACGAGATATTGCCCTTTCCCGTGCTGGCATGAAGGGTCGCGAAGCGCACATATCTCGCATCGATATCACCGGTCCCGGTTGTCAACGTTGCCGGACCAAACACGCCTACCAAGGTCTGATTTCCGCTACCGGACACGGTGGACTCCACCTTCGTCCTATAGGGCACGTCAAATCGGTAAGTGACACTCGAAAGCGATCCTAACAACGAGGGGGCATCGAGGCGCGCATCCCGAACCGAGATCACACCATCCTTCTGCTCGATGATCAGGTTGGTCTTGAAATACTCCTCCGGAAGATTCTCACCGGTTGGCCCCTTGCCATAGGCATAGACGGTGAGCTGATCGTCGCGGCTGTAGCTGATCTCCACGTTGCCCGTCGAGACAGCAACGCTCAAGGACACTGGATCCTTAATGCCCGTTTCCAGTGTCCGCTCAAACATAGGTGTCTTCCCATCGGCGAGCGCAATGCCGCCGTGTGACAACACCGCAACAGCAGTAGCAACAGATACGGTCAAACAACTTATGCGGAACATGATCTCATCCGTAAGAAAGCAGTCCCGGGAAAAGCTCCCGGGACTGCCGTGCCTCAAGCGTTTACAGTGACCGCAAGAAATCGAGAACCGCCTGCTTGTCAGAGACGCTCAACTCATTATTGAAGTTATAAATGACACCGTTAGCCTCCGAAGCAACGAACTGTCCGTCGGCATTGGACGCATGCGCCTCAATCGCCTGCAGAAGGTCATTGGTGCGCCCATCATGCAGGAAGAAGATGCGCTGTCCCACACCCCACAGAGGAGTGGTGCGGAACTCGTCCGGACCGGCATTGCCCTGGACAACGTTGTCGGCAAGCTTGGGCCCCATGTGATGCACGAGCAGATCGGAGAACAGGTTTGCCGGCCGGTCCACCAGAATCGGACTGTTGAATGGGCCGCCGACCGACAGCTGTGGATTACCCGAGGTGCCACCCGTCTTCATGGTCGGAACGTGACAGAGGCTGCAGCCAATCTGGGCGAACACCGTGGCGCCTCTTTGCGCGCTGGCACTGGGGTGCGGATCCGGATGCGGCGCGTCCATGAACCTGATCATGCTCGAGAACAGGAACCAGTCCGGCGCCTGGTGCTGCGGGTTGGTGTATGAGTGATTCTCATGATCGTCGAGATCGGTGCGGATAATGTCGTTCGGCGCCGGCTTGTCGATTGCGCAGGTGTGGTCTTCGTTGCGCGCGTTCGGGAAGACGTCGTTGCTGACGCCCATCTCAACGTTGTATGCCTCACCTGCGAAGATGGCGAGCGACTTATTCTGCGCCTTCCAGCCAAAGCGCATGATGGTGCCGTCATTGCCGCTGCGGTTCGGATGACCGTGGATGCCGAGCCTGTCACGTTGCGCGCGACTGGCGTCATGATGGGCCAAAATCTCGGTATCTTCGATCGACTCGATCAGACCCAACCCGAACAGCTGCAAGGGAATGCGGAAGGAGAGGTTGTTCTTGGCGAGCTCCGTGGCGAAATCGGGCTGTTGGGCATCGCAACCACCATTGAAAGGATCGCTGATGTCTCCTTTCTGAGTCCAAAGCGCATGCACGCCGCCATCACGGGTGCCGTCCGGGTTGAACTTGAAACGCACTTCGCGGATCGGACCGAATTCCGTCTCGAACGACGGAACGATGTTCTGACGATTGAAACGATGCGGAACCAGGTCGAATTGCGGATTGCGCGCCTGCAGCCCCTTATGGGCCGCAATGAAACCGCCCGATCCACCCAGCACCGGCTGCGCATGGCATTCAAAGCAATTGTCGGCGTTGTGGACGGTGCCCAAACCGTTGGAGTTGGTCATCGTTTGCGGGAAATCGGGATCGATCTCCGTACCCGCCGGCGCGAACGGCGGCATCACCGGATTGCCATCACCCACGCCGAACGGGGGTGCCGAGCAGGAGTCGCAAATCGATTCCAACTGAGCCGCTCGCTTGATGCCCTCCATGAACACAGACTGCTCGTTCACGTTCATCGTGAGCTCCGGATGATTGGGATTCGGGCTCATGATCGGCGGGTGGGGGATAGGAATTCCCTGTTGCTGCAAGCCACCGCCGGTGTTTTGCAACCCGCCTCTTACACCTGGATCGGTCTGCCCCCAGGCAGGCACCGTCAGTGCACATAGCACCGCGGCAGCAAGCGCTGCCGCCTCCGTACTCTGCTTCAACATTTAACTAACTCCCTTTAGCATCCGGACCGTGCAACAACGCGCGGCCCTTAAAAGCTTCCGCCCATGAGCACCCATGACCTCACCGG
>CAVVXG010000048.1:0-111686 GCA_963752125.1 uncultured Pseudomonadota bacterium | reverse complement strand
CGAATGATGACCGTGTTCGATATTGTGAGTCGCTACTTGCGTCACCGCGGTTACAACGTCACGTATGTTCGTAACATCACGGACATCGACGACAAGATCATCAAGCGGGCCGCTGAGAATGGCGAGCCGATCGAAGCGCTCACCGGGCGTTTCATCAGCGCCATCAACGAGGATTGCGCCTTGTTGGGGATCGTGCGGCCTGATCATGAGCCACGCGCCACGCAGTACGTGCCGAACATGATCAAGATGATCGGAACGCTGATTGACAAGGGCTATGCGTATGTCGCCAGTGATGGCGACGTGATGTACGCCGTGGCGAAGTTCGAGGGGTACGGAACACTCTCGGGTAAGAATTTGGCCGATCTGCGCGCCGGCGCGCGTATCGAGGTCGACGAATCCAAGCGGGATCCGCTGGACTTCGTCTTGTGGAAGCATGCGAAGCCCGGTGAGCCCTCGTGGGATTCGCCGTGGGGGCCGGGCCGCCCCGGCTGGCACATCGAGTGCTCGGCCATGTCGGCTGCTTTGTTGGGTACGCACTTCGATATCCACGGGGGCGGAATGGATCTGAAGTTCCCGCACCACGAGAACGAGATCGCGCAGTCGTGCGCGGCGACCGGGGATCGATTCGTGAACCTGTGGATTCACAACGGGTTCGTCAATGTCGACAACGAGAAGATGTCGAAGTCACTCGGCAACTTCTTCACCGTGCGCGAGGTGTTGCCGAAGCTGCGGCATCCTGAGGTGTTGCGTTTCTTCTTTCTGATGAGCCACTACCGCGGGCCTATCAACTACTCGCTCGATCAGCTCGAGCAGGCCGACGCGGCTCTTCGCGGGATTTACACGGCGTTGCGTGATGTGCCGACAGTGCCGATGGTGGAAAGTGAATATACGGCTCGTTTCCACGAGGTCATGGACGATGATCTGAATACGCCGGAGGTCATTGCGGTGCTGCAGCGGATGACGCGGGAGATCAATCTCGCGAAGGATACGGGGAAGGAGCGCAAAGCGGCCGCCCTGGCTGCGGAGTTACGGGCGTTATCGGGCGTGCTGGGGGTTGTCGGGCTGGACCCGGAGCAGTGGTTTCGGTTGGCAAAGCCGGCGGCCCCTGTGGTGCTGCCGTCTACGGGGGCTGCCGTCCTGGAAGGAACCCCGCCGTCGGTGACGGTCGGCATTTCGGACGCGGACGCCGAGCGCCTCATCGAGGCACGCATCGCGGCCCGCAAGGCGAAGGACTTCGCGGAGTCAGACCGGATCCGGGACCAGTTGGCCGCGGCCGGAGTGATTGTCGAGGACAAGCCCGGCGGCAAGTCGACCTGGCGGCGGGCGTAGCTGCAAGGGGGCCGATCTTGGGGCGCCCTTAGCGGGCGAGGCTTCCGCCGCGCTTACGCTAGGTGCTCCAGGGACCCCCGGTCCACGTGCCAGCAATGCAATTGACAATCATTCTTATTTGCAATTACTATGGGCCCATCAGAAGCCGCTTCGCGCGGCGGATCGATGAGGGCCGGGATGTACGTTTGCATCTGCAACGCCGTGAGTGACCGCCAGATCCGCGATGCCGTGGATCAGGGCGCCCGATCGCTGTTCGAAGTCCAGTGCCAGCTTCCCGTCGGCGCCTGCTGCGGGCGTTGTGAGGACACTGCGAACAAGGTCGTTTGCGAGCAGCTGCAGAGCCGCGCGCCGCGCAAAGCCGCCTGACCGTCAAGCTTCCCCTGACCGCAAAAGCCTCCCCGGCTAAGCAAAGCCCGTAGCAACTCCCCCGCGCGAGCACCTCTTCGGTTGCGCGCCTCGTCGGGTTCGCCCAAGATCGCGCCATTCAAAAAGAACCTCATTGGAGCGGTGCATGAAGGGCGACCCCAAAATATTGCGGCATCTGAATGTCGTGCTGAAAAACGAGCTCACGGCGATCAACCAGTATTTTCTGCACGCGCGCATGTTCGGTCATTGGGGTTTGGAGCGCCTGGAGGCGCACGAGAAGGAAGAGTCGATCGACGAGATGAAGCATGCCGATCGGCTCATTCAGCGCATCCTGTTCTTGGACGGCCTGCCCAATCTGCAGGATCTCGGCAAGCTGCTTGTCGGCGAGAACGTAAAGGAGTGTCTCGAATGCGATCTGAAGCTCGAGATGGCCGCGCATGTCGAGCTCAAGGCGGCTATCGTCGACTGCGAGGCGCTCGGGGACTTCGTCTCGCGCGAGCTGTTCAAATCGATTCTCGAGTCCGAGGAAGAGCACATTGACTACCTCGAGACTCAACTCGATCTCATCCAGAGAGTTGGAATTGAGAACTATTGTCAGTCGCAAATGGGTGCCGACGAGCACTAGGCGCGATCACTTGCGGTGCGCTTGGCCTCTTAAAATAAGATTAACAAGGTTTAACGCGATTGTCGGGCGGTGCCGAGTGAGACTCGACTCACATTCCGCGGCCCGGTTGTTTGCATAACATCGCAACCGGTACACTGTCGCGCCGCAGTGGCGCGGCGGATAATGGCGTTCCAAGTTGGGCAACAACCTGCGGCGCCGAATGAGCGACGAGAAGGGCCGGCGATGACGACGCAGCGTGCGCGGCTGCTCATCGTTGACGATGAGAAAGCGCTGATGGATGCCCTGTGTAATACCCTGAAGGCGGAAGGGTATGCGACTACTGGTTTCACTTCCGCCCGCGAAGCGCTGGCGCAATTGCACCAGCTGCAATTTGATTTGCTCCTGACTGACCTGTCGATGCCGGAGATGGATGGCATTGCGCTGCTGCATGCCGCCCAGGGTATCGATCCTGACCTGGCCGGTATTGTGATGACTGGGCACGGCACCATCGATACCGCCGTGCAAGCGCTTCGCGGCGGCGCCCTAGATTACGTTCTCAAGCCGTTCCGGCTCAACAACCTTCTGTCCGTGCTCGCGCGCGCGCTGGAGACTCGGCGTCTGCGGACCGAGAATATCCAACTGCGTGAGACTGTGTCTATTTACGAGCTGTCGCGTGCCATCACGCAGGGCTTGGCTCAGGAGGAGGTGCTCGAGCGCACCGTCGCGGCCGCGGCCCAACAAAGCGGCGCGGAGGCGGTTTGTATTCTGGTGCCCACCGAGGAGGGGCGTGAGTTGCGGGTAGGCGGATTGTGGGGATCCAACTCCCAGTGGAGCGGGCAGGAGCGTTTCCCGCTCGATGCGGCTATTGTTCGCTGGGTCGCCGCGGCGCGCGAGCAACTCTCGGCATGGGAGGGCAGCAGTGACCCTGAAGCAGTCTTTGCGCCGCCGTTTGCCGGCGGGTCCCCAGGAGTGGCGCTGCCGATCGTCGCGGGAGGCAACTTCTACGGTATTCTGCGGTTCGTGGCGCAAGCCACCCAGCGACGCCTCACGCCCGGACAGGTCAAGGCTCTCGATATTTTGGCAAGCACGGCCGCCGCGGCTCTCGAAGCTGCCTCGCTGTTGACTCAGTTGCGTACCTTGAACCAGGAGCTCGAGCAACGAGTGCGTGATCGCACCCAGGAGCTGCAGGCCGCCAACGCTGATCTGGAGGCTTTCTCGTATTCCGTATCGCATGATCTGCGGGCGCCGTTACGCCGGGTGGACGGCTTCTGCCAGATGTTCATCGAAGAATTCGGCGCGGCTGTGCCGCCCGAAGGACGCCGCGTTCTTGACAGCGTGCGCGCGGGCGCCACACACATGGGGCAACTCATCGATGCGTTGCTGCGCTTCGCGCGCTACAGCCGCCAGTCGTTGCAGACGCGGCCGGTGCGGACCGCGGAGCTCGTTCGCAAGGTCATGGACAATTTCGATGAGCAGCTGCAAAGTCGCAGCATGGAGCTCAAGGTCGGCGAGCTCGCCGACTGTGTTGCCGACGGCGCGCTACTCGAGCAGGTCTTCACCAACTTCATTTCCAACGCGTTCAAGTTCACAGCCGGGCGACCGCAGACTCACATCGAGGTCGGCTCCTATCAGCAGGACGATGAGCAGGTGTACTTCGTGAAGGACAACGGCGTCGGATTCGACATGCGTTACGCCGAGCGGTTGTTCGGGGTGTTCCAGCGCCTGCATTCGCAGAGCGAGTTCGAAGGAACCGGGATCGGTCTGTCCATCGTGCACCGGATCATACGGCGGCACGGCGGCAGGACCTGGGCAGAGAGCCAGCCGCAGCAGGGTGCTACGTTTTATTTCAGCCTGCCGGTGCGGGCGAGGGCCGCCGGGGCGTGATGTCGGGTCAAAATGCGAATGCTGCGGGCCAGGACTTGGACGTTCTGCTCATCGAGGACTCAATTCCTGATGCGGAGCTTGCTATCTGGCGGCTCAGCCAAGGAGGCTTTCGCTGTCGCTATCGTGTAGTGACCAGCGAGGAAGAGTTCGTTACGGCACTGCAGGAGCGTACCCCCAGCTTCATTCTGTCGGACTTCAGTCTGCCGGGGTTCGATGGGCTGGCCGCACTGGCTACGGCAACGAAGGTGGCGCCGGATGTGCCCTTCATCTTTTTGTCCGGCACGATCGGCGAGGAGCGGGCCATCGAAGCCCTGCGTCGCGGGGCCGTCGACTACGTTTTGAAGTCGAATCCGATGCGGTTGGTTCCGGCTGTCAAGCGCGCGCTCGCGGAGGCGGAGCTGCGGCGTGCGAACCGGACTCGCCGAGCGCCGGGTGGCTCGCGTGACCGGCGTGTTGCAGATGCTTTCCGGCATCAACGCGGCTGTGATGCGCATCCAGGATCGCGCCACGTTGTTGAAAGAGGCCTGCCGTCTCGGGCATGGGCTCGGGGGCTATTCCACGGCCAGGATCGCCATGATCGATCCGGCAACACTCACCGTGCGCGCGGTCGCCGCTGCAGGCTTGGACTTCGGAGCCGTGATCGGGGAAGTCTTCACGATCGCGGATGCGGAAGCTGCCGACACGAGTCTCACCAGTCGGGTGATGCGTACGGGCGAGGCGGTATTTTGCGATGACTTGGCACTGACGACATGGCCTGTCCGCGGTCGCGACGAGATGCTTGCCAGCGGGATCCGCTCATTGGCCTGTCTGCCGTTGCGAGTGGATCACACAGCGGTGGGGGTCTTCATGGTCGGCGCGGTCGAAGCCGGTCTCATGGGTCCCGAAGAGCGGCAACTGCTGCACGAAGTCGCCGCCAACCTGTCGTTCGCCATGCAGTACCTGGAGAAGCAGGACGCGGTCCACTTCCTGAATTTCTTCGATCCGCTCACCGGGCTGGCCAAGCGTGCCCTGTTCTGTGAGCGCCTGGGCCGCTGGCTCGCGGCCAGCAGTGATCGGCCGCAGCGCCTCGCCATCAAGGTATTCGACATCGATCATCTGAGTGTGATCAATGACTCGCATGGTCGGCAACGTCGGCGATCGGCTGTTGCAGAGCGTCGCGGACCGGCTGAAGGCGCATTTTCCCGACACCGAACGGCTCGCACACTTAGGTGGCGGCACCTTCGTCAATGTCGTGCCGTTGGAAAACGCGAGCTGACGGCGAGTCGGCGGCGTTGTATCGGGATCTGGCGGGACTGTTCGAGCAGGCTTTCGTGATCGATGAGCGCGACATTGCCGTCACAGTCCAAGTGCGGCTTCGCCTTTTATCCGGATAACGGCCGCGAGGCGAACCAACTCGTGCAGAACGCGGAAGCCGCGTTGAAAGAGGCTAAGACCTCCGGCGAGCCGTATCTGCATCATCGCCTGGAGATGAATTCCGCCCTGGCGGCGCGGGTCAAGATGGAGCATCGCCTGCGCGCGGCGCTGGGTAACGATCAGTTCGAGCTGCATTACCAGCCGAAGATGCGCTTGCGGACCGGCAAGATCGAGGCGGCGGAGGCGCTGTTGCGTTGGCGGGATCCCGAGCGCGGCCTGGTGGCGCCGGGGGCCTTTCTGCCCATCCTGGAGTCGGCGGGCCTGATGCCGGCGATTGGCGCGTGGGCCCTCAACCGGGCGGCGGCGGATTGTCGCGAATGGCGCCGTGCGGGCCTGCCGCCCGTGCGGGTGGCCGTGAACATCTCGCCGGTCGAGTTGCGTCGGCGCGGCTTCGAGCACGAGGTCGTGTTGGCCGTGGGCGCGTCTCGCGGACGATGCGGGATGGGGCATCGATATCGAGGTGACCGAGGGCGCCTTGCTCGGCGACTCGTCATCCTGCGTGCAGGCGCTACGTTTCATGCGCAATGCCGGCATCCGGATCGCGATCGACGATTTCGGCACCGGATACTCCTCGCTCGCGCGTCTTTCCGAGCTGCCGATCGATACGCTCAAGATCGACCGGGTCTTTACCCGCCGTCTGCCGGACGACCGGCGCAGCGGCACGCTGGTCGCGACCATCATTGATCTTGCGCACGCGTTTGATATGACGACCGTTGCCGAAGGCGTCGAGACGCAAAAGCAACTCGACTATCTGGCACGCGCCGGTTGCGACGAGTCGCAGGGCTTCCTGCACAGCCGGCCGGTGCCCCGCGCGGAATTCGAGCAGTTCCTGGTGAAGGTCAACGCCAATCCACTGCCGGTCGAGGGTTTCAACGCGGTAGGCCCGGCGTAAAGAGGGCGCTCTTTCCGGAGAAGTCGCGCCCTTTTGCGATCGTGGGTCGATGATGGTCGGGATGACAGGAGTTGAACCTGCGACCCTCTGGTCCCAAACCAGATGCTCTACCAGGCTGAGCTACATCCCGAGGTATTCGGTATCGCGAAGGTAAGCGAATAAGTCTACGGGATGCGCCGACCCTATTCAATTATGGATTCGGGCAGGGCGGTTCCGGCTGCCCCTTGATGGGGAGGAACGGTCGTCCGCGCGCTTGGCGTGCGGCTTGCCCGGTTTCGCGCGAACTGGCGCCAGGCAACTATTGCCCACCTCATCCAGCAGGCAGCGTTCACGTCGTCGGCGCAGCAGCGGATCGCCGAACCGCACCCTGACCGAGCGGCACAGCGCGGTAGGCGTCGTGAGTGCGCGATGCCGAACAGCCCACCCGATGGGAGCCTCGGCTGCAGAGATCTCTTGCTTTTCTTGTGACATATCTGTCCCGGTGGTAGCCCCTGCGAAGGATCACGTTAGGCAGTATTCGCATCGAGCGATCCATCTCCATACGTACTTTCCGTATCTGCCAACTCTGTCACGGGGGTGGCGCAACCGTCTTCCAGTCGTCACATTTCAGTCACAGATCGTTCACCTGCGGCTCAGTACCGTTCACGGATTCATTGCCGTGACAGATCTGAACGTTGCAAAACACATCGACATTGTCCGATCGGCTCGATGAGCGACTGTTTCGGACTCTTTACGCGAGCTCCCTGGTCTACAACACCTGCTGGGAAGACCCCGCGGTGGACCGGCAGGCGTTCAACCTCACTCCCGAAGATGTGCTGCTGGTCATCACCAGCGCCGGCTGCAATGTACTCGACTACGCGCTGCTGGCGACCCAAGCGCATCCACGCCGTCGATGCGAACCCGCGCCAGACCGCGCTTGCTGGAGCTGAAAGTCGCCGGCGTCCGCGGCCTGGAGTTCGACGACTTTTTCAGTGTGTTTGGCGAAGGCTGCCATCCCGCCTTTCCGACCTTGTACAACCGTTATCTGCGCGAGCAGCTCTCCGAGTTCGCGCGCGGCTACTGGGACAAGCGCGTTGAATGGTTCGCGGGCAAACGGGGCAGTTTCTACTTTCACGGGCTGTCAGGCCTCGTGGCCTGCGGCTTCAAAGCCTACCTGGCATTACGCCCGCGCCTCGGCCGGCACGTACGCGCCTTGTTCGGCGCCAGCTCGCTCGATGAGCAGCGCGCTATATATGATGAGCGTGTCGCCTCGGAGATGTGGGGTCCGACGATGCGATGGACGTTGTCGCGTCAGTTCACGCTCAGCCTGCTGGGCGTCCCGCATCCCCAGCGCCGCGAAGTCGAAGCGCAACACGCCGGCGGCGTGGCGGGTTATGTGCGCGAGTCACTGGAGTATGTTCTCCGGCAGCTGCCGATCTGGAACAACTATTTCTGGCGCCTGTACGTCTACGGCCGCTACACCCGCACGTGTTGCCCGGAGTATCTGCGCGAAGAGAATTTCGCCGCGCTCAAGGGCGGGCTCGTCGACCGGATCGTTCCGCACACCTCCACGGTGACCGACTTCCTGCGCGGCTCCGAAGAGCGGGTCTCGAAGTTCGTGCTGTTGGATCACATGGACTGGATGGCCAGTCACTATCCGCAGGCGCTGGTCGAGGAGTGGCGCGAGATTCTGGCGCACGCGGCTCCGCGGGCTCGCGTGATTTTCCGCAGCGCTCATTCGCGCCCGAAGTATTTGAATACGATCGCCGTGGATGGCGTGAAGCTGACCGAGCATCTCTCCTTCCACGAGGACCTGGCCCGGGAGCTGTCGCGGCAGGATCGGGTACACACCTACGCCGGATTCCATATCTGTGATGTCCCCGCGTGACTATGGCACCGCGTGACCTGCTAGCGGACTCGCGGGTTCTGTTGCAGATGTTGCGCGGGCAGTCCCGGGTTGGCACCGCGGCGGAGCGTTTGCAGGCCTTCTATGCGCCGCAAGCCAGTCGTTACGACGACTTCCGGGCGCGGCTGCTGCACGGTCGCTCCGAGCTCATCGATCGGTTGACGACTCCGCAGGGCGGTGTCGTCGTCGAGTTGGGCGGTGGCACCGGTTCCAACATCGAGCGGTTCGGGCGGCGGATGCAGCGGCTGAAGCGTTACACGCTGGTCGATCTGTGTCCGGCCTTGTTGGAGCAGGCGCGCTCCCGCGCCCGGGTGCATCGGAATGTCGAGCTGGTGGAGGGTGACGTGACACGCTATCGTCCCGCCGAGCCGGTCGATTGTGTCTTCTTTTCCTACGCGCTCACCATGATCGACGATTGGCAGGCGGCGTTGACCAACGCGCTGTCGATGCTGAAGCCGGGTGGCACGCTCGGGGTGGTCGATTTCTATGTGTCCGCGCCGAACCCGCGTGCCGGCTTCGTGCGGCATGCCGGCGTGGCAGCGCTGGTTGTGGCGGCGCTGGTTTGCGCATGATGGCGTGAGGCTGTCGCCCGCGCACCTCGAGGCGCTCACGGATGCGATGCCCGATCATGTGCGGCTCGAGCGGCAGGGGGCTTTACCCTATCTTCCGGGGCTGAATGTCCCGTATTACCTCTTTATTGGGCGCAAAACGGCGCAGCCCTCGGTTCCGCTGCGGCCGCTGCCCTGAGCGCTGCATCGCAGCGATGGCAGCCAATGCCTTGACAACTACAGCCTAGGCAAATATCTTACGCGCCATCCTCCCACCATGGGAGCCATGCAGCGGAGCGTGAGCTTGGGCGACGTCTACGAAATCGAGACTTACCAGCCCCGCAAGGGAGTAGGGCACCTGCTGAGCCGCGTGCGCGCTGAGATGTTCGCGGCTCTCGACAAAGCACTCGAGGCGACGCGGAGTTGGCCGCGCTGGAAATCAGCGCGGCGCAGTTCATCGTGATCGCGGCGCTGGCGCTGGCGGATACCGCGAAGTCCGCCTCGGACCTTTGCAAGGGCATTTCGTATGATGCCGGCGCCATGACGCGAATGATCGACCGGCTCGAGAGCAAGGGTCTCATTCGTCGCAATCGGCGGCCCGACGACCGGCGTGTCGTCTACATCGAGCTCACGGAGGAGGGTGCGCGCGCCTTCCCACGCATGAAAACGATTTCCATGGGAGTCGTTAACCAGTTCTTACGCGGCTTCTCGCAGGCGGAAGCGCGCCAGCTCGAGGGTTTCCTGACCCGCATGTTGGAAAACGCGGCCTGAGTTTTTTTAAGCATATATTTGCCTAGGCATTCACCGCCATGGCAGATGGGTGAACGAAAAGGAACGATCATGAGCACTCAGACTTCCAACCCGGACAGCTCTTTGAAGGCCCGGAGGAAACTTTGGCTCGCAGTAGTCGCGGGCGGGTTCGCTGCCATCGGGGCGGCGTATGGCGTCTATTGGGCGACGGTGTTGCGTTACTCTCAGTCGACTGACGATGCTTACGTGAACGGCAACGTTGTGCAAATCACGCCGCAGATCTCCGGCACAGTGGTCTCTATCGGTGCCGATGACACGCAGTTCGTGAAGGCAGGGCAACCACTCGTCCGGCTCGATCAGGCGGACGCGAAGGTCGCGCTCGATCAATCCGAGGCGCAGTTGGCGAAAACGGTTCGCGAAGTCCGCAATCTGTTCGCCACCACCGCGCAGCTGCAAGCGGCTGTTGGCGTGCGCCAGACCGATCTCAATCAAGCGCAAACCGATCTTGCGCGTCGCGAGCAACTTGGCAAGTCAGGTGCGGTGTCGGGAGAGGAGTTGCAGCATGCGCGCGATGCGGTGAAGGGCGCGCAGAATGGCTTGTTGGCCGCGCAACAGCAGTTCGCCGCGAACAGCGCCCGGATCGACCGGACCACGCTCGAGGATCATCCTGAGGTACGCAATGCCGCGGCCGCGGTGCGCAACGCGTACCTGAATTATGCGCGTACGGTGTTGCCGGCGCCCGTCTCGGGCTTTGTCGCGCGCCGCAATGTGCAACTCGGACAGCGCGTCGGTCCGGGAGCCCCGTTGATGGCCGTCGTGCCGCTCGATCAAGTCTGGGTGGATGCTAACTTCAAGGAGCCGCAGCTTGCCGGCATGCGTGTCGGTCAGCCTGTGATCTTGACCGCGGACCTTTATGGCAACAGCATTCGCTACCACGGTAAGGTGGTCGGTTTCGGCGCGGGAACCGGCTCCGCCTTTTCACTGTTGCCCGCGCAGAATGCCACGGGCAACTGGATCAAGATCGTGCAGCGGGTGCCGGTGCGCGTCGCGCTCGATCCTCGTGAGCTTGCCGCGAATCCGCTGCAGATCGGTCTCACGATGAAGGCCGATGTGGATGTGCGGAACAAGGAGGGTGTGCGTTTGCCGCAGCTTGCCAGCAACGCCGTGGCTTACTCGACCGATGTGTTTCGCTCGACGGATGAATCGGCGGACGTGCGCGTGCATGAGATCATCGCCGCCAATGACTCGGTGGTGACACCGCGTTCGGGGACGGAGCATCACGATAGTGAGCGTAAGGTGGCTGCCGCACACGACAGGCCGGCGACTGCAAAGCCGTTGAAAGCGCGGGCGACTCCGGTGGTCTTACATGTTCCGCCCGGAGCTGGCGTCGGTGGCGGCGGTGAAGGGCTCGAATAAAGGCTGTTGCCGGGCGATGAGCGCGGGCAGGTGATTGGGCGCTTGCGTCAAAGAGATAAGCATCATGGCTGAAATCAACACGGACGATACTGGCGACGGCGGTGACACGCCGCGCAAGCCCGCTGCTGCGCCACCGGTACCGGCGCCCGCAGCCGCACGACCGCTGGAGTTGCCGCCGCTGAAGGGAATGCAGCTTACGCTGGGCACCATCGCCTTGTCGCTGGCGGTATTTATGAACGTTCTCGACACGTCGATTGCCAACGTGTCGATTCCGGCGATCGCTGGCGACCTGGGTGTTTCTCCGGATCAAGGTACCTGGGTCATTACGTCGTTTGGCGTGGCGAATGCGATCTCGGTGCCTTTGACCGGTTGGTTGACGCGACGTTTCGGACAGGTCCGGCTGTTCATGTGGTCGATCGTCCTGTTTGTCGTGGCCTCCTTCCTGTGTGCACTGGCGCCCACGCTGGGTCTGCTGATTCTTTTCCGAGTCATGCAGGGCGCGGTTGCCGGTCCGATGATCCCGCTGTCACAGGCCCTGCTGCTGTCCAGTTATCCGAAGGCGAAGTCAGGCACTGCGCTTGCCATGTGGTCCATGACTACGCTGGTGGCTCCGGTAGTGGGTCCAGTGCTGGGCGGGTGGATTACGGACAACATCTCTTGGCCGTGGATTTTCTACATCAATATTCCGGTGGGTATCGCCGCGGGCATCGCGACCTGGGTCATCTACCACAAACGCGAGACGGGGACCGCCAAGATACCGATCGATAAAGTGGGCCTCGCGCTGTTGGTGATCTGGGTGGGCTCGATGCAGGTGTTGCTCGACAAGGGCAAGGACCTGGATTGGTTCAACTCGACTCAGATCATCGCCATGGCCGTCGTCGCGGTGGTCGGTTTCGCGCTGTTCCTGGTCTGGGAGCTCACCGAAGATCATCCGGTCGTGGACCTGACGCTGTTCAAGGGGCGTAATTTCACCGTCGCCACGGTGGCGATGTTACTTGCCTACGGGTTGTACTTCGGCAACGTCGTGTTGCTGCCGTTGTGGCTGCAGCAGTACATGGGCTATACCGCAACCCTGGCTGGCCTGGTGCTGGCGCCTGTCGGTGTGCTGGCGATCTTCGCTACACCGGTCGTCGGGAGGTTCTCGCACAAGGTCGACCCGCGCGTGTTCGTGACGTTTTCATTCGTTATTTTCGCGGTCGTCCTGTTCATGCGGGCGCACTTCAATACCAACGCCACCATCGGTGTGTTGCTGGTGCCGACATTTATCCAGGGCCTCGGCATGGCCGCGTTCTTCATCCCGCTGATCGCCCTGAGTCTGTCGGGATTGTCGCCGGAACGCATTCCCGCGGCATCGGGCTTGATCAACTTTGCGCGCATCACGGCCGGCTCATTCGGCACATCGATTACCACGACCGCTTGGGACAGGCGCGCGACGCTGCACCACGCGCAGCTCGTTGAGCATCTGACGCAAAGCGATCCGGCAGCGGTCCAGGCCTTCTCCAACATGAATGCCGGGGGCCTTGGGAGCGGTCAGAGTTACGAGTTGATGAACCGGCTGGTTGATCAGCAGGCCTTCATGATGTCAGCCAACGATATCTTCTATGTGTCGGGTCTGATGTTCCTGGGGCTGATTGTGCTGGTCTGGTTCGCGCAACCCCACAAGAGTGGTGCTGACGGGGGTGCTGGAGCGGCCGCCGGAGCGCACTAAAGATCATTTCGCCACGCGCATGATCCGTGGCGGGACGAACCAGCTCAATACTCCGCCGCCGGCCCGCGGCTGGCCGGCGAAGGACACGAGCGCGGCTCCCATCTTCTTGAGCTCAAACGCTTCCGGGTTTACGCCGCCGCGTACCTGAGCTGGGAGGCAGGCTGCCAGGAGTCGCCCCAACGCCGGTTGATGCCCCACCACGGCAACAACTCTTTCTTTATGTTCCGCCAGTGCCGCAAATACCGCATCCGGTGGCTCATCGGGTGCGAGCGCCGGGCACTCAACCGCCTTCGGCCATCCCCCGAATTCTGTCAGGATCATCGCAGTTTGTTTCGCTCGCACCAGCGGGCTCGAGAGCACGCATTGCGGCCGCTCCGCGATGTGCTTGAGTCCCGCGGCGGCCTTGCGCGCCCGGACCATGCCCTCGGGCGACAATGGCCGCTCACCATCATCGCGCCAGCGTTTCACGTTTCGCTCGAAGGCTATGGCGTGTCGAACGATCAATAGATCCATGCGGGACTCGCCTCTTGAGGCACGGAAGCCAATTCAGATGCGGCATTATGCAAGAACTGCGTCTTCTGGCACGGCTTTGCTTAAGGTACGTGCCGTGCGAGGGCCTGCGGTCAATTCTTCCGGCGTCCGCGACTGCTCTCCTTTAGGTGATCGATCAACCAACGGCCCGCCGGACCTGGTGGCGCCTCCGTACGATACACCGCGCGCATCGGCATCAACGGCTTCACGCTGCTGGGCAGTTCGATTCGAAGAGCGCGCAGCTTGCCGCTGGCGAGGTCGTCCTCAACCATGAAGCGCGGCATGTTGCCGAAGCCGAATCCTGCGCGCAAAAAAGCGTGCCGGGCACCCATGTCGGCGAGCCGCCAGGCGTTCTGCGAGAACACCCCGTAGTTGTGACCTTTGGACAAGGTCGATCGATCGGTCAACACGAGCTGCACGTGTTGCTGCAGTTCCGATTGGGGAATGACGCCTTTGTACGAGGCTAGTGGATGCGAAGGTGCCACGACGGTGACCAACGGCACATCGAGCAAGAACTCGCTGTGCATGCCTTCGGGCAGCACCGGCAGCGAACCGACGATGCCGATCTGGCAGCTTCCCTGTAGCACCGGCTCAATGACCGCTCCGAGCACTTCAACGAAAAGCCGCAGGGGTGTGTGCGCAAATGTATTGCGAAACTTGGCGACGGCATCGATCAACTCGCTCATCGGATACATCACATCAATCGAAAGCGAGAGTTCCGGTTCGAGCCCTTCGCGCAAGGTCTTCGCGCGAGCTTTGAAGCCGTCTATCTGATCGGCGACAGCACGTGCGTTCTGCAGCAACGCGCGCCCGCCCTCAGTGAGCGTTGGATAGCGCGCACTGCGATCAAACAATGCCACGCCGAGCTGCCCTTCGAGGTTCGCCAAGGTCTGGCTGACGACGGACTGGGCGCGCCGAAGTTTGCGAGCCGCTGCGGAAAAGCTGCCTTGCTCCGCAGCGGCGATGAAAGTGCGCAGCTGATCAAGGGTTACGCCGTCGAGCATGATCTATCTCCAAAGACGACTTCGCGACCCCGGCAGCCGCCTGAAGGCAGACCTACGAACGAGCGGATACCCGTGAGTCGAATTCCTAACCACACAGTCGCGGGCGCGCCGCGGGGGGCGCGCCCGCTTCCGCAAAAGATTGCCCAGTCTTTGCCTACGGCACGTCGAGGAACCGAACCGTATCAAGAAAGGGGGTAAAATGAGGGCCGCTTGGCCGGCGCGGTTAGTCAATTTGAGCCGGTTTGCACGAATTGGTCCGGAAGCACCTCAACCCAAATACGACCTTCATAGGAATACCTTGCCACGCCCCAGCGCCCGTAATGTCATTCTGCAAGCCGGCATGAAGCTGCTCATCGAACGGGGCTTCAACGCATGCAGTGTTCAGGACATCACCGACGCGGCGGGTGTTCCTAAAGGGTCGTTCTACAATCACTTCAAGAGCAAGGAGGCTCTGGCGGCGGAGATTCTTACCGAGTACGGCAAGGGCACCACAGACCGAAGCATCCTGACCAACTCCGAGCTTCCCGCCCTTACCCGCCTCAAGAAGCACTTCAAAGCTCTCAACGAGTACTTCTCCCAGTGCAACGATGGCTGCCTGGTCGGGAAGTTCATGGCTGAAGTATCGGACGATACGCCGCAAATTCGCGACAAGCTCCGCAACGTGCTGAGCCTGTGGGGCAACGAGATTTCCTTGGTCATCGCGCAAGGGCAGGAGGAAGGCTCGATTCGCAAGGACCTCGAGGCCGATGCGCTGGCCGCGTTTTTGATTGACTCCTATGAGGGGGCCATCTTGCGCACCCGCGTCGAACATAACCCCAGAGCCCTGAAGTACTTCGTGAAGGTCGTGTTTTCGAGCATCGTCGTCTGAGCCTTTCTTCCCGATAAGAGCGCACGGTCGCATTCCGTTGCGAGAGTCCTCCGGCTCAGCGCCAAAAGACGCTTGCAGATTTAAGACGACCGGTCATATTATCGTCTGATGCGGCGCTCTTGGGAGGCTGCGGTAACGCGGCGCGACAAAAACCCCTGAGCTTTTATGGCATCGTCCTCAGTCGAAAGCACTCTCGTCCGGCGATTTCAATTGGCGCAAGCGCCGACGCTTGAGGCGCGGGTTTCCGGTACTGCCGCGATGGTCTTTTCCAGAATGCGCGCGGCGCGATCACAGCCCGGCCGCTCGATAAGCCCGCGAGAAGAGAACGCCTTCACCTTCCAGGTGCCGCTGATTCCTGCTTCATTTTCCGATTTGAGATTTGGCAGCAAGGTAGTTGCTCTGCCGCAGATTCAGGAACCAGGCCGCGCGTTCCTGTTTGACCTCAGTGCAAGACCTACCGTTTTGCTTGATACGGAGTTCGACAATGTCCGCTGTTACATTTCCCAGAGGACAATTGACGACTTGGCGTACGAGAAAGGGCTGCGACGTATTGGCGGTCTCGTGCAGCGCTGCTTTGGCGAGCGCGATCCAGTATTGTTCCATTTGGCGAAAATGCTCGTGCCGGTGTTGGATGAGCCGCTTACCGCGACCTCTGCCTTTGTCGAGTACGTCGCGCTGGCCTTTCACGAGCACGTTATTACGAAATACGGCGGTCTGCCGGTCAACGGTCGCAAGAGCGTAGGAGGATTGGCGCCCTGGCAGATCCGGCGCGCCTGCGATTTCATTGAGGCGCACCTTGACGCAGACCCATCGATTTCACACCTCAGCAGGGAATGTCGGGTCTCGGCAGGTTATTTCTCGCGCGCCTTTCGCGCCACCGTTGGAATGGCGCCGCATCAATGGATCATCAAGAGGCGCGTTGAGCGCGCCAAATCTGTGATGATTTCCTCGCAGCGCAGTCTGGCCGAGATCGCCTCCATGTGCGGGTTCGCGGATCAAAGTCACTTTGGCCGTGTCTTTGCCTTTGAAGTCGGCATGAGCCCGGCCAAATGGCGGCGTTTTAGGAAGGAGTGATTTGCGGTCGGCACTTCGATGCTGTGCTGGACGCGGTTTGTGGTCGGTTCACAACAGGCCTCTATTTGCTGATCTGCTGCAAGGCTGCAACCCAGTTCTCAACATGGTAGGCGGATGCCAGCCGGCGGTTCTTGACTGTGAATACGTCAATTGCCATGGTCTTGAAGCTCTTGCCAGTTGGGTTGACTCCGAACAACTCACCCGTGGGTGTTCCGGTCGCTTCACCTCTTACGACAATCTGATCACCGAACGTGCGAATGTCCTTGATCGTCCAGCGCAAGTCGGGGACAGCCTTGCCCAACGTCTTGAATACCTCGGCTAATTGGTCACGCGTGAGCCATTCTTCATTCGTCGAGTACGACCTGTAATCAGGGTTCGTCGCTCGAGCCAACAAGGCGGCTACGTCCTTCTTGGCGGGTTCGTTCAGCGCCTCGTACAGCGGCGCGACAATCGTGCGAGCTGACTCGGGTGTCAATGCAGACACTGTGGTAGATGTGGGCTGAGGAGGTGTTTCAGGGAACGAGGTACCAAACATGGGTAAGCCACTCAGTGATTCTTCCCGTGTGACTTCGTCCTGCAGTACGTCCCAATGCTCTGCGAGAACGCCATCGGCAATCCTCAAGACGTCAGCGGCGACGAGCGCCCTCGGACTCCCATTGCCGGTAAACCGACCGTGCAGCATGACGTAGTCACCGTCAGCGAAGATCCGGGCGTTCTCGTATCGCAGGGATGCAGGAAAGGTCTTCACCAGGTTGAAGAGGCCCTCCCGACCGGGCTTGATGTGCGCGCTGTGTTGAATGTAGGTGTCGGGCCAGAATCGCTCCGCGGCTTGGTAGTCGCGCTTGTTGAAGAGTGTGTCGAACGCTTCCAGGCAAAGCTTCTTGTTCTGCTCGGGTGTGTGGGTGCTCATTCGATGCCCTTCATATGGCCGTTGGACACCACCAGCTTATTGAACCGACTTGGGGGCGGTCTGGTATCGGAATGAACTGGCTTGAATAACTATGACTGGTGAGAGTCAGAGGTCAACGCCCGACTTCTGCAGGTCCCGGGGACTCTGCGGCTCTCCATTCGCGGCGAGGTAGTCCGATCCGGCAAAACAAGGCGCTGCAGCAAGCGTTCGTTGCACAAGGTTGGAGTCCGGGAGCGGATCCGAGTGTGCTCGCACAGCGAGATCATAATTCTCACCGACGATGTCGACAGTCCGATCCGTCGCGTGCGCAACAACATTTACTTTCGGATATCGCACGAGAAAATCGGCGATGATGTCAGGCATGGCGAATTGCATGGTCGCCACAGCCGCGGTACATCTGACTGTACCGGAAGGTTCTGTGAGCCGGTGGCGCGTCGTCGTTTCGGCCAACTCGGCTTCCCGGAGCATCGCGACTGCATGCCGGTAGAAGTCTTCACCCGCATCCGTCATTCCGAAGCGACGTGACGTGCGGTTGAGCAGGCGGACCCTGAGGTCGTTTTCGAGTTCCTGTATGCGGTGGCTGAGCGTCGATTTGGGAATGCGCAGCGCGCGACTGGCAGCCGTAAACCCGCCGCGGTCGACCACCTGTACGAAGAAAAAAAAGTCATTCAGGTCAAGCATTTGAGATCAGCCAACCCGCCATGTCCACCGTGGCGACGACGCGCTTGTCTATTGCGAAAGCCTCTAGTTTGGAGGCTGTGGCCGCGATCGGTAAGCACATTAGCTTTGAAATCATCCTACCGTGGTAGTATGGTGGTAGTATGAAAGCCAAAACCTCGCTGACTCTTTCAGACGATCTGCTCAAGGATCTGGATCGCATGGCGGGTCCGAGCGTCTCACGCTCATCATTTATTGAAAGAATCCTGCGTGATTTTGTCGAGCAACGAGCTCGGCAGAAGCGCTTGGCGCAGGAGGTGGCGGCGATCAATCAACACGCCGAGAAGCTCAACGCCGAAATGAGCGATGCGCTCTCATTTCAGGCGGGAATGGATTGATTCTTGCGCAGAGGGGAGCTATACCGCGTGCGCCGCCCACCCGGCGACACAAGGCCGGCAAGATCATTCGTGATCGTCAGTCGGCAGGCGCTTGTTGATTCCAACTACTCCACAGTCGTTTGTGCTCCTATCTTCACCGAACGGCACGGATTGCCGACTCAGGTCAACGTAGGCGCCGAGGAAGGCCTGAAACACGATTGCGCCGTTCACTGTGACGGCTTAATGAGTCTCGAAAAGTCGCGGCTGATGGATTATGTCGGGGAGCTGAGCGAGACGAAAAAGGAACAGTTGGATAAGGCCCTGCAAGTTGCACTCGCGCTGCCAACAGCCAAGCTATAAAGCCAGCGCTCTACTCGGCGCGCGCAGTCGCGCCTTCCTCGGATTCCGTGGCTTGTAGGCGAGCCAGCAGCCACTGGTGAAATTGAGTGGCAAGTGAATCCTTGCGAAGCGCCGGAGAAGGCAGGAAAAAATAGGTCCCTAAGTGGATACTCGTTTTGAAGAGCTCGGCGAGACGGCCCGCGGCGATTTCATCTCGTGCGGTCAGCCGGGTGGCGAGCGAGACACCCGCGCCTGCAAGGGCGGCATCCAAACCCAGACTGGCGTCTGACAGTCTCGGTCCGCTGAGGGGTTGCTCGAGCCTCACGCCGGCAGCATCAAACCAGTCCATCCATTGTTGACGGCTGTCTTCGTGGATCAGCGATCTCCTGGCGAGCAGAGCAAGTGAGCGAGGCATGCCGTTGTCTCGGATCCACGAGGGACTCGCCACCGGGAACATGCGCGGCTGGAGCAATGGCATCGCTCCTATGGGTAGCTCCTGCGCGTGTCCAAAGCCGATCATGACATCCGCCTCGCCAGCCTGGAAGTTCGGCAGTCGATCGATCGCTCTCAAGGTGAGGTCCGTATCCGGAAATGTTTGTTGTATGAGTGTCAGTCGGGGTGTCAGCCAGCGCGTGGCGAGACCGGGCATGCACCAAATGCGGAGTGTGCGTCGACGGGCCGTAGGTTTTAGCTCGCCCGTAGCGGCGACAATTGCACCGAATGCGCGCGACACCGCGGCAAAGAACACCTCGCCTTCGCGAGTGAGCTGGATCCCTCGCGGGCCCGAAACGACCAGTCGAACGCGCAACCACTCCTGCAAATGACGAACATGCCGGCTGATGACGGAGTGGCTCACTCCGATGTCACCGGCTGCCAGGCGCATGGTCCCCATGCGGGCCGCAGCCTCGAAGGCGCGGACCAAGTGAAGGGGCGGCATTCGCCCTTGATTCGGCGAACCCGCTTCACGAGAGCGCTTACGAGGTTTTGCAGCAGAACGAGCCATTCAATTTCCCCGTGGCCTTGCCTTCGATAGTGGTGACTGTAGTGCACCACACGGCCGGTATCAATGCAGCACTCGCGAGCTGGCAGTCAGGTATGTTGCGGTGACGAACGGAGGGTTCCATGTCCGCCAATGAGCAACTTCTGCAGCGCCGACAGTCGGCTGTCCCGCGCGGTATAGCGACCGCTTTCCCCTTATTTGCACATCGCGCCGACGGTGCGGAAGTCTGGGACGTTGATGGCAGGCGATATATCGACTTTGCCGGCGGAATCGGTGTCCTGAACACTGGGCATAGGCATCCGCGAGTACTCGAGGCTGTTCGCCGTCAACTCGAAGCCTATACCCACACCGCATTTCAGGTGTTGGCCTATGAGCCCTATGTGGCTCTTTGTGAGCGTCTCAATTCAATTGCGCCGTTCAAGGAAGCCGCGAAGACAATCCTGTTTTCCACCGGCGCGGAGTGCGTCGAAAATGCAGTGAAGATCGCTCGAGCAGCGACTCGCAGGTCGGCGATCATTGCGTTTGCCGGAGCATTCCACGGTCGCACATCGCTGACCATGGCTCTGACTGGAAAGGTCGCGCCCTATAAGCAAGGCTTCGGCATCTCGCCGCCTGGTATCTATCATCTACCTTTCCCGTCGGATCAGCCCTCGAGCATCGAAGGCACACTCGGGGCGCTCGATCTTCTGTTTCGTGCGGATGTGGCGCCATCAGACGTAGCAGCCATCATTGTTGAGCCAGTGCAAGGAGAGGGGGGATTTCTTGCGGCTCCTCACGAGCTGCTGCGCGCTCTGCGGCGCATTTGTGACCAGCAAGGCATTGTGCTGATTGCCGATGAAGTGCAGTGCGGATTTGCCAGAACCGGTCGCATGTTTGGCATTGAGCATTCGGGCGTGGAGCCTGATCTGGTGACCACGGCGAAATCGCTTGCCGGGGGATTTCCGCTGTCGGCTGTGATCGGTCGTGCAAGACTCATGGACGCGGTCGAGCCGGGTGGGCTGGGCGGAACTTACGCCGGAAACCCAGTGGCGTGCGCCGCCGCGCTCGCCGTATTGGATGTGATTGCCGATGAGCATCTGATCGAACGCGCCAACGTGCTTGGAGGCAGAGTCGCAACCAGGTTGAAAGAGATCCGAGACCGTCAGGCTCAGTCGCTCATCGCTGCTATTCGCGGCCCCGGAGCGATGGTCGCATTTGATCTGGTGACTCCCCACGGTTTGCCGAATCCTGAGGCTGCCAAGAAACTAACGGCCGCGGCGTTGCGCGAAGGGTTGATCCTGTTGTCGTGTGGCGTGCATGGAAACACTATTCGATTTCTGTTTCCCCTGGTGATCTCAGAGCTTGTTTTCGCGGACGCGTTGGATAGGCTTGATCGAGCCTTTGCCGCCGTCCTTGCCTGACCTATGACGACTCGTGGGGGTTGTCTTCTGCCAATTTTCTCTACTCTACCGTCCCGCTGAAATCGAGCACGAGCGAGCGCCCGACGAAAATAAGGTAAGCTCTTGATTCATATGTACTCGTTCTCGTTCGCTTATGTTCGCTGACGGTCGGGCCGGCCGGGCGGGCAGGGGCGGTACTCGTATATAATCCCGCTCGCGAGAGACGAGCCTTGCCCGCATTATTAGCGGCGACGAGTGCACCTCGTGAAAAATGCGCACCTCGCGCCCATAGCTCAGCTGGATAGAGCACCGGCCTTCTAAGCCGGTGGTCGGGGGTTCGAGTCCCTCTGGGCGCGCCAATCTTTTATAAAAACTCGCCTGCCCAGGGGGCCACCTGGGCGCCTTTCAAGGTCATGTGGATATGACGCCCTTGAAAGATCCACGCGATCCGCAGGCGACCCCGGTTCCGGCGGCCGCACTACCGCAGCCGCCGGTCCTGGCTCGTTGGGCGCAGGAATATGCCGAGGACCTGCGGCGTTTCTTAGCCAAGCGCCGCGTCGTCGAAAGCGATATCAAAGATGTGTGCCAGGAAGTCTTCCTGAGGTTACTGCGGTTTGAGCGCGCCGAGGTTGTGAAGAACCCGGCGGCCTATCTGTTCAGAGTCGCCTCCAACGTCGCGCACGATTTCAAGCTCCGCCGGCCGGATTGGGCCTCTCTGGAGGAGGATGGGGTCGATATCCCCGAGAGCGAACCGAATCCGGAAGAGCGGGCGGAAATCACCTACCGGCATCAGCGCCTGTATCAGGCGCTGGAGTCTTTGCCGCCGCTGCCTCGCGCAGCGCTCATCCTGCAGGCGCAGGAGGATCTCACTTACGAGGCGATCGCCGCGAAGCTCGGCACCACACGCCGAGCCGTTAAACGGGCCGTTGCGCGTGGCCATGAACTGATGCGCGCCGCGTTGGCCAAGAGTCTTTAGAAATGAAGACGGGCACCGAAACGCCGAACGACGCCTGCGGCTGGATGGCCCAACTCGCGCAAGGGCGCCTTTGCGCCGAGCAGCGGATCGCTCTGACGGATTGGCTGCGTGAGTCGCCCACTCACGTGCGCGAGTTGATTGACACAGTTCTGGCTTCTCATGACCTGGCCGAGCTGCCCGTAAGCACCGAGCAGCTCGAGAGTTGGATCGATGAGGCCCGTGCCGCGATCTCGGCCCCTGCCTTGTTGATGCCCAGGAACGGGGCGGCATCGCTGGATCCGGTTCAGCCTTCGCCCGTGGAGGGTGTGCCGTTAGACAGGCCGCATGCAGACATTGCGCTGCTGGAGGTTCCGCGGGAAGACTTGCCGCATGAGGATCTGCCAAGTCGCTCCGGCTGGGGCTGGCGTGCGAGATACGTCCTCGCCGCCGCGGTGCTTGTGGGCTCGCTGCTGTTGGGTGGATTCTTCATCTACTCTCGCCTCAATCTGTACACGACCGGATTCGGCGAGGAGCGCATCCTGACTCTCGCCGATGGCAGCGTGGTGGCCCTCAACACCGACTCGGAGATTCGGGTGGCATTTTCGGACCGCAGGCGTGACATCGTTTTGTTGAAAGGCGAGGCGTTTTTCCGCGTTGCGCACGATGGGTCGCGGCCCTTCTCGGTGAGCGCCGCGGGAGCGACCGTCAACGCGGTTGGCACCCAGTTCGACGTCAAAATCGCCCCGCGGGATACGGTGGTCAGCGTAGTCGAAGGCGCCGTGAAGGTCTCTCTGACCCCGGCATCGCGCCTACTTGCTTCCCCGGCTGGGAATTTGGTGGCGAACGCCAATTCGTCGCAAGGCAGCGGGGAGCTCGAGCAGGTGATGCTCACCAAAGGCGAGGAGGCGCGCGTCGATCGATTTGGATCGGTGGATCGCGTGCCGGTGGTTCCCATCACCAAAGTGCGCAAGCAAACCTCGTTCCGGGCGCCCGCGTGGATGCAAGGTCGCCTCGAGTTCGACGCTGTCGTGCTCAGTCAGGTGTTAATCGAATTCCAACGATATCGTAAGTTCGACTTTCAGATCGAAAATGAGGCGCTGGGACGCATGCAGCTCACGGGCTCTTTCGAAGTTCACGATCTGGAATCCGCGCTGGAGTATATCGACACGCTTCCCGGAGTTGCCGTTGAGAAAACGGGTCCGAACAGCTACGTGATCCGCGCCCGCTGAAGAAAACCTTCGCGTCGGCGGACGATGTGTCCGCTGCAAGGCTGAGGTTCGTGGCGCGGCCTGTCGTTTCGACGCCAGCTTGGCGCGCCCGCTACCCATCTGCCGATGTCAACAAGCAGCCGCCCGCGGCGTTTAACGTTAACGCGTTAAGAAACTCGTCGCCGGCCGCAACAAAAAGTCGTGGCCCCGGGGGCCACTGCGCGCGCGGCACAGGTCATTACGGTAAAGCCCAAACAATTGGGCGACATCAATAACGGTGAGCGCATGCTGCAGCTGTCGCGCCCCTGGGGTGGGGCATATAACAGTCTTGTTGTTAACATGTTAATTATGCCGCTGGCCGCGAAAGCGCGGCGACAGGTGCCCTTGGCGGTGGCTATAGTGTTGGCCTGCGCGGCCGTACCCGCGCACGCTGACCCGGTGGAGTTGCACCTCGAGTCGCAACCCCTATCCACAGCCTTGCGCGAGCTTGCACGCGTCGCCGGAATTCAAATCGCGATTCAATCGGGGCTTACGGAGCACAAGCGTGCGCCGCGTCTGAGCGGCAAATTCGAGCCCGCGGCGGCGCTGATTGAACTGCTGCGCGGCAGCGGTCTTGTCGCATACCCTGTCAACGCGACCACCTATGGGGTCCGCGAGGTCAACAGCACTCTCAACATTGGCGATACACGTCAAACCTCCTGGCGGCTTGCAGAGCACCCCTTGGTTCGTAGCGACATCGCGGAATCGTCCGATACGTCGCAGTCGGACACACCTACGCCGCAATCGACCGGTGAAGCCAGTCTCCCTGCGCCTTCCAGGGACAACGGTGCGAAGTCGAACGCTCTCGAGGAGGTCGTCGTCACTGCCACACGACGCGCGGAAAGCATTCAAGACGTGCCAATCAGCATCACTGCATTCAGCCAGGAGCAGATGGATGTTCAGGGCGTAAAGCAGATCGATGACATCGCGCGCCTCTCGCCCAGCATTCAGTTCACTCGTGGCGGCGGCGGCTTCGGCAGCGATCTGTCTAATTCCATCTCGATTCGCGGCATGGGGGCGAGCGCCACGGGGTTTACGTCTGGGCCGGCCACCACGGGCATCTACGTCGATGACACGCCCGTTGAGGTCGGTGCCACTATTGCCAGCGGCAGCTTCACGGATAACGCCTATCCGATGCTATTTGACATCGCGCGAGTCGAAGTGCTGAACGGCCCTCAAGGCACTCTTTTCGGCTCGGGCGCGGAAGGCGGTGCCGTACGGTTCATTACACCTGCTCCGAATATGACAACGCCCTCGGTCTACGCCCGTACCGAAGCTTCATACACCGAGTATGGAGCGCCGAGCTATGAGGCCGGAATTGCCGGAGGCGCGCCGATCATCTCCGATACGCTCGGCTTTCGCGCCAGCATCTGGACTCGACATACTGGCGGCTACGTCGACCAGCTGAATTATTATACGGGGGCGGTCACCAGCCCAAACTTCAACTATCAAGATGCCTTCTCATCGCGCGTCGCCTTCGGCTGGGTGCCTGTCGATGGCTTGACCATCACGCCGTCGTTCTATTTCCAGCACGCCAGAGCCAATGGCGACAGTAGTTTTGCACTGCGTGGCGACGGTCTCACAGGCGTGTATACGCCGCCGTTCGGCGGACCCTCCGAAACACTGCCAGTCTTTCAGCAACCGTACGGCAACGTCGCCAATGGCGACTATGTGGACATGCATCTGGTCACGCAGTACCAGGATCAGCGTATGGCGCTGCCGGCGCTCAAAGTTGAATGGGCTCTGCCACACGACCTGGAGCTGTTCTCGAACACTTCCTACTACGATCGTACTGAGCGCGGTGTCGCGGACTATGGCGGCCTGGAGGTCGGCCAATGGGCAGGCCAAGTCTACCCGCCGAATCCAACCTGGCTGAACCCCGGCTCCCAGGACCAGGGGAATCGCTTCATCACCCAGGAAGTGCGAGTGCAGACGACCGACCCGAATGCCCGGATCAAGTGGCAAGCTGGGATCTTCGCCTCCAAAGCGACCACCACGGATACGAGCGATGTTTACGACCCCTACCTGGGGCAACTGATCAATGACGGACCGTTCGGGCCCTGCGGGGCCCCTGCAACGTGTTTGTCCGAAGTCTTCGGCAACACCGGACTGCAGCAGGGCATCTATTCGTTCGAAAACACCACCTCTCTGGTCGAGCGGCAGAAGGCCGTCTTCGGTCAGGCGGACGTGAGGCTATTGGGCGGCCTGACTGCAACGCTCGGCCTGCGCTATACCAAGTTCAATACCAACTGGATAAACGAGGAAGGCGGCCCGGTCACCGGCGTCAATTGGCCGGGAGCGAACGGCGAGCCTGAAACAGGCACGGCAGCAGCGCACGCCCTGACTCCGAAGGTGATGCTCCAGTACAAGACTGACGGCGGGTTGACCTATGTGAGCGCCACCAAGGGCTTCCGTAACGGTGGCGTGAACGCTCCGCTCAATAATTCCCAATGTCAGGGAGATCTTCTCAAGCTCGGCCTCAATGCGGCGCCGCCGAGTTACAATCCCGACTCGGTCTGGAGCTATGAGCTCGGCTCGAAATGGACTCTGGATCAAGGCCGCCTGGCTCTGAGCGGCGCGGTCTTCCAGTATAACTGGACCAATCTGATCAATCTGCAGACGCTCTCCACTTGCGGGCTATCGTTCACGACCAACCAGGGCAGCGCGCAGGGGCGCGGTTTCGAAGTGGCCGCGATGTACCGTCCCGTGGATCCCCTGACTGTCTCGATGAACATCGGCTATCACTACCTCAAGAACACCTCGACCACCTACGCTACATCAGGCGCCATTCAGGTCGAGAACGGCGACCTCGTTTCGGGCGGCGGGACGGTGAATGTCTCCGCGCACTACACCTTTGATGTCCTGGAGCACCGATCCTATCTACAGGTTGACTACAACTATCAAGGGCGCCCCTCTTTCGAGAACAACCCGAACGATGCGGAGTACATATCGGATCCCCATCTGATATTCCTGCAGCCCGGCTACGGTCAGACCAACGGAAGGTTGGGTGCCGCGTTCGGAAATTGGGACGTATCTGTGTTCTGCAATAACCTGTTCAACGCCCAGCCGATCTTGAACGCGCAACGTTCCACCGTCACCACCTCCGCCGTGGACACCTCACTGGTCTATGCATCGACGCTTCGGCCGCGCACCTCGGGCGTGACGGCTACCTATCGCTTCTAGTCATCCATGGAATCGGCCAGCGCGATGGCGCGCTGGTTGAAGGGGCCGTAAGGATGCGGCCCCGAATGGATGACCCTGCAGATCCCGATCGTCAAATTCGCTTAAAGCACTGAATTTTTCGGGATTGTCGCAACCCCGGGGTTCATTTCCGCCATATAAGTGGCGTCACAAGATGTCATGTGAGCGCCCCATCTTAACTTATACTTCGCGAATCCTTTGAGTTGCACGAGTGGCCCGGGAACGGGCTGGAAAGGATTCCCCGATTGTTGTCTTCAACTAAGGAGGGTTGAATATGAGACGACTCACCCAGGGTATTTTCATTTTGGTGGCTCTTTGTTGCGGGGCGGCGGCGCCCGCCGCCAGCGGGACTTTTATAATCACCGCGGGGGGATCAGCCTGGGCGGATGCCGGTTGGTGTCCACCGGCCGCCTGCTCCACCTCTGCGTTTGGATTCATTTCTGGCGGTAGTCCGGTCTTGTCAGACGGTAAACAGGTCGCTCTCTTTCAGAATGTACTGTATTCCGGCTTTCCCATAGACCGAATTACGATGCGGATCGACGGTTTCACCTCGGACCCCGGGGTGAACTATATCAACTCAGTTATCGTTACATCCTGCGACAATGCGCCAAGCATCCTAACTCCCGCTTCTGTGTCGGAATATGTATGGACCCCGGCTTTTGGGCGCGGAACGTGGGAGTGGATCCGGCCCTACTGTATGTCAGCGGGCAAGCCTTACTCCATTTCCATCCAATGATGGTTGGGTAGCTCGCTCTAGGGAGCGCCTGCCGCGGTTTCTTGGCTTGCAGCAGGCGTTTCCCGATCCGTGGGTGCCGTCCCGTACGCCGCGCATTGATTCGAGCTCACTGGCAGCCTGGGGCCGACATCGGTCAGACAGGACGATCGGCGCGCGGCATCCTGGTCGGCGGCGGTTGAATCGTGTTGCGCCTTGGCGCGAACAGCGGCCGCCTTGGTCTCGGTAGCCTTCGACTTGTCGGCTTCGGAGGATTCGATGCTGCAGGGGTAAAGCTGTGCCGCGAGGCAGGCGCCAGTCAGCGCGGTATTCACAGCCGTCGTCCTGTTGTTGTGAGGCCTGGTGATGCATCCGGTCAGCGCCACGGCGAGGCAGGTTGCGAGCAATAGCGGTCTCAACATGGCAATCCTTTCCGGGTAGGTCAGCGCGCGAATCCGGTGCAGGCGCCGATTATAAGCCCCCAGCCCGCGTTCCCGCACCGCGTCCCTTCACGGCAATTACTTGGGCCCCGCGGCGAAAGCCGTTGGACCCAAGTCCTCATGAGTCGGCCGCGGCACATATACAAACATAACTCAGGGCGGCCGTTTGGGCGCATCGAATCTCCATAGCGCCATCTCGAATTGCGGACGCTTGCGTGCCAGCTCAACGAGGTTCGAGCGGAATGCGGCGGTACCATCTTTGTCGTCAAGCATCAGCATGGGAAGGTACTCCGCGACATCGAGTATCGCGACGAGATCCGCGCTGTGGCCTTGACGCGCCAGCTCTCTTGCCAATACCAGGATGGCATTTAGCGCTGCCAGCGCGTTGCGCTGCTTATTTCCGTTCAATCATCGCGGCTTCCTTTGCCAGGGGCTGGGGCATCCCCCGAGGGTACCGGAGCCGCCCCAGGAGTGCGCTCAGTTGATTAATTCACTTGTTAAGTAGCACCATATGCCGTCCAAATTAGGGTGAGGGGTCCATGAAATCAAAGTCCATGGCGGTGGCGGTTGCCACAGCTGCAGCATTCCTGACGATCGGCACGGCCTCTGCGGCCACAGTGGAGCGGGTGTCCGATGGTAAGAGCGGCTCGGATACGGCAAGCCTGGTATCGGTCGGCCAGCTGATATTTCCGTCCCAGGTCGCCGGCACGCACGGCGATGCGCTCGCGCAGGTTGATGAGATCGTGCAGGGCCTGAATGACCGGCTCGCCAAGCGGGGCTTAGGCGTCGGCAGCATGATCCAGCACACCATTTTCCTGAAGAACGGTGCCGCCGAGCCGATCAAGATCCTGGGCCGGTTCCACGAGGACGCGCGCCGGCTCGCGCCCAGCCTCAAGGACAAGCCCAGCGTCGGCACCATCATCCGCGTCCCGGGATTTGCCGATCCAAACACCCTGGTGCTGATCGATTCGGTTGCCGCCGCGCCGGCAGTCAAGGGCGGCCCGGATGACTTCAAGCGCATTCCCTTTACGTTCGGCCCGCAGGAGATTGGCGAGTCTTTGGAGGTCGACAATCTGGCGTTCATGGCCGGCACCGAAGCCATGGATTTCGAGCATCGCAGCCTGCCGAGCGGCATCGACGCGCAGATCGCAGCGGTCGTCGGTAAGTATGACAAGGCAATCAAGAAAACCGGCCTCACCCTTGCCAACATGGTGTCGCACAACTTGTACGTGACCAAGGGTAATGACCCGATGTACGTCATCAAGAAGTTCCACGAGGAAGCGCGCCGCTATGCACCTCAAATGCAGCAGACCCCGGGAGTCGGCGCGATGGTGGTCGTCGACGGCATGGCGGCCGACGCCTTCCTGCTGGAGTCCGATGCCATTGTGGCGCGTCCGCAGGTTGCAGGGCAGCCGGACAACTACGCTCGAGTGCCCTTCGAAACTCCGATAGACATCGTGAAGAGTGTTGCCGTGGGAGACCTGGTATTCCTTGCGGGCCTGGACGCCACGGACCTGAAGACCCAGGCGGTTCCTCCAGAAGGTGTCGCACAGGTCGAGGCCACGGTGAAGGCGATTGACGCGACCCTGCGTAAGTCAGGCCTATCAATCGGCGATGTGGTCAAACAACGGCTGTTCATCAAGAAGGGCGCGGATGTCGAGCGCCTTCTGAAGGCTTATCACCAAGCCGCGGCTCATCTGGCGCCGCAGCTGCGTAAGCATCCGAGCGCCGAGACCGTGGTTGTAGTGGAAGGTTTCGAAACAGACGCGTTGCAGTTCGAAGCGAGTGTGGTCGCCGCGCGCTCAAAGTAAGAGCAGAGCCGAAAACCCCGCCGCTGCCTTTTCAGGTAGCGGCGGGCTCCTTCGATTCCCGAAAGCCGGGAGCACGTTGCGAAGCCTTAGGAGGATCGCTGTCTATGAAATGGCTCGCTTTGACTGGTCTCATGATGGCAGCTGCTCTCGCCGTGGCGCCGCAGGCGCGCTCACAGGAGGCGGTGGTGGCAGCGGCGGATCCAGATGCGCTGTTTACGAGTCCCAATCCCGACCTCAATGCCAATAAGCAGGTTGTCTATCACATCATGAGGGATCTGCTGGAGGCCAATCACTGGGAGTTGGCGGACAAGTACCTGACGGCCCGCTATCTGCAGCACAACCCCCAGGTGAAATCGGGACGGGATGGAGTCGTGCGTTTCTTCACCACGGTGTTGAAAGCCAAGCCCGTGCCGATTCCCACGAAGATGCAGACCAAGGTGGTGTCGGTCACGGCCGAAGGCGATCTGGTGGTGGTCAGCACGGTGGAAGTCCTGAAGGATCCCCACGATCCGTCCAAGACCTACACCACTACATGGTTCGACATGTGGCGTATACGAGATGGGAAAGCTGACGAACATTGGGACTGCGCTACGAAGAGTTAGCTCTGCAGCACGCGCCGGATATCCGGCGCGTGCACGGATGCGCGCTGAGGCGCGCGGGGCGTCATTACTGATCGAGGAAGTCGGTCGTGAGGTGCAGCGTCATTTGTAGGAGCGATCGATCGAACGGCCCGGGCGGCGCTTCGACCGCGCCCAAATAGGCGCCGTGCGTTGCAGGGAGAATCACGAGGCGTGCGTTGGGAAGTGTGCGCGAGAGTTGCAGAGCGTGCTCGGGCTGCACCACATCGTGGTCGCCATCCAACACCAGCACCGGCGCATGAATGGCGCGGATCTGCTCGTCGGGAATGTCTTTGAAGTCCATCATGCGCTGCTTGTCCTGCAGGAAGAGCGCTTGCAGGTGCGCGGGATCGGGGTTGATCTTGCGGTCGGCCGCCTTCAACGGCTCGGGCATCACATCCAGTGTCGCGCTCTTCATGCCTTCGAAGAAGCCTGCAGGCATGCCGTCGCGACGATAGTTGGAGGAAGCCACGATCAGGCGCCGGACTTTGCCGGGATGGCGGATGGCCAGATGCAAAGTTGTCGTCCCGCCGTTGCTGAAGCCAAAAACGTCCGCTTGCGGCAGGTGGAGGAAGTCGAGCAGCGCAGCCACATCGTCGGCGCTGTTCTCGAAGGTGAAAGGCCGGGATGTGGCCTGAGTGTGGCCGTGGCCGGGCTCTTCGATGGCGATGACTTCTCGGGTGCGCGACAGCAGCGGCAGCAGGTCCTTGAAGTTGGACTCGATCGTCGAGCCGCCGCCATGGATCAGCACGAGCGGCACTGGGTGCTCTTTGTCAGGCTTGCCGTGAATCTCGTAGTACAGATTGATGCCGTTGACCGGAGCGAATGCGCCCATTTCTGACTCCTTGGCGTGAGCGGTGCAGGTCAGGGACATCAGGATCGCCAGTGACGCCAGTCTCACGATGCCCTTCATTTTGCGCGCTCCACAATAGTTAAGTGATAACTTTAGTATTGAGGAGGCGCGAGCAGATTGTCAAGTAGATACTTAAGTAACGTGGCGGAGGGCGGAGCAAGAGAGTGCGGGGGAGGATGTCAGCGGCGGCTGGGGCGCAGGGGCGCTGCCGGGCCCATCAGGCGTACCGCAAGGTCGCGAGGCACTGTGACCGACATGTCGGAACTGCGGTCGCGCGGTGCTGTAGGGATGTGTGGCGCCCCGAGGGCCGGTGTGGGCGGGAGATATGCTGCGGCGCCGGCTCGGCCAGCAGGCGCGGGAAGCGTGATTGGGAGCGGGCGGCAGGCCGATTGCCCGCCGCCGCCCAATTAAACGTAAGCCTCAGGGATTGCTGGCGGTGTTCGGTGTGCCGGAGAGCGCTACACCTTGCAGTCCCAGGAAATTCCTGACATCCAAAGTGCCGTTGCCGAGCACTTCGCTGTACGCCTGTCCGGGTTTTACGGTGAAGCCGTTGTTGTTGCCCGTGACATTACGGTGGAAGTATTGAAACGGCTGCGGGGCATTCTCGCCACCCAACAGGGTCTGCAGAGCAGACAGCCGGTAGATCGACGGATTGACGTTGCCCAGCCGGCCACCGCTCTTCTCCACTTCAATGGCCAGTATGCCTGCCAGCTGAGGGGATGAGGAGCTGGTACCGATCACGCCCGAGGCCCTGCCGGCAATCCAGATGATGGCCTCGCTGCGCGGCAGCTTTCTGCAGTCCTGCTTGAGCACATCGGCATCGCCGGGGCAGCCACCCATCATCAGCGCTACGTCTGGTACCGAACGATGGACGAAGCTGCCGGTGTTGACGAGGAACTGGTATGCCGGCTTCGGGAATATCTGACTGAATCCGCCACCCGAGCCCCACGTGTTGTTGTTGATGAGGGCAGTGGCAGTGCCGACCGGAACTTGCACTGGAAGCCGCGGGTCGAAGTCCGCGTTTTCGCTCAGGTACGTCACGTCGTCCGCAGCGGGTGTTGCGGAGGTCTGCAAGTTCGTCCCGCCGACGGAGGTGACATTGGGGTCACTCGCGGGGTTCTCAGCGCCGAGAATGAAGCTGGTCCCGGCGGCCGTCGGGTTGGATTGAAAGGCGGGTGGAACACAAGCCGCCGCGCCGTTGTCTCCCGAGCTGGCGAGGAACGTGATGCCCTGAGCGTTCCCCTGTTGGAACAGCGTGTGGAACAGCTTGGGAATGTGCGTGAAATCCGTGCCGTTGTTCGCCGCGGCCAGGTAGTCCAACTCACACTGGCCGAACGATGAGCTGACGATGTCCACTACGTTCTCTTCATCCACCTGGGTGTAGGCGGCGGCGATGTTCGCGTTGCTGAGGTCGGGGATGTCATAGACGATTTCTTGGGCGCCCGGAGCTGTTCCGAGGGACATCTGGGTGTCGAGCGACGCCTCGAGGCTATCGTCTGGGCTGGTGTTGAATGGCGGAGCGCCGCCGTTCACCGGGTGGAACGTGACGGTGGGGACCGGAAGATTGGACACGGCCGAGTAGTTCTGTACCTCATTGAAGCCGGCTTGTGCCACGAAGCTGGAGTTGAAGCTCGCGGCGAGATCGGCCGGGTCTATCACCGACGAGATCACGATTCCGATGGTTGCGCCGACACCGGCAAGCTGTACTTTCTGGCGTTGCAACGGCGGTCTGATCTCCGCCGTGAATGAGGGGACTTGATAGGCTTCCCTGAGGTCGTTCGGGTAGAAGGCGCTGACGGTATTGGCCAGCCGGGTCAGTGTCGAGCCAATGCCGCCTGTGCCCAGATCGAGTGCATTAATCGCTTGTACCTTTTGGGAATGCACGTGCGCCGCCGGCAGCAGCGAAAATTCGGGGACCACGGCTCCGATCTCGGCAAGTCTCTGCGGCAGCTTGAGTTGTCCGTGGTTGGCGGCGGCCAATGCCACACGGCCATCTCGTGTTTGAACTGGCGTGAGCTGCGTGGAGAACAGTTGCTCCACAGCCGCGACCGAGCCCTGTACAGTGAGGTTCTGCGTGTGCTCGGCAACGACGGTGAGTCCTGCGCTTTCCAACGCCTCACGTGCCGCGGCGAAACTTGCCGCGCTGGGGCCGAACTGCTGTTTGAACTGAGCCGGTGTCAGCCAGGCGTGGTATTTGGATGAGGTGGGGTCGGTCTGCTGGCTCAGCAGATCCTCCAGCGCGTCCGTGTGGGTCAGAGGCAAATAGACGTTGAATGTGGTCGTGTCTTGAGCGGCGGCCGCGTCTGCGGCGGTTGCGGATGCTGAGGCTGCCGACAATGCCAGAGCGCCGAGCACGGCGCTCGTGATCAATGAACGAACTATCATGTTGCTCCCCTTGAGCGAATGAAGACCTGTCGCGGTCGATGTCCTTAAAGGTTCTTGTGTGGGCGGCGCATGATCGACAAGTTGAGTCCCGGCATGTGACGCCGATCCACGCGGGGCACTGTAGCCTCTCCCGGCAGAGGCGCCTAGATCGACCCGAGGCGGGGGAACGCGTTATTCTGTAGTATGCGACGCCAACTCGACGGGCTTGCCGTGGGGAGTTCGCTGGTAGGCGCGTTCCCACTCTGTTTTACGCTCGACCAACAGTTGGCTGTTCGTCAGGCCCTTCTCGATGGCCAGTGCCTCCAGCGCGGCGACCCAGTGAGCATAGTAATGTGAGCCGTCGTTGATTTCGCCGCGGGCGGCGACGTTGCGCAGCTCGCGAGCGAGCGCCTGGGTCCATTCCGTGCGACTGAAGTGTCCGTGCTGTGAGAGTTTCAGTGTCAGTGCGAACGCGCGTGCCTGCCACGGTTCAGCAAACACCGGCTCTGACATCGTGCCGCGCTCAAGCTGGCTCAAGATAGTCTTCCCACAAATCGACATACACCGTGTCGGCTGGTGCCGTGGACTGCTCGCTCTCGCCCCATAACTCCGACGCTGTGAATCGCACCGAATAAAGATATTGCGGATGCTCGCCCTTGAAGAGGGCGTTGCTGTCCGGGAATACAAAGACTCCGTGGACGCGGGCGATGGTGCCGCGCTTCGCGCGCGCATAGCGCGGCAGGCGGGTGTGTCCGGTCGGGTTGATATTGCGTGCCCGGACGGTCTGACCAACCGCAAATTTCGCGCCGGCGCCGGCGGCGTCGCGGTTGGCAGGGGATCCTCGACTCACCAGCAGCGAAACTTCGTCGGCCTTGAGTGCGGGAGACGACTTGGGCGTCATCGATGAGCCATGGCCACTGTCGAGCTCGGCGCGGGTGACCAGGCCCTTTGCCACCAGCAACTCGAGCAGGCCGGCGAGCCACTTTTCGTAGTAGCTCATGCGCAGGTAGTCCGCCGCGGGGATCAATTCGCGCTGAAATCGGGAGGCGTCGATATTCCACTTGCGCCACGCTCCCATAGCCCGAGCTATGGCGAATACACGCCCTTCCCAGCGCTCGTGGAAAACTGGCTCGTCGCGCTCCGGCTGCACAGGCCCCATGCCATGCATGCCGCCCATGTCGTGTACGCCGTTCATGCGCGTGTTGCTGTGTCAGATGCCGGCGTGCCAGGTGTTGGTATATGAGCCGTGCCGATCATCGCATCGCGCGTGATCAAGGACGCCAATTCCGTTTCACTCAGGTGCGCGGTTCCGGGAGGGCGCTGCGGTATGACCAAATAACGGATCTCCGCTGTGCTGTCCCAAACCCTTATTTCGGTTTCTTGCGGCAGCTCCAGCCCAAACTCACGCAGCACGCCACGCGGGTCGATGACCGCCCGCGAGCGGTAGGGCGCGGACTTGTACCAGACGGGAGGCAAACCCAGCACGCTATACGGGTAGCAGGAGCAAAGGGTGCAGACAACCAGGTTGTGCACGGCGGCGGTATTTTCCACCGCAACCATGTGCTCACCCTGCAATCCGCTAAAACCAAGCTCTGCGATTGCTGCTGTCGCCTCCTCCAGGAGGCGCGCTTTGTAGGCCGGATCGAGCCACGCGCGCGCCACGACCTTGGCGCCATTTCGCGGCCCGATCTTGTGCTCGTACGTGTCTACCAGTGCATCGAGCGCTGCCGGATCGACGAGCCCCTTCTCGACCAGGAGGGATTCGAGGGCGGTGACACGCAGAGCCAGGTCCGAGGGCGGCGTTTGGTGGGAGCCGTCTTCATGGTGATCATGGTGATCATGGTCGGCCATAGCCGGCAAAGTACCACCGGACTCCCTGGTGTCCAAGCGTTGCGACAGAATTGCGGCAGGACGCGGTGCTTATCAGTGTTCCACGGCTTGCTCCGCCGTGTTCCGCACGGGCACTATCCCACGCCTGTTGGAAGGGAGAGGAGGCTGGAGCGCATGCGTTCGCTACACATCTTGGCTGCCGGACTGGTTCTGCCGTTGTGGTTCGGTCTCGCTCCGGCGCGCGGCGCCGCCCCACCTGTCGATACCGGCACACTCAACAAGATAGCCGACGCAGGTTTTAACCATGGCGAAGTCGTCGAAACGGCCGCCTACCTGGCCGACCAAATTGGCGGCCGGATGACGAACTCTCCAGCGATGCGGACCGCCGAGCATTGGACGCAGGGCAAGCTCAAGGAGTGGGGACTCAAGAACGTGCACGCCGAGGCGTTCGACTTCGGCCGAGGATGGTGGATCGAATCCGCGCATGTGCGCCTGGTCGCGCCTCGCCCGCTGGAGCTTCGTTCCATTCCCGTTGCCTGGACACCAGCGACGAGTGGGCCTTTGGTCGCGCCCGTCATTGTCGCTCCGCTGCGCACGGAAAAGGACTTCGACACCTGGAAAGGCAAGCTCGCTGGAAAAATCGTTCTGGTCACCTGGCCCGAGCCGCTCAGAGAGGCCACGGAGGCGCCCTTCAAACGCTTGACCGCGGCCGAGGTAGCCAAGCTCGATACCTACGAGGAGCCGGTCTTCGATCCGGAGGGCAAGCAAAAGCGGATTGAGCGCACTCTGTTCAGAAGCAAGGTCGACCACTTCCTGGCCGAAGAGGGCGCGCTGGCGTGGGCGAGCATGTCGCGCAGCGATGGCCGACTCGTACACGGGGAAGGCTACTCCTACCAGGTCGGCGCGACTCCGAAGTTGCCGGGTGTGGAGTTGGGCGCGGAGGACTATCGACGACTGGCGCGGTTGGCCAAAGTTGGTGAGGTGCGACTGGAGATCGACAGCCGCGTGCATTACGAGGACGCCGACCACAATGGGTACAACGTTTTCGCGGACGTGCCTGGCAAGGACGCCAAGGCTGGCTATGTGATGGCAGGGGCGCACCTCGACAGCTGGGTCGCCGGAGATGGAGCGGCTGATAACGGCGCCGGGAGTGCGATTGTGATGGAGGCCGCGCGAATCCTTGCAAGCGTGGCTGTGCAGCCGAAGCGGACGATCCGATTCGCTCTGTGGGCTGGCGAGGAGCAAGGCCTGCTCGGCTCTGCGGCATTCATCGAGCAACATCTGGCGAAGCGTCCGAAACCCAGCGATCCGGTCGTCGCAGCGTTGGGGCCGTACTTCGGGGCTGACCTGTTTCCCGTGCAACCTCTGTCCGGCTACAAGGAGCTGGTGGGCTATTTCAACGTCGACAACGGGTCCGGCAAATTCCGCGGAATCTACGCCGAGGGTAACTTTGCTGTAGTGCCGCTATTTCGCGAATGGCTGGCGCCTTTCGAGAGCATGGGTGCCGCCGCCGTGGTGGCGGAGCCTACCGGCTCCACCGATCACGAGCTCATGAGCCTGATCGGCGTGCCGGCGTTTCAATTCATCCAGGACCCCTTGGACTACGGCAGCCGCGTGCATCACACCGACCTGGATACCTTCGACCATCTGCGGCCGGAGGATCTACGGCAGGCCTCCGTAATCCTGGCGTCGGTGCTATTGGATGCCGCCAACAATGAGACGCCATTGCCGGGCAAGCCACTGCCCAGTCAGCCGCGCGTCACCGATCCCTTCCACTACCCGGAGCCCTCGAAGCCGTGATGAAGCCGCAGGACGGCCAAAACCGTTCCCTCGAAGGGGTAGCAGCCGGCCAAAAGTTCGTATATACTTCGCGGCCCGTCGCGAAAGGGGCCTGAAAGCGCGGTGGACGAGGGCCAGCGACCTCATAAGCCTTTGTTTTTGAAGGGCTTGTTGAGACGGGGCGCCAGCAGGTGGAATCGCCTTGTGCGGCTGCCCACGATCGCTCCGCTCGACTCTTCCGGGCACCCCGGTTGCGCATCGGGCAGGTCGATGGTGGGCGTAGCTCAGCTGGTAGAGCCCCGGGTTGTGATCCCGGTTGTCGTGGGTTCGAGTCCCATCGTCCACCCCATCTTTTCGATGATGGGCCGTTAGCTCAGTTGGTAGAGCAGGAGACTCTTAATCTCTTGGTCGTAGGTTCGACTCCTACACGGCCCACCAAACTTCCCGCCTAGATTCAGGCACTTCCGTGAAACCGGGGTGTCGTGTTCATAGCGTCGGGCACAATCCTGGCAGAGTTGCGCGCAAACCATTATCCGATTTCGAAGCGTGCCCGCTCGATTTTCGGTGCTGCCATCAGTCCTACGCAATTGCATTTCGTAAATTGCCGATTTGCGCTCGAGGTAATACCATGGGATCAGGAGGTATTACTCATGCCGACGAAGATTACCAGCAAGGGCCAAGTTACTGTGCCCAAGGCAATTCGCGACTATCTGGGGCTGAAGACGGGAAGCGCGGTGACGTTTGAGCGTCTCGGCGGCGGCGAGATCGTGCTGCGGCCAACCAAGCCCAAGGCGAAGTTGGGTGGCAGCGTATTCGCGAAACTTCGTGGCCGGGCGACTGTGCGAATGAAGACAGAGGAAATCATGGCTCTGACGCGCGGTGTGTGAGCGGTGGTACTGGTCGACACCAATGTGTTGCTCGATGTTCTGCAGGACGATCCGCGGTGGGCCGAATGGTCACAGCAAAATCTCGAGAATGCGAGCCTGACTGACTCACTCGCGATCAATGCGGTGATCTATTCGGAGCTATCGATTGCCTTCGAGCGCATCGAGGATCTCGAATCTGTTCTCACGGAAGGCTCGATGAGCGTCGAGCCGATTCCACGGGAAGCGCTGTTCTTGGCGGGGAAGGCGTTCGTCAACTATCGGCGCCGTAAAGGCGCGAAGCAGGGCGTGTTGCCGGACTTTTATATCGGCGCTCATGCGGCTGTCAGTGGTTACACCATTTTGACGCGCGACGTTGCCAGGTATCGCAGCTACTTTCCAACGGTTGCTTTGATCACTCCCCCATGAGTGGAAAGGCACGGCCTCCAGACAGCCAGATGTCGGCCCAGTTGACCTGTTGACCTGTTGGCTGGTGGATGCGCGGTTTGTCAGTGCTCCGCTGCTTCCATCCACGCTGCAGAGGTTGACGTACCCGTCGCTCGTTGCCACGTACCCATGACTACTCGTGACCGCAATGCCTCGCGCGTCGTTGCCGGTCGTGACGCTGTTACAGCTGAAGGATGTGCTGGAGGTATGCCAAAGGCTCCCATGGCGGACGTTCTATGATTAACTCGTTAACCACTTGTGTCGTCGCGGGGCGTTCGTCATAGTAGATCCGCGCCGCGGATGCGGGCCCATACAAACGAATGAAGCCGCGTGTGGAGATGGCGGCCAAGAGGAGTCCATTTTGAAGCGACCAGCCTTGAATCTCGGCCTCGGGGCCGCCTTCGCATTAGGGGTGATACTGACCGCCCCGGCGCAGAGCGCCACGCGCCAGTCCATTCCGAATATCGCGGGCAAGGTGATGACCGTCAACGGTCCTATCGACCCAGCGGCACTCGGCGAGACGCTCATGCACGAGCACGTCTTCATTAATTTCCAGAAGCCGCCGCCAATGGTCCCCCCGCCGACCGATATCACCGTGATTCGGGCGCCGGCGGACATTCCCGAAGGCATGGCCGCGGGGTTGACCGATTTCGATCAGTCGCTCACCGCGATCAGGGACTTCAAGAAAGCCGGTGGCGGAACCATCGTTGATGTGTCGCCGTTCGGCCTGGCGCGCGATCCGTTGGCATTGAAGCTCGCTTCCCGTGCTTCCGGGCTGAACATCGTCATGGGTGCGGGTTTTTATATGCGGCAATTGCACCCGGCCGACATGGATCAGCTGACCGTTGAGCAGCTCACCGACATCATCGTGCACGATGTCACGGTCGGCGCGCAGGGGACAGACATTCGCTCCGGGATCATTGGCGAAGTCGGCATAGTCGGTAAGCCGCTTGTCGAGAACGAGCTCAAGAGCCTCCGCGCCAGCGCGCGTGCGGCCCGAATCACCGGCGCTCCAATGTCGATTCACAACTTCGAGACGCTCGAGGAGATGATGACGGTGCTGGACGTCATCGAGTCTGAAGGGGTCGATCTGCACCGCGTGGTGATGTCGCACACTGGCGAGCGCGACGAGGCAACGCGAGAAGCGCTGTTCAAGCGCGGTGTGTACGTCGAATGGGACTACATGGGCCAGGCGCCACTGCCCAAGGAAAAAGACCAGCAACGCATCGACAGTATCTACGCCTCGATCCAAGCCGGGCACGTGGATCAGATCGTGCTTTCGCATGACGTCTGCACTCAGCCCCAGCTCAAGGTAAATGGCGGTGGCGGCTATACGTACATCGACGAGATCATCATCCCGGGACTCAAGGCCAAAGGCGTCGCCGACGAGACGCTTCACAAGATCATGTTCGACAACCCGCGCCGCGTGCTGCCCTTCGTCGCGCCACAGGCGCCAGTCCGCGCTGCGAAGCGCTGAAGTATGATGTGAGTGACTGGCGTGGGGCACGCGGCAGGCGAACTGCTCCACGTCAGTCGGTTCCGATGGCGGGCGGGACAGTCGCAGGCTCGCTCAAACATTGAAGTGAGGCGGCGGAGGCGAAGGATGCGCATAGCGGTCATCGGGCTTGGGAGCATCGCGCAGCGGGCTTATTTGCCCATTCTGACGGCGCTGCAGGACATTGAGCTGGTGCTGTGCAGCCGTGATCGCGAGCGGCTGTCACAGCTGGCAGCTCGCTATCGAATTCGCGAGTCGACCGCGAGCTGCACGGATCTGGGCTCGATGCGGATCGATGCCGCATTCGTGCATGCAGCGACCGAGGCCCACGAAGACATCGTCAGCTTCCTGCTGCAGCAAGGGATCCATGTGTACGTCGACAAGCCGCTCGCCTACACGCTGGAGGCCGCGAGCAGGTTGGTAGCCCTTTCCGAGTCAGCACGACGTTTCCTCATGGTCGGATTCAATCGGCGCTACGCGCCAATGTACCGATCATTGGCCGATCAACCCGCGCGTCGCGTTGTTTTTTTTCAAAAGAATCGGCGTGCCAGCCCCGACGTCCCACGGCGCGTGATTTTCGATGACTTCGTGCATGTGGTGGATACGTTGCGGTTTCTTTCCCCTGGCCCCGTCCGCGATGTAAGAGTCGACGGCTATGTCCACGGTGGCAAGCTCCATCACGTTTTATTGCAGCTCGGTGGTGCCGGCTTCCAGCTCGTCGGGTCGATGAATCGCGACAGCGGCGCCGCTGAAGAGGTCCTCGAGGTCATGGCCCCGGACAACAAATGGACCGTGCGGGGTGTTGTCGAAACAACTCATTGGCAGGCGGGTACCGAGTCCGTAACGCGTTTCGACGATTGGGACAGCGTGCTTCAGCGTCGCGGGTTTCCGCAGATCGTGAGTCAATTTCTGCAATGTGTAAGAGGAGGACACAATGGGTCAGCAGTAGCGCAAGATGCGTTACAGACCCATGCGCTGTGCGAGCATATAGTCCAAGCGCTCGAGGCGGGAGCGCCACGGCCGTCTACGCAATAGCACCCGCTTCAACACAACTCAAACAGGGCGAAAAGCTTGTTGTGCGAGTTTGGCAGGACGTGAGCAGAAAGTGAGCGGGATTGGCGGCGGGCTCATGACTACCGCCAGAACGCTGCCGCCGCGCCACTGATCGATGTATCCGCGGCTCTCGTTTGACATAGTTATTCTTGTTCGATGAGGCGTGTACAGTTAGTTATCACACCTCAGTGCCAGCGAACAAGCGACTGATTTTGAACGGCACTTTGATGCAGCGCGCCCGGTGAGATCTTAGCAGGGCGGGTTCGCAATAGGCGAGTCACCGCGTCCTTCGCATCCGGCCACGATTGAGGCATGACGCGAGATTGCATTTTCCGCTGCCCGGAACGATCAAGTAAATGTCGTGAAAGTTCGCCGAACACGCTACGATTGGACCTTGCGTGATCACGAACCCTTGACGAAGCCAGGAACTCCAGCCGAGTGAGTATGAATAACCAGGGCGCTTTCGATACAGCCCTATTGCACCTTTTGAATCAGGGACATCGCAGTGTGTCCTCATCCGGTCAAAGTCGGCTGCGCTCCCTGCGCGGCAAAAGCGCCATCGGCGCGCTGATACCCGACGACCTCTATGCGAAGTCCTTGGACGGTCTGACCGTTCAACAACTGCTCGCGGTAGCCAGCCCCGACCGCTACGCGCTCCGCAAGCACTTCGCGGATGTGACGCTCCCTCTATTGACTGAGCTGCAGGATTTGCACGATCGGACCGGCGAATGCCTGCCAAGCCTGTTTCGCGAGATTGTGCTGGCCGGCGGCCAGCGCATCGCGCGCATGTTTGGCCTGTCCGTGCGCGTGCTGCACCTATGGAGCGCGTATCGGAAGCTCGGCGGGCCGCGGCTGCAGTCGCAGAAGGCGCCTCTCACTTTGGAGAGAGCTGGCGGCGGCGCGTTGCGGCTCACGGGGGATATGGGCGCCAGTGCCGTGATCTAGCGACAAGCTCCCCTGCGGCGCCAGCCGATATCCGAAGCGGCTCTCTATCGTGCCGCGACTCGCGATCGCTGCAGTGTGCGCGAACCCTGAAAAGGACGCCGATCTCCCTCCAGATGAAGGAAGGGCAATCGTTCAGGTGTGCTTCGATGAGAATGGTGTTCTCACTCGCGACCCTGAGATCGTAGGTTCATCAGGCTCATGCCGGTTGGACGCAGCCGCTTTACGCGTTGCCAAAGCGGGCTTTCGGCAAGTATCGCTCAGCGACGCAAAGCGCGAAACCTGTGCCGGGGGTGCGTTTCATTCGCAATCAAGTTTGCGTTGGACGAAACCCAGCCATCCCTGAAGGGGCTCCAACCCAACCTGACGGACAAGCGGGTGATCGAGTCATCACCTGGCTTCGTGCCTTGCGTATGTCCGTAACCTGGCGTATTAGGAGTTGATCGATCGTCCGCGAGCGATCAACCTGCGGCCCAGGCCTTTTTTAGTAGTGCAAAACGCGGATAAAAATAGCGCTGTTACGGCGTACAAACTGATGCGCGAGGGTCAGCTCGCGGCAGCACTTCCGTACGCGCAAGCCGCCGTGAGCGCGGCTACTGTCAGCACCTCCGAACACGGCATGCTGGCGACGATTCTGTGCGCATTGGGCCGGCGTGTGGAGGCTGAGGGCGTTGTGTTGTCCGCGCTGCAACTCGGGAAGGGTTGCGCTGATGCGTACGACGCACTGGCTCACGTGTCCATCACTCTGGGTCGACCGGAGCGTGCAAATACTTTGTACCGGCGCGCCGTTGAATGTGAGCCTGTCAGTGCGCGGTTTTGGTACAACCTGGCCTCCAGTGAGAGGAGTGTCGGGCGGCTCACCGAGGCGGAAGAGGCTTGTAATCGCTCGATCGAGTTGGACCGTCGCTCTTATCCCAGCTATCTGCTGCGTTCTGAGCTGCGCGTGCAGACCGCGACTGCCAATCACGTTACCGAGCTCGAGTCGCTCCTGACGAGCACCGACGCCGACGAGCGGGCACGCGTCGCTCTGGGTTACGCGCTGGGGAAGGAGTTGGACGATCTGGGACGTTACGACGATGCGTTTCGGTGGTTCTCTACGGCAGCTCGGGCGCGGCGACAGCGACTGTCTTACGACGTGGCGCTGGATGAAGCGAAAATCCGCCGCATCATCGCAACCTATTCGCTCGAATATGTACGGGGGCCGCGTGCCCGCACAGAGGCTGCGGGTTTTGTATTCATTGTAGGGTTGCCGCGTTCGGGCACGACGTTGCTCGAACGAATATTGACCGGCATTCCAGGCGTGCGAACCAATGGGGAGACGGACAACTTCTCGCAGGCGCTCCTCCAGGCAACTCCTCCCGGACGAGACGATGTGTTCCAACGGACGACATACGCCGATCCCGATACCGTGGCGAAGAACTATGCACAGTTCGCCCGCTGCGGCAGTGATGGCGCCCTTATCATCGAGAAGCTGCCTCTCAACTATCTGTATCTGGGAGCTATTTCCCGAGCCCTACCGGAGGCGAAGCTGCTTTGGATGACACGCTCTCCCGTGGAAAGCTGCTTCGCGATGTACCGCACGCTCTTTGGCCAGGCCTATCCGTTCTCATACGACTTCGAGGACCTGGCGCGCTATTACTGCGCTTACGATCGTTTGATGAGCCACTGGCAGTCGGTACTCGGGGAGCGCCTCTTGCAGGTGAGTTACGAAGAGTTGGTTACGCACCCGGAGGTCGTAGGCCGGTCGGTAACAGACTATTGCGGACTACGGTGGGAAACTTCCGCCGTGCACATCGAGAGGAACGCCAATGCCTCTTTCACCGCCAGCGCTTCGCAGGTCCGGCGGCCGATCTACACCTCATCTGTCGGTCGGTGGCGGCACTATCAGGCGCACTTGGAGCCCCTGACATCCCGGCTGAGAGATCTGGGCATCAGTCCATCTTGACCGCGGTCATCATGCGCCGTGCGGGCCGTTCTGCAGCAACGTACGCAGCTGCGCTGCGTCGACCGGCCTGGAGAAGTAGTAACCCTGGCCAAAGTCGCAGCCGAGGTCCTTCAGGCGTGAGACATGACTGTTAGTCTCGGTGCCTTCGGCGACGACGTCCATCCCGAGCTGGCGGGCCAGGTTCATGATGGTGCGTACGACCTGCAGGCTCTCGCTGCGCTCATCCATCTGCGAGACGAACGAGCGGTCGATCTTGAGAACATCGAGCGGAAAGCGATGCAGGTAACTCAGTGAGGAATATCCGGTGCCGAAGTCATCGATGCTCAGGCGCACGCCGAGCGCCTTGATCTGCGACAGCACCTGGATAGTGCGCTCGGCGTCCCCCATCGTGACACTTTCGGTGATCTCCAGGCGCAACGTGGTCGGGTCGATCCCGGTTTCCGCAATGACCTGGCGCAACTGGCTCACGAGGTCGGGTTGTGCGAACTGGCGTGCTGAGACGTTGACGCTCATCGTATACGGCTGATCGCGCGGAAACTCCTGCTGAAACGTGCGTAGGGTACGGCAGGCCTCGCGCAGGACCCACGCGCCGAGAAACACGATTAATCCGGTGTCTTCCGCTACATGGATGAATTCGGCTGGGAGGACGATCTGAGTGTCGGATCTGCGCCAGCGAACGAGTGCCTCGAACCCGACGACCTCACTGTCTTTCAACGACACGATCGGTTGGTAATGCAGCACGAACTCCTCCCGATGTAACGCGCGGCGCAGATCGGTCTCGAGCTGCAGGCGCGACACAGCCGTGCTGTGCATGGCTTGGTCGTAGATTTCGGTTCGCGATTTCCCGAGTGCCTTGGCGCGATACATCGCGAGGTCGGCATCGCGCAATACTTCGTCTGCCGAGGTATGTCGGCTGGCGCTTGAGGCAATGCCGATGCTGGCCGAGGCGTAGACCTCCTGGCCGTCGAGCAGAAACGGCCGCTTCAGGGCCTCGTGCAAGCGGTCGGCGACCCGGACTGCATCGCTTGGGTCGCGGATATCATCCAACAGCACGGTGAACTCGTCGCCACCAAGGCGAGCCAGGGTGTCGTCACCGTCATCGGGCCGCGGGGCGGGCCGTGCGACGATGTCCTCGCGTCGCAAGGAGGACAGCAGCCGTGCGCCAACCTCGACAATGAGCTTGTCACCAGCGTGATGTCCAAGGCTGTCGTTGACCATTTTGAAGCGATCGAGGTCGATGAACAGCACCGCAAACTGCAGATCGGGCCGACGCTTACGGTGTGCCAGAGCGCGTGACAGGCGATCGAGGAAGAGGGCGCGGTTGGGAAGCCCGGTGAGTGGATCGTGCGAGGCATCGTGGATGAGCTGATCTTCGGAACGCCGACGCTCCATGACGCGACCGATGTGCGTGCCGATCTGCGGCGTGAGCCGTAGTAAATTCTCGTCGGGCTCGATCGCTTTGTCCGCAAAGAACTCCAGCACCGCAGCCACTTCTGCCCCGATCAGTACCGGAAACGCCAGTGCTGCTTTCAAACCCGCCTGGAAGGCAATCTGGTTGCGAGGAAAGTTGCCGTCAGTACCAGCGTCTACGACCCACGCAGCGCTGCCACTTTCGAGCACCCGCCCTGGAAGGCCGATGCCGCCGTCGAACTTGATCTCTTGGGTGATTTTACGGAATTCATCGAAGCGTCCGGGCTCGGCGGTGTGCCAGATACCCAAGGAGCGCAGGCGTTTCTGGTCATCCTCCGTGATGACGAGATACGCGTGCCCCAGAGGCCACTGCATGAACTCGCAAACCGTCTTGACCGCAAAGTGCATGATGTCCTGCACCGAGGTGGTTTGGTTTGCCGCCACGGCAACGGCTTCCAACAGTCGCAGCCGCTGTTGCTGTTCGTAAAGATCGCGCAAGCCGCGTTCGGCAATCGCTTCTGCTTCCAAACGCGAGCTGCGCTCGCGCGCCAGACGACGCTCGAGCTTTGCGACTTCCCGGGAGAGGTCGGGCGCCGGGGCTTCCGACATGGTGCAGTCTTTCCGTCTTGGCCTTCAGAAGGTCATCAGAAGTTCAGAAGCAGTACGCATTTCGGGTCCCCACGATCCATGCATTTGAGGTGCTCACACCGGACGGACTCACCAAAGTGCCGTCCGGCGCCTTCCACGAATCCCTGGGCGAGCGCACACAGCCGCCGGACCGATTGGTAACCCATCAGCAGGCCGCCATCGGGGGTATCTTCAAAGTCGAAGGAAGGAGCATCCGCGCCGGGGTAGATCTTGCGTACCTCGGGATGAATGATGTTGTTCAAACTCAACACGAAGGTGCGTGCGGAGCGATGCCCGCTGAAAAACAACGGATAGCGCTCGGCCAACACGGGCATCGCCTCTTGCCCGAACCAGCGGAGCACTTCGGCTGGCGTTCGTCCAAGAGTCTTGGCCGCCGTCATGACGAGCTTGCCCATGTGCTCGTCGGGGTAGCTGCCGAGGGAGGTGAAGGCGCCGGGCAATCCGGTATCGTCCAGTAGATCGTCCCACACGTCCTGGCCATGCTGGCGGACCACAACTTCCTCGAGGAGGTTGAAAACGATGCCCTTCACCAAAGATCTCCTCGGCTGTCTACTACTGTCTTCACAGATTGCGATGACTCATCGCGGTGCGCGGTCCGTCTCGTGATGGGCCGCACTCGCTGCCGCTGTAGCGGCCGCAATGCGGAAAAATTGAGCAGGCGCTGCGCCTGAGCCTGGGCTAAGGCGGGGTGTGTCTTGCTTGCGCAGCGGTGAGACGTGAGCTTGGCGATGTACCTTGCGCGCGCGCGCCCACCCAAGTCAGCCGAGCCACAGGACCGCGCCGGATGCCATCAGGCAGTAGACCCCGAAAAAGTGCCAGCGTCCCGCTTCCAGCCAACTCGACAGCCAGCGCAGCGCCAGCAGACCCGCGAGGAAGCTGAGGATCATTCCCAACACGCCTGGCCCGAACTGCGACCACCACCCGTCGGTTGCCGATGCGCCCGGCAGGACTTGGGCTGTGTGGAGCCGATGGACTTCTCTGAAGAGTACCGGTGGGGTCAAGAGCACCGCCAGCGCGAAGCTGAATTCTTCCGCTCGAAGACGACTGACGCCGGCGATGAGGCCGGTGGAGATCGTCGAGCCGGAGCGCGAAAAGCCCCGAAACGGCAAGCACAGCCCTTGCACCGACCCGATCCACGCAGCTCTGGCGACCGTCAGGTCTGCGGGCCCGACCGGACGAACCCGCGATGAGATCAGGATCAACACGCCCGCGGCGCACAGCCCTGCCGCCATCAGTTTCGCATTACCGAACAGGCTCTCGATCTCGAAGCCCGGGCTGTTGCGCGCGACCGCATGTTTGATGAGCTGCAGAGCCGTCAGGCCGACCAAGGCTGTCAGCAGGGTGGCCAACATGAGACGCAGCGCGTTGGCGCGCAGGGCCTGCGCGGAGCTGAAGTAAGTCGCGCGCCACATTTTCCAGAAGTAAGTGATGACGGCGAGCATGGTGCCGGTGTGCAACATCACCAGCAGCAGGGTCATCTGGGGAGTGGTGGGGTCCAGCCCCAACAGCTTTTCGGCGACGATGACGTGGGCCGAGCTCGATATCGGCAACAGCTCTGCAATGCCTTGGACGAGCGCCAAGACCAGGATGTGCGAAAAACTCATGAGTCCTCACGTCAAGCGAGCGGCGTGATTTGCGCACGCCGCTCGCACGCAAGGAGGGCGCTCAGTCGGCGCTAAACGCCAGAATCACGTTACCCGGAGTGCCGTTCTGAAAGCCTGGATAACCGGAAGCGACATATACCATGCCGTTGGCAATCGTGGGGCCCGGGGCGCCGAGGGAGCCGCCAATCGCGATGACGCCGTTCACCGAGTCGAAGCGTTGCCGCGTGTTGAACGACCAGATCACCTTGCCGCTCATGTCCACCGCGCGCAATACCCCATCCCAGCCGCCGGTGAACACGACGCCGGGGATGCTGCTGGCGGCACTGATCTGGCCGCGCTTGTCAGCATTGATGTTTGCGTTCCAGTCGACCTTGCCATTGGCGAGCTGGAGCGCCTTCAGGCCACCACCCGCCTGCTGCAGCGGGAAGTAAACCCGCTTGCCGTCAGCGGTGCCTCCGAAGAGCACCAGGCCGTCGGCCGTCGGCGGTGTCGTGTCATACAACTGTGTGCGCCAGAGGAGTTTCCCCTTCTGATCGGGATCGAGGCCGACCGCGACGCCGCCCTTGCCCGCGGCGACCACAATGTCCTTGCCGTTACCGAGTGACTGCAAAATCGCTGAGCCACCGCCGAAGTCCCAGTCCTGACCCAAGTGCTCGGGGCAGATCTCCCCGGCCGGACTCGTTTCGGGACACCCGAGCATGAAGGTTTCCTTGAACTCCTGGTGGTACCACTGGATGGAGCCATCCTTCAGGCTCAAAGCGACGATCGAGTCGGTGGTCGTGGCGGCTTTCGGACCGTAGCTGTTGCCGGTACCGACATAAATGAGGCCGCGCTTCGCATCGATGGTCGGAGAATTCCAGACGCTGGCTCCCCCGGGTCCCCAGACCTGAGTGCCGATGCTGTTCTTGCTGATCTTCTCCACAGGCTCCGGAATAGTCTCCGTGCGCCAGATGATTTTCCCGTTGTTGGCATCTACCGCGACCACCGTGCCGCGTGACTTGCAACACTCGACGTTCGGTGCGAATCCAGCGGTGACTCCCGAAGCGGTCAACGGCACGTACAGACGGCCATTGTAGTAGGCCGGGGAGCCAGTCAGGCCGTTGCCTTCGCCGGGGATGCTCGCTTGCCAGATCAACTTGCCGGTTTGCGCATCCAACGCGTACACCACTTTGTCGCCGGTGGCGTAGTACACGGCGTATTTGGCGCCCTCGTGACCTTTGTAAGGCACCACGATAGGCGCAACACGGCCAGGAGCCTTGGTGCGATATGACCAGTACGCGCAGCCTGTCTTGGCGTCGAGCGAGTACAGGGTGGAGTTGTCGCTGCCTACGAAAATGCGGCCCGCGACCACCGACGGTTGCGACGAGGAGCTGCCCCCCAAGGGCAAGCCGAACGCCCATTTGAGCTTCAGCTTCGGCACCTCGGAAGCGCTCAATTTGGCCGCGGCGGCGCTTTGAAAGCGAGCGTTGTTGAGGGTGGGGCTCCACCCGTCCCACTCCGGGCCGGCCTGCGGATCGGGCATCTCGGGGTTGCTCTTGCAATTGCCCGTCATGCTGGCGATCAGCGTGTCGTTGCTGCCCTCGAGCTTCTTGCCGGTGATCATTTCGGCGACGGCGCGCATGTCGCGATCACTGATCCCGCTCGCCTGCGCCATCATCTTGCCGTGCGCCAGGGCTTCATACACCCTGCCGGCCTGCATGGCGTGCAACGTGGCCGTCGTCGCAATGGTGCGGCCGTTGATCTCGATGCCGGTGTCGGTGTGACACGTCGCGCATCGCTGCGCGATGATTTTCTTCGCCGGCGGCGGTGCCCTGAGGTCAGGGCGTCCGCCACTCAACTTCGCGTCCTCATCAGCCGTGCCTGCCGGCGCAGCCGCTGGGCTTTGGGCCTGCGCCACGCCACCGATCGCCATCACGCTGACGGCGGCCAGTGCAAGCAACAGTCCGCGACTCCGTGCATCTAACATGGTCTCTCCCCCGTTTTCGCAAACGAACAGTGACGTGTGCGGCGAATCCCTCAACGAGCCGGCTTGGTGAAGCCCTGAGCGTCGAGCCAGAAGCCGAACTCATCGATCCAGTGGTCGCTGGTCAACCCTTGTTTCTTCGCGCCAAAGCCGTGGCCGCCCGCGGTGAAAATGTGTGCTTCAGGCTTCTGACCGGCCGCCTGCAACGCCTCATACAACTTGGCGGCGGTGTTGGCGCTGATCGGATCGTCCTGCGCCCACGCTAAAAACACCGGCGGCAACTGACTGGGCAGTCCCTGGGGACCGCCGAACGGGCCGCCGTACATGATGCCGGCGAAGTTCGGTCGTGCCGCTGCATCGTTATTCAGCAGGGCGCTCGCGGCAACCGTGGCACCCGCGGAGAAGCCGATGAAACCAACCTTGTCGGGCGCGACACCCCATTCGGCCGCATGCTGGCGCAGTACCTTGACCGCCTGAATGCCGTCGGCTGCGGCATACTTCGAGGCCGCATCCATCTCCTGCATGGTGGGCATGCCGTTCGGATGTTGCTCCATCAAACGGTACTTGAGAACGAAGGCCGCAACTCCTCTGGCTTGCAGCCAGCGCGCCACGTCACGACCTTCCTGCTCGATGGCAAGGCCGACAAACGCGCCTCCCGGGGCAATGATCACTGCGGCGCCGGTTGCCTTGCCGCGCTCGGGCAGGAAGGCCGTGAGTGTCGGCTTGACGACGTTGACGATCATCGGCCCGAATGGCCCCTTGGGGATGTCCTTCTCGACGTAACTCCACTTCTCTGAGCCCGGTGCGACGCCCGGCCAGAGATTGATGGTCTGCGCCTGCGCGCAGCCGAACAGCAAACCGACCGCCAGGATCCCAGCCCGCCCCGCAATAGTGAACCGCATTGGCCCCGCTCCTAGATAGTACACACGTTAACTATATGCTACTGCGCCGGGGCCCGGTTCGCCATGCCTTCCTGCTGGAATTGCCCCCGGGGAGGGCAGGGCATCGCTTTGTGTGCACCGCAATGGTGGCGGCGTCATTTTTCGCTATTGCCGCGTCCCGGCGCGAACTGTTGGTTTCGCTGGGCATGCAGGGTCGCCCCGGCGATCGAAGCCGTGCGATTGGTTTTGCGGCCGAGGTGACTCTAAGGAAGGACGTGCTCCTGAAGAGATACGTCCGCGCCAATGAAGGCTCCGTTGATGACCCAGTGCTGGCGGCCCAGGAGCAGACTTTGGTCTGCGGCATTCATTCTCGGCATACCCGGCATTTACCTGCTGATACTGGCTGTATTCGGGCAGCGGGTGGGCTCGCACGATTACGACCAGTTCCTGGTCTTTCATGAGCTGCAGTACTGGAATGCGGCGCTGTTCGGCCTTGCCAAGCAGTGGACCCCGGTCATGTGCTCCGGGCTGTCTTTGGCGGGCGAGCCTCAGGTTCCGTTCGCCTCGCTGACCATGGTTCTCGCCTACGCCTTCGGGCCTTTGCCGGGAATCATGCTCGGCATTACGCTATATCTGGTTCTGGGCTGGGCCGGCGCCTATCTATTTGCAGGGCTTTGGACCGCTGAGAAGCAGCCCAGGGCGCTCGCGGCATCGCTATTCATCGGCAACGGGTTCTTCATCTGCCGCTTGACCCATGGCCACATCGATTTCGTTCCCTTCCTGGCTCTGCCACTGGCCCTGTGGGTGATCCATCGTGCCAAGTGGCCTGATCCCGATTCGAACCTCGCCCGCTCGGCTCTGGCGGTGGTGCTCCTGGGGTTGCTGTTCGCGATGGTCATCGACGGATCACCCGTGGCGATCATCCACTGGCTGTTCTGGATCGGGCTGTACAGCGTGGTGCTCAGTTGGGTGCGCCGGTCGGTGCTGCCGCTGGCCACATTTACTGTGGCATGTGTCATGGCGAGCCTCCTCGACGCCGGCTACCTGTGGCCCATGCTGAACGCCCAGGCCGACTTTCCGCGGCGGACCGCCGATACCTTCACCGGCCCGTGGTCCCTGCTGTGGTTTATGTTGATTCCGATGCGCGGCAAGGTACTGCCCTCGAACGGCACGGGAGTGGAGCTCAGCGTCTTCATCGGCCCGATCCTGATCTATCTCATCTGGCGCTATCGCCGCCAACTGCGCGAGCAGTTACCCGCGGAGATGAAGTGGCCACTGCTGATCGTCAGCGTGGTGTCGATCTGGCTCGGGATGGGCAGCCTGCAGCACGCCGGCATCCCGGTGTGGTTGAGTCCGTTCGATTGGCTTCGCCCCCTGCCGGGTTTTCGTTCGCTGGATGTGACCGGCCGATATTGGGCATTTCTCACCTTGCCGTTGAGTTTGTTGGCCGGTGTGGCGTTGTGGCGCTTCCTTGACAGCGAGCCACCCACTCGCAAGGGCTCGATACTGCTGGCCAGTGCGCTCCTCATGCAGCTGACGTTTCAGGGCGAGTCACTGCTGACCGGATGGCGGCAGTCGCGGCCTTACATCGAGGCCTCTTTGAGCGGGCTGTACACCGGCGGGCTCGAGAAAGTCGTGGCTGTTGAAAATCCGGACACGCCGGCACATCCTCACGAGCAGGGCGAATTCATTACGCCCACTCAGGCGGTCGTCAATTGTTATGATCGAGACGACTTTACACGAGCCGATGTGCGCCTCGGCGATCAGCTCATCAAAGGCGTTACCCTGGATGGAGCACGCCAACCGGTCCACGCCCATCTGAATGCGGGATTCATGACGTGGAGCCATATCCGTATTCTGCCGCGCGCCGAAGCTCGAGCGCTGCCCGTGGCGGATCGTGCCGATCGCATACTGCACATCGAGCTGAACCAGGCGTATCACACGGGATGGAGCTCGGGAAGTTGCCGCATCACGCGTGGACCCCAGGGCAATCTGGTCGCGAACTGCCCCGACGCTGAAGTTCAGTCGGGTCCCGTCGACCTCACTTTCTTCGATCCGGTCAGCGATCTCGCGACGCGTGTGTCACTGCGCGCCTTTGCCGCGCTCTGCCTGGCTGCGCCGCTGTTGGGTCTCATGAGCCTGGTTCCCCGAAAGCGTGCCATCGCCGCTGCTGACCCCGCGGGGTGAGAGGCCATCGCGCTCAGCTTCCGAGCCGTCGAGCGTCAGGGTCAAGCACGCGCCGCATCGGGAGCCGACCGGAGCGGGATTTAAGTATCATGGCCAGCCATGCAAGATCAGCGCCCGACTCTGCCCAATCGTCTTCTGCCCTTTGCCTTGCATTTCTTGCGGCAGTTCCTTTGGGGCGCCCTTGGCTTGGTGCTGTTTCCGGTTCTCGGTCGCGCGGTGTTCACCTCCATCGCGTATTCCACCAAGCGACTCACTGACACCGTGCTGGCGATGCATGGCCCGGTGAGCCAGGCGCGTGGGGCGCTGGTCGCGCCATTCACTCTGTTCGCCGCACTGGTCGTTGCGCGGTTCGCGCTCGATGCAGCGATGTGGCTTTGCTCGTATCACACTCGCTCGCCGATGCTCGCGCGCATGAAGGAGGAAGTGTTCGCGTACTCGCAGCGACTCTCACCGGCCTACTTCGAGAGCACGCTTTCCGGGAAGATCGCGCATCGCGCCGTGTTGCTTCCCGATGAGGTGCTGCTGCTGTTTGACATGATGGTGTTCGAGTTCATTCCGAGCGCCATGTTCTTCGTGTTTGTCGCCGCCTTCTTCTACGTGGCCAGCCCGCAGTTCTGTGCTGCCGCGGCCTGCAGCATCGTCGTCTATTTCAGTTTGAGCCTGCTCATCGGTCGCGAATGCACCAAGCGCTCCTCGGCCAATAACGAGGCGCGCGCGGCGGTCACGGGGCGGGTCGTCGACGTCATCACCAACATCCGCAACGTTTTTTTCTTCGCCAACCAGGCGCTCGAAGACCATGAGCTGCAGCAGTATACGGGCGAGGAGCGAGAGCGGCGCAAGGCTCTCTATCGCTCCGTCGTACGCCTGCGATGTGTGCAGTACGTGATGGATATCATGATGTGGCTCGGCTTCGTCGGTGGCGCGCTCTATACCTGGGTGCATGGCGCGATCGGCGCCGGCGACTTTGTCATGGTGACCACGCTGACCGGCCTGCTACTGCAGACGGCGTACAACATCGGACAACGCATACCGGAGTTTTACGAGCACCTCGGGGCCGCGCGCGAGAGCATCGATACTCTGATCGTGCCGCCGACAATCGAGGATCGGCCTTGCGCTACGACATTGGCCATCGCGCAGGGCGCGATTCACTTCGAGCGCGTTGCGTTTGCCTACGATGCGACCGGCCGTGGACCTCGCAACATCGTGAAGGACTTCGAGCTGCATATCCCGCCGGGGCAGCGCTTGGGTCTGGTGGGTCCGAGCGGCGCCGGGAAGACCACCTTGATGGGATTGCTGCTGCGAATGCATGACGTAACCGCCGGAGCGATCCGTGTGGACGGACAGGATATTCGTGATGTTACCCAGGCGAGCTTACGCGCCGCGTTCGGCCTGATCCCACAAGATACGAGCCTCTTCAACCGCAGCCTGATCGAAAACATCCGTTATGGCCGTCCGGACGCGACGGACGAGGAGGTCATGATCGCGGCGCGGCGCGCTCACGCACATGAGTTTATTGTCGAGCTGGAACACGGCTATCACACGTTAGTGGGCGAGCGCGGCATCAAGCTGTCCGGAGGACAGCGGCAGAGAATTGCCATTGCGCGCGCCATTCTTCGTGACGCGCCCATCCTATTGCTCGATGAAGCCACCAGTGCGCTTGACAGTCACAGCGAGCACATCATCCAGGAAGCGATGCGCACGGCTATGGTTGGCAAGACAGTCATCGCGATCGCGCATCGTCTGAGCACTGTCATGGATATGGACCGTCTCATCGTCCTGCAGCGGGGAGTCATCGTTGCCGACGGTTCGCATGCCGAGTTGTTGTGTCAGGGAGGGCTGTACGCCGAGCTTTGGCACCGGCAGTCCGGAGAGTTCAACCCCGCCGCGCGGCACGCGCCGGAGCCGGCAACGGCGCAAATCCCGGCGCTCGGCACCGGCGCGACCGAGCTTGCGGCCGAGCGCCGCGTGACGCCATCGGTGGTGAGCCAGTGAGCTTGACAGCATGCGCCTTAATGGTTAACGTGAATTAACTATTAAGCGGCATTGGTGATTATCCCATGTTGACTATGTTACGCAATCAATTGATCAGGGTAGGGTTTGCGGCATGGTGCCGCGCGACGCGGGTGAAGCGACTGCTCCGGCACCTGGGGCGCCCGCGCATCGGGTCGATGGATCACGTGACCATTGCGGTACGCAATCTGGATGTGGCGCGCCGCTTCTATTGCGAGGTGCTCGGCGCGGAGCACTTTATGACGATCGACAATGAAACGTTCCGCCGCTTCGGGCGGCCGCCCGCGGCAAATGGGGGCGAAGGATCGCATCACGTTTCCGTGTACCTCGGCGGCTCGACACGTGTGGATCTGTTCCTGCAACAGACGGGTCAGCCGGCGGTTGCGCAGGGGCATCCGCACTACGCATTCGCGGTTCCGCCCCGGCATCTGCTCAAGTGGAAGGCTCGCCTCGAGGCGCAAGGGGTCCCCACGGAGGGCCCGTTGCAGCTGGGGCCTCCGGGACAGGCTTCGCTGTACTTCAACGACCCGTTCGGCAACCACCTCGAGTTGGTGTGTCTTGGATTCGGACGAGCGATCCCGATTCGGCCGCCCGTCATGAGCGCTGTGGCGTGGAGTCAGGAGGCGCGGCTATGAAAGACGCGCCGGACGATGGCCAACGGTTGGGCGAATTGCTGCAGGAATTTATCAATCGGGTCTCACATCTGCAGGGCCACACGCTTACTGTGCTCACCGAAGAGTCGGTGACGGTACAACAGGTGCTGTTGTTGCGTCGCCTGCAACAGATCGGCGAGAGCACGCCCTCCGAGCTTGCCGCGCGCATGCGCATGTCGCTGCCCGCCGTGAGCCAGATGATTGATCGGCTGTTTGTCCTGGATTTGCTGACGCGCGTCGAGGCGGACGAGGATCGCAGGCGCAAGAAAGTCAGTGTCACCAAGAAGGGCGGCGTGCTCCTGGAGCGCGTTCGACGGGCTCGCGCCGCCGAGTATGCGGCGGGCGTGGCAGGTTTGACCCCCAAGGTGCGAGCGGACCTTCTGTCGGTTGTGGCGCGTGCGTTGCAGGAGTTGCCGCGCGAAGTCGACTCCGTGGCTACAGATGCGAGCGCACCCATCACATGACCTTCGAAATGACAGCGGCTCCGGATTACACAACCCTGCTGCTCACCGCCCTCGAGGAGGCGCGGCTCGGGCTGGCCGAAGGCGGTATCCCTATCGGCGCCGCACTCTTTCATCGTGATGGCCGCCTGCTCGGCAGAGGACACAATCGCCGCGTCCAGGAAGGCGATCCATCCGTGCATGGCGAGACGGACGCCTTTCGTAAGGCGGGCCGTCAACGTAACTACCGCGACACTATCATGGTCACGACGCTCGCTCCGTGTTGGTATTGCAGCGGTCTGGTCGTGCAATTCGGCATCGGCAAGGTGATCGTCGGCGAATCGCGCACGTTTCGTGGTGGCATCGATTGGTTACGCGAGCGTGGCGTCGCAGTGATTGATCTCGATTCAACCGAGTGTGCGCAGCTGCTCGGTGGTTTTATCGCGCGCCATCCCGAGGTTTGGAACGAAGATATCGGCGAGCCGTGAAGCGGTCAGGGTGCCGCTTGCATGAGACTGACGCGCTGCAGCGTCGGGTTTCATCCAAGATTCATGACGCTGCACCCGCGCTCTATTTAATACTCCAAGGTGTCACCACGGCCCAATATTCCAAGGAGCCCCTGTCGGTCAATACTTCAGGGCGCCAACCATGGGACCCATGACTTGGAGGTCTGTAATGCCTTACACGAACGACACGCTTTGGAAAGTTATTCGTCGCACCGTGTGCATCGAAACAGTCACCGCCGTTGCAGCAGGCTTAGCAGCCTGCAGTCAAATAGGTGCCGTCCCGTCCACGACCAACCAGACCGCCGCTGGACCCCGCCAAGGCTCCGAGATGGTGGAGATTGTGATTACTGCCTCGCGCTCACCGGACTCTACCGGCTGAGCAGTTCAGGAGTTGTCGCACGGCGATATCAGTGAGCGCAGCCTTCGCTGGGGATGCACCCGAGGTAAGGGGGAACCCGCCTACGCCCCGGGTGTCCAACGTGGGCTGCGCTAAATCGCGCAAATTCTGGTGGGTATTTGCCGTGCGGACCCCTCTACTGTTCCTTGGGTTGGCTGCGCTGACCGCTACATTTGCGACTTCAGTCGTAACAGCGTTCCCCGACAAGGTCGTCCACCTCAATGATGCGGCCGATCTGGCGCGGCTGCAGGCCACGAATCCGGTGCACTACGCTCGGGCGCAGCGGATCATGGCCGCTGCGAACGAGTTGTGTCGCCCGGCGCCTGGCGAGATCTCGTACGTCAGGTTCGAGGCGCGCGACATCTCCTGTTCCGACATGCTGATGCTCACCAGCAATCCGCCCAAGCGACAGATCGGGTTCACGCTCGACGAGACGCATTACATCGCGATGGTGGTCATTACTGATACACCACCGCGATCGATGCCGGCGCGCGCGCCTTAGATATCTGGCGCTGCAAGTCAGCGCTTGACCACCTCGCAGCGCTGGTGCGCCTTCTTCAACTTGGCGCACGCGGCTTTTGCGTCGGCTTCGGTCATCGGTCCGGAGGCCACGCGATACTGTTTGTCGGAGCCTGAGGGCGGTATGACGGCAAGACCGGGGACATCGTTGCCGACCTTGGCTTGCAGCTGCTCGTGTGCTTTGGTGGCTGCCTTCTCGTCCTTGGCGCTCGCGAGCACGATCCGGTAGCCCTCCGATTGCAGCTTCTGCAGCTGCGCTCGGGCCTCATCGGCTTCCGGTCCCTGGCTGTACTTCTGTAGGAAATCCTGGAGCGCCTGCTCGGTGTTGGCCACCTGGGCGGTCTTCCAGTCCGCCGCGCGCGCGAGCGCCGTGAGCTGCGTGTGGGCCTCCTCGGCATGGGCTCCGTTCGCCTCTTTCTGCAGATACTGCTGGTAGCTATCGGCGGTGTTGGCTTTCTGCGCATCCGCCCAAGCCTGCTCATCGTCGAACTTCTGGATATGATCGCGCGCCTCCTGGGCGTGCGCGTCATTGGGATGTTGTGTCAGGAAGTCCTGGTAGGCGACGGCGGTATTGGCCGCCTGCGCCTTCTTCCAGTCCGATTCCGACGTGCTACAGGCCGCGAGGATCGCGGCAGCGGCAATGAGAGGATAGATCGCGAACGTTCTCTTCACGGCAACTCCTTCGAGGTTGAATCGGGACCAAAGCGAGGTTAAATCAGGCCTTCGCGCACGGCGTATTGGGTTATTTCCGCATTGTTCCGGCAGCGCATTTTCTCGAGGATGCGCGAGCGGTAGGTGCTGACGGACTTGGGACTGATACTGAGGTCCTTGCTGATCACCGTGAGCGCGGTACCGAGCGCCAGCTTACGGAAGATCTGCAGCTCGCGCTGGGAAAGTCGCTCGTAAGAGGGGCGGTCGTCGTCGTTGTGGGCGATGAGCTGGCCGGACAACTGTGGGCTGACATAACAGCCGCCCTCGAGCATGGTCCGCACTGCCGCAAGGAGTTCCTCGCGGGTGCAGTCGCGGAAAATGAAGCCGCGCGCGCCTTCTTTGAGGGCAGCCGCGGCATATTGGCGGTCGGAGCGCGAGGCGAGAAAGAGCAGCAGCGCCTTGTGCCGGCCTTTGCGGACGTAGCGGGCGATTTCCAACCCGCCGCGCTCGGGCAGCGAGACATCGAGAACACACAGGCTCCAGGGACTGCCACGCAAGCTGGCGATGGCTTCGGCACCGCAGGCGACTTCGCCAACCTCCGTTACGGTGAATGTTTCCGTGAGGAGGGCCCTGACCCCGGCTCGTACCAGCAGGTTCGCATCCCCGATCAGCAGGCGAATCAAACGACGGGCTCCCGGCAGTGGCGTATGATCATATACGCTACAGTATGTAGCGTAACGCGCGCAAGCCTGGACGTGGCCGCCCGTTTGCTACCATTGTCGGTAGGTAGAGGCATGGGGAAATCGGGTCGATGACGGCAGGCACCACTGCGCATTCGCGGCGCGTCAGAGCGCCGTCGGCGTCCGGAAAGGCCACGGAGCCCGCCCTCGGGAGGCCCAGGGATGAGCGGATCGACGATGAAGTTGTCTCAGCCGTCCTCAATGCGCTGCGCAGTGGCGGGTACGCAGCGGTAACCATTGACGGTATTGCACGCAAGGTAAAAAGGGCGCGCACGAGCATCTATCGCCGCTGGCCGAGTAAGCGGCATCTGGTCGCCTATGCGGTGCTCAGCGCCATGGGTGATAACCCCGCTGCCGATACCGGGGTTCTCCGCGGCGATCTGGAGGCCGCCGTTGAGACTCTCCTGAGGGCATTTGCCGGCCCCATGGGGCAGGCGCTGGCCGGGCTGGTCGCCGACATGGCGCAGGACAGCGAGTTAGCCGAGACCATCCGCGAGGAGGTGTTGGCCGCGCGCCGCAAGTCCATGCGTGAAGCCTTCGCAAGGGCACGGGCGCGAGGCGAAATCCGTGCGGATCTCGATGTCGAGCTGGCGCTGGACATGATGACCGGTCCGTTTTATTTCCGTACGCTTTTCGGGCATGCACCCATCACACGACGTATGACGCGCGACATTGTCGACTATGTGCTGCGCGTCGCGGCTCCTCCCGGCGCCGGCGGCGATTGAGCCGTGGACGGTTCAGATGTCCCTCACTGTGGCGGCACGGATGTTGCGTGCGCTTCGCCGGCTGTTGCCGACGGCGACCTCATATAGACGACGCTGTGGACATGAGGAGTACCAACATGTTTCGCCCGAACTGTCCCGATAGCCCGCAACCCGATGGCTCGCGGCGCAAATTCCTAGGCGCCGTAGCCGGCTCGGCGTGTGCGTTTGCCCTGCTGCGTGCCGCCAGCGCTCACGCCCAGGCGCCTTCGCAGGCTCAAGGCGGCGCGGCAAAGCACGTGTCGGCGAGTGAGCCGCTCGCCAAGGCACTCGGCTATAGCGACGATGCCGCCAAGGTGGACAAGGCGAAGTTCCCCACATTCAAGCCCGGAGACAAGTGCGGTACGTGCAGCTTCTTTCAGGGTGCTGCGGGGCAACAATCGGGGCCATGCCAGCTTTTCAGTGGCGAGCTCGTCAACACCGGCGGCTGGTGCTCGTCCTACAACGCCAAGACTTAGGAGCCGGTCGGACTTAGGTTCGCCCTCGCGATGGCGCCCCTAAAGTCCGACAGGTTCCTAGGCTCTCCTGCCTGGCAGCGGTTAGTCCGACCGGTTCCCTGCGGTAGCCAAAGCGGGGGCACCGGCGCGCAGTGCTGCCCGCCGGCGTTGCGCCGCCAGAGCCAGCCGCTCCAACACCTCCCCGGAGGTGTCCCAATCGATGCAGGCATCAGTGATGCTCTGTCCATAGACAAGAGGCTTGCCGGCAAGCAGGTCCTGGCGTCCGGCGACGAGGTGGCTTTCGATCATGACCCCGCCGATGCGAGTGTCGCCTGCCTCCACCTGTTGGGCGATGGTGTCGACGACGCTTGGTTGGTTCTCATAGCGCTTGGCGCTGTTGCCATGGCTGGCATCGATCATGAGCGATGTTGTCAGGCCGCTGGCTGCGGCGATTTTCCAGGCCGCGGCCACACTCGCGGAGTCGTGGTTGGGAGCCTTGCCGCCGCGCAGGATGATGTGGCAATCGCAGTTGCCGGCGGTCGTTGCAATGGCACTTCGGCCTTGCTTGGTAACGGCCAGGAAATGATGGGCTTGCGCGGCTGCCTGTACCGCGTCCACGGCGATCTTCACGTTACCGTCGGTGCCATTTTTGAAGCCGACCGGGCAGGAGAGCCCCGAGGCGAGCTCCCGATGCACCTGGCTCTCGGTCGTGCGCGCGCCGATTGCGCCCCAGGCAACCAGATCCGCGATGTATTGGGGGGTGATCATGTCGAGGAACTCACAGCCTGCGGGCAACCCCAGTTGGTTGATGCTCAGTAACAGGCTGCGCGCCAGGCGCAGGCCCTGGTTGATGCGGAAGCTGCCGTCCAGATCCGGGTCATTGATCAAGCCTTTCCAGCCGACCGTGGTCCGCGGTTTTTCGAAGTAAACCCGCATGATGATTTCGAGCGAGTCCTTCAGGCGCTCGCGTTGCACGGCGAGGCGCTGCGCGTATTCCAGCGCCGAGTTGATATCGTGAATCGAGCAAGGTCCGATGACCACCGCCAGCCGGTCATCCTGCCCGTGGAGGATGCGGTGCAGCGACTGCCGGGCCGCGCTCACTGTGGCTGAGCTTTGTGAGGTGCGCGCGTGCTCGCGCATCAGTTCCTCAGGAGTCGTGAGCTCCCTGATGTCGCGGATGCGTAAGTCGTCGGTCCGAATGTTCACAGTGGCGCCTTTCGGTTGCTGCAGGCCACTGGCGAAAAAAAACCGCCAGGGGTCTGGCGGTTTTTTTGGGATTTGAGTTTTGCTGTGACTTTCAGCCGAACGCAGCCCATTTACCGCCCAAGAGTATTGGCCAGTAAAAATAGGTAAAGCGGTAGCTGCGGGCGTTGAATGTCATGCGGGTACAGTAATAGCACAGCTGATGAGGCGCTGACAACCGGAGCGTGACCGAAACGCAGTGGAGGAAATCCCACGAAGCGCCTACGGTGCGACGTGGGGCAGCGGAGGGAATCCCGGAGAAGCGCTAGCGGCGCGACGCGGGACAACCGCGTTTACGGAATCTTTGACATAGCCCCGCTCGGGGGGAGTCTCCTTGCCCGGCGCCGCGGGGTGCCTGAGCCGGATGCGCCGCTACTGGGATACCATAGCGAGACACCTGGCTCGTGATGCGCGCTGCGCCGAATCCTCAAGAACAGACATGCGCTATGCATTTCTCCACCATATCAAGCTGCTGACGTCCATTCTCGTCGGCGTCGTGTTGTTCTTTCTGTTACCCGGGCATTGGAGCGTCATCGCCAGAGTGGTGCTGAGTTGGAATGGCGCTGTAATGATGTTCCTCACGTGGGTGTTCGTGTGGATGAGCGGGTGCAGCGCCGAGCAGCTCTATCTTAGGTACAAGGAGGAAGACGAGACGGCGCTGGTGATTCTGGTGACAGTCATCTGTGCCGCCTTGTTGAGCCTCGCTGCCATAGTCCTGTTGTTGTCGACCGTGAAGCAGGTGAGCGGCGGGTACGACCGGGCGATGCACTTCTGTCTGGCGGCGCTTACTGTCGTGAGCTCTTGGCTGCTGGTTCCGACGATGTTCACGCTGCACTACGCGGACGAGTTCTATAGCGCTACCGACGAGGATCGCCCGCTACTGTTTCCCCAGACGCGGCGCCCGGTTTTCTGGGACTTTGCCTATTTCTCGTTCACCATCGCCGCGGCCTGCCAGACCGCGGACGTCGCGACCGCCAACACTTCGATCCGCAAGGTCGTACTGGCCCAAAGTCTGATTGCGTTCGTGTTCAACGTCTCCATTCTGGGCTTCGCCGTCAACGTTAGCGCCGGGCTGTTTGCGGGCTAGGCTATCTCCGCGGGATCGCAGCAGTCGCCCCGTCGCTTGGTTGCGCTATCATGCGCTGATGGCACCCCTCTACCAGAACGTTGTCCCACTCGACCGGCGGCAACATACGCGCCTCAGGCTCCGGCGGCCGGAGAACTACTCCTTCGCTGCCGATTTCCCGTTGTTACCCGCGCTCACCACCGAGTTTGCCCCGCTGGCGCGCGAGTATCCGATCGTGTTCGTGCGCGAAAAAGACAACGGCGAGCTCATTCCGGTGGTATTGACCGGTGTCCCGCAGGGTAAGAATCTCTTCCTCGACGGGGAGGGGGCCTGGCACGCACGTTATGTACCCGCGTATGTGCGCCGGTATCCGTTCGTGTATGTCGAGACCGCGCCCGAGCAGTTTACGGTGTGCATCGATTCCGCCTCGAAGCTTTTCGATGAAAACGCCGGTATCGCTTTGTTCGGCGAGGACAATGAGCCGAGTGACGCGCTGAAGGACGTCATCAAGAGCCTGGGCGACTATCAACAGGCGGTCGGTCTCACCAAGATGTTCATGCAACGTCTGACGGCGGCAAATGTCCTCATGGAGGCCAACGCGAAGGCCGACCTACCGGACGGCCGCAGCTTTCTGTGGCGCGGCTTTTGGGTCGTTGACGAAGCGCGCTTTCGGGAGTTGCCGGAGGCGACATTGAAAGAGTGGTTCGCCAGCGGCGAACTGGGCTTGCTGTACGCACACCTGCTATCCCTGGGGAATCTCCAGGAGTTGTTGCGGCGGCAGGCCAACGGTGCCGCTGCCAAGGTCAAATCTCCCTAGAGCCGTGACCGCGGACCTGACACAGGAGAAGTCTGGAACGCATCGAGTTCGCCGCATAACCCGCGATCGAATCGAAGCCGCACTCGCGCTTCTGGACGCAAAAAAACCGGCCGACACCTCGATTCACTCCGCGCGTAAAGAGCTGAAGAAGGCGCGGGCCACGCTACGGTTGCTGCGTGATGGATTAGGTGAGTCCGCCTACAGGCGCGAGAACGCGGCGCTTCGCGATGCTGCCCGCCCGCTCAGCGAAGTTCGCGATGGGCGCGTCCTGTTGGATGCCTTGAGCTCTCTGGTGAAGTATTACGGCGCGCCGGCCGCGGAGTTGCCTCTCACTGGGTTTCAGCGCCTCCTGCGCCGCCACCGCACGCAGTTGCGCAAGAAGATTCTCGGCAAACCCGGCGCCCTACGTGGCGCACGCAAGAGCCTCCGCGACGCGCGCACCCGTGCAGGCAAGTGGCGTATCGGTCGGCACGGTTGGTCTGTGATAGGTGTAGGGCTGAAGCGCACGTATTCGAGTGGTCGCGGAGCCTTCGAGCGGGCGCGGGTGGCACCGACCAACGAGCATCTGCATGAGTGGCGCAAGCAGACCAAGTACTTTGGGTATCAGCTGCAGGTGTTCGAGCCAATGGGGCCAGGCAGGATCGGCAAGCTTGCGCAAGAGATGCACAAGCTCGCCGACTTCCTCGGTGGCGACCACGATCTGGCGGTGTTGTGCGAGCGGGTCGCGCAGGCGCGTGACTCGTTTGCGAGCGCTGCCACTCAGCAAGCCTTGCTCGCCTTGATCGAGCGGAGCCGCGTTAGCTTACAGAGGAAGGCGGTACAGCTTGGGCTGCGTCTCTACGATGAGAAGCCGCGAGTATTTGCGGATCGCATGGAAAAGTACTGGCATGACTGGCATCAGCGCAAGAATGCTTCGTAGGGCCGGCTGAAGTATCCGAGCACGTGAGCCGGCATGACGGGGTGGGCCGAGGTGTTGTCCAGTTGTGAGGCGAAACAACGGATGGCGCGCGCCTTGGCCATCTGTGCCGCCGCGCTCAGCTCAAAACGAACGAATTCCGTCCCTTGCCAGGCCCCCGGCGAGCAGTGGTGCCAGGCCCAGATCGGGTAGCGCAACACCGCCATATTCCTCCGCCGGCCGAGACTCATGCAGACACGCGCCACCGCTTCATGGTCCGAGTGTCCGTCGTGCTCGAACGGGGCGACTAAGGTCGCGCCACCTGCCGGCAAACGTGTTTTGATCGCACGTTCCACCGAGACCTCATGGGTGGCCACGTTGCCATCCGGCAGACCCAATCGATGCCATTGAATGTAGCGGCCGGAGAGGCAGCTCAATGCCGCGCGCATCTCACGCCGGCGGACCGCGCCTGCCTCGGGAAGGTCGGTGCGCGCCGCTTCACCGTCGGTTACCGTAATTACCGCGACCTGGTGACCTGCCTGCGCGCAACTGTGAATCAGGCCGCCCGCGCCGAAGGTTTCATCATCCGGGTGCGCCGCCACCACAACCACGGGTCCCGCCGGTGGCTTCCATTCGGGTACGCCGGCAAGCTCTGTTTGCCAGAGGGAGTCCCGAGTGCCAAGAGAGCGGGAGTCGATCACGCGTGGTCTGGGCGGTGGAACGGTATTGTGATTGAACACAGCTAAAGTTTCTCCGCCTGTGGTGACCGCGGGGAATCGGCAGAGTTCTCCGCCGCGGGTAGGACCAAATCCGGCAGGGGCAATGTGTAAACGGCTTCGGCTGCCTGTAGTCCTACAAGTTCCGTCAGGAAAGTTCCTCAGCTGAAGAGAGTCTTCCTACACTGAGAGGCTCCCCCGCGCGGATGGTGACCGCAGCCGCCTGGCCCGATCCTATTCCTCATGGACCCTATCCGTAAAACTCGGGTATCACGGGAGCGGCGCTTATGCGGCGGCAAGCGGGTCTGCGCGCAGTCGCAGGGTTGATCTTTTTCGCCGCGGCCGCGGCCACAGCGCACGGGCCCGCGGTACCGGCTGCGGGGCCCACCCTGGCCCCCAGGACGCATGGGTTCATGTTGTATTTGAGCCAGCCCTTGGGTAGCGGTGGCGGGCTTATGAAACCGAAGTTTGGATTGCGGTTCGAGCAGGTCAGGATGGCGGGCAACACGGGCGCCCCGGATGCCGCTGACCCCATGCAGCACCGCGCCTTGATCGGATGGCAGATGGAGGGGCTGCGCGACATGCAGGCAGCCAATGTGCATCTGGAGCTCGGCTCGCATATGACCTATGACGTCAGACATGGCGGATTTGCTTTTCAGTCTCCGAAAGCGCCGGCGGCGGTGGCGCGCTCGGCCACGATGCAACCGGTGGCTCAGAGAACCCACATCCCGGAGTCGAGGTCGTTCGATCCGCATGTGGTAATCGGGGGCCGGGGCTTACCCGTGCGTGAGGCTTTTGCGTTGGGCGAGATGCGTGCAGCCTCGCCCTCCTTGCTCCGGGACCTAACCGCCGCGGCGGTCACGACGTTCAAGTCGCACGCCAGCTCAGGGCCGCCACGGCCGTTCGGGAACCAGCGCTCTGCGCAGGCGCGGCCAACTCCCTGATCGGTTCGCCGTAGACCGCGGAGCGCGTCAGACGCGTTCCCCTCATGCCGGGCGCGTACCGTGCCGGGGTCAGGAACGACGTTCGGTTTCGCCACCGTTGGCAGCTGCCGCCGGCCGATTCTCGAGCAGCTCCTGGATGATGCGGGTCTGGGTCCTCGCGTTGCGCTCGATGACTTCCAGGCCGTGGAGCATTTGTTCCGGAGGATTCTGCGCCCGCAGCACTTGAGCCCAGCCGATGATGGTGCTGAGTGGCGTGCGTAGGTCGTGAGACAGCTTCGCGAGCGCCAGGTGTTTGTTCTCTTCGGCGCGGCTCACGTCGTGTTGGGCTTGCTCCTCGACACGCTGCAACTCGATCCTTTCCTCCAGGGCGGCGCGCCGCGCTCGCGCGCCGATCGCGATGCTCAGTGCCGTCGAGAGCGCGAATGCCAACAGGGCCCAGCGGTCGGGCACGGACAGCGCCGGCCGCTCGAATCCGCCCCAGGCGAAGGCTGCCGCGCACACGGCAAACAACCAACCGATCACTGCCGGTACCGCGCCCGAATAAAACGTCACCGCCAGCAGCGCCGGAAAGAACGCCATCAGCAGAGCCGGACCGCTGCCGGTCAACATGCGGACGCCTAAGGCAACCAACAGCGCCAGCGCCGTGATTGCGACCGCAAAGAGATAGCGCCCCCCGTTTTCAGGCCAGCCGCGCCGCATCGTGCTTACCCCGCGAGCTTCACGAGGCGCGCGACCGCCTCACGGTCCACTTCCTTGCGCTCTTGGCACAGGTCATACAGGGTCGCCACCAGCATCGCCTGTTTCAAAAAGGGGAGATTCAGGCCGGCGTTGTGCAGCTCCTCCTGGACGGCCAGCAGAATACCCTCGAGGAGCTGTACGTTGATGTACTGGCGCGCGTTGCCCGGGTACGGGAGAGCGATCGAGTCGCGCACAGCGGCAGGTTGTGTTTCGCGCGCGCCGAGGCCGGTCACGAGCCACTCGATATTGGTTCCGGTCTGCACGCACACCGCGCGCAGGTCGGTCACGTTCGGTTCTGATTCTCCCCGCAGCCATTTGCGTACAGCACCTTCGGAACGCTCGATTGCCTTGGCCAAACCGCTCGCGCTGCCGTACGCGTCGATCACCTCTCTCAAGCGCCCCGCAAACCCACTATGTTCCTGTCTTTCGCGCCTATCGGTCATTTGGACTTCCGATGCGCCATCTTAATGATGGCGCACTGCAGCACAAAAATGTAAGGCCACAACACCTTTACGACGCGCTATCATTACATTAGTAGCATTGAGTCGTACTAATGTAACGTATTGGTCATCTCACGCAAAGCCCAGGCGGTGACGCTCTCGAGAGGGGAGAGTGGAGGAGCACTATGGTGGCAGGCAAGTCGAACTCAAAGACGCGATCTATGCGGGGGCAGCTCGGGGAAATGGTGCTGCAGCTGCGCCAGGTCCAGTCGGCGGTCGTGGTCGCGGTAGCGGCATTGAGGCAGCAGAATTGCGAACTCGACGAGGACATCGCAACGGTTTTGCAGCGGAGTGTGATGGACCGCCTGCATGACCAGATCGAGCGGCTCGAAAACCTAATGCGCCAGGCTGACGCCGAGCGCAAAGACTAGCTCGTCCGCTATAATCCCGTATCCCCACGCTCGGACGGAAGGCCGTGGAGCCTGTCTGACGAATGCTCGCCGTAGCGAGGGCGACCGTCATTGAGCATTCGTCAGACAGGCTCCTAAGGCTTGCGTGCCGTGCGTGTGCCAGAGAAAGCGCGAGAGTGGCGGAATTGGTAGACGCGCTGGATTTAGGTTCCAGTGGTACACCCGTGAGGGTTCGAGTCCCTCCTCTCGCACCACCCTGAGGGGCCTTTGTGCTCACTGGTGCCGCTTGCGAGCGCCCCAGCGGGCGCGCAGCAAGCTTGAACCTCGGTAAATTAGGCCTAAAACTTTAATTCATAGGATCTTCGCAAATGCAGGTATCACTGTCGGCCACCGGCGGGCTCGAGCGACGTCTCGAGGTGGCCGTCCCCGCCACTGAAGTCGACTCCGAGGTGGAGCAGCGGCTGAAGCAGATTTCGCGTACGGCCCGTCTGAAGGGCTTCCGGCCTGGCAAGGCACCCTATGCGGTGGTGCGCAAGCAGTTCGGCGACCAGGTGCATACTGAGGTGATCAGTGACCTCATGCGCAGCTCGTTCGCCAAGGCGCTCAGCCAAGAGAAGCTCACCCCGGCTGCGAATCCGCGGATCGAGCCTTTGGCGGTCGGCCCGGGCGCGGGTCTGAAGTACGCGGCGGTGTTCGAAGTCATGCCCGAGGTGAAAGTCGGTGCCGTGGACGGGATGGCGGTCGAGCGCCCGGCAGCTACGGTCACGGATGCTGACGTCGACGCGATGCTGGAGAGCATGCGGCGCCAGCGGCCGAATTTCACCGCTGTGGAGCGTCCCTCGCATGACACGGATCGCGTGGTCATCGACTTCCAGGGTCTCATCGATGGGAAGCCGTTCGAGGGGGGGAGGGCAGAGACATCAATGTGCTCATCGGCTCGCGCCAGTCCATGCCGGAACTCGAGGAGGGCCTGAAGGGCGTCACGGCGGGTGAGAGCCGCGCCATCAAGGTGACGTTTCCGGCGGAGCACCCGAACAAGGCAATCGCTGGCCAGGTCGCGGAGCTGCAGGTGACCCTTAAGAAGGTCGAGGAACAGTCTCTGCCGGTGGTGGACGAGGAATTCGCGACCGCGTACGGTGTGGAAGAGGGAGGAGTCGAGGCTTTACGGGCTGAAGTCCGCAAGAGCATGGAAAGAGAGCTCACGGATGTGATCCGTAACCGCGTCCGCGGGCAGGTTTTCGATGCACTCTACCGGCAGAACCCTGTCGATATCCCCCGTGCCCTACTTGAAGAGCAAGTGCAGCAACTCCAGATTGATACTGCAAGACGCATGGGTGTTCGCGACGCCAAGCAGCTCCCGGCGCGTGAGCCGTTCGAGGAACCCGCGCGGCGTCGTGTGGCGCTCGGTTTGCTGATGAGCCAGATCGTCCAGACGGAACAGATCAAATTGGATCGGGAGCGGGTGCAGTCGCGCTTAGCCGATCTGGTGGCGGGGTATCCGGAGCAGCAGCAGGAGGAAGCGCGCCGCGCTTACCTGCAGAATCAGGATGCCATACGGCAAATCGAATCGGCCGCGCTCGAGGACCAGGTGGTCGACTGGTTACTGACGAAGGCGAATATCACCGACAAGCCGATGTCCTTCAAGGAGATCACCGGCTTCGGGCAGGAACAGGTGGCTTGAATATGAAAGAGCATGCATTGAATCTCGTTCCCATGGTGGTCGAGCAGACGGCACGGGGCGAGCGCGCCTACGACATCTACTCCCGCCTGTTGAAGGATCGGCTGATTTTCATAGTCGGTCCCATCGATGACTACATGGCGAATATCGTGGTTGCGCAGATGTTGTTTCTCGAGTCGGAGAATCCTGAGAAGGACATCGCGCTGTACATCAATTCACCCGGTGGCGTCGTGACCGCAGGCTTGGCTATTTACGACACCATGCAGTTCGTGAAGCCCGACGTGAGTACCATCTGCATCGGCCAGGCGGCCAGCATGGGGGCGGTGCTGTTGGCGGGGGGTGTCGCGGGTAAGCGCTACGTGCTGCCGCACGCACGAGTGATGATTCACCAGCCTCTGGGCGGCTTCCAGGGCCAGGCTGCGGACATGGAGATCCATGCGAAGGAAATGCTTGATACCCGCGAGCGATTGAACAAAATCTTGGCCAAGCATACGGGCCAGAGTGTGGACCGCATTAAGCAGGACACCGATCGCGACCGGTTCATGGACTGGCAGGAGGCACAGCGCTACGGTCTCATCGACCGCGTGCTCGAGAAGCGCGGCGAGCTGCCGGTTGCGGCCACCGTCCCTGGAAAATAGCTCTGAATGCCCCCAGTGACGTCGAGAACCGGCGTCACAAACCGCAAGTCACAAACCGCAAAAAGTGAACCAGGTCCACAACTCCTATCCACACAACGACTTAGCCGTGAGCCGGCGCTTTGCGTCGCGGCCGGACACCGTGCTATATAGAAAGTGCGTCCCCTCTATAAGCCGCGTGCGCGGCGAGGTGTGACGCATGAGGGCCTTCGATGACTGAAGATGCACGCGGTCGCCACGATGACGGAAAGCTTCTGTACTGCTCTTTCTGTGGAAAGAGTCAGCACGAAGTCCGTAAGCTCATCGCCGGCCCCTCGGTGTTTGTTTGCGACGAATGCGTCGAGCTTTGCAATGACATCATTCGCGAGGAGCTCGAGGATCGCGCCGAGCGCGCGCGCGACAAGCTCCCCAAGCCTCACGAGATCAAGAAAGTTCTGGACGAGTATGTCATCGGCCAGGAACGCGCCAAGAAGGTGCTCTCGGTCGCCGTCTACAATCACTACAAGCGCTTGCAGACGCGGACCGCCGGTACCCGTTCCAAGGACGATGTCGAGATCGCCAAGAGCAACATTCTGCTGATCGGGCCGACCGGCTGCGGTAAAACGTTGTTGGCTGAGACGCTCGCCAGGTTGTTGAATGTTCCCTTCACCATCGCCGATGCGACCACCCTCACCGAGGCAGGGTATGTCGGCGAGGACGTTGAGAACATCATCCAGAAGCTGCTGCAGAAGTGCGACTACGACGTCGAGAAGGCGCAGACCGGAATTGTCTACATCGATGAGATCGACAAGATCTCGCGCAAGTCGGACAACCCGTCGATCACGCGCGACGTTTCCGGCGAAGGTGTGCAGCAGGCACTGCTGAAGCTCATCGAAGGTACGATTGCCTCGGTTCCGCCGCAGGGCGGTCGCAAACATCCCCAGCAGGAGTTCCTGCAGGTGGATACGAGCAATATCCTCTTCATCTGCGGCGGCGCCTTTGCCGGTTTGGAGAAGATCATTCTCAACCGCACGCAGAAGAGCGGCATCGGCTTCACCTCCGAAGTGCGCGACGTGAACGCACGCCCGCATGGCAGCGATCTGTTCCACGACGTCGAGCCGGAGGATTTGATTAAGTACGGTCTCATTCCCGAGTTCGTCGGCCGTCTGCCGGTCGTGGCGACGCTCGATGAGCTCGATGTGGCGGCCTTGATCTCCATCCTGACGGAGCCGAAGAACGCGCTGACGAAGCAGTACCGGCGCTTGTTCGAGATGGAAGGGGCTGAACTCGAGTTCCGTGAGGAGGCCCTGAAGGCGGTCGCACACCGTGCCATGCAGCGTAAAACCGGTGCACGCGGCTTGCGGACCATTCTCGAGACTGTGTTGCTCGACACCATGTACGAGCTGCCATCGATGCGGAACGTCGGGAAGGTCGTGATCGATGAGACGGTGATCGAGGGCCAGACGCAGCCCTACATCGTTTATCGCTCCGATGCGCCCGCTACCCCCGCCATTGAAGAGCCGCGGCGCGCTTCCGGAACAAACCATCACTGAACGAAAGCTTTCCTTGATCGGGTGCGGCCGCGAGCGCGGCCGCAGGCTGCGTGAGTCATTGCATCCGCGGCAGCACCCCGCACAGCTTCGGCAATCTCAGTCGCAGCTATTGAAACTGCGGGAACCCAACATATTTCTCGTTAAACTAGCAGTGCGACACAGTTTATCCTTGCAGGCTGTGGGGATTATTGTCGCATCCGATTCGCCAACGAGGGCTTGAGCGTGTCCGATCCTACCAATCCAGCCTCACCTCCGACTCCAACTACAACAGCGAGCAGCGGCATCGAGAACGTGCCGGTGCTCCCTCTGCGGGACGTGGTCGTTTACCCGCACATGGTGATTCCGCTTTTCGTCGGCCGTGAGAAATCCATTCAGGCACTCGACGTCGCCATGCGTTCCGACAAGCGGATCATGCTCGTCGCACAGAAGCAGGCGGACGTCGACGATCCGAAAGCGGATGATCTATACCGAATCGGTACGGTCGCAACCATTCTGCAGCTGCTGAAGCTTCCCGACGGCACCGTGAAGGTGCTGGTCGAGGGTGTTGACCGCGCCCGTATCGAGAAGCTGCACGCCGGCGATTACTACTCGTCGGATGCGACCCTGCTGCCTGACGTCGAGGCATACGACGAACGCGAGATGGACGTGCTGGCACGTTCCGTCATTTCGCAGTTCGAGCAGTACGTGAAGCTCAATAAGAAGGTGCCGCCTGAGGTGCTGACAGCCCTGGCGGGCATCGAGCACGCTGGCCGCCTCGCGGACACCGTTGCCGCGCACATGTCGCTGAAGCTGGCTGAGAAGCAGAAGGTTCTCGAGATTCTCGATGTGCGCAAGCGCCTCGAGCACATTCTCGTCGCCATAGAAGGCGAGATGGATGTGCTGCAGATCGAGAAGCGCATCCGCGGCCGCGTCAAGGCGCAGATGGAGAAGAGCCAGCGCGAGTACTACCTGAATGAGCAGATGAAGGCCATTCAGAAAGAGCTCGGCGAGATGGACGAGGGCGGTAACGAGATTACCGAGCTCGAGCAGAAGATCGCCAAAGCCGGTATGCCCAAGGAGGCGCGCGAGAAGGCCACTGGCGAGCTCAACAAGCTGAAGATGATGTCGCCCATGTCGGCCGAGGCCACCGTGGTGCGCAACTACATCGACTGGCTGGTCAAAGTACCCTGGAAGAAACGCACCAAGATCATCAAGGACATCGCCCGCGCCGAGAAGGTGTTGGACGAGGATCACTTTGGGCTGGAGAAGGTGAAGGAGCGCATCGTCGAGTATCTCGCTGTCCAACAGCGAGTCGACAAGCTGCGCGGCCCGATCCTGTGCCTGGTGGGACCGCCGGGCGTCGGCAAGACCTCCCTCGGGCAGAGCATCGCCCGCTCGACGAACCGCAAGTTCGTGCGTATGTCCTTGGGCGGCGTGCGTGACGAGGCGGAGATTCGGGGCCACCGGCGTACCTATATCGGCTCCATGCCCGGCAAGATCGTGCAGAACATGGCGAAGGCGGGCGTGCACAACCCGCTGTTCCTGCTGGACGAAGTCGACAAGATGTCGATGGACTTCCGCGGTGATCCGTCCTCGGCGCTGCTCGAGGTGTTGGATCCAGAGCAGAACACGACCTTCAACGACCACTATCTCGAGGTCGATCTCGACCTGTCGGAAGTGATGTTCGTCTGCACGGCCAACAGTCTCAACATTCCGGCGCCGCTGTTGGATCGTATGGAAGTGATCCGCCTGCCTGGCTACACCGAAGACGAGAAGATGAACATCGCGCGGCGCTACCTCGTGCCGAAGCAGATGAAGAACAACGGCTTGAAGGAAGACGAGCTCAAGGTTTCGGATGCGGCGCTGATGGATATCGTGCGCTACTACACCCGCGAGGCCGGCGTACGTAACCTCGAGCGCGAAGTGGCCAAGATCGGCCGCAAGGCGGTGAAGCAGCTGCTGCTCGACAAGAAGGATCTGAAGCAGGTGGCGGTGACGCCACGCAATCTCGACAAGTTCCTGGGTGTGAGGCGCTTCCGTTACGGCAAGGCTGAGGATCAGAACCGCATCGGCCAGGTGACCGGACTGGCGTGGACCGAAGTGGGTGGCGAGCTGCTCACGATCGAGGCCGCGGTGGTTCCGGGCAAGGGCAAGCTGCAACACACCGGCCAACTGGGCGAGGTGATGCAGGAGTCCATCCAGGCCGCCATGACCGTGGTCCGTAGCCGGGCCCAGATCTTGGGACTGGAGACGGAGTTTTACCAGAAGCACGACGTCCACCTGCACATCCCCGAGGGTGCTACGCCGAAGGACGGCCCCAGCGCCGGCATCGGAATGTGCACGGCTCTGGTCTCGGCCCTGACCCGTATTCCGGTCCGGTCCGATGTAGCGATGACTGGCGAGATCACGCTGCGCGGTGAAGTGCTCCCCATAGGCGGCCTGAAGGAGAAGCTCCTCGCGGCCCACCGCGGTGGCATCAAGACCGTGCTCATCCCCGACGAGAATCAAAAGGATCTCGTCGAGATTCCGGACAACATCAAGGGCAATCTCGAGATCAAGCCGGTCAAGTGGATCGATGAGGTCCTCGCCGTCGCCCTCACGCAGCAGCCCGCTGTTCCGGCCGATGCGCCGGCAGCAGCGGCGGCAGCCGCCGCAGTCGCTGCCGCCGAGAGCACCGCCGCCAGCGATGGCGATGGGAAGCGCCGGCGTCGCTCGAAGGTTGTTCCGGCGCATTGAGGCTCGCGGCCAGCCCGCCGGTCCGCCCTGATCTTTCAGGGCGCGCTCGGTGAGCTGTCCGGCGCAGTGAACGACTGGCGTGGTCTGGGGGGATTCTCTAGACTACGCCGCCTTTCCGAGCGGGGGCTTTGGGCCCTCGCGCTGTTTTCTACGGATGGGTGGTTAGCTCAGCTGGTAGAGCGTCGCCCTTACAAGGCGAATGTCGTGGGTTCGATCCCCTCACCACCCACCAATTCCAATCAACATGTTACGTCATCCTGACACGAGTCGTAGCACAGTGCGTCCGGGAGATTCTCGGGACTGATCACCTGGTTGGCAGCCTGGATCAGGTTCCCGATCTCCGGGGCGCTGTACTCGGTTGTAATCCTCCCGGCCTGATGCCCGAGTAGATCCTGTCGGTCCTCAAAGCGCACACCTGCAGCCCGTAGTCGGCGACCGTAAATGTGCCGTCCCAACCATCCCGAATTCCTGACGGTATGGAGGCGATCCCGATTCCCATCGCGATCCTCGTACGTGAACACGCACCGCGGATGCAGATCACGCTGTGAGTCGACAATCCGTTGCGCGGCGTTGTTCAACACCAGGAGTCTCGGCTTGGGGTCCTGCGTCCGGTTTTTCGCCACCTCTGCCGGGATCTCGAAATACTGAAGTTATCCATGGTGAGGCGGGCGAACCTGGTGCTCATGCAAACCCCCGTAGTTGTGAGTTGAACCGCGCGTGCGTCAGCAAGTGGTTGCCCGTGCTTACGCGCCCGATCCATTCATGGAGTCATTCTTCGATACGCACGGTAATTTCCTGGGCTCCACGATTGTGGATGGCGTCGGCGTCGATAGAACGGACCTCCCGACCGAGGCGCATTACACCGCCTATTCATCGACCTTCAATTCGAGCGTGCCCATCGGATCTGTGACGTTTGGGTCAACCAGCGCGGCCGGCTTCATCACTGGAGTTGAGGTGCAGCCAGTTCCGTTGCCAGGAACACTGCCGCTGCTGTTGAGCGGAATAGTCGCTGCAGTCGCAATCGGCAGGTTTTCCAGGGTGACGCGCTTTGCCCCTCCGCGATCGGCATCATGACGAACTCGCCGGTGCGCTTGTCGCGTCGGTGATCGAGGGCGGTAGCACGCAAACCGCCTAGGAACTGCAGAAATGGCGCTCTGCCCGAGAATCGCATCGGGCAGACGCGCACCACGCTGTACTTCGATGCTCCTGGCTTGGTTGACGCACGTGAGATTGCCGATGGCCATTTGGCAAACTGCATGAACATGCTTGCCTTTACAACGGGCTGACGGTTTTAGCGCCACCGGATACGGCGGATAGTCGAGGTACGACCCGACGCCCGCCCGCCGGCGCGCGCTCCGGCTGTGGCATCCTTGCGGCGATGGTTACGTTTCGAACCCGCGGGCGACGGTGGTTGCTCGGAGCGATCGCCACGGCGCTGGTCGTAAGCCTGGCCGCGGTGTTGCTGAGATCCAAGCTCGAGCAGGAGGTGCGTGCGCGGATTGAGTCCGCGACGGTGCACCATGGCATGGTTGCCCGAATCGGGCTGGTACACGTCGGCGTCTGGCCGTTGGTGCGACTGGAGGGATTCGATCTCGAGCTCGGTCATGGAGTGCGACTGCATGCCGACATGATCGCAGCCACTTGGCCCGGCCGCCTGCGACTCGCGGTTCGCGCCGCCACTCTCGTGGGCCCAGCAGGCCTCAGTGTCAGCTGGCCAGCCACCGCGTGGGACGTGGCGGGCCTTCGCGGCGAGGATCTCCAGCTCACGCTGGTGGACCCACAGGCCGGCCTGTCGATTCGCAAGCTGGCGGATCCGGTGGGCAGTGCCTGGAGCGTCGAGGCACATGGGCTCGACGTCGGCCGTCTGCTCGATGTTCGGCGCGACGGTCACCCGCTGCTCGCTGGTGGTATCGCGGACGGCCGCGTGGATCTTCGGGCCAGCACCGATGCGCTCCGTTTCCACGTCGACATGGGCGCGCGCGGCGCGCGCTTGGGAGCGCTGGCGGATAACGCCGCCGACGAACCGCAGCTCGGCGATCCGACGGACGTGACCATGCGATTCGATGGCGCCTGGCAGCGAGCCGAGGGCACGATCGAGATCCCCGCGGTCGACGCTACTTTGGCCGGTGCGGACCTGTTGGGGTCGATCGCGCTGCGCGACCTCAACACCGATCCGATTGTCGATCTCGCACTCGGGGTGCGGCATTTAGACTTCGCGCAACTGCTGGGCACATCCGGGCTCGCGGTGCCCGAAAGCTTGGGAATGGCGCCCGGCGGCGGCCGTGATCTTGGCTCGGCTACGATCGACTTACGTGTACGCGGACGCCCGGCAGACCCTGCCTCTCTCTCGGTGAGCCAAAAGATCGACTTCAGGCCGCCACGCCAGATGCCGCCGGCGATCATGCGCCTGCGCGGCGATTTCATCTTCAGCTCTGATGACGGACCGGGGCCTCACCGCCCCGTCAACGTCTCACCCGTATCCCCCGACTTCATCGCCCTGCGCGACGTTCCGCCGCTGTTCGTGCGCACTCTGCTGCTTTCGGAGGACACAGGCTTCTACGGGCATCGGGGCATCGACCTTCGCGAACTTCCCACCGCGCTGCTCACCAACTGGTCGCGCGGTGGCGCCGCGCGTGGCGCGTCGACAATCTCACAGCAGCTGGCGAAGAACCTGTTTCTGTCGCGCGACAAGCAACTCGGACGCAAGCTGCAGGAACTGGCGATCACGTTCCTGCTCGAGTCGGCGCTGGGCAAGGATCGTATTCTCGAGATCTACCTGAACATCATCGAATGGGGACCGGACCTGCGTGGCCTGCGGCCCGCGGCCCGCAGGTATTTTGGTCGCGAACCCAGAGAGTTGACGCCGGCCGAGATGGCCTTCCTGGTCACGATCATCCCCGGGCCGATCAAGTACCAGAGTTCATTCGCGCACGGCACGCCGGGGCCTGGGCTGCGTTCGCTGATCGACGGGCTGCTGGCGAAGCTGCGGTTGGTGCATGCGATCGGCGAGGAGGAGTATTTGCAAGCGCTCGGCGAACCCATCGCCGTTACCGGCGGCAGGCCGCCCGGATGATCGGTGGCGAACGGAAAATACGGCAGACGCTTCCGGAATTGGCAATTGCGAGAGTTATGCGGCTCGTTCTGGATACCAATGTAGTTCTCGATTGGCTGCTGTTCCAAGACGCTGCCCTAGATCCTTTACGTCTCGCAGTCCTCGAAGGTCGAGTGTCGTTAGTCTCGCTTGCACATGGGATGGATGAATTACATCGCGTGTTGCAATATCCGAAGTTCGGGCTCGAACCGATCCGGCAACAGGAGGTACTCACACAGTATGCGCGGGCAAGCGCCCCTCCCCCGGAACTGACACGGGACACTGTATTACCGGCAGGTTTCCCGCGCTGCCGTGATTCAGATGACGATCCCTTTGTGGCCTTGGCGTATTTCGCCCGAGCGGATGCGCTCGTTTCAAAGGACAAGCAAGTTCTGAGGCTTAGGAAGAAGGCTGCAAAGTTCGGCGTAGTGGTGCTTACGCCTGTGCAACTTATTACTCTGATAGATCGCGGACGACACGAAGCTCATCCAGCGCAAGAACTGCCGTCAGAGCGAGTCCGTGGAATCGCGTAGCAATTGCAGTCCACGACTATGATGGCATCGACGCCACCCACGCAGGTGACGAAGTTGGGTTCAACCCCGGATGGCCCAGAGCTCTAGCGTGAGCCCCGGAAGGTCTCCGGCCTGGTGGATCGCGATCACGCCCGAGTTCTTCATTGCGCGCCACAGATCGCTGGCCCGATCGAGCTCGAAGTAGACTGACCCCGCGTGATAGGGAATCTGTCGCGGCGCTACCGCCATCGGCCGCAGAGGAACACCGGGACGCTGCAGGTTGACGAGGTCGCGAATTTTGTCCGACGAGCCGATCTTACCTGGAGTGGTAGGCGCGTACGCAGGTCCTCTGTGGCAAGGTCTCCCTGCGCGGCCATGACAAACATGGCGTTATCGAACAACGAGTGATCAGCGACCAGCATTCGAGCTGCCCGTTGATCGCGCGTCACCCTTGTGAGCTTGGGTGGCGTGGTTGCCGCGATCCTCCGGCACTGGTGCTGTGGGTATACACGTCTCAAGCAGATCCAGGAATCCGAAGTAGGTCTTCAACAAAATAGCGATGCCTCGGCTGCCTTGTTGAAACTATTGGTCTCTACCACACGCGTGAAGATCCGCATCGCCTGGATTCTATCCATGATCCGGCCCTGTCTCCCTAGTCCTACCAAGCTACGAAGCCATCCCAAGCAGTTTACTTTCTGAGGTTTAGCCCCTTGAGCGAGTCCAATTTTTGCATCTGTGTCTTCGTCCTCTTCGCGTGGCGGCGGGTTAGTGTCGGCGCGCTGATCAACTGTGTTACCTAATGTCGCTCTCAACACGGCCAGTGAAGTTCCCGCGCCACTCGGGATCACGGGTGTCATGCGCTATGACTAGACGGGGTCAGCCCGAAAAGCGGGCCCTAAAAACGTTTGCGCGTCACACCCACTCGAGGCAGGTCCAGTCGAAAGTCGTCGACTTCGATCGGAGTCGGGTGAGGAGTGATTGGGAGCTACAATCCAAAATTACCGGCTCATTGCGGACATCGAGCACACGCGCGAGAATCGGCCAGGGATCTCTTCCAAGGTGTGCGACATGAGCAAGTTCCAGCCGGACGGTTGGCATACAGTGACTCCCCGGATCCTCGTACGGGATCCGGAGAATCTGATCACGTTCATCAGGCAGGTCTTTGACGGACGAGGCGAATTTCGGCCCGGTTTGCCCGCGGAAATCAGAATCGGCGACTCTGTGGTGATGATCAGTGATGGGGGTGCCATTCGTGAGCCAGCCTCGGCGTTTCTGTACGTCTACGTAGAGGACGTCGATTCGACTTACTCGCGCGCTATGGCAGCGAACGCGGTCTCAATCGAAGAGCCCGCCGACATGCCCTACGGCGACAGGCGAGCCACCGTCAAGGATCAGTGGGGGAATACGTGGCAGATCGCCACACACAAACACGATCTGTGAGCCACTGCGACCCCCTCAGCGTTCACTACGGATAGTCAGGGCCGCTAGCGAACACTTTCATCTCGTAGGGGACACCATTGAAATGATGTGGCTCCAAATCGCCTTTCGCGCACTGGACCCGAACATGGCAAGCGCATGGCGGGAGGAATTCACGGACGCTCCGAATCTTGACGTCGATGTTGGAAATATTCTTGAATCGACTGCGGATGCGATCGTCAGTCCCGCCAACAGCTTCGGCTACATGGATGGTGGCATTGATCTCGCGTATCGGAATTTCTTCGGGGTGCAAATAGAAAGCCGCCTACAGCAACGTATACGTGAGAGGCACGATGGGGAGTTGCCAGTCGGCCAGGCGGCAGTTCTTGAGACCGGCCATCGCACGATTCCCTTCCTCATCGCTTCTCCAACAATGCGTGTGCCTTCTGACATTAACGGCACGGTCAATGTATATCTTGCCTTTCGCGCAGCGTTGCTTGCAATTGTCCACCACAACAGCTCCGCGAGCCGTCCCATCCGGTCCGTGTTAACACATGCTTTCGGGACAGGGATTGGAGGAATGGACTACCGACGGGCGGCGCGGCAGATGGCGACCGCATATCGCACAGTCGTGCTCGGTGAGAACGAGCACCTGAGGGACGCACGAGCAGTGTGGCGGCATCATCACGATCTTCTACGCTAGGCGTAATGGAGGTCTCCGCTGGACCCGAAGCCGTTCGCAAAGCTCGCACGCGCGGCCCGAGGTCCGAGGATATCGTTGCATGACTGTTTCTGGCGGTTAGCGGTCATTGCTACCCCCGCGTTTACACGACGAGTGTCGAGGGCTCGAGCCGCTCATTCCTTTCAGGGAACGCGCAGTCGGGAACGCATAGCGGGCAGCCGATCGCGCTGTGCCCCGTACATACACAGTCCTCGCTCGTTACAAGCCAAGCAACAACCCGGATAATCCCGGGCAGCTCGCGTGTCTTTAGCTAAGGCATCCGGCGGGCCGCCGGCGGGCGGTCGATTGCGCGCGATCAACGTCAATTTCCGCTCTGGGGCACCACTGGCATGCTGCACCTCGACTTTCACCCCTCTGGCCGGCACTTCCTGCAGATCCCCGGGCCCACTCCGGTACCGGATCGAATCCTGCGTGCGATGAGCTATCCGACCATCGACCATCGCGGCCCTGAGTTCGGCGCGCTGGGCCGCAAGGTCCTCGCGGACATCAAAAGGGTGTTCAAGACCGAGCACCCGGTGATCATCTATCCGGCGTCAGGAACCGGCGCTTGGGAGGCAGCGCTGGCCAACACGCTCAGCCCGGGCGATCGAGTGTTGATGTTCGAAACCGGACACTTCGCCGCCTTGTGGAGGAAGATGGCCCAAGCGCTGGGCCTCGAGCCCGAGTTCCTCAGCCTCCCGGGCGGCGAAGGCTGGCGCCGGGGTGTGCAGGCGGACATGATCGAAACCCGTCTGCGGCAGGATACCGACCACGCGATCAAGGCCGTGTGCGTTGTTCACAATGAAACATCGACGGGTGTGACGTCCGACATCGCCTCGGTCAGGCGCGCCATGGACGCCGCGCGTCATCAGGCGCTGCTGTTGGTTGATACGATTTCCGGGCTGGCATCGGCCGACTATCGCCACGACGAATGGGGTGTTGACGTGGCGGTGGCTGGCTCGCAAAAGGGTCTCATGTTGCCGCCAGGCATCTGCTTCAATGCGCTGTCGCCCAAGGCGATCGCCGTCAGTGCGACCGCGAAGCTGCCGCGCTCATTCTGGGGTTGGGCGGAGATTCTCGAGGCCAACAAGAACGGCTATTTTCCCTACACGCCGAACACCAATCTCCTCTACGGCCTGTCCGAATCGCTCGACATGATCCTGGGCGAAGGCCTGGATAACGTTTTTACCCGCCACCAACGCCTCGCCGAGGCCACTCGCCGCGCGGTGGGTGCCTGGGGCCTGCAGATCCAATGCGCAGATCCTGCGGCCTATAGTCCTGTGCTGACCGGCGTCGTGACGCCTGACGGCGTCGACGCCGACACTGTGCGCAAGCTCATCTACGAGCGTTTCAACATGTCCCTTGGACAGGCGCTTGGCAAGCTCCGTGGGCGGATGTTCCGCATCGGCCATCTGGGCGACTGCAACGATCTGACCTTGATGGCGACCCTCGCGGGCTGCGAAATGGGGCTCAAACTGTCCGGCGTCAAGCTCGCGGGCAGTGGTGTCGCGGCGGCACTGGACTTCCTCGTACAGCACGCCGCTACGCCGATCCTCGAGGCTGGCGTCTAAACGCCGCATATGAAGGTCTTTCGTGTGACCAACGTCGTGCTGGTGATGCTGTGCGTCATGTATTTCATCACCTACCTCGACCGCGTCAACGTAAGCACCGCCGCGAACGGATTTGGCCAGGACTTCCACCTCAACAAAACCCAGATCGGTCTGGTGTTCTCCGCCTTTGCCTACCCTTACCTGGTATTCCAGATCATTGGAGGATGGGTAAGCGACCGGTTCGGTGCCAGGAGAACGCTCCTCGTTTGTGGCGTGCTGTGGGCGCTCGCTACAATCCTGACGGGCATGGCTGTGGGCCTGCTATCGCTGCTGGCAGCCCGGTTGTTGCTCGGATTCGGAGAAGGCGCAACCTTCCCTGCGGCCAGTCGGGCAATGTCGCGCTGGATACCGCGGGGGAGGCGAGGATTCGCGCAAGGCGTTACTCACGCTTGTGCGCGCATCGGCAATGCTGCCGCGCCAGCCGTTATTGTTTACATCATGGCGACCCATGGTTGGCGTGTGTCTTTCTACGTATGCGGTGCAGTGAGCTTCGTTTGGGTTGCGCTGTGGTGGTACTCGTTCACTGAAGACCCGCACGAGCATTCGCGTATCACCCAAGCCGAGCTCGACTCGTTGCCAGCAAAGCAAAACAAGGATATTCACGTACCGTGGCGCCGCCTGTTCAAGCGGATGGTCCCGGTCACCATCGTCTACTTCTGTTATGGCTGGACCTTGTGGCTGTGGCTCAGCTGGATCCCCCAATACTTCTTGCATAACTATTCATTGGACTTGATGAAGTCGGCGGTCTTTGCCTCGGCAGTGTTCCTCGCCGGCGTGGCGGGTGACACCTTGGGTGGGGCGATCACCGACGAGGTCTACATCCGTACCGGCAGCCTGACACAGGCGCGCAGTTGGATGGTCGCGCTGTGCATGCTGCTCACCCTCCTGTCCTTAATTCCGCTGTTCCTGACACATAATCTATATGTGTCGATGGCCTGCCTCGCCTGCGGGTTCTTTTTTGCGGAGATGGCGATCGGACCCATGTGGGCGATCCCGCTGGATATCGCCCCGGAGTATTCCGGCACAGCGAGCGGCATGATGAACTCCGGTTCAGCCCTGGCGGCCATCATCTCGCCGGTCGTATCCGGCTATGTGATCGACCGCTTTGGCAACTGGAACTTGCCCTTCATCGGCAGCATGGTGTTGATGGCGGTCGGGAGCATCCTGGCCTTGCGCATGCAGCCGGGCAGCCGCTTCGAGTCGGATGGCTCGCAGTTGCTCGTCGCCAGTGCGTCACACTCGGAAAGTAGGGCTCCTTGATGGCTGCCCCGCTTGTTGCCCTCCTGCGCCGCGAGTTGCGCGGCGACGTGCTGTTCGATCGGGCCAGCCGGGGCCGGTATGCCAGCGATGCATCGATCTACCAAATCATGCCCATCGGTGTGGTGGTTCCACGTGACCAGACGGATCTCGTGCGTGCCCTGGACATCGCACGGGACCAACAAGTGCCGGTGCTGGCGCGGGGAGCCGGCACCAGTCAATGTGGCCAGACAGTCGGCGAGGCCTTGGTCATCGACAGCAGCAAATGGTTGAATCGCATCATCGCCTTCGACGCTGCCGCCCGCACGATCACAGTGGAGCCAGGGATCGTACTCGATCACCTCAATGCCTGGCTGAGACCGCACGGCCTGTGGTTCCCGGTCGACGTGTCCACCGGTGCTCAATGCACCATCGGTGGCATGGCCGGAAACAACTCATGCGGCTCGCGTTCCATCGCCTACGGCAACATGGTGCACAACGTGGTGGCCATCGATGCCGTGTTGGCGGACGGCGCGGAATGTCATTTTGGGTCGTTGGCGGAACCGGTGACGGCTGGCCGTACGCAAGGCATCCTGCGCGAGCTCGAGCGCATCGCAAAGCAGGAGCGTGCCGAGATCGCGGAGCGCGTGCCGAAAGTTCTGCGCCGCGTGGGTGGCTACAACATCGATCTATTCGATTGTCAGAACCCTCTCGCCTATACCGACGATGGTTACGCGAACCTGTCGCATATTCTGGTGGGTTCGGAAGGTACACTGGCCTGCAGTCGGCAAGTCACCCTGAAGCTCGCGCCACTGCCGGCACACAAAGTGCTCGGCGTGGTGAACTTTCCGACGTTCTACCGGGCGATGGACGCAGCTCAACACATCGTGAAGTTGTGTCCGACGGCGGTCGAATTGATTGACCGCACCATGATTGATCTGTCCAGGCAGAACGCGGCCTTCCGCCCCGTCATCGAGGCGGCACTGGTCGATGATCCACGCGCCATTTTGTTGGTGGAGTTCATCGGCGAGGATACCCAGGTATTGCTGGCCCGCCTCAACCAGTTGAGCGAGCTGATGGGCGATTTGGGACTGCCGGATGCTGTCGTGAGGATGCCGGAGGAGAAAGCACAGAAAGCCTTGTGGGATGTGCGTAAGGCCGGCCTGAACATCATGATGAGCATGAAGGGCGACGGCAAGCCTGTGTCATTTATTGAGGACTGCGCGGTGCCGCTACAGCACCTGGCTGAGTACACCCGCCGCCTGACAGATGTGTTCCACAAGTATCAAACGGAAGGTACGTGGTACGCACACGCCAGCGTGGGTACGCTCCATGTACGCCCGATCCTGGACATGCGGCGCGATGGCGCAGTACGTATGCGCGCGATTGCGGAGGAGGCAGCCGATCTCGTCCGCCAATACAAGGGAGCCTACTCCGGTGAGCACGGCGACGGCTTGTGCCGGGGCGAGTGGATTGCATGGCAGTACGGGCCCCGCATCAACGCAGCCTTCGCGCAGATCAAGGCGATCTTCGATCCGCACAACCGATTCAATCCGGACAAAATCGTGCGCCCTCCCAGGATGGATCAGCGTGAGAATTTCCGTTTTGCCCCCGGCTATGCGGCGCTACCGATGAAGCCGGCGCTCGACTGGTCGGCTTGGAACGTGCGGCGCGATCCCATGAGCGGCGTTGAAACTCCGCCCGGAACAGGGACTGACAGCTCCACTCACGGGTTCGCATCAGCAGTGGAGATGTGCAACAACAACGGTCACTGCCGCAAATTCGATGCCGGCACCCTGTGTCCCAGCTTTCGCGTGACGAAGGACGAGCAACATGTGACCCGTGGCCGGGCCAACACACTGCGGCTAGCGGTGTCTGGCCAACTCGGTCCTGAAGGGCTCGCCGGCACGGAAGTGCAAGAGGCGCTGGACCTTTGCGTCTCATGCAAGGGGTGCAGACGCGAATGTCCCACCGGCGTCGATATGGCGAAGCTCAAAATCGAGGCCCGGCACGCCCGGGTGACGCAGCATGGGATCAGTCTGCGTGACCGACTGGTGGCGTACGTGCCTCGCTACGCCCCCCTTGCCAGCCGTGTGTCTGGCCTGCTGACACTTGCTGGCCGAACTCCTGTTGTTTCCAGGTGGATCAGGCAAGCGCTCGGAGTTGCCGCGGACAGATCGTTACCTCGTTTCAGGACGCCCTTCCTGTCTGGCGTCGCCGGTTCCAACAAGAATGCAGCCGGCCGGGAGGTGCTGCTGTTCGTCGACAGCTTCAATAATTACTTGGAGCCCGAGAACGCGCGCGCAGCGCAGACGGTCCTCGAGGCAGCCGGCTATAAGGTGTACTTCAACACTCAGCCTCGGCAGCGACCGCTATGCTGCGGCCGCACCTTCCTGGCCGCCGGGTTGGTTGAGAAGGCGAAAGAGGAGGCTCGCCGGACGCTTGACGCATTCCGTCCGTTCGTCGCGCGTGGGGTGCCCGTGGTGGGGCTGGAGCCGTCCTGCCTGCTATCGTTCCGGGATGAATTTCTCAGCTACGGGTACGCCGAGGAGGCGAGGGCGCTTGCGGGTGTGTCGTTCCTTTTTGAGGAATTTCTGGTTCGAGAGCATAGGGCAGGGCGTTGGGTGTTGCCTTTGCGGCCATTGCAGGCCTCCCAAGTGCTCGTGCATGGGCATTGCCACCAAAAGGCATTCGATGCCTTTGCTGCGGTACTCACCGTCCTCGGATGGATTCCGGACCTCGAGGTGTCGCCCGTGGAGTCCTCATGCTGCGGCATGGCCGGTAGCTTTGGCTATGAAGCCGAGCATTCCGCGGCTTCGAAGGCAATGGCCGAGCTCGCTCTCTTGCCGGCTGTGCGTAAACGCCCGGCCGGGTCGATCGTGGTAGCCGACGGGACGAGTTGCCGCCATCAGATCCTGGACGGTGCCGGCACGGAGGCGGTTCACGTTGCGCGCGTACTCGCCATGGCACTCCAGGACCAGCACACTTAATCCTGGCGGTGTTTCCAAGCCGACACCAACCCCTTGCTAGCGGGAACCCCGCGAGTCGCCCTTTGAGGCGGCTTTTCGCGCCTCAGGGGCCAGTGTTTCTACGACCTTGCCCTCCGCATCCAGAAATTCGATCGCGCCATATCCTTCTTGGGTCACAGTAAGTCGCACTCGCGGTCGATTTTGCTTGTCGGCCAATGAAATGGTCGGAACGCCGTTGGCAGCCACGTTCATTTCAATGCGAGTTACGGCATTACCAGGAACGATAGCGTTTCCCAACGCAGGCTTGCGTTGAATTGGAGGCCGCTCATTTATACCAAAGCTCACCGATCCATCAGGCATGACCCGCCAACCGATGGCATCTGAGTTAACATGGTCCTCCGCAGCAACAACAGCCGAACCGTCGATATCCGCAACACCATATCCGCCTCTTTCAGTGCCGTTTTTGTCATAGATGACGAGGCCGGAGACCGGGAACACGCGCTTGTATTGAATGCCGTCGATGATGGGCGCTGGCGTCGGAGCCGCCAATGTCATGCGAATCACACCGGTTTCGTCGACGATATCGACGCGCCGAACAGTAAGTCGCTCCCGGTCGACTGCCTTCACTCGAGTCTCCGGTGTCCGAGTCTCTACGTTCTCCGCGGCTTCAGTTGAAGCGCACTTCCAATTAAAGGAATTCCTTCGGCGGCCAGCTTAACAGAGCGGGTTACCCGTCGAATGCTCGCAACAGCGGTCCCGAACCACAGATTTCAAAGGTTAAAGGCAAATCAGCTCAGTCAATTATAAAACTAAACATTCCAGTCGGCCCCGGATCCCCGCATGGCAGCCGGGATCATTGCCTTATTCTGGTCGAGAATGATGACGACAACACTCCAGCAACGTCGTGAATGGCTGGTTTCAGGCGGCTGAGCTTGCACGCATGGGGCGGCCGCCCCCCTCAGGCGCCAGATAAAAGAGGGATTCCACCGATGTACCGAGCTGTCGCGCCAATTTCAACGCAAGCAGTACAGACGGAACAAAGACTCCGTTTTCCACCGTATTGATGGTCTTTCGCGATACACCGACAAGCTCTGCGAGCTCGGCCTGGGTGAGTTTCTTCGTGGCTCGCCACTGTTTAAGACGGTTGCCGAGTTGCTCGTCAAACATCGCGTCCAGCCTGACGATCAAGCCGGTTGTACACCAGATTGGGGACGAGGAGACAGGTTGCCAAGACCGCCGGTAACAGTAGACCTACGTACACTGGAGCAACAAGATAGGTCAAGTACAGGGCGACGAGAGCCGCAATTGAGGCAATATAACCTGCCTGCAGCATGCGTGATTTAAAGAATGTCAGCATCTCATCGCGTGGATTCGGCATCAATGTTTCACCCGGGTGAACGACGATATTCAGCTCGGTTGCGCAGAATAAAACAAACAGCGGTACCGCAAGGGCCAATATGTGCGTGCGATGAGGTTCAGGGGCGAACCACCCGAGACTGACAACACCCAGAATGCACAAAATGAAGAGCCACCTCGCTGCAAATGACATCCTTTTCGCGCGGCCGTGACGGACAGCGTCCTTTGCGGCGGCCAGTTCCGCGGCACTCTCTTTGCGGCGGAAGACATACAGGTACAGCGATTTTCCGACGATCCAGCTGACTATGTAGATGGCATAACCGTGGCGTGCTTCGAATGACTCGGAGCCAAACACGTATGCAAAAGGCGTGTACAGGATGACAAGCGTGTTGCCCGCAAGCAGCGCACCAAACTCGACCCAGCTACCCCAGCTACCCCAGCTACGCTGCTGCCATCGAGGAGGTGAATCGCTGAGCTTTCGACGAGTATCCGTCATGGCCTTTCCCTGGTACCGAAACGGGATACGAGAGTAACCTAAAGGTTACACGATCTCAAGCCCGAACAAGCACCTACCGACCGTGATCTTCTGCGGCGCTTTGTCTTCTGTTGTTTCTGGCCTGAAGGTCCTGCTCGATCTGCGATTCCGGAGGGGGGCGGCGGCATCCGCCCCGAAGTCAGAAAGAGTAACGCCCACCCGAGAGCGCTCGCTCCTTTCGAGTGCTTCTTATGGGGGTGCTTACGCTTGTGCGCGGCAAACAGCAGCCCGGCGATCACCACCAGGCCGATCGCAATCGGGAGAAGAGAAGAATGAGCTGAATTGAGCATCTGGTGCGGGCGCTCGTGTATGTCGCATGGGCAGGGGTTGGGCGGCGTGGTCAGGCCATGCGCGCCCACCGCACTAGAGTGGCAAAATTCGGAGGCTTGCCGTGCATCAGCAGGCCGATCTTGAATACCTTCGCAGCGAACCACACCGCAATGCAGGCTCCTGCGAGTCCCGCCACCACCGAGCCAAACACCTGCCATAGCGGTGGGGGCGTCTGCGATGCCAGCCGCGCCAGCATGGCGAACGAATTGAGCGGTGGAATGAAGCTGATAACCACGCTCAGTGTCGAGTTGGGCGCTTGCGCGATGATCGGCACCAACGCGTTCGGGACGATCATGGCCAACATGACCGGCCCGATCAGGGACTGTGCATCCGCCGTCCGACTTACGGCCGCGCCGATCGCCAACATCAAGGCGCTGTACACCAGGTAAGCCAGGAAATAGAACACCACCAGGTAGACGATAAGCATTGGATCGACCAACCCCATGATGGAATACTGCGCGAGCGCGAGAATCCCCAAGCCCAGGTACACCGCCAGCATCAGCAAACCCACGCCAAGCTGCCCGAGGAGCTTGCCCCACATCAACTCCAGCGGAGATACAGCCGCGAGTAGCACTTCCACTACCCGACTGGATTTCTCCTCCACCGTGGAGACCAGCAGCATCTGTCCACCTGTAATGACTCCAATGAGGATCAGCACCCCACAGATCACCGGCAGCAGCCGCGCAAATCCGCGCTGGGTTTGCCTCTCCCCATTGGCCGCAACCGTGACGGAAGCCGGTTTGACGACGTTCATCGAGGTTTGAACCGCGGCCGGATCGATACCTGCGGCTTTCAGGCGAGCGTTCCTCAATGCCTGTTGCATTGCGTCGGCAATGATGGCCTCCGTAGCATCATCCAGCCGAGTCGAGATGTACAAGTCATATGATCCGTACTCGGAGTTTGCCGCGTGGCGTACAACGGCATCAGGGCGCACCACGACAAGTGCAAGATGACGCTCTGACGCATCTGCGGGCTGAATGAGCCAATTTTTGCCGATCTGTAGCGGCTCGGCTGGCGGCCTCTCGATGACCGAAATGCTCGGGATGGCCGGGTTCCGGCCCTGTCCGCCGAGTGCCGCGCCGTTCTTCATGGCTTGTTCCCTGCGCGCCCCAATGGCCTTGGGGGTGAGCACCGCACGCAATTCCGAACTGACACTGCCGGTCGAATCGGCCACGGCGACCTGCCCGACGACATCGGGACTGCGGGAGTTGAGGATGCGTGGCGCGACGCCAGAGACTAGTACGATCATCGGCATGAGCAGTAGCCCGATGAGAAAGCCCTTGCTGCTGACCGTCGCCATAAAATCGCGCGCGGCGACCATGGAGATCCGCTGCATCATGATGAGGCGCCTTCTTGACTAAGACCTTGCAGACCCTGCAGATGAGTTCGCAGAACCCTGCGCGATTCCTCCGAGCTTGCACTGTCGCCTACGATCCGTATGAACACGTCCTCCAGGCGTACTCGCGCAAACTCGATGCGTGCGGGCGCGACTGCGGCAGCAATGTGTCGAATCGTGCTCGCGGGTTCCGAGTCTGCCGCTAGCCCGATCTCGCATCCCTCGTCGGTGAGCTTGATGCGCTCGACGCCCGGAACGGATTTCAGGACCATCAGATCGGCCGCGGCCTCCAAAGGCTCGAAGCAGGATCGTACGCGCATCGTACTGGCGGCGCAGCCCGGACATCGGCTCGTCCAGTACCTTGCGGCCCTTGTGAATCATCACGATCTGCTGGCACAGCTCCTCGGCATGCGCCATGACATGGGTGGAGAAGATGATGGTCGCGCCGCGCTGCTGCTCCTCGGCAATCAACTCCTTCAGCAGGCGCACGCTCACCGGATCCAGGCCGCTGAAGGGCTCGTCGAGAATCAGCAGGTCGGGCTGATGAACGATGGCGGCGACGAACTGCACCCGCTGCAGCATGCCCTTGGACAGGTCCTCGCACTTCTTGGCTCTGGCGTCGGCAAGACCGAACCGCCCGAGCAGTTGCGCCGCGCGCGCCTCGATGCCTGTGCGCGGTCGGGGGCCTTCAGGCCGCCGATATAGGACAGGAAGGCGCGAACCCTCATTTTAGGGTAAACCCCCCGCTCTTCGGGCAGATAGCCGATGCGGTCCTTGGCATCCAGCGCCGAAGGCTGCCCCAACACGCGCAACGATCCGGAGTCCGGAAACAGTATCGACATGATCATGCGGATGGCGGTGGTCTTGCCCGCGCCGCTCGGGCCAATCAATCCGTAGGTGGCGCCTCGCGGCACCACGAGGGACAAGCCATCGGTCGCCCGGGTGGCGCCGAAGGCTTTGTTGACGTCTTTCAATTCGAGAGCAATGTCCATTCCAACTCCATTTCGACCGCATTGATGGACGGGCCGATGTCCGGGGCGTTGGCCGAGCCCACTCGTTCTTTCAGCCGGGTGACGGCCTGCTCGAGTCGCTCACGCTTGATGGGCTTGAGGAGGTAGTCGATAGCGCCGTGATCAAAAGCGCTGACCGCATACTCATCGTAGGCCGTCGTGAACACAACATGGGTGCTGGGACTTGCCGCACGCGCCATCTCCAATCCCGTAAGGCCGGGCATGCGAATGTCGAGAAATGCGACCTCGGGCTGCAGGCTCGTGAGCGCCTCGATTGCGGCAAGGCCGTCCGCGCACTGCGACACAATGGACAGCTCCGGCCACAACTCGGCAAGCAGCTCCGACAGCTTCAGGCGCTGCGGCTCCTCGTCTGCGGCGATGAGTGCCCGGGGACGATTCATGCGTGGGCCCTCACGTAGGGCACTCTGATCGTCGCCATCACGCCACCGACAGTTCGGCCGCGAACTATCAACGCACCCTGCTGTTGAAACCTTGCGGCGAGCTGCTCACGGATATTGTTCAAACCTACCCCTCCGCCAACGCCGGTGCGTAGCCCCACACCATCGTCGGCAACTCTCACCGCAAGCTCCTCGCTTTGACCGTGAACCTCCACGGTGGCACTCGCCGGCCGGACTTGGTTCGATGCCGTGCTTGATGGCGTTTTCCACGAGGGAAATCAACATGAGAGGCGGAAACGTGTGACTTCGCAGATGTTCCGGAACGTCCACCGCATACCGCAGGCGATGACCCAGCCGAACCTTCATCACAGCGAGGTAGCTCGAGCACACCTCGATCTGCTGTGCCAACGTGGAGTGCGGCGACCCGATTTCGGCGCGAAACTTCGGCAGGGTCGCACGTAGATGGTCGACCAGCGCCTCGATGGTCGCTTCCGCGCGGGTCGGATCGGGCCGTATCAGCGAGTGAATCGAGGCGAGTGTGTTGAACAGAAAATGAGGCTCAACCTGCGCCTGCAGGACGGTCAGCCGCAGGTCCGCCTCGTTTCTCTCCTGTCGTAAACGTGCCAATTCCCTGGCGCGCTGCGCATCCACCCAGGTGCCCTGTTCCCTGAAGTAAGTCCGCAGGGCCAGGCCACCGCCGAGGCAGAAGAAGACCGCGCCAAGGGAGCTCCGGACGAGCCAGACGATTGCGACACTGGCGTGCGGCATCCCTTTCGCAAAGAAGAACTGAGCGTAGCGGGGATAGATATAGGCGAGGGAGAGCTTGCTGACCAGATACTGCCGATCCGTAGCAACCGCACTCGCGCAACGTTCCCCGAACACAAGTTGATCCGGTCATCCGGGAAATCGGCCCGACATGACTGTTATGAGGAGCCATCCTCGTTACCGCGTCTCCAGATCAGCCGGAAGGACAGCGCCGCGGCCATCTGGAAGGGTGGGGGGACGTCTGGCAGAGATTGCGTCCGGCTTATATCTTCATTAGTATAGAATTAATGAGGAAGCGCGAATACTTGAGCCAGCTCGAGTTGATGGTTCTGCTGGCGGTGATGAGCCCGGCGGGTGATGCGTATGGTGTCGTGATTTCACGTGAGATCGCGGAGAAGAGCGGCCGGGAGGTCGCGCTCGCCAGCGTTTATGCGGCGCTCGAGCGCCTCGAGCGCAAGGGGCTGGTCAAGGCAACTCTCGGCGAGCCTACCGCAGAACGGGGTGGCCGAGCCCGCACCTACTACGCAGCCACCTTGGCGGGCGTTCAGGAGGCTCGCCACGCCCACGCGACGCTGTTGCGGCTCAGCGCGGGTGTGCCGGGTTTAAAGGGTCAGACAGCATGACGGTGAGGGTACCTCCACGGATGGCGACGTGGTTGCTGCGGCGCCTGGGGCCGACATACCAAAGGGAGTCGCTCATCGGTGATTTGGACGAAGAGTATCAGCTGAATAGAACGCAAGCGTGGTACTGGGGCGAAGTGCTCTTAGCGCTTTGCATCAGTGGGGTGGAAGTCGCTCGCAGGGTAGGCCGGCGCATTGACACGCTTTCCCACGGCGTGCGGCTGCGGCGCCTTGCGACATCGATTGTCCTGAGATTGTCCATCGAAGCTGTGGCGCTACTCGGCGTCTTCACTCTGGCCGGGCAGATTCGCAGCACCTGTCCCCTCGGGCTAACAGCCGATTTCGGCTGGTTGATTACCGTGGTCGGCGGAATTGGACTTTGCTTGTCCGTAGGCTTGTACCTTTCGCTATGCCGTCCGACGTTGCGACGGACTCTGGGGAGTGCCGCTTCGCGCACGCCTTCGACGCGTGACGGCGCACCCATCAGGCGGCTCATTAGAATATTCGCTGTGACGGCTCTCAGCGCCGGAGCTCTCACATGGGCGCGTGGGACAGCACACATGCCGCAGCAGTGTTTGTCGCGAAGCAACGTGGCAGCGACAACCGCAGATTTCAACTCGGTATCCGGCAATGCCATTAGGAAGTGACTTTTCCGGCATTCTGTTTCTTGTCCTGGCGGCTGCTGGCCTCGTCCTGCTTGTCGACCGTTTCGTTCTGCGAGCCAGGCGCCTCGCGCCGGCTGTCGCTGGATCCTCGGTCGGGGCCAGTCGCTCGGCTCCCGAGCCCGCGCTGGTCGGCTACGCGCGCAGCCTGTTTCCAGTCCTGCTCGTTGTCTTACTCTTCCGGGCGTTCGTGTTCGAGCCTTTTCGGATTCCCTCCGCCTCCATGATGCCGGGCCTGGTGGACGGGGATTTCATTCTGGTGAGCAAATTCAGGTATGGATTGCGCCTGCCGTTGTTTAACACGAAAGTCCTGTCGACCTGGGAGCCGCAGCGTGGCGATGTCGTTGTGTTTCGCTCGACCTCGGGTCCCCCGATCAACCTGATCAAGCGTCTTGTGGGAATGCCGGGAGACCACGTTGTCGTTCGCTACAATCACATCGAGATCAACGGAGCTCCTGTGTCAGTGGTGCCGGATGGCCGCTACAGCGGTGGTTACGGCTTTACCGGTGCGGAGCTGCGGCGGGAGGCGATCGGCGGGCGCGAGCACCAGATCATGTTGGCACCGGCCTGGCACGCGGTTGATTTTGATGCGGTGGTCCCCTCGGGGCATTACTTCTTCATGGGCGACAATCGTAACGATAGTGAGGACAGTCGCTTCCCCGCGGTCGGATTCGTGCCCGCCGACCACTTGATAGGGCGAGCCGTAGGTATCTGGATGAATTGGCGGCTGCCGGACTGGCCGCAGCCGCGGCGCATCGGTCCAATCAACTAACACCATGTGCTCTAGGGCTGCAGCATGGGTATCAGGTCCGCAAGTCGCTGAATAGTGCGGCAATCGTTGCCGGATAACGGGGCGTCTCGCGCTAGGACGGGCTGTTGGAGCCTAAACGCTTCCTGAGCTCCTGCAGCTTGAAAGACGCATCCGGAATACGACCGTACTTCAACGAGGCAAGGCAGTCATCGAGGGCCTTCTGCAGCTGATTCAGCTGCATGTACGCAAAACAGCGATTGTTATAGCTCACCGCAAGATCGTCCTTTGGTTGCAGGCGCTCATCGAAGAGGTAAGAGTGTTGATTGAGCGAGGCAAGCTCGCCGGCGAAGTCGTGCTTTTCTCCCAGGATGTACGACATGTCGAGCGCGGCTCCAACGCGAAACCAATTGTTGGCACCGTCCGCGACAGGTCCTAAATCCGCCAGTGCCGCGTCCCACTCGTGCAGCCCTTCATGCGCCTTGGCGCGCCAGTAATGTGACTGCATGTAGTTTCCGTTGCCCTCGATCAGCTTGGTGCACTCCGTGACCGCTTCGTTAAAGTGCTTCAGTCGATAGTAGGCGTAGCACTTCATATAAGGCGTGTTCGTGTGATTTTGGCCACCGACCATGTTGGCCGCGTCCTGATAGACGATGATGTCGATGAACTGGGAGTTATGGTCTGCGAAGCTCGTCATGTCGTCCAGAATTTCCGCAAGGGCCTCATCCTTCTGTGCCTCATCCGGGAACGACGTGTGCTCGACGTCCGCCAATGCCTGTCGGAATTTCTTGTCGGCGTTGGCCGTGTTGCCGATATTCGCCCACACCTTTGCGGTAGTGTCGTCCAGCACGTAGTTGTTGTGCTCCGACTGGCTCACCATCTGTGTATCGCTGCCCATAACGCTCGCAGCCGTCTGCAGAACAGGAGGGAAGGCCGATGCTTCGCTTCCGGGTGTACCAGCCATCATTCTCAAGACCGGCCACACAGCTCTATTGAATTCGATCGGGTCGGAAACCTTGTACAAGTCGAATGCGTTGCGAATGCCGTCCGCAAGGCTGGGCTCAAGGGAATGGCGCAGGTTCGTGTCCACACATTTTTGCAGGGTATCGGCCTTCAGGCCGCTGCAGTCCATCCATGCGGCATCCATGAGATACGCATACAGATGCAAATACAACAGCTTGCGCTGGGAGTTTGCCGGCGCGTGGGCGGCGTATCTGTCTACAAAGTCATACAATGCCTGGACGGAGCCGCCCCATTTAGGGGTCAGTGACTTGAGCCTCAGCCGGTATAGCTCATAGTAGTTCGGATAAACCTTGATCGCGTGTTGGAACTCCGTCTCCATTTGCGGCGCATTGGCGTTTCCCGAAACGACATCGATGAGCAGATAGTAGCTCCATGGAATCTTGCGATTGATTGCAATGGAGCTGCGCACGTCGGCAGTGGCGAGGCTCAGGTAGTTCGAAAATAGGTTGCGCTGATTGTCTGGAACCTCGAACCAATTGTCGGCGCTGCGCGCGGCCCAGGCGGCGGATTCATAGTATTTGGCGCGGATGAGGTGAGCTATGGCGGAGTGCGGGGTGCGGGTGAGCCAGTCGTTCAGGCGCGCAAGAAGTGCCGGGTCGTCGCCACGGGTCATGGAGCTCATGAAGACGTTGAATGGATAGAAGTCCAGACTCTGCGCGTGGCTGCGGGCGAGGACATCGTTGACCATCTTGGTGGCCGTGTCGTAGTCGCCTCGCTTGATCGCAAGTGCCGTATCAAGGGCTAGATCGGCGGGCAAGGCGACCGTTTTCGCTTGCACGCCCAGCTGTGAGATGGCGTCGGAGACGACGCCGTCGAGGTTTCCGTCGGCTGCGATCGCAGACCCCGTCGAGAGACAGAAGAGGGCCGCGGCAACCAGCCATCGCCCCGAAGTGCGCTGAGATTGCTTCTGGCCAGAAGCGTGATCGTCTTGCATATGTCGCTCCCTGAATACAAGCTCGCCGACCCGTGAAATGGCGGCCGCGCTGCGAACATCAATCCTATCGAATTCCTCGCGGCGCTCCGTGCGGCAGGTCACTTTCTTAACCACCCAAGTGGCTGCCGGTTCTCCCGACCACAGCGGAAGGGCCGCGAATTCGTTCATGACAGATGCGTTGCCGCTGTTCCGTTGCTGGCATACTGATCTGGCCGATGACGAGAATGACAGCCCGGCGATAGGAGGAACCGTCGTGATCACGCCCTCATCCGTCCGTACGTTCTTCTGTTCGATTCTGCTGATCGCAGCGGCGAGCATTCAGGCTCAGCAATCGCCGGCCGTGCGAGCTCCCAGGCCCGATTTCAGCAAAGTGGAGATCAAGACCACCCGCCTGGCGGATGACTTCTACCTCTTGGAGGGATTGGGGGGCACCATCAGCGTGCTCACCGGTACCGATGGCGTGTTGCTCGTCGATGCGCAATTCGCGCCCCTCACCGAGCGGCTGGTCGCGGCGATCAAGAAGATCTCCGACAAGCCGATTCGCTTTCTCATCAATACGCATGTTCATGCCGATCACACCGGAGGAAACGAGAACTTCGCCAAGCTGGGTGTGTTGATCTTTAGCCGCGATCAGCTGCGCGCGCGCCTTCAGCATCCCCTTCCGGGGCCGGATGGCTCACCGCGCAAGCCCGCAGCGCCGGGAGCCTTGCCCGTGGTGACTTATGACGGTCCGGTAACCATCCATTTGAACGCGGAAGAAGTGCATCTGATTCCGATCCGCAACGCTCACACTGACGGCGACACTCTCGTCAGTTTCCCCGGACACGACATCCTTGCCGTGGGCGATTACTTTCGCGGCATCGGCTACCCCTACGTGGATCTGGACAACGGCGGCTCGCTCGCAGGACTGCTCGACGGGCTGGGCGAGACCATCGGGCGCGCCGGTCCGACGACCAAGATCATTCCGGGACACGGTCCCGTCGCCGACCGGGCGGCCCTGATAGCCCACCGAGACATGATACTCGCGGTGCGTGACCGGGTGGCGGCGCTGGTCTCGCAAGGCAAATCGCTTGATGAGGTCATCTCGGCAAAACCGACGGCGCCTTTCGATATGCAGGTCCCCCAGAGTGAGCAGACAGCGGAGAGCTTTATCCGCTGGCTTTACACCGAGGTCAAGGCAGCACAACGTTGAGTTGGTCCGAGCGCCACGCTAGAAGGCATACATCAACCCAGCAGACACCACTCGGATATTCGGGCCATGTATCCTCGCAGCGTCGCCCACCGAAAGATAATCCGTAAACCCGGCTCGCACGCTCCAATTCTCTGTGTAGTGGCGCTCGAGCCCAAAACCGATCAGTCCGTGTTGAGTTTGCGACGCGGTGCTGCCAGTGCCGATTGTCAGCTGGGTGTCGGCGAAGAAGATGCCGCCTTTCAGGAAGAGATCCCATTTGCCAAAGGGAAGCGAGCCCACGGCCGCCACCGTTTCGCCCTTGACCGTGAACTGCAGTTGCGCATTGGCTGCAGTAACGCCTGAGGGATCGGTCAACAATCCCGCAATGCTCCCCAGATCGACAAAGCCCGCCTCCGCGCTCAGGTAGCGATTGAACCGATAGCCTGCGGAAACACTCCAACCCAGCCGATCCCGATCCAGTGTCGAATTGGTCAGGACAGTGGCGGAGGAGACCGTCGTCTCGGATGAGACCACAGTATAATAGTTCCGCGGATACCGAGCCCAACCCAGGTCGGCTCCGACGAAAGGCCCAGAATCGCCCGCTCGGGCTGAATCTATGGCACCGAGCGCGTAAACGGTGATTGCCACGGAATACCGGTGTCTGAAGGACCTGCGCATCAACATCGTCATCTCTCTCTCCATAGTTCACCAGAGCCGTTGGATGGTGTGACATGTAAGGGCAGCGGCGTCCTATAACGCTTGCGGCCGAAAGTGGATCGTGCCGCGTTGAACCTTTGGGAAACCTTAAGCTTCACTCGCCACAATACGTCGCATGCACATCCTGATGGTCGAAGACGATCTTGATCTAGGCCGCGCGCTCTTACAGGCTTTGAAGGCCGAAGGCATCACGGGGGAGTGGTTGCGTCGCGCTGCGGATGCACGACGGTTCCTCGAGAGCGCTGTTGTTGATTGCATCCTGCTGGATGTGTCGCTCCCGGACGGAACCGGCTACGAACTGCTCTCCAAATGGAGACGGGAAGGATTGAGCGTTCCGATCATCATCATCACGGCCCGCACTGGCCTGGAAGAGCGGGTAGCGAGCCTCGATGAGGGCGCGGACGACTTCCTGGTCAAGCCGTTCGCCCCCATTGAGCTGGTATCGCGTATCCGCGCCGTTGTCCGCCGCTGCGCGCAGCAAGCGAGTGAGGTCTGGAAGGTAGGCGACCTCGAGATCGAGCCCAATAGGTACATCGTGCGACTCGCCGGTCAGCCTTTGCAGCTGACGTCGCGGGAATTTCGCCTGTTGGTCGAGTTGAGTCGCGAGCCTGGACTGGTGGTGCCGAAGAGCGAGCTGGCGCAGCGACTGGAGCCGCTCGGGGACCCCCTGGATTTCGGTGCGATCGAGGTGCACGTCTCGAATCTGCGGCGCCGGATTGGGGCGCAGCGCATTCGCACCGTTCGCGGCGTGGGCTACATGCTGCTCGCATGAAGAATCTCTTCCGGCCTACGCTTGCATGGCGCGTCGTGTTGGCATTGTTGGCCGGCTACCCGCTCGTTTGGGCGGCGCTGCTTTGTGTCCACTATGTGGAGTATAGACAGCAACATGCGGTTGACCTCGCAAACTTTGCAGAATGGTCCGTCGCGCTGGAGTTGCAGGACGCTTTGGCGACGGTTGAGGAGCCGGCCGCCGCGCGCGCCATTGGGGCGGCCATTGAGCGGATCGACAACGGTGTACGCCGGCGCGGAAATTTGCGGGTGACCGTGGTGATCCAAATTCGCGACCGGCGGGACCAGAGCTTGATCTACTCTTCGCCACCCGCGGCCGATTTGTCCTTGCGCGGGACTCTGCGGCGCCCAACCTATCAACTCGTACACGGCGAAACGTTCGAGGTTTTCGAGCTCGATACGTCCCGATGGCAAGTCCTTTGGGGTCGCACGCTCGTCAGCGTTCCTTGGTTGATGGGGGTTGTGTCCGACGACCTGTTGTATTACATGACGATCGCATTTCCCTTTGTGTTGCTGCCCGTCTGGCTGGCCGTGTCTCACGGTCTGCGGCCACTGCGGCGGCTCTCGCGGGCGATCACCGCGCGAGGGCCTGCTGATCTGTCGCCCGTGGGGATCGAAGCGCGACATGTGGAGTTGAAACCGCTGGTGACGGCGCTCGATGACTTGCTGATGAAGCTACGCTACAAGGTCGAGAGCGAGCAGCTGTTTGTTGCCAACGCGGCTCACGAGCTGCGTACACCGTTAGCTGTCGTTACCGCTCAGGCTCATGCCCTGATAAAGGCCGGTACGGCAACAGAACGGGTTGAGGCGCAGGACCGGCTGGATTGCGCCATTGAGCGGGCGTCCCACTTGATTCACCAACTGCTGGTAGTCGCGCGACTGCAAATGCAGCGGCATACGGAGTTGTGCGCCGTGGATGTGGCTCTCCTCACTCAAAGGGAGCTGGCCAACTTCGTTCCCGCAACGCTCAAACGCAACATCGAGCTTTCCTTGCACGCCCCGGACAGGTTGTTATTTCCCCTCGAGGCGCACACCTTCCGGTCTATTTTGCAGAACTTAATCGACAACGCCATTCGCTATGGGCGTGACGGCGGTCTGATTGTCGTCGAACTACAGCTTCGAGGCGGAACTCTCTTGTTCAGCGTCACTGACGACGGGCCAGGTGTCTGCGACACCGAGCGCGAGCGAATATTTGAGCGCTTCTATCGAGGCACCGGGCGCAGCGACGCTCGTGGTAGCGGTCTCGGCCTCACCATCGTGAAACAGGCGGCAGCGCGCTTGAACGGACAAGTACGGTTCGGTCCGGGTCTAGGCGGACTCGGATGCTCCTTCATCGTAGAGATCCAAGGTGCTGATCGTGTCAGGGATGGCTGGGCCATCGCTCCCGGATAACACCGCGGAAGCGGCGGCTCGCTCGAAGCTCCTGGCCATCCAAGAGCCGCACTATGGCGTCCCCGTTGGCGACTGGCTGCAAGTCCCGGATCCGATCTGTCGCGACAATGACTCGGCGATGTATGCGGACGAAGCGGCTGGGATCCAACTGCGCCTCAAATTTCGTCGCGGTCGCGCGGATCATGTGGGTCGCGGTGCCGACATGCAGCGCCAGGTAGTTGCCCTGCGTCTCGATCCAGTCGACATCCTCTATATTCAGAAAGCTGAGGCGCCCCCGTGTCTTGATGGGAATGCGCGTCAGCGGTCCTACCTGGATAGCTGAAGTCTGGGAGTCCCCTTGGGGGCGAAAGAAATGTACCGCGTGAGCGATCGCACTCAGAGCGGATAGGGCGTAGACCAACAGCAGGCTGTTGCTGACCATCTGGTGCTGGACCTCTGCCACCGAGGGCAGCCACTTCCTCTCAAATACCCACGCCGCCAGAAAGCACGAGGCGACAATCAAGCCGGACGCCAAGCCGACGACACCCGCGACGTGGATCAATGCGCGGTGCCAGCGCCCTGGACCCAGTAGCCCAGGTCCGAGTACTGGAAATCGCCGCGTCAGAACTAATACGACCGGCGTCACTGCCGCCCCGAGGAGGGCGGCAACGGCGATGCGAAGCAGCTCGTGATCGAACGCCAGCCCGTGCCCTGCGCTGATGGCGCGCAACGCATTATCGGGCTCGAGCACCAGCAGGAACGCCAGCCAATACAAGAACCCATAGCCGCCCACACGCAGCCAACTGGGGAGGGGGCGGAGGGCGCGACTTTGCTCGAGAGTATTCGATTGGATCATCCCCTTAAGTTTGCCGGCGCGGCGGTGGAGCAGTCCAGGGCTTCGTTTGGGGGGCGAATGTGATGAGTCGCTCCTGAAATGTGATGAGCAGGTCTACTGACAGCGGATGCGAGGACACACAGTGGTGCCGAATTGGCTGATGGGAGTCCTCATGCGAAAGAGCTGGCGGGCGGTGCCTCTGTTGGCGGCCCTATATCTGTTTAGTGGCTCGGCTACGGCCGGGCCGGTCCTGCTCGAGTCCGGCGCCGTCCAGGGTGTGCGCACGAACGGCTTGACTGTTTACAAGGGAGTTCCTTACGCGGCGCCTCCTCTGGAGGCGCTCAGGTGGCGCGAGCCTCAGCGGGTTGCGCCTTGGAAGGGTGTGCGTGTGGCCAATACCTTTGCGCCCGCCTGCATCCAGAAAGGCGTATCCATGCCAGGCGAAACACCACCCACCACGAGCGAGGATTGTCTCTATCTCAATATTTGGACGCCGGCTCAGGGGCCGACTGAGCGTCTGCCCGTGATCGCCTGGATCCACGGTGGGGGCTACACCAACGGATCGGCCTCAATGCCGCTGTACTGGGGCGACCGGCTCGCGCACCGGGGCGTGGTCATGGTCACCATTGCCTATCGGCTCGGGCCCCTGGGGTTTCTGGCTCATCCGCAGCTGACGAGTGAGTCCGCGCATCACTCCTCCGGGAACTACGGCCTCATGGATCAGATCGCAGCCCTCGAGTGGATTCAGCGCAATATTGCCGCCTTTGGCGGCGATGCCAAACGCGTCACCATTGCGGGGCAATCCTCCGGGTCAATGGCGGTGAGTGAGCTGATGGCCGCGCCTCGCGCAAAGGGTTTGTTCCAGCGCGCGATTGGAGAGAGTGGTGGCTTGTTCGAGCCGCTCGAGCTCGCGCCCAACTATCTGCTGGTCAATGCCGAGCGCGAAGGAGAAAAATACTTTTCCTCACTGGGTGTGGCAACACTCCAGGAAGCGCGCAAGCTCCCGGCAGCCGCTCTGCTCGGTGGCACTGGCGGCTCGATCGCTCATCCTGTCATCGAACCCTACGTGCTTCCCAACAGCCCATATGACACCTTCGTTTCAGGGCGTCAGAACGATGTTCCCCTGCTTATCGGGTCGAACGCGGACGAGGCTCGCGCGCTGGCAGATCCTACACGCGTGAAGGCGTCCACCTTTGCCGAGGATCTCAACAACACCTTCGGCCCATTGCCCGCGGCGCTCATTGCCGCCTATCCCCACGCGACCGATTCCGAGGCGCGCCACGCACGGCTCGATCTCGAGACTGATCTGCGCTTTGCTTGGGACATGTGGGCCTGGGTGCGGCTGCAAGCAGGTACCGGCCACAGCCCGGCCTACTACTACTCCTTCCAACAGCGGCCGCCATTCCCTGCTGGCTCGGTTTATGAGGGGTGGGGTGCGAGCCATTTCGCGGAGCTCTGGTATGTCTTCGATCACCTGGATCAGGCGCCATGGTCTTGGAGCGCGGCAGACCGAAAGTTGGCCAACGAAATGGCCGACTACTGGGTGAATTTTGCAAGATCGGGAAATCCGAATGGCCCGGGCCTTCCCGTTTGGCCTGCCTTTAACGGTGAGAACGGCGCGACTCAATATCTCGTCGATGCAACCTCCACCGGCAGCGTGCCGAATATGGAGCGGCTAAAGGTTCTCGACGCTGTTTACGTGAGCCTGCGCGGTAAGCCATTTGCCGCACACTAGTGATCCGATGCAGAGATTTTGCCGTATCCCGCAACGTGCTATCTTGCGTCGGAGGAATGACAGCTGGCCCGCATGCACCAACATGCCGGGGTCGACGTCGGGGCTCGCATCACAGCCACAGCCATGACAAAGGCGCCGGAAATGCTGATTCGCAACGTGATTTTTGACTTCGGCGGGGTGCTCGTCCGTTGGAAGCCTCAGGAGATCATTGATGGCTTCTATAATGACGTGAGGTTACGTACTCGGGTGAGGCAGGCTGTCTTCCAGCACCCGGACTGGATCGAGATGGATCGAGGCTTTCTCGAAGAGGAAGCCGCAGCTGAGCGCTTCGCTGTGCGGATGCAGCGGCCAGCAGAGGAAATGCGTGCGCTCCTGCAGATCACCAGGCACTCTCTGACACCGATCGAGCAATCGGTTGCGCTCGCCCGAGAGCTCAAAGAGCGCGGCATGTCCCTCTACGGGCTTTCCAACATGCCCTCGTACACGTTCGCGTATTTACGCGAACGCTATGATCACTGGGATGTGTTTCAGGGGATTGTGATATCGGGCGATGTGAAGCTCATAAAGCCGGATCCAGCGATATTCAGACACATTTTGCAGCAGTACCGACTGGACCCGACCCAGAGCGTGTTCATTGATGATCATTCGCCCAATATCGAGGCTGCCCGCCAGCTCGGTTTCCACACAGTCCTGTTTCAGGACGCACAGCAGTGCGGGCAGGAGCTGGAGGCGTTGTTCGCAGGCATGTCATCGGCCCGCGGGCCAACGACCCCGTAGGATCGGTTAGAGCACGAAGCCGATCCACCGGCCGGTTGCGACAATCGCAATCCAGAGTGTCAGGGAAATCAAACCCGCCATCCTCGCCTGTACGGGCGGCGCGCCGTGGTCCCAGTCCGCCATCTTGCGGCCGGTGATGAAATGGAAGACGAGCATGTTCACAGCGGCGAGCCCGAGGCAGATCACCTTGATGCGAAAGGGCAGGTTGTCGTAGTAGGTCGATGCCTTGGAGGAAAAGAGCAGGAACCCGCAGGTTGCGGCGATCGCAAACGCGGTCCACGCCCAGGGAAGCATGCTGGACACGAGCTCTGAAATAGGACGCCCCTTGCTGCCGACGCCCAGAAGGCGCAGGTCCATCATCGCGACCGATCCGACCACCAATGTCAGCGCCAATACGTGAATCGTCTCGAAGATCGGGAATAGCCAGCCGGATTCGGCGACGGCCACCGCGAAGGGTTGGCTCTCGAGGGCATGCATGAGATCGATCAGGGTCATGGTCATTCCCTCAGATGTAGGCAATGAGGCGGCCGGCGGCCACGATGCTCACGCACAGGATCAGGCTTGCAACGGCAATGGCGCCGCCTTGCAAGCGTCGCTGCGGCGAGGCGCTCCAGTAGTCCGGGTCCCTCTTGAGTGCGAGTTGGATGACCCCTGTGAGAAAGGCGAGGACGACGACCATGAGCATCTTCCAGCGAAACGCATCGTTCAATAGCTCGCGTGCGGGTTCGGTAATCGTCAGCAGTACCCCGGTCGTGAGCAGCACCAGGAGGGCTCGCCACACCCACGGCAAAGAGCCCTGAGCGATCCGCTGTAAGGGTGGTCCGCTGCGGGTGATGCGCAGCAGCCTGAAGTTGAGGACCGACAGCAGGGTAATGACGACCGCGATTCCGAGAATGTGAACGGTTTGCACGGTGGGGACGAACCAGCCCCAGATCGGCGAACTGGTGGCTGAGCGCGGTACTGGCGAGCCAGATGCAGAGATTTTGAATCACGGGGAGACCTGCTGGGTGCACGAAGTGCTGTGTGGACGGCAGGTACTTTGGTCGCTGTGCGCGCTGCGACCCAGTAATTTACTGTTACTTAAACGTTATCGGGCGTTATCCGGGCGAAAACTTGTGGCAGGAGAACTCGGGTGCATGCCGTGGTGGCATGGGCCGCATGGCATGATTGTTATACCGCCGGCTGCTGTTCACAGTGGCGGGGGAGAGGCTTTCGCGCAATGCTCTATCGCACCAGATCGCGATAAGCGTGCCAGGTCGCATGCCCGAGTACAGGCGCGACGATCACCATGCCGATGAGCAAGGTGACGAAACCGAACGCGGTGAGCAGGACGATGAAAGCAGCCCACACCAGCATCGCCGGAATGTTGGCGAAGGTCACTTTGATGCTGGCCCAGATCGCATCCAGGGCGCTCGCTTGCCGGTCGATAATGAGCGGTACCGCCACGACGGACAAGGTAAACACAATGGCGGCGAGCACAGCGCCGCAAGCGATATAGCCCAACAGCTGCGGGCGGGTTACCCCATCGGTCAAGCCGCCCCAGAGCGCCACCGCGAGGCTGGGTGTCGAGGTGTGCAGGACCGTTTGCAACATGGTTGCCGAGGCGATGAACCACAGCACCGTAACGCCTGCGAGTATCGCGCCGAATTGAAACAGACTACCCGTGTTGCGGCTCACCGGTTGCAGGGAATCATCCACGCTCAATGACTCGCGCGCCGCCCGGCGCCGCGACAGCTCACATAAGCCAGTCGTCATGGCCGGACCCACCAGCAGGTAGCCCGAAATGGCTGCCACGAACAAGTACGCGTTGGTACTGAAGAGCATGAGAAGCACGGCCCCGAGAACCGCGATCAGCGCTCCATGCGCCAGACTCAACACGCCAAGGCGCCGAAAGTCCTCCCAGCCTCGACGCAACCACACGATGGATTGAAGCGCCGGAACGTGGCGGACCTCCACGTGCATCAATGGATGTTTGCCAAGGCTGATTGACGTAGTCATGACCGTCTTCCCAGGTGGCTTTGTCCCACTCCCGATACTACGCTTCTGGTGATGGAGGGGAACCTGCACTGTTGGGCAACGCCGTAAAGATTGCGCTCAGGGTCGAGACGAGGTGCGGCTGGAGCCGCGGCGTGTCCGCCAGGGGGATGCGACGGCCGGTCGTGACTTTCCACCCCCTGGCTCGAAGGACGTCCCGGCGGGGCCCCATGTTAAGCTCCCGCCGATGTTTATGCCTCGAGTGCCCGTATGCCTGCCCGCCCCCTGAAGCTGTTGTCCTCCATGGCCACTCGCGAGTTGCTGAATGAGCTGATCTCGCAATACCAGAGTGCAACCCGGCGAACCGTGACAAGCGAGGCCGCGGGCGGTGTGGATGTTGCCAAGCGTGTGCGCGCCGGCGAGGCGGTGGATGTGGTCATTCTGTCAAGTACTGCCATCGGCAGTTTGATCGCCGCCGGCAGCTTGCTGCCCGACAGCCGGGTCGATCTGGTCAAGTCAGGTGTTTCGATTGCGGTGCGCGCCGGTGCTGCGCGGCCGGATGTGGATTCGGAAGAGGCGCTGAAACGCGCGGTGTTGGCTGCCGGGACTTTGAGTTATTCGACCGGGCCGAGCGGGGTTTATCTGGAAAAATTGTTCGAGCGTTGGGGCATTCTGGCGCAGATTCGTGGCCGGATTGTCGTGCCGCCCCCAGGGGTTCCGGTGGGCTCGCTGATCGCCGGCGGCCAGGTGGAGCTGGGGTTTCAGCAGCTGAGCGAGCTCATGTCGTTGCCCGGCATCGAGGTCGTCGGACCCTTGCCGCCCGCAATTCAGACTATCACTGTCTTTTCAGGCGGCATTTCCGCCGGGTGTGCTCAACCTGCCGAGGCACGCGCGCTGCTGGATTACCTGGCGTCCCCGTCGGTAGCCACGACGAAGCAACACTATGGCATGGAGTCCGCCTGAGGAGGGCTGGCGCCCGCGGCCTCTATTTGCCGTTGTATCCGGGTATGTGTTTGGCCCAGCGGCCCTGGGCCAGGGAGATGCCCTCCTTCACCGCTGTCTTGAAGTCCGCCTGGACGGTCTCGATGGCAATGTTACGGCGGAAGAAATCGGCCCAGATGAATTCGGCAAAGGCGGTCGGCGTTTTGTCGTAGCCGTGAGCGTCACGGACATATCCGGCCAGTGAGCGGTAGACGTCGTCGACCAACTTCCCCAGGCTGTCGGGAAGGGTCGAATAACAATGACGCACGCCGTTCTCGTCCAGCGGGTGGACCCACTGGTTATCGTTCATTTTCTCCCAGAATTCGTCCAACTTGCACTTCGACAGGTCTTCGTCCACCTGAAAGAACCCACAGGTCACGCCCGCCTCCAGCGCGGCGCGCCCGAGATGATGATGGTCGGTGATATACAGCTTGCCCTGTGGGCCCACGACGGCCGGCATGGGATGGCCTTGCATGAAGCCGCGTTGGTCGGCGGCACTCAGGGCGGCCAAGCTCTTTTTCTTGTCCGCGACCACGATTTTGCCGATGGTCAGCTGGGTGGGGTGGAGGTCCTTGAGGTTGGCTTCTTGGATCTTTGACATCTGTAAGCCCTTGTAGGGTAGGCACTTTTACGTATAGTCCAGCTCGAGCGCAGCGAATAATACGCCGTTTCCCAATGTTGGTGTTCCTACGAGGGCGGCGTAGACTGCAATAAGGACGTTGGAACTCACTTAGGGGGATACATGAGTGCTGTTTTGCTCGCTGTATTCAACGATTACGAGGCTGCCCACCGCGTACGGCTCCAGCTGGTACGCGATGGGTTCCCAACAGACCGGGTCGAGTTGACTGCCGCCTGCGAGCCGGGACGCGCGGGCTACATGCCAGCCGAACTGCTCCGGGGCAAGTTCGTACAGTACTTCCGCACCCTGTTCAAGTCCGATGCCGACCGCGACTATGTCGAGGTTCTGGTCAAGCGCATCGATGACGGCGCCGCGACAGTGACCGTGCATCCGCGCGGTACCATCGAGACTGACCGGGCGGCGAAGATCATCGAGTTGGCGGCTCCCTCGGAGGTGACCCACCGGGACTTGGACGCCAAGGCCTGGGAACATGCCGCCGCGCGCCACGAGCAGCCTTGGATCAAGCACCTGTGGATCGAGTTCAAGGGCGATGCGCACTGCATCTACTGTCGGTTGTTCGACAGCACGCATCACGTACGTCCGTGATGTGGTGATAGCGTGAGCTTAGCTGGGGTCGGTTAGACCCGTGGGGGCAGGCCGAACGGCCTGCCCCCATAAAGGATCAGGCGTTAGCCGCCGCCTTGGCCTTCGCCACTTCGGCGATGACTTCGTCAGCAACCATCTTCGGCACCGGATCGTAGTGCGAGAACTCCATGGTGAACGAGGCGCGACCGCTCGTCATACCCCGCAGCTGGCCGATGTAGCCGAACATCTCCGACAGCGGTACGGTCGCCACCACCGCGATGTTGGCGCCACGCTCGAGCTGCTCCTGGATCATGCCGCGGCGACGGTTGATGTCGCCGATGACGTCTCCGAGGTAGTCGCCTGGGGTCACCGTCTCGACCTTCATCACGGGCTCCAGCAGGATCGGCGCAGCCTTCCTGATACCTTCACGGAAGGCGGCCTTTGCCGCGATCTCGAAAGTCAGCGCGTTGGAGTCGACGTCGTGGTAGCTGCCATCCGTGAGGGTGGCCTTGAAGTCCACCGTCGGATAGTGCGCGAGTACACCGTCTTCTTTCTGAATACGCAGGCCCTTTTCTACGGCCGGCACGTATTCCCTCGGGACCGAGCCGCCGACGGTCTCGTCGACGAACTCAAAGCCCTTGCTGCGCTCGAGGGGCTCGAAGGTAATCCACACTTCCGCGAACTGGCCCGAGCCGCCGGTCTGCTTCTTGTGGACGTACTGCTCCTCGATCTTGCGCGTGATGGTCTCACGGTAGGCCACTTGCGGCTCGCCCATGGTGCCTTCCACACCGAACTCGGTGCGCATGCGGTCCAGGGTGACCTCCAGGTGCAACTCACCCATGCCACGCAGAATGGTCTGCCCCGTCTCGCGATCCGTCTCCAGATGCAGTGAGGGATCGGCGCGGACCATCTTGCCGAGCGCGCTGTTGAACTTCTCCAGCTCGGCCTTGACCTTCGGCTTCACCGACACACTGATGACCGGGTCCGGGAAGCGCATGCGCTCCAGCACCACCGGGTTATTTGCGTCGCACAGGGTGTCGCCGGTTTCGGTTTCCGAGAGAGATACGAGTGCGATGATGTCGCCAGCGCGCGCTTCCTCGATCGGGTTGGCTTCCTTGGCAAACATCTCGACCATGCGGCCGATCTTTTCGCGCTTGCCGCGCGTGGAGTTCTGCACCATCGCGCCGCGAGTCAACACGCCCGAGTAAACGCGCACGAAGGTCAGCGCGCCGTAGTTGTCGTTGATGACTTTGAACGCCAACGCCGAGAACGGCTCGTCGTCGGAGGACTTACGCTCGCCCACCGAATTGCCGTCCGCATCGACGGTCTTGATGGCCTCGACATCGGCCGGAGCCGGCAGATAGTCGACGACCGCATCCAGAATCTGTTGCACGCCCTTGTTCTTGTAGGACGAGCCGCACAGGACCGGGTTGAACTTCGATGTGACGGTGCCTTTGCGGAGGCACTTGCGCAGCACTGCCGCTGACGGCGGCTTGCCGTCGGTCAGGTAGGCTTCCATGGCCTCATCGTCCATCTCCAGGCAAGTGTCGATCAACTCGGTGCGGAACTTCTCGACGTCGGCCAGGATCTGGCGGTCGGCGGGCACGGTGATGTCGAGTTTGTCCGCGAGATCCGGGGTGACGTCCAGCGACTGCCATTCGGCATCCTTGTCGTCCGAGTCCCATACCAGGGCCTTCATCTCGACCAGGTCGACCATGCCCTTGAAGTTGTCTTCCGAGCCGATCGGGATCTGCACCGGGAGCGGGCGGGCGCCGAGGCGCTTCTTGATCATGTCCACACAGCGCAGGAAGTTCGCGCCGCTGCGATCCATCTTGTTGACGTAACAGATACGCGGCACGCCGTAGTTGTCGGCGAGGCGCCAGTTGGTCTCAGACTGCGGCTCCACACCGGCCACGCCGTCGAATACCACGACGGCGCCGTCGAGCACGCGCAGCGAGCGGTTCACCTCGATCGTGAAGTCGACGTGGCCAGGAGTGTCGATCAGGTTGATCTTCTTATCGCGCCAGAACGCGGACACCGCGGCGCTCTGAATCGTAATACCACGCTTTTGCTCCTGCTCGAGGTAGTCGGTCGTGGTGGAGGTCTTCAGGTCCTTGGTGTCATGGATGTCGATGATCGTGTGCTTACGCCCCGTGTAGTAAAGAATCCGCTCGGTCGTCGTCGTCTTGCCGGCGTCGACGTGGGCGATGATCCCGATGTTGCGGATGTCAGAAAGAGCTGTAGTGCGGGGCATGGCAGGTTCCGTGACTGTCTATTAGGTCGGTGGGTTTAGGGGCCCAGGCCCAGGTCGGATAAATGGAGCCGGGGAGCTGGGGCCGGAAACAATGGGGTCAAATGGCCCGGCATTCTAGCCGAAGTCATTCTTCTGAACGAGGAACAATCCTTAATAAATTCGAGTACTTACACAAAGGCTGTGTAATACGGGCGTGTGCTTGGGCGATGCCGGCTGGTTTCGGGGCCGCGCGGCACGGGTGTGGATGGCTTCCGCGGGGAGGCGGGGCGTGCGATGCGAGCCTCAAGATTGCGGCGTGCGGGGGTTAAGGACCGCGGCCCCGCGCGCTCGCCGCCGTAAACCCCGGGGGCGCTCTGGCCCGGAACGGGCAGCGCTTACGGCACCGGCGCCGTCCTTACTCGAACCGTGGCCGGTGCCGGCGGTTCGCCGTGATATGGTGTTCTTTCGCAAGAAGCGAACGCCGTATGAAACACATCATCCGTGGTTTGATGTTCCTGCTGGCGCTGGCCGGCGCCCAGGCTGCCGCGCCGCTGCGCGAGCAGGTCAGGGACTACCGAGTTGCCCATGAGACCCAGATCCTGGAGGAGTTCTTCCGGATGCTGGCTATCCCGAACGTTGCGACGCACGTCGAGGATATCGATCAGAATGCAGCCTTTATTACCGAAGCCCTGCGCAAGCGCGGTTTCCACACGCAGCTGCTGTCGGCGGCGCCGGGCACTCCCGCCGCGATTTATGGCGAGTTGAAAGCGCCTCGGGCGAAGCGCACGGTCGTTTTTTACGCGCACTACGATGGCCAGCCGGCTGGTCAGGCTGCCTGGCGCTCGGACCCATTCAAGCCGGTCATCCGCGCCGGCACCACGGCTACGACCTCAATAGATGTCGATTGGCAGCGCGCCGCTCGCATCGACCCCGAATGGCGGATCTACGCTCGCTCAGCGAGCGACGATAAGGCACCCATTCAGGCGATGTTGACCGCTCTGGATGCGCTGAAAGCAGCAGGCCTTCAGCCGACCGTGAACGTCAAGGTTTTCTACGAGGGCGAAGAGGAGCAAGGATCGCAACATCTCGCGGACATCCTGCGCGCCAATCGCCAGTTGTTGTCCGGAGACGTCTTTGTGTTGAGCGACGGGCCGCGGCACCCCTCCGGGCGCATGCAGGTCTTCTTCGGAGCGCGCGGCGTGTCGGCCGTGGAGCTGACCGTTTACGGGCCGAACCGGCCGTTGCACAGCGGGCACTACGGCAATTGGGCGCCGAATCCGGCCGTCGAGATCGTTCACCTCCTGGCTGCGATGCGCGACGAGGACGGCCGGATCCTCATTCCCGGCTTTCATGATGAGGTTCGGCCGCTGACAGCGCAGGAGAAACAGGTGCTGGTCGATCTGCCGGATGTCGAGAGCGGCTTGAAGCAGGAGTTGGGATTGGGGCGTACCGAGGGCTCGCAGCGGCTTGCCGACTCGATCGCGAGGCCGGCGTTGAATATTCGCGGTATCCGCTCCGGTGATGTCGGCGAGGGCCAGGCTGCCAACGCGATTCCCACTGAGGCCCGGGCCTCCATCGATTTCCGGCTGGTGCCGGATCAAACGCCGGAGCGCGTTCGCGCCGGAACCGAGGCTTTTCTGCGCGCGCAGGGTTGGTACGTGGTGAGCCAGGAACCCGACGTTGCGACCCGTGCCGCGCACCCGAAGGTGATCCGGGCGCAGTGGAGTCTGGATTATCCTGCGTACCGCGCCAATATGAACGAGCCCGCGGTACAGGCGGTGGTGGCATCAATCGAGCACTCCACAGGCGCCGCGGTGCTGCAACTGCCGATGCTCGGCGGCAGTGTACCCATGTACACCTTCGCCGCCGCCCTGAAGCTACCTATCGTGGGAGTGCCGCTAGCCAACGCGGACAACAATCAACACGGCGCCAACGAGAATCTGCGCTTGCAGAATCTCTGGGATGGGATTGAGATTTATGCCGGGTTGCTGACGGGACTCAAGTGGTGACGGCTCGCCGCAGCGAGCCGTCACCGCGCACTTTCAGGCGAACACGCCGTACTCGACCTGCAGGATCTCCCCGCTGTTGGTATCGATCAGCGCGGCGTCCGTGTCGTCCCGTACCCATTCATAGCCTGGCGGTGGCACCTCGAGAGAGAAGAGCCAGTAGTCGGAGATGAAGTACTGCGGGGCCCAGTAGATGCGCGGCAGGATCTGGCCGTAGCCCCAATGATGGGGAGCCCAGCCCGACGGCCGGCGATAGGCGCCGATGTGATAGGTGTGCGCCGCCTGGAAGTTATGCTTATAAGCTTCGCGATCCACCGTTGGCGGGCGCTTGTCCCAGCCGCGCAGGTGGCGCGACCCGCTGATAGCCGCGTGGTCCTGGATGCGGCTCGCCCGGCTGATGTTCCGGTGGACGCGGCGTCGGCCCGCTGAGGCGCAGTCGCCGTGCTCGTGCTCACGCTCCTGGCCGGAGGCCAGAGTGCCGCTGATCAAGAACACCGCGCAAATCAGGGAAGAGCCGATTTTGACTGCCACGAGAGTCTCCTTCGTGTTGGGTTAATTCATTACAGTCCGACGCTCTCGAGCCAGCCGGTGAAAACCAATTTTGCACGGGCGGCCAACGTCGGGCCGAGACGCTGTGTGTCGTTGCGAAGCTGTTCCACACTCACACTCGCGCTGGCGCCGATCTCGCAGGCATGTCCGACGAGCCATGACTCGATGTCCTCAGGCCGCACCTCAGGATGGCACTGAAATGCCAGCACGAAGCGCTCCCATGAGAACACCTGATGGGCAACCACCTCGGTGGAGGCCAGTAGGGCGGCTCCTGAGGGCAGGTCGAACGTGTCGCCATGCCAGTGCAACATGGAGGTGTTTTCCGCCGCCAAGGCAGTGATGATGGAGCTTTTACCCTCCGGGGTCAAAGTAAGTGGCGCCCATCCGAGCTCCTTGCGGCCGGCAAACACTCTTGCGCCGAGTACGCGGGCCAACATCTGCGCTCCGAGGCAGATCCCCAGTGTGGGGCGGCGCGCCGCCAGGCGGCGCTCGAGCAAGCGCAACTCCTGCATAATCCATGGATAGCGTTCGGCTTCATACACTGAAACGGGACCCCCGAGCGCCACGACCAGATCGGGTGAGCCGACTCGAGCTCATCCAGATTGTCGCGCCATGGCTCCACGTAGCGAACCTCGAATCCACGCGCGCGTAACGTGTCGGCGAGGGTGCCGCAATCCTCGAAATGAACATGGCGGACCGCGAGCGCCAGCCGTTTCACGCTCATGAAGGATTCCTTGGGACTTTTTGGATCTGATGTCGCTGCCGATTCGCCACAGCTTGCCCTGTAAGAGGGTGTCTTCTCAACCTGAGAGTCGTTCGAGGTATAAGCAGAACATGTCGCCCACGGCGACGGCGATGCGATCGACATCCGCCTTGGAGCGACCTTGTTCGGAAACAGCCTTGCCGATACTGGACAGGGTGGTCATGACCAGGTCGGCGGCGAAACTGC